>NZ_LT629736.1:1968750-2625000 GCF_900104945.1 Halopseudomonas xinjiangensis | reverse complement strand
GGGGTAGAGCACTGTTTCGGCTAGGGGGTCATCCCGACTTACCAAACCGATGCAAACTCCGAATACCAGTGAGTGTCAGCACGGGAGACACACGGCGGGTGCTAACGTCCGTCGTGAAAAGGGAAACAACCCAGACCGTCAGCTAAGGTCCCAAAGTTATGGTTAAGTGGGAAACGATGTGGGAAGGCTTAGACAGCTAGGAGGTTGGCTTAGAAGCAGCCATCCTTTAAAGAAAGCGTAATAGCTCACTAGTCGAGTCGGCCTGCGCGGAAGATGTAACGGGGCTCAAACCATACACCGAAGCTACGGGTTCATCTTAGGATGAGCGGTAGAGGAGCGTTCTGTAAGCCTGTGAAGGTCAATTGAGAAGTTGGCTGGAGGTATCAGAAGTGCGAATGCTGACATGAGTAACGACAATGGGAGTGAAAAACTCCCACGCCGGAAGACCAAGGGTTCCTGCGCAACGTTAATCGACGCAGGGTGAGTCGATCCCTAAGGCGAGGCCGACAGGCGTAGTCGATGGGAAACGGGTTAATATTCCCGTACTTCTAGTTACTGCGATGGGGGGACGGAGAAGGCTAGGCCAGCAAGGCGTTGGTTGTCCTTGTTTAAGGCGGTAGGCTGGGATCTTAGGTAAATCCGGGATCCTAAGGCCGAGAACCGATGACGAGCTTTCTTTTAGAAAGCGAAGTGGTTGATGCCATGCTTCCAGGAAAAGCCTCTAAGCTTCAGGTAACTAGGAATCGTACCCCAAACCGACACAGGTGGTCAGGTAGAGAATACCAAGGCGCTTGAGAGAACTCGGGTGAAGGAACTAGGCAAAATGGCACCGTAACTTCGGGAGAAGGTGCGCCGGTGAGGGTGAAGGACTTGCTCCGTAAGCTCATGCCGGTCGAAGATACCAGGCCGCTGCAACTGTTTATTAAAAACACAGCACTCTGCAAACACGAAAGTGGACGTATAGGGTGTGACGCCTGCCCGGTGCCGGAAGGTTAATTGATGGGGTTAGCTTCGGCGAAGCTCTTGATCGAAGCCCCGGTAAACGGCGGCCGTAACTATAACGGTCCTAAGGTAGCGAAATTCCTTGTCGGGTAAGTTCCGACCTGCACGAATGGCGTAATGATGGCGGCGCTGTCTCCACCCGAGACTCAGTGAAATTGAAATCGCTGTGAAGATGCAGTGTATCCGCGGCTAGACGGAAAGACCCCGTGAACCTTTACTATAGCTTTGCACTGGACTTTGAATTTGCTTGTGTAGGATAGGTGGGAGGCTTTGAAGCGTGGACGCTAGTTCGCGTGGAGCCAACCTTGAAATACCACCCTGGCAACTTTGAGGTTCTAACTCTGGTCCGTTATCCGGATCGAGGACAGTGTATGGTGGGTAGTTTGACTGGGGCGGTCTCCTCCCAAAGAGTAACGGAGGAGTACGAAGGTGCGCTCAGCACGGTCGGAAATCGTGCGTAGAGTATAAAGGCAAAAGCGCGCTTGACTGCGAGTCCAACACGACGAGCAGGTACGAAAGTAGGTCTTAGTGATCCGGTGGTTCTGTATGGAAGGGCCATCGCTCAACGGATAAAAGGTACTCCGGGGATAACAGGCTGATACCGCCCAAGAGTTCATATCGACGGCGGTGTTTGGCACCTCGATGTCGGCTCATCACATCCTGGGGCTGAAGCCGGTCCCAAGGGTATGGCTGTTCGCCATTTAAAGTGGTACGCGAGCTGGGTTTAGAACGTCGTGAGACAGTTCGGTCCCTATCTGCCGTGGACGTTTGAGATTTGAGAGGGGCTGCTCCTAGTACGAGAGGACCGGAGTGGACGAACCCCTGGTGTTCCGGTTGTCACGCCAGTGGCATTGCCGGGTAGCTACGTTCGGAAAAGATAACCGCTGAAAGCATCTAAGCGGGAAACTTGCCTCAAGATGAGATCTCACCGGGAGCTTGACTCCCCTAAAGGGCCGTCGAAGACTACGACGTTGATAGGCTGGGTGTGTAAGCGTTGCAAGGCGTTGAGCTAACCAGTACTAATTGCCCGTGTGGCTTGACCATATAACACCCAAGCAATCTGGTGTTAACGATCAAGACAGATGAACGACAAGCTGGAACTGTACGAGATTACAAGATCCGTCTTCCTTCTATCACCAACCCAAGCTTTTAGCTGCTCGGACTCAAAACCGGTCAGCAACAAATTGCTTGACGACCATAGAGCATTGGAACCACCTGATCCCATCCCGAACTCAGAAGTGAAACGATGCATCGCCGATGGTAGTGTGGGGTTTCCCCATGTGAGAGTAGGTCATCGTCAAGCGCCTATACCGAACGCCCTGATCCCACAAGGATCGGGGCGTTCTTATGTGCGCGTAAAAAGTCTGGTTGCCCGCGGTTTGCATCCTCAACGGTTTGGCTAGTTTCAGTTCGTCTCGGCAAAGCGCCTTCGGTGTTCAATCCGTACGCTGCAAGCTGAAAAAGAAACCGGCCCTTAGGCCGGTTAGGACTGCTTCAGAAGCGAGTGTAAGGTCGCCTCGCTACTGCGCTGACTTCTTCCATTCCTCCTCCTGCAAGAGTCGCCACATGATCTTTCCAGTGGGCGACTTGGGTATGCTGTCAGTAAATTCTACTGTTACTGGACACTTGTACGCTGCCATGTTCTCCTGACACCAGGCGATGATGTCCTTGTCGGTCGTATGTTCCTTCCCTGTTGCCAATACAACGAACGCCTTCACCGTCTCGCCGCGACGTGGATGCGGCGTCGATACCACGCACACCTCGCGAATGGCTGGGTGGGAATACATCAACGATTCGACCTCGGCCGGCCACACTTTGTACCCTGATGCATTGATCATGCGTTTGACACGATCGACCAGGAAGAAGTAGCCCTCTTCATCGTAGTAGCCCAAGTCGCCGGAGCGAAAAAATCGATGTCCGTCGAGTTCCAAGAATGCTTCTTCGGTGGCCTCGGGTCTCTTCCAGTAGCCTTGGAAGATCTGCTCACCACGCATAATGATCTCTCCGGTCACTCCTGGGCCGACTTCCTCCAACGTATCGACATTGATTACTCGCGAGTCGACGCCGATCAGGGGGATACCCAAACACTGCGGCTTGCACGCCTGGGGCGGGTTGACGTGGGTGGGTGCGATCGTCTCGGATAGACCATAGCCTTCCATGTAGGTCAGACCGGTTTTGTCGTGCAGCTTGCCTGCAACCGCGGCCGGCATGGCGGCGCCGCCACCGCCAATGCTTCTCAAGCAGCTGATGTCATAACTGTCGATGTCCGGGTCAGACAGCATGTCTACGACCATCGTGGAGATGTTTCGCCACGTATTCACCTTATAGCGCTGAATCAACTCGGCGGCTACCTTCCGGTCCCAGCGGGTCATGACCACTAGCGTGCCGCCGACATACAACGTGCTATTCATGCACGACTGCATCCCGGTGACGTGAAACATCGGCACTGATACGAGATGAACGATGTCATGCTGCGCATTGGTCCAAACCGCCCCGTACACCGTCGTTGCCAGCACGCTATGGTGCGTATGTACGCATCCTTTCGGATTGCCTGTAGTTCCGGAGCTATACGGGATGACGCATAGGTCCGCCGGGCCGGTGGTAAGCGCAGGCGGCTGCTTGTTCGCATTGACCACTTCGTGCCACAAGGTGACGCCACCGATCGAATGGTCTCGAGCAGGCTCCGCTACGGTTTCAGGCAAGGAGAGGTCGGTATGCTCGGTAACATAATCGGCGTAAGCGGTAACCACTATCTCCTCGAGCAATCCTTCGCCTAAGTGGGGGCTGACATTCTCAAGCAATTCCTGCGCGCAAAGACAAACCTTGGCTTCGGTATCCTCTATCAGATACTTGAGTTCTGCCGCTCGGTTCATGGGGTTTACTGGAACCACCACGGCATTGGCACGCAGAATCGCGAAATAGCCGATGATGTATTGAGGGCTGTTCTGCATGTACAAAAGGACGCGGTCGCCTTTGGCTACGCCCGCTTCCGCCAGATGCCCGGCGATTGCCTCGGCTTCCTGTTGGAGTCTGCGGTACGAAACCGGCGTGCCGTAGTAGAGGATGGCAGGGTGCTCTGGATACCGCAGCGCGCAAACCGTAATGTTATGAAACAGGCTGGTGGCCGGCAGCTCTAACTGTTTCGGCACTTGCGGCGGCCAGACCTGGTAGTGGCGGTCGAACATGGAGGTACCTGCATTGTTGTTATTGAAAGCGAGCCAAGGTGCCCGCAGCACTATTTGACAGCTTAGACGTGCCGCAGGCGAAATGGGAACGCTCAGTCAGGTTCGTGTTGATCGTCCATAAACGGGCCAATGGTCCGTTGTTGCGGAGTCGTCTGGCCCGGCAGCGGTCACTCGGCTCGTATGGATCGGTTATAGTAACGTGATCGTTTTTCCGTATCGGCTCGCTGGAGTTTGCTGCCATGAATCAGGACCGCGTTTTCATATTCGACACCACCTTGCGTGATGGAGAACAAAGTCCAGGCGCTTCGATGACCGGCGAAGAAAAGCTGCGCATTGCCAAAGCATTGGAAAAGCTTGGCGTGGACGTGATCGAGGCGGGGTTCGCTATTGCCAGTCCGGGTGACTTCGCCGCGGTCAAGGCAATTGCCGATAGCGTGACCGAGAGCACCGTGTGTAGTCTGTCTCGCGCAGTGGAAGCGGATATCGAACGCGCCGCCGAGGCGCTGGCAGGCGCCAACTCAGGCCGTATTCACACCTTCATCGCTACCAGCCCGATACATATGCAATACAAGCTGCGGTTGGCACCGGAGCAGGTTATTGAACAAGCGGTGCGAGCGGTGCGGCATGCCAGGAATCTCTGCGCGGACGTCGAGTTTTCCTGTGAGGATGCGGGTCGCTCCGACATCGATTTCCTCTGCCGGATCATCGAAGCGGCGATCGACGCCGGGGCTCGAACCATCAATATCCCGGATACCGTAGGTTATGCCATTCCGCACCAGTTCGCCGAGACCATCGGCGAGGTGATCCGGCGGGTTCCGAATGCCGACAAAGCTATTTTCTCGGTGCACTGCCATAACGATCTCGGGCTGGCGGTAGCCAATTCTCTTGCTGCAGTCACCGCCGGAGCGCGGCAGGTCGAATGCACGATCAACGGCCTCGGCGAGCGGGCCGGCAACGCGGCGCTTGAGGAGATCGTCATGGCGATCAAGACTCGCCAGGACGTGCTTGGCGTGCATACGAACATCGTCACCGAGCAGATCGTTAGTACGTCGAAGTTGGTATCGACCATCACCGGCTTCCCGGTGCAGCCGAACAAGGCCATCGTCGGGGCAAATGCCTTTGCGCATGAGTCCGGCATTCACCAGGACGGTGTGCTCAAACATCGCGAAACCTACGAAATCATGAGCGCTCAGTCGGTGGGCTGGCACACGAGTCGCTTATCGCTGGGTAAATTGTCGGGGCGCAACGCCTTCAGGACCCGGCTCGAAGAACTGGGCATCCAACTGTCGGGCGAGTCGGAGCTCAACGCGGCTTTCGCCCGCTTCAAGGAGCTGGCCGACAAGAAACATGAGATCTTCGACGAAGATCTTCAGGCGCTTGTGTCGGACACGCTCAGTGACGTTGTAGAACGAGTGAAGTTGGTCTATCTCGACGTGGCGTCTCGCACTGGCGAAACGCCGCGCGCCCGAGTTGCGCTGAGCGTTGATGGTCAGGCGCGTAGTGCCACGGCTGATGGCTCCGGGCCGGTCGATGCAGCGTTCCGTGCGATCGAGCAGATCATCAGTTCTCATGCCTCGTTGCAACTGTATTCCGTAAATGCGATCACCCAGAGCACCGATTCGCAAGGAGAGGTAACCGTGCGCCTCGAGAAGGCCGGCCGGATCGTCAACGGTAATGGTGCCGATACCGACATCGTGGTGGCGTCCGCAAAAGCCTATATCAACGCATTGAATCTCATGCAGAGCGGTGTGCAGCGTGCTCACCCGCAAACGGAAGGCGTTTGATGCACGAAAACACGCGACTCGCATACCTGAATGCGTTGGGTGTTATCAGTTGGGTGCCGAGAGAGCAGTCGTCTGATTCACCAACCCTTCCCGTACAAGCTTCAGCGCAACCAGAGGGCGGCCAAGGTCTGGCGGACATTTCCGCTATCGGCCAGTCGACTGAGCCCATGCCTGCTGATGCTGGGCCACACGAGCAACCGGACCAGACGAGCGAGCCTGCCCCGCCTGCTGCTTCTGCCTCGCTTGCGGAAACCGCAGAAAAGCCAGCTACGGAAATGGAGGCGGTGACCAAGGCTCAGCCGAGCTCACCCGCGTTGGCGCCTTTCTATCTGCAGCTCTGGCTGGCCGGGCCTTGTGCTTTGCTTCTGGAAGTCAGCGAACCGGGCCTGGAGAAAGCCACTGCACCCTATCGACTGCTCGCCGACATACTCCGCGCAGCCGGACTGCCTGATCGGCCCGCGTTGTTTGCCGATTTTCAGTGGCCGCTGACACGCAACCCCCAGTTTGATCGCAGCGCGGAAGCAGCCAGCCAGGCGCTGATTGCGTTCGTTCAGGCGCGACTGGAAGATCAATCTGTCGTATCGATCGGGTGCTTCGGTGAGCGTTGCGCATTGCTTGCTGACGCGGATGCCAGTACCCCGGAGCGGTTGTTTGGACGCGAGGAAGCGCTGGATGGGCTGGCTCCTGCCTGGTTTGCCGCCGGGCTCGAGCAGTTACCGAGTGTTCCGTCCGAGAAGATAAAATTGTGGAAACTATTGAAGCGGGTGATGCCGAGGTGGAAGGAGCGGGAATGAACGGGCTGCATTTTCGGCCAATGCTGGAAAGCGATGTGGATGCGGTGCTACACGTCGAGTACTCCGCGTTCAGCCATCCATGGACGCGTGGGATTTTTCTTGACTGCATTCGTTCAGGTTACGAATGCTGGCTGATGTTTTTAGGTAATCAGCAGATCGGTCATGGTGTACTGACAGCGGCAGCTGGTGAATCTCATCTCTTGAATATCACCGTGAAGCCAGAGAACCAGGGCAACGGACTTGGCGGCAGACTCCTGGCTCACCTGATTGAGCGAGCCAGGCAGCGCGAGGCAGAAGTGACCTTTCTCGAGGTGCGCGAATCGAATGAGGCAGCCAACCATCTTTACGAGCGGTTCGGTTTCAACGAAATCGGCCGCAGAAAGAACTACTACCCTGCAGTTGGCGGCCGTGAAGACGCGCTGGTGATGGCCTATTCACTGCTCGACTGACGTGACGCGGGCTTGAAGCAGCACGTCTGAAACGGCAACAACAAAACGGCTAGACAAGAGTACAGAAGATGTCCGATTTGAAGCACCTGTTCGCCAACAACCGTGAGTGGGCCGAGTCCATCAAGCAGGACGACCCCGAGTTTTTCTCCAAGCTCGCAAAGCAGCAATCACCTGAATATCTTTGGATCGGTTGTGCCGACTCACGTGTTCCTGCCAATGAGATCGTTGGTTTGATGCCGGGTGAGTTATTCGTGCATCGCAATGTCGCGAACGTGGTGCTGCACACTGATCTCAACTGTCTGTCCGTAATGCAGTTCGCCGTCGATGTGCTCAAGGTTAAACACATCATAGTGACCGGCCACTATGGTTGCGGTGGCGTGCGTGCCGCGATGCGTAACGAACAGCTGGGGTTGAGTGATGGCTGGCTGCGTACCATACGCGACCTGTATTACCATCAGCGCGAGCGGCTCCGGTTGATCGAAGATGAGGAGACGCGCCTCGACCGGATGTGTGAGATCAACGTCATGCGCCAGGTCGCCAACGTCAGCCACACCAGCATCGTTCAAAACGCCTGGCACCGCGCCCAGCCGCTATCCGTGCATGGGTTCATCTACGGCATCAAGGACGGCTTTCTCAAGGATCTGGATGTGACCGTATCAGACGCCACGCAGATTCCCGAGCAGTACCGGCTAGGTCCGCCTGGCGCATGACCTCCAGACAGCTGGCGATGGCGGGGCTGGTGATTTGTACCCTCGCCTGGGCCGGCAATGCGCTGGTGGCACGTGCCACGGCAGGACTACTGCCGCCGATCAGCTTATCGTTCTGGCGCTGGACCACAGCGCTGCTGCTTCTGCTGCCGTTCACGTTGCGGGCGCTCTGGTTCCATCGCCAGGTTCTCTTTAGCCGGTGGTTTCGCGTGGCAGTGCTGGCGGCGCTGAGCATCTCGTCCTATAACACGCTTTTATATCTGGCGGCGCAAAGCACCACGGCCATCAACATCACTCTGGTCAACACGGGCTTGCCGGTCGCCGCGTTCATCTGGTCCATCGTACTGCTGCGCCAATGGCCGACGGCGATGACGTTGCTCGGCGCGGTACTGTCGTTCCTCGGCTTGCTGGTGATTCTTACGCTCGGTGAGCCGGCGCGGCTACTGACACTCACGTTCAACCGTGGTGACCTGATCATGGTGGTCGCGGTGCTTGCCTGGGGCTTGTATTCGGTGCTGCTGCGTAAGTGGATATTGCCGGTCCCGGGAGTGGTGCAGCTCTCGGCGATGCTGTTGTTCGGGGTGCCGCTGCTGCTGCCGTTCTATCTATGGGAGCTGAAGCAGACTGGCGGGATGCCCTTGTCAACGGAAGCCTTCCTGGCAGTGGGCTACACCGCCATATTCGCCTCGTTGGTGGCTTACCTGGCCTGGAACAATGGCGTCAAGGTACTGGGCCCGGCGACTGCCTCGTTATTCAGTTATCTCATGCCAGTCTTCGCTGCGCTGCTGAGCGTTGCGCTCCTGGGTGAAACCTTGCATTGGTACCATCTGGCTGGAGGTGCGCTGACCTTCCTCGGGCTTTTGCTGGCGACCTGGGAAACTCGCCCGTGAAGAAGCTATGCGTCATACCCGGAGACGGTATAGGCCGGGAGGTCGTCCCGGTGGCTGCTGCAGTGCTAGAGAAGCTGTTGCCGGACCTCGAAGTCGTCGAGGCGGAAGCCGGCTGGGATTGTTTCACCAGGCACGGCAGCGCAGTTCCTGAACGCACGCTTGAGTCGCTGCTGGAGTGTGGAGCGGGCCTGTTCGGAGCTGTTTCGTCGCCGGCAGGACGTGTTGAGGGCTACCGCAGTGCAATCCTCACGCTGCGGCAAAAGGCGGGGCTCTACGTGAATGTTCGACCGGTGCGCAGCTGGCCGCAGGTCTCGCCGCGACCGGATGTCGATCTGGTGGTGGTTCGCGAAAACAGTGAAGGTCTTTATGTAGGGATAGAACGACTGGACGCGACGGGTATCGCTATTGCCGAATGTCACGTCAGCCGGGCCGCTTCGGAGCGACTGGCGGCAAAGGCGAGGGCGATTGCCGAACTCCGGCAGAGCAGGCGTATCACCATCGTACACAAGGCCAATGTGTTGCCCCTCACCGGCGGGCTGTTCCGTGACAGCGTGCGGGACGTGCTTATCAATTCGGGATTCGGTGCGCTGGTGGATGAACGGCTGGTTGACGTCGCTGCGCTTGATCTGGTGGCAGGACCGGAGCGCTTCGACGTGATCGTTACCAGTAACCTGTTCGGCGACATTCTTTCGGACCTTGCGAGTCATTGGTGTGGCGGACTGGGCATGGCGCCCTCGCTCAACTGGGGCGACGGCGTGGCCCTCGCCGAACCGGTTCATGGTAGCGCGCCGGATATAGCCGGAACAGGACAGGCCAACCCGATCGCTGCGATTCTCAGCGTAGCGCTGCTATTGCGTTATCACTGGCGCAAGCCTGAACTGGCGGAACGCGTGGAGCGGGCGGTAGAGGCGGTGCTAAGCGAGCTGCCATTGGATGGTCTCGGTTCCAGAACCACCACGGAGCTGGAAAGGGCGATTCTGGAACACCTCTGAGAGATCACGCAGGCAGAGCAGACAGGCAATAAAAAAGGGCCTGGCCGAAGCCAAGCCCTTGAAAAGGTTGGTGGCTACACCTGGACTTGAACCAGGGACCCCAGCATTATGAATGCTGTGCTCTAACCAACTGAGCTATGTAGCCATCCGAGGCGCGCATTATTCAGTCGTGCGGCGTTATTGTCAAGCGTTCTGATTCGATTTTTTCCCCGCTTATTCAACCGCTTACTGCCTTGTTGCGCCACGGCCATTCAGTCGCCGGCAGACTGCTGGTTCGCCGCTGATTTCCCCTGTGGAACACCTGCAACGCTGATTTCAGGCAACTTCCCGCCAACGAACTCAACGCTGCGAGTAGGAAAGGCAAAGCCAACGCCGAGGTCTCTACAGCCTTGCAGCAAGCCCAGGTTGATCTCCTGCTGAATGTCCATGTAGCGGTTGTAGTCCGACGATTGGACAATGTGTACGACCTCGAAGGTGAGCTGGCTGTCGTCGAAAGATACGAAATGCGCGCGATCGAACCTCGTATCGGGTACAGCGTCGACGACGTTTCTCACCATGGTTGCGACTTCGCGAACCTTTTCTGTCGGGGTGCTATACATGATCCCGAACTTGAAAACGATCCGGCGCGTGTTCATCCGCTTGTAATTGTGCAAGATCTTAGACAATAGATCCGCGTTCGCGCAGACGATCTGCTCGCCGCTCAAGGCACGGATCCTGGTCGTCTTCAGGCCTATGTGCTCGATGTTTCCGGCTACCTCGCCAAATACCACGAAGTCGCCTATCTCGAATGGTTTGTCGATACCGATTGCCAGGGAGGCGAACACATCGCTCAGGAGCGTCTGCAGCGCCAGGGCTATGGCAATACCGCCGACACCCAGGCTGGCCACCATGGCCGTAATGTCCACTCCCAGGTTGGCCAGGATGGAAAGCAGCATCATGGTCCACACCACCAGGCGGATCATGATACCGATGACGGTGGTGGTCACCGGGTTTCGCTTCTTGCCGTCGCGGGTGAGACTGTCCATCCAAAGGCGGGCTGCGGTGTCCAGCCAGAGGGCAATCTGGAAGGCTAGCGCGATGAACCAGCCATGGGACAGAAATCGCTCCCAATCCGACGCCACGTCCACGATGCGCAGGGCTAGGAGAAGCGAGAAGGCAAACAGCAATACGCGACTGGTGTGCCGGAGCATTTCCGACAGAATAATGAGGAAAGCGGTATGCGACTTGTCCGCCTTCGCTGCCAGACGTTTGCTGACTATTTTCAGTATCGCACGCAGTACCCAGTAACCGACCAGAGTCACTGCCAGCAATATGCCGAGGTTGATCCAGATCGAATCCTGCTGGAGGAATTCCCAATCCGTTCGCCACCAATCCATTCGCCACTGCTCCTGTTATCTCGCGATCGATGTCTTGCTGTGAAGGTACCAATTCGGTCATGTCCCGCGGCGATAGTTCCCGCCGCCGGCTGGCCAGGTACCGCGGGAAATAGGCTGTCGGGTCAACTTATCGGAGATAGTCGAGTCGAACTCGAAGTCGCAAACCCTGAGGAATACAGCCATGACGCAGAAACTGAAAGTAGGGGATCACGTTCGTTGGAACTCGGAGGCGGGGCATATCGAAGGGGAAGTAGTTCGAGTGCACACCAGCGATACAGAGTTCAAGGGACGTCACCGTCCTGCCAGTTCAGAGGAACCACAGTACGAGGTCAGGAGCGACAAAACCGGGGCGATCGCAATGCATCATGAGGACGCGTTGAACAAAACACGCTGAAAGCGGAATGGGGAGGGCTCTGGAAGTGCGGCCGGGCAGACGCCCGGCCCCGGTATCAGACGTTGAAGCGGAAGTGCATCACGTCGCCGTCCTTGACGATGTATTCCTTGCCTTCCAGACGCCATTTGCCTGCCTCCTTGGCACCGGCTTCGCCGCGGTACTGGATGAAGTCGTCATACGCGATGACTTCTGCGCGGATGAACCCCTTTTCAAAATCCGTGTGAATGACAGCGGCCGCCTGCGGCGCGGTCGCGCCGATCTTAACGGTCCATGCGCGGACTTCCTTCACACCAGCGGTGAAGTAGGTCTGCAGATTGAGTAGTTCGTAACCAGCGCGGATGACGCGGTTCAGACCGGGCTCTTCCAGTCCCAGCGATTCGAGAAACATGTCCTTCTCTTCGCCGTCGTCAAGCTCGGCGATCTCCGCCTCGATTTTGTTGCACACCGGGACGACTAGCGCGCCTTCTTCTTCAGCGATAGTCCGGACCACATCCAGATGTGGGTTGTTTTCGAACCCATCTTCGGCCACGTTGGCGATATACATCACCGGCTTGCTGGTCAGCAGATGAAAGCTGCGAACCATGCGCTTCTCTTCTTCGCTCATGCTCTTCATCAGGCTGCGTGCGGGCTTGCCCTCGCTGAAATGCGGGATGAGCTTTTCAAACAATGCTTTTTGCGCCAGAGCTTCTTTGTCGCCGCCCTTGGCATTGCGGGACACCCGTTGCAGCTGCTTTTCGCAGCTATCAAGGTCGGCGAAGATCAGTTCCAGGTCGATGATCTCGATATCGCGCTTGGGGTCGACACTGTTTGAGACGTGAATGACGTTCTCGTCTTCGAAGCAGCGGACCACATGGGCAATGGCATCGGTCTCGCGGATATTGGCCAGAAACTTGTTGCCAAGCCCTTCGCCTTTGGACGCACCCGCGACCAGGCCGGCAATATCGACGAACTCCATGGTGGTCGCGATGACCTTTTCCGGCTTGACGATTGCAGCCAGCGCATCCAGACGAGGATCCGGCATGGGGACCACACCGCTGTTCGGCTCGATCGTGCAGAAGGGGAAATTCTCGGCGCCGATGCCGGCTTTGGTGAGAGCGTTGAAGAGCGTCGATTTGCCTACGTTGGGAAGGCCGACGATTCCACAGTTAAATCCCATTTCGGTGTCCTCTGCTGCCGTGGATGACGGCGAAAATTGATCAGACCTTGAAGCTGTGAAGGGTCTGCATGACCCGAGTCCATTCGCCGGAGAGCATGGCGGGTATCTGCTGTACGGCTTCGTCGATACAGGCGTCCAGCGCTTCCTGCTCGGATTTTGGCGCGCGTCCGAGCACGAAGCCGGTCACCTGTGAGGCGTGGCCCGGATGGCCAATGCCCAGACGAAGGCGATGAAAAGTGTTCTGATTGCCCAGACTGGCGATGATGTCGCGCAGCCCGTTGTGTCCGCCGTGTCCACCCCCTTTCTTGCACTTGACCACGCCCGGAGGCAAGTCCAGTTCATCATGCGCAACCAGGATTTCTTCCGGAAGGATGCGGAAAAAGCCGGCTAGAGCAGCAACGGCCTGGCCGCTACGATTCATGAAAGTGGTGGGTATCAACAGGCGAACGTCCTGGCCGTCCAGAGTGAGGCGGGCGGTCAGGCCGAAATACTTGGCTTCCGGTCGAAGCGACACGTTGTGCCGATCCGCCAGTCGCTCAACAAAAAGGGCGCCAGCGTTGTGCCGGGTCAGTTCATATTCGGGCCCGGGGTTGCCGAGGCCGACGATCAACTTGATTCCCTGTGTCACAACGGGCGCCCCTTATGGGTCTCGGCGTGAATTACTCCGCCGATTCCTCACCTTCCGAAGATTCGGTGGTGTCGGTGTCGTCTGCTACGACGCGAGCCGGGTGTACGTTGGCAACCGGCAGGTCGTGGTCCGGACCTTGAGCCAGGCTCGGAATAGTGACGCCCTTGGGCAGCTTCAGGTCCGACAGGTGCACGATGTCGTTCAGGCCAACCTTGGCCATGTCGACTTCGATGAATTCCGGCAGGTCCTTGGGCAGGCAGGCGATTTCCACTTCGGTCATGGTGTGGGAAATGATGCCGCCGCCTTGCTTGACGCCAACGCAGATTTCCTGGTTCATGAAGTGCAACGGAACCTGAACGGTGACCTGATGGCCAGCAACCACGCGCAGGAAGTCGGCGTGCATGACGCGCGGCTTCGACGGATGACGCTGCAGGGCCTTGAGCAGGACGTCTTCTTTCTTGCCATCGACAGACAGGCTGATGATGTGAGAGTAGAAGGCTTCGTTTTCCAGCGCCTTGTTCAGTTCACGGGCTTCCAGGGACACGCTCTGGGGAGCCTTTTCGCCACCGTAAACGATAGCCGGAACCATATCTGCGTTACGACGCAGGCGGCGGCTCGCACCTTTCCCCAGGTCGTCACGCGCAATCGCAGTAAGAGTGAAGTCGACCATTGTAGTCTCCTTGCTAAACACCCGCCGAGCTTGCGACCAGCGTGGACGGATGAAGGGTGAAGCCCGCTCGTGCGGGCCGTTGATATCAGTGCCGTTCGGTTAGCGGAACATGGCGCTGATGGATTCTTCATTACTGATGCGGCGCATGGCTTCGGCAATGATCGGTGCCATATCCAGCTGACGTATGCGCTCGCAGTTTTCCGCAGCCGGCGACAGCGGGATGGTGTTGGTCACCACCAGCTGGTCGAGCGCGGAATTTGAAATATTTTCGATAGCCTTGCCCGACAGGATCGGATGCGTGCAGTAGGCGAATACCCTGGTAGCGCCATGATCTTTCAGCGCTTTTGCCGCGTGACACAGCGTGCCGGCGGTATCGACCATGTCGTCTACCAGGATGCAGTTGCGATTTTCGATATCGCCAATGATGTGCATCACTTCCGACTGGTTGGCCTTAGGCCGACGCTTGTCGATGATCGCCAGATCAACACCGAGTGCCTTGGCCACGGCGCGAGCGCGGACTACACCGCCGATGTCAGGGGAGACGATCATCAGATTGTCCAGGCGCTGGTCCTGGATGTCATCGATCAGCACCGGGGAGCCGTAGATATTGTCCACCGGGATATCGAAGAAGCCCTGGATCTGGTCGGCATGCAGGTCGACGGTCAGAACGCGATCCACGCCTACCACGTCGAGCATGTCGGCAACGACCTTGGCGCTGATCGGCACACGTGCCGAGCGCGGGCGACGATCCTGCCGGGCATAGCCGAAGTAGGGGATAACTGCGGTGATACGTGATGCTGACGAACGACGCAGGGCGTCGGCCATGACCACCAGTTCCATCAGGTTATCGTTGGTCGGCGCGCAGGTGGGCTGGATGATGAAGACATCCTTGCCGCGAACGTTCTCGTTGAGTTCGATCGCTACTTCGCCGTCGCTGAAGCGGCCGGCAGAGGCGTCACCAAGGGGGATGTGCAACTGACGCACGACGCGCCGTGCCAGATCGGGGTTTGCGTTCCCCGTGAAGACCATCATCTTGGACACGCTGCAATACCTTCTGGTAGTGGTCGATGCGATGAGCCGGATACGGACGTAGCAAAGCAATGCGCCGCGTCGGTCAAGCCGGGCTCAAGATGTAATGATTGCTACCGGAGAAAATGGCAGGGGCGGCTGGATTCGAACCAACGCATGCCAGGATCAAAACCTGGTGCCTTACCGCTTGGCGACGCCCCTGTAACTGTCCGGATGCTCGGTTGCATCCGCTTCTTACGCCGCTTTGTCTAACGCCAGGTGTAACGGTGATCTGTTACAACCCCTTGCGACAAAGGTTTGCAGTGTGGCTGGCAACCGGGCGCGAACTTTATCAGCTTCGCGTTCGTTTGGGAAGGCCCCAAACAAGCAACTGCCAGTCCCGGTCATCTTAGCCTCACAATATTTGTTTAGCAAGATCAACGTGTTACGTATTTCAGGGTAACGCGCTGTGACAACCGGCAAGCAGTCATTCCGACCACCGTGCTCACGGAAGGCCGCTAATGTAATGGGCGGTGTGTCACGCGTCAACCTTTGATCAGAAAAAATCTCCGCGGTACTGACGTGGCAGGGCGGGACAACCACGAGAAACCACGGTTCCTCCAGTTCGACCGGACTCAGCCGTTCGCCGACTCCTTCGGCCCAGGCAGCTCGCCCGCGGACAAAAACCGGTACGTCAGCGCCGAGTGTCAGGCCAAGCTCTGCCAGTTTGCCCAGCCCCGTGTCCGTGCCCCATAGCCGATCGAGACCGAGAAGGGCGGTAGCTGCGTCGGAGCTGCCGCCGCCTATGCCTCCGCCCATGGGTAAGCGCTTGTGAAGCGTGATGGTCGCGCCCAGATTCGTGCCGCTAGCTTCTTGCAGAAGGCGTGCGGCACGGACGATGAGATTGTCCTCAGTTGGCACGCCGGGCAGGTCGCCACACAGCTGGATCCGGCCATCGCTGCGAGGTACGAAATCCAGCGTATCGCCGTGATCGAGGAACTGGAAAAGCGTCTGCAGGATGTGGTAACCGTCCGGCCTGCGGCCGGTTATGTGCAGAAAGAGATTGAGTTTGGCCGGTGCGGGCAGGCTCAGCATTGGTTCGCTCACGGCTGCGCCTCGGGCTGCCAGTCGGTGACGACCAGGGTAAGCAGGATGTCGTGACCGGAGATCTGCAGCCGTTGCGGCAGTTCGACATCGCCTACCTGCTGATAACGGCTGTATTCCACAGTCCAGCCAGCCTGTGCGATGCGCGCGGCGCGGCTGTTGGCATCAAGCTGCAATCTGCTCGGCCGGTCCGGATCGGGCAGGCCACGTACCCACCAAAGTAGATGTTCAACCGGCAGTCGCCAGCCAATCTGCTGTTCGAGAAGCTCGCCAGCGGATTCGGCATGATAGGGCGGGCGTCCGGCCATTTCGAGAATCACGCCGCCAGGCGAACCCTGAATACGCGTGGCGCCGCGGCCGAGCGGACCGGAGAGGCGAATATCATAGAACCGGTGGTCTTGTTGCCACCAAAGTGTCCCGCTGCCAGACTCCTGTTCGGAGCGTAACCCCAGCTTGCCTTGTAGCGTCCAGCTCTGGATCGGCTCCACGCTCTGCCGGTGAGCGCGCCAGGCAGTCGGGTCGCCGCCGAACTTCAGCGTTTCGCGTTCATGGAAGCTGCTACACGCCGTCACCAGCATGGTCAACAACATGATCGGGACGAGATGTATACGACGCATATCAGCTTTGTTCCAGACGTTCGCGGGTGGTGCGGATCTGACTGTTATCGGCACCGTCCTGCATGGCTTCTTCCCATATTTGTACCGCCTCGCGCTGGCGGCCCTGTTGCCACAGCACTTCGCCCAGATGCGCGGCTACTTCCTGATCGGGCATGGCGCGATAAGCTTGCCGCAGAAAGGCTTCGGCGCGCTGCAGGTCGCCGCGACGGTAATGAACCCAGCCAAGGCTGTCGATGATCGCCGGGTCATCGGGGTTGAGCGAGTGAGCGCGTTCGATCAGCTGAAGCGCTTCGTCGAGACGCTCGTTGCGGTCCGCGAGGGTGTAACCCAATGCGTTGAGCGCCATGGCGTTGTCAGGTTCGCGAGCGATGATGGTGCGCAGATCCTCTTCGAAGCCGGCGTCGTCGCCAAGTTGCTCACGTAGCATGGCCCGGGTGTAAAGCAGATCAGTATTGTTCTCGAACTCGCCCAGCGCCTGGTTGATGCGTGGCAGTGCCAGCTGCAGATCGACGGCGCTGAGTGCCTCGATCTCCAGCAGGTAAAGTGGTAGCGCATGCTGGGGGTAGACGCTGCGATCGGCGGCCATTATTTCGCTCAGCTCCTCGACACGCTCTTGCCGGGCGAGCGTTTGCGCCAGCTGCAACCGCGAGGTGAGGAATTCGTTGCCCGGGCCCACGCTGCGCCATGCCTGAATGGCACGCTGTTCGTCGCCGATCGCCTGGTACGCCAGACCCAGATGGTACCGGGCCAACGTATTCCCTGGGCTGGCCTGATCGGCGCGCTCCAGATACCCAATGGCTGCCTTGGGATCGTCGTTTTCCAGATTGACCAGCCCCAGCGTGAGCAGCAGTTCTGCGTCGTCGGGGTTCTGCTGGACCAGTGCGGCGAATTGCGTAGCCGCAGCGTCCATGTTGTCTTCGGCGACCAGCAGACGCGCCATGAGCAGGCGCATGCGGGTATCGTCCGGAAATTTGCGCAACCCTTCCTGTAGTACCTCGATGGCCTGCTCGGTGCGGCCCTGGTCGGCCAGCAGGCGAGCCTGGAGCATCACTGTCGGTTGGCTCGCGACCTGGTCCGGGAGCGCATCGAGCAGCGCCAGCGCCTCTTCGTTACGTCCATCCTGTTGCATCAGCAAAGCGGAGGAGAAGGTGATCTGAGCGTTGTCAGGGTATTGCTGGCGCAAACCTTCGAGCGATTGCAGCATCGATTGGCGCGTCTGCGGGTCGGTTTGTGCAGCGGCAAGTGCGAGGAAGTCGAAGTTGGTCTCCCCGTGCAGGTTGAGGACGCGCTGCATGAACTGCATCGCCTGCCCATGTTCGCCAGCACGGGCCAGCTGCAGTGCTCCGGCTCGCAGGGCCTGCGGATCATTCGGGGCTACGTCTACCCAGAGTAACGCCATCTCCTTTGCCTGCTGATGCGCGCCAAGGAATTCGGCGACCTGCATCGCCCGGGCTATCACTCCAGCGTCGCGCGTGGTGCGCGCCTGCTCGAGATAATTCTCCAGGGCGATATCGAAGCGATTACGCTGTCCGGCGATCTCTGCCGCCAGCAATGAATACAGGCTGTCCGTGCTGAACTGACCGTATACGACTTCTTTGGGCTGTTCCGGCTCTGCCGGCGCCTCGACCACTGGTTCGGCGGGAGCAGGGGGCTGGCGGTCGGGGCCGAGGTGCGCGCAGCCGATCAGGCTGGCGAACAGCGCGGCGAGCAAGGTGACTTTCATGGGGGGCTTGAGCGATTGGTTCATGCGTACCCGGTCGATATCTGACGGACAATGATGATGACACAGGATGTGTCGCAAACCCACCGGCCGCAAGCGGGGAATTGATCGGTATCGCCTTACATAGGACAATTGCATGTTTTCTCACCCGCGTCGTCGGGTATATGAGGCGCCATGGGCTTTCTCGCGTTCGGCATCAATCACAAGACTGCAGCAGTAGAGGTGCGTGAGCGGGTGGCGTTTGCCCCCGATCAGCTCGCTGACGCGCTGCAGCAATTGCGCGAGGATACCCTGACACAGGAAGTGGCGATCCTGTCGACCTGCAACCGCACCGAAATCTATCTCTCGCAGGATCATCCGAACCCCGACGCGGTTGTTGAGTGGGTTGCCCGCTTTCACGGTATGACTGTCGAGGAGCTGGCTCGTTGCAGTTATCTGCATCGTGATGCCGGTGCGGTTCGCCACATGATGCGGGTGGCTGCCGGGCTTGATTCCATGGTGCTGGGGGAGCCGCAGATCCTTGGCCAGATGAAAGATGCCTGGCAGTCGGCGCGCACTGCCGGGACCCTCGGTCCGTACCTGGACAGGCTGTTCCAGAGCACCTTCAACACCGCAAAGCAGGTCCGTACCGATACCGCGATCGGCGAGAATCCGGTGTCGGTGGCATTCGCTGCGGTCAGTCTGGCCCGTCAGATCTTTTCCGACTTGCGCCGCAGCACGGCATTACTGATAGGCGCTGGCGAGACCATCGCGCTGGTGGCCCGCCACCTCTATGAACAGGGCGTGCAGAAGATCATCGTCGCCAACCGCACCCTGGAGCGTGCCGAGCTGCTTAGCGAGCCACTGGGTGGTCAGGCGATCCTGCTCAATCAGATTCCTGATGTGCTGGCGCAGTGCGACATCATCATCAGTTCCACCGCCAGCCCGTTGCCTATCCTCGGCAAGGGTGCGGTGGAACGGGCGTTGAAGGCACGCAAGCGGAGCCCGATGTTCATGGTCGACATTGCCGTGCCACGCGATATCGAGCCGGAAGTCGGTGGCCTAAGGGACGTCTATCTGTACAGCGTGGATGACCTGCACGAGGTGATCGAAGAGAACCTGCGTTCGCGCCAGGGGGCAGCCGAGGCCGCAGAGCGGCTGATCGATCTCGGCACGGACGAATTCATGCAGCGGCTGCGCGCGCTTGCCGCGGTGGACGTGCTGCGTCGCTACCGCCAGAAGGCCGAGCATTTGCGTGACCAGGAACTGGCGAAGGCTCAGGCCCGTCTCGAACGGGGTACTGATCCGCAACTTGTGCTGGCGGAAATGGCACGCTCGCTGACCAACAAACTTCTTCACGACCCCAGCGTACAGCTCAAGCAGATGAGCGCCGAAGGGCGCGCCGAGGCGCTGACGCTGGCCCAGGAGCTGTTCGCCCTGGACGAAGACACGCATTCCGTACAAGGCAAATCATGAAGGCATCTCTGCTGAATCGTCTGGACACCCTGAGCGAACGCTTCGAAGAACTGGCCGCGCTGCTGAGCGACGCGGAGGTGATAAGCGACCAGACCCGCTTCCGTGCCTATTCCAAGGAATACGCCGATCTGGAGTCGACCGTCCGTTGTTATGTCGAGTGGCGCAAGGTCGAGGCCAACCTGGCCGAAGCGCGGAGCTTGCTTAAGGATAGCGATCCGGACATGCGCGAGATGGCCGAAGAGGATCTCCGCGAATCGAGCGAGCGGCAGGCGGAACTCGAAGTCGAGCTCAATCGACTGCTGCTGCCGCGCGATCCCAACGATGAGCGCAACGTGTTCCTGGAGGTTCGCGCCGGGACTGGCGGCGACGAAGCAGCAATTTTCGCGGGCGATCTGTTTCGCATGTATTCACGGTACGCCGAACGTCAGGGCTGGCGCGTGGAAGTGCTCTCGGAAAACGAGGGCGAGCATGGCGGTTATAAAGAAGTCATCGCTCGGGTCGAAGGCCAGTCGGTCTACGGCAAGCTGAAATTCGAATCGGGTGCCCATCGCGTGCAGCGCGTACCGGAGACCGAGTCGCAGGGACGTATTCATACCTCTGCGTGCACCGTGGCGATCCTTCCCGAGATGGACGAGCAGGCGGCGGTCGAAATCAACCCCGCCGACCTGCGCGTGGACACCTATCGCTCCTCCGGCGCCGGCGGCCAGCACGTGAACAAGACCGACTCGGCGATTCGCCTGACCCACTTGCCGACCGGCATCGTGGTTGAGTGTCAGGAAGAGCGGTCTCAGCATAAGAACCGCTCCAAGGCGATGAGCCTGCTGCAGTCGAAACTGGTCAGCCGCCAGCGCGAGGCGCAGGAGCGGGAGATCTCCGACACGCGTCGCCAGTTGGTGGGCTCGGGGGATCGATCCGAACGCATTCGTACTTACAATTTCCCGCAGGGACGCCTGACCGACCACCGCATCAATCTGACGCTGTACAGCCTGGACCAAATCGTTCAGGGCGATCTGGACAACGTCATCGATCCGCTGCTGCGTGAATATCAGGCAGACCAACTGGCAGCTCTGGACCAGGGATGAGCGCGACCGTAACGGCTCTGCTGGCGCAGGTCGAGTTACCGGACTCATCGAGTCCGCGGCTCGATGCCGAGCTGCTGCTGGCTCATGTTCTGAACAAGCCCCGCAGCTTCCTGCGCACCTGGCCGGAACATGCACTGAAGCCTGATGAGCTGCAGCGCTACTCGCAGCTCGTCACCCGGCGCAGGGCAGGCGAACCTGTCGCCTATCTGCTCGGCCGGCAGGGCTTCTGGAATCTCGATCTCGAGGTAGCCCCCTCGACACTGATCCCGCGTGCCGACACCGAGACGCTGGTTGAGGCGGCACTCGATCTGGCGCTGCCGGCCGAGGCGACAGTGTTGGATCTGGGTACCGGCACTGGTGCGATTGCACTGGCTCTGGCTGGCGAGAGACCTGGTTGGCAGGTCCTAGGCTGCGATCGCGTAGACGATGCGGTCCAGCTCGCGACGAGCAATGCCAGACGGCTTGGCGCCCGCAATGCTCGTTTTGTACTCAGCGACTGGTTCGGCGCGCTCGATCCATCCGCACGCTTCAATCTGGTCGTTTCCAACCCGCCGTACATCGCTGAGAACGACGAGCATCTGGGGCAGGGCGACGTGCGTTTCGAGCCGGCCTCGGCGCTGGTCAGCGGGCCGGACGGGCTCGATGACATTCGGAGAATCATCGGGCAGGCACCCGCATTTCTCAGCGCGTCCGGCTGGCTGCTTCTGGAGCATGGCTGGGATCAAGCGGAATCGGTCGCCTCGCTGCTGGACAGTCGAGGCTTCCAGAGTATCTTCAGTCGCCGCGACATCGGCGGCCATCAACGCGTAACCGGAGGATACTGGCATGCAGGATGATCAGCTGCTGCGATATAGCAGGCAGATCCTGCTCGAGCAGGTCGACGTGGCCGGTCAACAGGCGTTGCTCCAGGCGCGGGTACTGATCGTCGGTCTCGGCGGTCTGGGCTCGCCAGCGGCGTTGTACCTGGCTGCTGCCGGGATCGGCACGCTGCTGTTGGCCGATCCCGATGAGGTCGACTTGACCAATCTTCAGCGACAGATCATCCATCAGGCCGGCAGCATCGGCCACAGAAAGGTCGACTCGGCGGTGCAGAGTATCGCGGCGCTCAACCCGCAGACGAAGCTCGTGCCGTTGCCGTTCGCCCTTGCTGATCAGCAGTTGGACGAGGCAGTCGCTTCGGCGGACGTCGTCCTCGATTGCTCGGATAATTTCGCTACCCGCCAGGCCGTCAATCGCGCCTGCTTCGCTGCCCGCAAGCCGCTGGTATCTGGCGCTGCGATCCGGCTCGAGGGCCAGCTCAGCGTTTTCGATCCGCGTCTCGACTCATCCCCCTGCTATCAGTGCCTGTACGGAACGGGCGATGAGACGACGTTGAGCTGCAGTGAAGCCGGAGTACTCGGGCCTCTTGTCGGTATGGTTGGCAGCCTGCAGGCGCTTGAGGCGATCAAGCTGATTGTCGGGTTCGGCGAGCCACTGGTTGGACGCCTGTTGCTGATCGATGCGCTCGACTCCCGGTTCAGAGAAATGCGTTTGCGTCGCGATCCGGCGTGTGCCGTCTGTGCCGTCTGTGCCGGTCGGACGAGCGATGCGTAACGCGCCTATCGGTATCTTCGATTCGGGCGTTGGCGGGCTTTCCGTATTGCGGGAGATTGAGCGTCTCTTGCCTGATGAATCGCTGCTGTACGTGGCTGATAGCGGCCATGTCCCCTACGGTGAAAAGTCGCCCGATTATATCCGCCAGCGCAGCCGGGCCATCAGCGAATTTCTGCTCGAGCAGGGGGTGAAGGCTTTGGTTGTGGCGTGCAATACCGCTACGGCGGCCGCGGTGGCCGATTTGCGGGAATGCTTCACGGTGCCCGTCATCGGAATGGAGCCGGCGGTCAAGCCGGCAGCGGCGGCGACTCGTAGCGGAGCAGTAGGCGTGCTGGCTACCACAGGTACGCTGCAAAGCGCCCGCTTTGCAGCGCTGCTTGATCGGTTCGCCGGCTCGGTCAGAGTGCACACTCAGCCCTGCCCGGGGCTGGTCGAGTTGATCGAAGCAGGGGAGCTGGCCGGGCCACGGGTGGAGCAGTTGCTGCTCGGCTTCAGCGCTCCCCTCGTCGAGGCGGGTTGCGATACGCTGATTCTCGGTTGCACCCACTATCCCTTCGTTCGACCGGTGTTGCAGACACTAGTACCCGAAGGCGTCGTGATCATCGACACCGGCGCCGCAGTGGCACGGCAGGTAGCGGCTCGTCTGGGCGAGCGTGACATGCTCGCGCAAGGGCCATCTCGGTCGGCCCGCTTCTGGTCGAGCGGCGAGCCAGAGGCGCTTGAGCGCGCGCTTCCCGCCTTGTGGGGCGGGAACGCAGCGGTATTACGGTTGTCCGTTTAGAGGTACGGGGCGACCCGGCAGGAATCATGACGCAAGGAACACAATCCATGAACAAACGCGGTCTGTTACTTGGCTGTACGTTGGTAGTTTCCAGCTTTACCCCCCTGGCCCATGCAATTGACGGCATCACCCTTGAGGCAGGTCGCAGCTCAGAATCGACCGACACCTATCGCCTCTCGGCCCAGTTCGACTTCGGCACGACCCTCTGGCAAACGCAGTCGCGTAATGTCCGTCTCGGCGGGTACTGGGATGCGGGTGTGGTGCGCTGGAGCGGTCTCGATACCACCAGTGTCGGCGTTTCACCGGTGCTGCGGCTCGAGTTCGGACAGGGCGGTGCAATGACTCCCTTCCTCGAACTGGGCGTAGGGGCGGCGTACTTCACCCGCAGCAGCATCAACAATGGCGATCCGGACCTTGGCTCGCGATTTCATTTCGAAGACCGGCTCGGTGCAGGGTTGCGGTTCGGCGGTGGCTCGGAGCTCGGCGTGCGCATCTTTCACTACTCCAATGCCGGGTTGAAAGAGCCTAACCAGGGCATCGAGAACGCAACGCTGTACTACCGGCTGCCCATCTGACATCCGACCTCGCGAGCAGGGCCTAGCTCAGGCCCTGCTCATCCTGCAGTTTCCGCAGACGCTGCTGCTGGCGATACATCCTGGCGAAGCCATGCAGCAGCGGAAGCAGGAACGCCCAGATCAGCGCAACGATAGCCAGCGTTTTGGTCGTGCCGAGTCCCAGACGGAAATCGGTGAGTTGCGCCCCAACCCAGTAGGCAAACGCGCCGGCGATCGCACCGGTCGAGGCCGTCAGCCACCAGGTTCGGCGCGCCCAGATCAAGCAGTGGTTCAACGTGGTACCGAACAGCGCCCAGGCCAGCAACAGCCAAAGCGGGACCAGGTCAGGGTCGCCTGGCAGGCGGAACAGATGCATCTGCAGCAGAAAAGAGTCCAGCGCGCCGCCGGCAAGCATGACCGTGATCACCAGCTTGCCTTCGTCTCGCCAGGAACTGATCCAGGTAAAGTGCACCACGAGAACCGCCAGTGGCAGCAAGAGCCACCAGGACGTACCGCCCAGCAAGCAAGCGAACCAGCCGATCTGAAACAGCAGGGCGTTGACGATCATTTTTGCCGGCATTTCATCTACTCTCGCTCGTTCTGGCAGCGGTTTCCCGTCCGCTTCTTCAATCATGGCTCATGATAAAGCATCCTGCGTCGATCGCGGGCTGGCGAACTCATCGGTAGACGATATTCAGGCTCCGCGAAAAGCAGCAATGGCTCGCTGACGACTGGCTTTGAGATCGACGATCGGCTGCGGATAGCCGAGTTCGGCGAGCCGTGCCGGGGAGAGCGGCTGATGTATTTCCCGCGGCGACAGCGAGCTCAGCTCGGGCACCCACTCGCGGATAAAACTCCCGTCCGGGTCGAACTTCTGCGCCTGGGTGGCGGGATTGAATACCCTGAAATAGGGCGCCGAGTCGGTGCCTGTCGACGCACTCCATTGCCACCCGCCGTTATTGGCAGCGAGATCGCCATCGATCAAATGGCGCATGAACCAGCGTTCTCCCTCCTGCCAGTTGATCAGCAGGTTCTTGCAGAGAAACATCGCGGTGAGCATGCGGAGGCGGTTATGCATCCATCCGGTGGCCAGCATCTGACGCATGGCCGCATCAATGATCGGAATCCCGGTACGACCGGTCCGCCAGGCTTCGAGCCCTTCGGGGTCGTGCCGCCAGTTGAAGTCCTGATATTCGGCGCGGAACGCTTCGCCGCGGGACACATGTGCGTAACACACCAGGATGTGTTTGTAGAACTCCCGCCACAGCAGCTCGTTGATCCAGCTCACCCCGCCGGGCTTGCCCGAATCGAACTCGCCGAGATTGTGGCCGATCGCAGCGTGCAGGCACTGACGTACCGAGATCACGCCACTGGCCAGGTAGGCCGAGAGCCGGCTGGTGCCGTCGATGTCAGGCCGATCCCGGGTGTCCTCGTAGTCTTCGAGCAGGTGTTCGGTGAATAGCGCGAGCCGGTCAGCGGCGGCGTGCTCCCCGGCGGGCCACAGTGTGCGAATGACTTCAGAGACTGCCTGAAAACCTTTTACCCGCTCGGGGACTGGATCCGATGCCATGTAAAGCGGTTGCTGGCGCTCGGGCGCAGGCAAGCAGGCCGGGAGTTGACGATGTAATGCGCTGTACGCCTGCTTGCGAAACTGGCTGTACACCTTGTACATGCTTCCGGACTGGGTCAGCAGGGTACCTGGCCTGAACAACGTCTGATCGACATGACGCTGGCAATCCAGGTCCGCTTCGGCGAAGGCGTCGGCCACCGCCTGATCGCGCAGCTGTTCATGCACGCCGTACTCGTCGTTGAATGACATGCTCGACGCTTGCATGCTTTCGGCCAGCTTGATCAGGGCTCGCGGCGCATCGCGCCAGTGCTCCACCTCGACCAGCCTTAGCGGGATGTTGCGTTCGCCCAGTTCGCGACTCAGCTCGGTCAGGTTGCGTAGCCAGAAATCGACCTTGCTGGCTGCCTCCTCATGCTCGCTCCAGGTCGCCGGCGTGATCAGATACACAGCGACCACCTGTCCCCGCTGGCTTGCTCGCCAGAGAGCGGTGTTGTCATGTACGCGCAGATCGTTGCGCAGCCAGCACAGATGAATGCTCAAGAAAGCTCTCGCAGTTCCTGATTGACCCAGGCATAGGCGCCACAGGGGGATTCGCCGGTGGGCACGATACCCAGTGCCTGCAACCCAGTGTGATGGATCAGCGAAGCGGGCCCGGCGAAATAGACTGGCAGGTTGGCTTGCTGCATAAGTGCCGGAAGCTCCCGTCGTAGCTGCTCGTTAGTGAGCGCCTGACTGCCGTAGAGCACCATTGCCTGCAATGGCTGTCGCTCGGCTACCAGCCCGAGTTCAGCAACTGGAATGCTCCAGTCCAGCAGCTCGACGCGGCGCCCGCTCTGGCTGAGCATGGCAGCCAGCAGCCAGAAGCCCGGCTGGCAGGAATCTTCGGAGAGGTTACTCAGCAACACCGATTCGCCGGGCTGCAGGCAGTTGTTGTGATAGATGCGCGCGGACACCCGGGCGCGTAGCCAGGTGCAGGCGAAGGCACGTTCTACCGCGTCGCCAAACTGACCGTTCCAGCGTAGCTCAAGGTCAGCGATGGCCGGTTCAAGCAATCTCTCGCAGGCCAGCTGCATGGGATAGCTGCTCATCGCCTGGTTGTAAACGCGATCGGCTCGCTCGGCATCGAATCCCAGCAGGCCTTCGAGCAAGCCCCGGCGCCATTCGCCCCAGGGCGAATCGTCAAGATCGAGCGACACGTTGGGTCGGCTCAGCAATTCGCGCACGTGGCTGACTGCTACGCCACGCCCCAGCCAGGCGACGATGGTCTGGATCTGTTCGACATTGTCTGGCGTATACAAACGATGCCCCTTGGGCGTGCGATGGGGCTGAACCAACCCGTAGCGCCGCTCCCAGGCGCGCAAGGTGACGGCGGTAACGCCAGTGAGGCGCGCAACTTCGCGGATCGGCAGCAGATCGACGCTTGGCATGTTCATGCAGCTTTCCTAGATCGCATTGCGCAGGCTCAGCTCGGCTGGATAAGGCTGCAGATACGCCTGGCTGTCCAGGTAGGCATCAGGATGGTTGAGCAGATGATGCTTGAGCAGGGTGACCGGGACGACAAGCGGGACCATCCCGAGTCGGTACTGCTCGATGAGACTTTGCATCTCCGACTTCTCATGGCCTGCCAGGGCACGTTTGAAGTGTCCCACGATATGTTCGAGCACATTGCTGTGTGAGCGACGACTGGCCTTGCGCTTCAACGAAAGGATCAGGTCGGCGAAGTAGTCCTCGGCCAGCCGCTGCAGATCGCAGTCACGCAAATTGGCGAGCAGCCGGCCAAGCCGGCGATAAGCGTCCGGATCGTGGGCCAGGAGCAGGTATTTGTGGCGAGAGTGAAACTCGATCAGCCGGACCCGGGTGAGGCCGTCCTCGCCCAGCTGCTTCCAGGCCGCCATGACCATCACGCGCATGATGAAGTTCTCTCGTAGCACCGGGTCATGCAGACGGCCTTCTTCTTCGACGGGCAGCAAGGGATTGGCCTGCATCAGCGCCTTGGCAAACAGCCCGCTACCGGTCTGCGGTGCAGGCTGGCCGTTGTCCTGATAGACCTTGACCCGCTCCATACCGCAGCTCGGCGATTTTTGCATGAGAATAAAGCCACAGAGATGGGGATGCGTCGCCGCCACCGTCTCGCCGTAGGCCAGTAATTGCTCGGTGATCTCCATACTTGCGTCTCGCGTCCCCACGGCACGGGGAGCGGAAGGCTCGCCCACCAGGCGAACCGGCTGGCGCGGTGTGCCCAGGCCTGCAGCGATCTCGGGACAGAATGGCACCAGCTCGAACCATTGGCCTAGCTGTTCGGTGCACAGGGACGAATGCTTGTGCCCGGCATTGAACCGCACCGGGCTGCCGGTCAGACAATCGCTGATTCCGATCGGTATGCGGGCTGGCGTCTGGGGGTCCATGGAAACCTCTCTTATACAAAACGTTGTACTTGTACAATAAAATTCTACACGAGCTATGCATTTGTACAAGCGAAGGCGTGGTCATCGCCAGCCAGGGATCCAGGTATCGAGGTTGGTCAGCTGGCGCCAGTCGACATCCATCACCCGTTCCAGATCGTCTACATGTTCCTTGACCACCATGAAGTGGCGTTCGCGGTTGGCCGGCGTTACCGCGGTCCATTTCGAATGCAGTAGCTTGGCCGGATTGATCCGATGGGCAGGAGCGCGCTTAGACGACACTGTCCGCCGCCTGCCGCCCACTCAACCAGGCGCCCTCGATGCGTCCCGAGAGACACCAGTCGCCACAGGCGTACAAGCCCAGCTCAGGCGCCGCCAGAGCACCCCATGCGCAGGGTTCCACAGAGCGGGCGTAGAGCCAGCGATGGGCCATGCGTTGGTCGGGTTCAGGCAGATTCAGCCCGAGCACTTGAGCGAAGGCCTCGGTCAGTTGCTGGGTGACATCATTTGCGCCGGTGGCTTCGTGTTCCGTGGCCCAGTCGGCACTCGACTGGATGATCCAGCTATCAGCGCCGGAACGGCCCGGTTTGCTGAGATGGCGAGATACCCAGTCCAGCGGTCCATGGCGAACGAAGCAGGCTTCAACGTCCGTTGCTAACCGTTGTGAAAACGATAAAGCCACCGTCCAGCATGGCGCGACACGTACCTGCGCAGCGGCCTGGGCCAGGTTGGGAGACGCCTTCAACAACGGAACCGCCTGGGGGGCAGGAGTGGCAACCAGGACGCGGTCGAAAGGACCGTATGCTCGACCGCCATCGTCCATCAGGTTCCAGTGCTGCTCATCGTTGCGCTGCAGTTCGACGATACGTACACCGCTTTGCAATTCGAGGCCTACGAGCAGATGACGGGACAACGCCGTCATCCGGGGCGACCCCACATAGCGAGTTTGTTCGTCAGGCGAGGCAGCGAGCCCGACGTCGTCGAACCGATACATTTTGGGAGACCATTCGGCAGCCCAGCCGGCATCCAGCCAGCGCTGCAGTTCGTGACGAAAACGCGGGTCCCGGGCGGTGAAATACTGCGCGCCCATGTCGAGTTCGCCGAATTCGGTACGCTTGCTGCTCATGCGGCCACCGCTGCCCCGGCTCTTGTCGTAAAGCTCCACGGAGTGACCCTTGCCGGTGAGCGTTCGTGCGGCGCTGATCCCGGCCAGACCGGCGCCGATGATGGCGATGCGAAGCGATTTCATAGGTTTCCCGATAGATAATGTTTGATTTATACGTAAGTTGTACATACAGGTATTTATGTATAGCATTGCCGATCTGCGAACTGACTTCAAGTTCGGCGGCCGTGAGCCTGTTACGTTAACGGTGGCATGATTTCGTTCCGCTGCAAGCGAGGAGTCCCACATGCATATTCTGTTGACTGGTGGTACCGGCCTGATAGGCCGGTCGCTGTGCGGAAGCTTTCTCGCGGACGGGCACCGGGTTACTGTGCTGTCGCGCAGGCCGCAGCAGGTTCCCGCGCTTTGCGGTGCAAAGGTCCGTGGTGTGGAGACTCTCACTGAGCTGAACGATGACGCCCCCGATGCGGTAATCAACCTCGCCGGTGCCCCGATTGCCGACAAGCGCTGGTCCTCGGCTCGCAAGGGCGAGTTGTGGGCGAGCAGAGTCACGCTGACCGAACAGCTGGTCGCCTGGCTGGGAACGCTACCCAGGAAGCCCTCTGTATTGATCAGTGGTTCGGCGGTTGGCTGGTACGGCAACACCGGC
Source organism: Halopseudomonas xinjiangensis (assembly GCF_900104945.1). Taxonomy (NCBI): domain Bacteria; kingdom Pseudomonadati; phylum Pseudomonadota; class Gammaproteobacteria; order Pseudomonadales; family Pseudomonadaceae; genus Halopseudomonas; species Halopseudomonas xinjiangensis. Next base: position 2,595,315 of record NZ_LT629736.1, on the reverse strand, counting down.
AGCACCATCATCGACGAAACACATCCCGGAAAGGCAGGCTACACCCACACGTTGTGTGACGCCTGGGAGACTGCCGCGCAGCGCGCAGCCGCCCATGGAATACGGGTGTGTCAGGTCCGCACCGGACTGGTGTTGGCGCCTGATGGCGGCTTTTTGCAGAAGATGCTGCTGCCGTTTCGCATGGGGCTGGGTGGGCCGATCGGCTCGGGGCGACAATACATGCCCTGGGTGCACCTGCATGACGAAGTGGGCATCATTCGGCATCTGCTTACTCACGAGCAATGCCGAGGCCCGTTCAATTCGACTGCCCCGAATCCGGTCACCAATCGTGAGTTCGCGCGAGAGCTGGGCCGGGCGTTGCATCGTCCGGCGCTGCTTCCTCTGCCGTCTGCCGCGCTCAAGCTGGGGCTGGGCGAGATGGCCGAGTTGCTCCTCGGCGGGCAGAATGCAGTGCCCCGCAAGGCGCTGGAAAGCGGATACACTTTCCGCTTCACCGAGCTCGAGCCCGCGCTGAACGACGTACTCGACTCGAAACACTGATCAACATGAGAGAGGTAGTACATGTCCGCACGCGGGGTATTGCTGGTTAATCTGGGCTCCCCTGCCAGCACCGAGGTGGCGGATGTCCGTCGCTACCTCAACCAGTTCCTGATGGACCCCTACGTAATCGACCTGCCCTGGCCTGCGCGGCGGTTATTGGTAAGTATCATCCTGGCCACCCGGCCGAAACAGTCGGCTGAAGCCTATGCTTCGATCTGGTGGGATGAGGGCTCCCCACTGGTCGTACTGAGCCGCCGCGTGCAGCAGGCGGTGCAAGCCAAGCTCGATATGCCGGTGGAACTGGCCATGCGTTATGGCGAGCCGTCCATCGAACGAGGGATGCTGGCACTGGCGGCGCGTCCCGGAGTCAGCGAAATCCTCTTCATCCCGCAATATCCGCAGCATGCCGACAGCACCATCACGACTTCGGTTCGCGAAGCCGAGCGCGTCATTGCCAAGCATGGACTCAGCGTTCGGCTCACGGTGATTCCTGCGTTCCACGACCGTCCCGGCTACATGGACGCATTGGTCGCCAGTGCAAGGCCGTACTTCGAGCAACCCTTCGATCATCTGCTGATGAGCTATCACGGGCTGCCGGAGCGCCATCTGCGCAAGGCAGATCCCACCGGTAATCATTGTCTGAACTATCCGGACTGCTGCGACCGCCCTTCGGTAGCCCATGCAACCTGCTACCGCGCTCAGTGCACGGCGGTTTCCAAGGAGTTCGCGGCAAGAATGGGGTTGGCTGACGGGCAATGGTCTCAGGCGTTCCAGTCACGACTTGGCCGGGCCAAGTGGATCGAGCCTTACACTGATGCGCGGATTGATGAGTTGGCGGCGCAGGGCGTCAAGCGGCTCCTGGTAATGTGTCCGGCGTTTGTCACCGACTGCATCGAGACGCTCGAAGAGATCGGTGACAGGGCGCGCGAACAGTTCATCGAAGCCGGCGGCGAGGAGCTCGTGTTGATTCCCTGTCTGAACGACCATCCGCACTGGATCGAGACCCTGGCCCAGTGGTGTCGGACCGAGCCGACTGCAGCCTAGCCGGCTTCAGAGTGCCTGGTCGCTTCGCTCAAGCCACTGCGACAGCGCCAGGCGGATGCCCAGGCCGATCAGCACCAATCCCATTGCCCGATCGAACCAGTGCCCCATGCGCGAAAACGCTCGACGCACCCGGGGATGACTGAACAGTACGGCAACCAGGCAGAACCAGGCCCCGGTAGCGAAAGCCAGATACAGCCCATAACCGGCTTGCACCGGCAACGGTGTGTCGTGCGAGATCACCACGGTGAACAAGGACAGGAAGAACAAGGTCGCCTTCGGGTTCAGTCCGTTGGTAATGAAGCCCTGGGTAAAGGCGCGGCGCGGTGACAGAGGATCGATCCGGCTGCCCTCGGTGTTAAGTACCTGAGGTTGCGAGCGCAGCGCCCGCAGGCCGATATACAGCAGATACGCCGCCGCCGCCCATTTCATGAGATTGAACAACCACACCGACTGCGACACGATCAGCCCGATGCCGAGCAGCGAATAGGCAACGTGGATCAGTATGCCCGTACCGATGCCTGCCGCCGTCATCAGGCCGGTCTGCCTGCCCAGGCTGACGCTGTTGCGAATGACCACGGCGAAGTCCGGCCCAGGGCTCATGACTGCCAGCAGATGCACCAGCGCAACCAACAGAAATTCTTCCAGATACATGGACGGCTCCGAGCAAAACGACCATTCTAAACGGCCTGACATCGGCAAGACAGGCACAGTGACCATGGCAAACAGCCTATCAGCGGTATTCCTCGATCTTTCCACGCTGGATCGTGACGATCTCGATCTCGCGCCTCTAGTCAGGGCTGCTTCAAGCTTCGCGCAGTTCGACACCACCACCGCCGAACAGGTCGCCGAGCACATTGGCGACCACCAGGTCGCGATCACCAACAAGGTAGTAATTGACGAGGCGGTGATGCAGTCTTGCCCGCAGCTAAAGCTGATCCTGATTGCCGCCACCGGTACCAACAATGTCGATCTCGATGCCGCGCGCCGGCGGGGCGTTACCGTGTGCAATTGCCAGGCGTATGGGACTTCGGCCGTGGCGCAGCACACGCTGATGTTGATGCTGGTGTTGGTGACCCGCTTCGAGTCGTATCGCCAGGCCGTACGCGACGGCGCCTGGCAGCGCAGCAGCCAGTTCTGTCTGCTCGATTTCCCGATCGGTGAACTGGCGGGGCGCACGCTGGGCATTCTCGGCTACGGCGAGCTGGGCCAGGCCGTTGCGCGACGGGCGGAAGCATTCGATATGCGGGTAATCGTCGGAGCGCTGCCCGGCCGCGAGCGTGCCAGGCGTCCATCCATCGACGAGCTGTTGCCGCAGGTCGATATGCTCAGCCTGCATTGCCCGCTGACCGAGACGACGCGGGGGATGATCGGCGCACCGGAGCTGGCGCGGATGAAGGCAGGCAGCTTCCTGATCAATGCTGCGCGGGGTGGGCTGGTTGACGAAGCGGCGGTGGTCGCCAGTCTGCGCAGCGGTCATCTGGCTGGGGCTGCTTTCGACGTGCTGACTGAAGAGCCTCCACGCAACGGCAATCCGTTGCTGAAGGCGAATGTGGACAATCTGATTGTCACGCCGCACAGCGCCTGGGGAAGCCGCGAAGCGCGGCAAACGATCGTCAACCAGCTGGCCGAAAACCTCGAGTCGTTCACGCATTCGGAACCGCGCCGCGTCGTCAGTTGAGGGCTGGTTCACAGTTCATGGCACATCACCCGTTCGGGTGATGTCTCGCCAAGCTTCGACCACTAAGCTTCGACCCCCAAGGAAAACGTAGCTGTTTCGTAGTCGGCTGCTTCAATCGCAGACTCACGGAAGAGCAACATGCCTCGATTTTTTTCGTCGCCTGCTGCGCGACGCCAGCTTGGTGTCAGCCTGCTGGAAGTCCTCATAGCCGTTCTGGTCCTGGCTGCTGGCGTGCTGGGCGCTGCCCAGCTACAACTCGCAGCGTTGCGCTATAACGCGGGTGCAGCGCATGCGACCCAGGCCAGCTTCATTGCCTACGACATGCTTGATCGGCTGCGCGCCAACGCCGACGATATCGAAGATTACGCCGGACTGAGCGTTAGTGGCTGCAGCGATCCGCAGCCGGCCACGGAGCTCGGCGCGCAGGATCGGCGCGACTTCGCTGCGGCGGTCGGCTGCCAGCTACCAAAGGGAGCCGGCAGCATCGTGGTAGCGGGCAATCAGGCTACTGTCACGGTGGGCTGGTCGGAGGCGCGCATCGCGCCTGACGAACCGGATACCCAGCTAGTGATATCAACCCGCCTCGGGGCCGGGCCGTGATCCGCGCGGACGTCCGCGGCGCGAGCGGCTTTGGGTTAATCGAATTGATGATCGCGCTGGCGCTCGGAGTGATCCTGATACTCGGCGTCACGCAGATCTTCATCGGTGCCAAGCACAGCTTCGTGGTTCAGCAGAGCGCCTCGACGATGCAGGAAAACGCACGCTTCCTGCTCAACCGCATGGCGCGCGAATTACGCATGGTCAACATGTTCGGCTGTCTCGACCTGAATCGCTTGCCCGCTTCGGTGGCCGCCAGCGTCCCGAGCGCGTTTGCGCAACCCATCGCCTATTCCGACGGCACGCTGACCATCCTCACCGCAGTCCCCCACGCTCAGCGATTTTCCGTAGCCAGCACACGTAGCGCCAGCGACTTCGGCGCGCGCTGGCTGCTCATCACCAATTGCCGGACCGCGGAAGACCTGCGCATCGGCACGGAAGACGTTCCGGTACGGCCCGGCGATGTGCTCATCCCGATCCGCCAACTGGAATATTCGGTGCAGGAGCATAGCGTCCGCGCGCGGCTCAACGGCAGCGGCAACCGGGAGACACTCATCGACGGCGTGGTGGCGCTGAACGTTTCGTTCGGGCTGTCGGCAACCGTTGATGAAGCACACGTCAGCGGTGCCTACGTCAGCGCGATCGACCCCACCGATTTCCCACGAGTCCGCAGTGTGCGGCTCGAACTACAGCTCAGCGACAATCCCGATGATCCGGATGCGGGTGATGTCCGCGCTGCGACCTACTCGCTGGTCGCGACATTGCGCAACCGGACGAACTGAGGCAACAAGGAGAGCCGATGGACAATACCTTTTCGCGAACGCGGCAGCAGGGCACAGTGCTGATCGTCAGCCTGATGCTGTTGGTGCTGCTTACCATGAGCAGCGTGGCCGGCATCAAGGCGTCAACCAGCCAGGAGCGGATGGCGGCGAACGCGAGGATCAAGAACGACAGCTTCCAGGCGGCCGAAGCCGGGCTGCGTATTGCCGAACAAGCGCTTGCCAGCGCTCCGCACAGCATCGCTGCCCCCTGCGCGGCGGAACAGTGTGACCTCTCCGATAATGCGCTGGATATCGATCATCGGGGGTCGCCGGGAAGCGGCTGGGTTTCGGTTCCCCGAAGCGAGGCGACCAATCAGATGGACGTGTGGTACCGCGTTGTTGCGCTGGGCAGCGCGCTGGCGCCGGCCAATACTCGCAGCCAGGCACCGGGCGAGCTCTATCGCATCCTGGTAGTCAGCTTCCGCGGGCAGACCAGGACCGTACTGGAGGCGACCTATGCTCATACCATCATCTGAACGTCCTGCGCGCCTGGACCGCTGGGTCGGGCTCCTGACTGGCGTAACGCTGACGCTCGGCTGTGCCAGCGCAGCGCAGGCATTCTCTCCCTTGAGCGGCCCGATCCTGGCAAACACTGCGGTGCCGCCAAACGTTGTCATGCTGTTCGACAATTCTTCCAGCATGGTTCTCAACCGCGTGCCGGGTACCGGGCAGACACGTCTGGAAGTGGCCCGGCATGCGGCGCAGGAGTTGATTTCGGGCAATCGCAACGTGCGCTTCGGGCTGTTCATGTTTCGCGACACGCAGGGCTCCGGCCGCAACCGCGATGCACCGGGTGGCCGCCTGGCAGTCGAAGTCGGCTCTGTGGCGGCAGGCGAAGAAGGAGGGGAGGAGCGCTTCGCTCGGATCCAGTCCACGCTTGAAGGCGTCGCGCCGAGCGCTGCAGAGAGTTTCACCTATACGCCGCTGGCCGAGACGTACTATGAAGTGACCCGGTACATGCGTGGCATGCGGGCCTTCTATCCCCAATCAACATCTTCCGGAAGTCGAGAGCGGTTCGACAGCCCTGTCGAGTATCGCTGTCAGCGAAGCTTCGGCCTTGTCCTGACAGACGGCCTGCCAACCTATGACAGTCAGTTCCCGTCTAGCCTGCAGGAGGATGGCGATGGAGATAACTTGCAGGTGGCCGGTTCGTTCAATCTGCCTGACTGGGACGGCGAGAGCCAAGGTGACAGCGATGGCGACGATGTGTCCGTAGAAGGAAGCACGTTCTACCTGGATGACATCGCCGCGTTCGCCTACGACACCGACCTGCGCAGCGCTGATGGAGCGCCTGGACTGACTGACCACGCGGGGGTTAGTTTCGATGACCCGCAGTTCCCGCTACAGAACATGCGCACCTATGCAGTCGGTTTCGCTGTCGATGACCCGCGTTTGCGTAGCGTTGCGCAGGCTGGAAATGGCAATTACTACACCGCGACCAGCAGCGCTGAATTGACCGCCGCGCTAGACGACGCCCTGAAGGAAATCAACGCTGCGTCCGGCTCCGGTGGTGGTGGCATCAGCAGCGCAGCCGAGCTCAGCGCCGATTCGTCGTTCTACCGGACACGCTATGACCCCGACGGCTGGACCGGAGCGGTCGAGGCTTACCGCCTGGATGAAGAAGGGGTGCTCGGCCAGCAACTCTGGAGTACGGACCAGACGTTGCGCACGACCAACAGAGCTCAGCTGTACCAGACATGGCGCCAGGCAGACACAACCGGGCGGGCTGGGGTCGTCGCGCTCGACGCATCCACCTACGGCAGACTGTCGCAAAGCCAGCGAAGGCTGATCGAGCATGAGGCGAGCATAGCCGGCCTCGAGGGTGACGGCATCGGACAGCAGTTGCTCGACTGGACAAGGGGAACGTCTGTCGCCGGTTTACGTCATCGAGACGTCCTGCTCGGCGACATCATTGCCGCACCGCTTGAACTGGCCAGCCCGACCGGTGTGCTGGCTCCACCTGATGAGCCTGGCTATGCCGTCTATCTTGCGATCAAACGCCGCGAGATGACCGCTTCGCTGGTCACCGGCGCCAATGATGGTCTGGTGCATGTGATCGGAGCCGTCAACGGCGAGCATCGTTATGCTTTTCTGCCGGCGGCGATGCATCGACATATGGGCAACCGAGCCAGGCTGGATTTCGGTCCCACGCATGAATCGGGAATGGATGGCCCAATCATCCTGGGGGATGTCGAAACACATGACAGCTGGAACACTATCGCGGTAGGCGGCATGGGTGCGGGTGGCAAGGGTCTGTTCGGGCTTCGACTGTTCGACCAGATCCACGGTAACAGCGCGCTGGGTGCCCTGTGGGAGGTCAATGCGGATGACGAGGGTTGGAGCGATCTAGGCTTTACCTATGCCAAGCCCCTGCTCGCAAAGACAGGCGGGCGCTGGGTAATCATTACCGGCAACGGTTACGGTGGGTCGAGTGGTCAGGCGGTGCTGTACGTGCTCGACGCCATCACCGGAGACCAGCTCAAGCGCCTGAAAGTGGGCGAGCCGGGCGGCAATGGTCTCTCCACTCCCCAACTGGTAACCGACGCCGGAGGCAATCTGGTAGCGGCCTATGCTGGTGACCTGACAGGTCGGCTATGGCGCTTCGACCTTGTCGGCGATCTCGACGATTGGTCCGTCGGCCATGCTGGGGTCCCCATGTTCACTGCCCACGCTGGCCAGCCGATCACCGTTCAGCCGCAAATCGTCGCTCACCCTCAGGGCGGTCATCTGCTGTTGTTCGGTACCGGCAAATTCCTTGAGGCCTCCGACCTGGCGGACCGGTCGACGCAGGCCTTCTACGCAGTATGGGACCGGCCTGGTGGCGCCGGCGGTCTTGAGGCTGACGACCTGCTGGGGCAAACCATCAATGAGCAACGGCGCGAGGACCAGTCGTTCAGGTCAGTAAGCCAGCACCGGGTCGACTGGCACTCGCAAAGCGGATGGATGCTGCCGCTTGTTCAGGGCGGGGTGAATACCGGCGAGCGGGTGACGCGAGACTTCATTACCCAGGGAAGCCGAGTCATCTTCACGACCGGGCTGATCCGCGATACCGGCGCGGACCCCTGTGTTACCACGGGCGATGGCTGGCTGATGGTACTGGATATCTATTCCGGCGGCATGTTGCCTAGCGCGACTATCGATACCAATGGCGATCGAGTGGTCGATGGAAACGATGACCCGGCCGCCGGAGTGGATCTGGATATCGGCCTGCCAGGCAGACTGAACCTGGTGAGAAGGCCACCCGAAGAGCCTGACTGCGCGGAGGGCGAGCAATGCGGTTGCGCCGGGGACGATTGCCCACCACCGCCTGATTGTGGGGATGAATACTATCTGCTGCCGGGCTCGGACGGCATCACGTCGGTGGTTGGCAACAGCCGCTGTGAGCTCAGCCGCATCATGTGGCGCCAGTTGATGTGAGGAGGGAGCCATGAAGATGCACGACAACCAGCACAGAGGTTTCACCCTTATCGAAGTCATGGTGGTCGTGGCGATCGTCGGGATTCTCGCAGCGATCGCCTATCCGAGTTACATCGAGCACGTGCGGCAAACCCGGCGCGCGGAAGTCACTGCGCTGATGCTCGAGAACGCGCAACTGCTAGAGCGACACTACACCCGCCACGGTGCCTATGATGCCGGTGCTGTCAGCGGTCTGGTATCACAAGCTCCGGTCACGGGTACGCCGGTATACAACCTGTCGCTGGTAGCGGACAGCCAAAGCTACTCGATCAGTGCGACGGCTCAGTCGGGCGGGATGATGGCGGGGGACCTCTGCGCTAACTACTCGCTGGACCAGGTCGGCCGGCGTTCGCCCAGCGACGCCAAATGCTGGCGCCGCTGAGGCGGACAGGTTGCCTTCAGGCGGGGTGAACCGGTTCGCGTTCGGCGGGGAGAATCAAGTTAAGAATAATCGCCACGACACCGCACAGGCTGATGCCCTGCAGACTGACCGACTCGTTGCCGATGACCAGGCCGCCAATGCCGAACACCAGCGTCACCGAGACGATGCATAAGTTGCGCGCCTGGGAAAAATCGACCTGATGACGGGTCAGCGTGTTCATGCCGACTACCGCAATCGAGCCAAACAGCAGGCAGAGGATGCCGCCCATGACGGGTACCGGCATGCTCAGCAGGATCGCGCCGAACTTGCTGACGAAGGCCAGGCCGATAGCGAATACCGCCGCCCAGATCATCACGTTCGGATTGAAGTTCCGGGTCAGCATGACCGCGCCCGTCACCTCCGAGTAGGTGGTATTGGGTGGTCCGCCGAACATGGCCGCGGCGGAGGTGGCGATCCCGTCGCCGAGCAGGGTGCGCTGCAGGCCTGGCTTGCGCATATAGTCCTTGCCGGTTACCGAGCCGATGGCGAGCACGTCACCGATATGCTCGATCGCCGGAGCGATCGCCACCGGCAACATGAACAGAATGGCAGCCAGATGGAATTCAGGCGTCACGAAACCGGGCACCGACACCCATTCCGCCTGAGCTACGCCGCTGAAATCGACTACGCCGAGGATCCAGGACAGCGAGTAGCCGACCAGGATGCCGGCGAGAATCGGCACCAGACGGAAAATGCCCCGCGCGTATACGGCGACGATGATGGTGGTGATCAGCGAGGCCAGGGAAATGACAATGGCCGTATTGTATTCGACCAGTTGAGCGCTGCCATCGCCGGCCTTGCCCATCGCCATGTTCACCGCGACTGACGCCAACCCCAGACCGATCACCATGATCACCGGGCCCACCACAACAGGCGGCAGCAGCTTCTGGATGAACCCCGGCCCGCGCCACCAGACCAGCAGACTCAGCAGAATGTAGACCAGGCCCGCGGCAAGCAGACCGCCCAGCGTAGCCGGCAGTCCCCAGGTCTGGTTGGCGTAAAGAATCGGCGCGATGAAAGCGAAGCTCGAGGCCAGGAAGACCGGAACCTGACGCTGGGTAATGAACTGGAACATCAGTGTGCCGATGCCGGCGGTAAACAGCGCGACGCTGGGGTTCATGCCGGTGATGAGCGGCATGAGCACCAGGGCGCCAAACGCGACGAACAGCATTTGCGAACCGGCCAGTGCGCTGCGCCAGCCAGTGGTCTGGATGTCCTGCATCACTGAACGTCCTTCTGCTTGGTTCCGAAAATCTTGTCGCCAGCATCGCCGAGGCCGGGAATGATGTAGCCGTGTTCGTTCAGGCGCTCGTCGATCGACGCGGTGTAGATCTGTACGTCGGGATGCGTGGCGTTGACTCGCGCGATGCCCTCAGGCGCTGCGACCAGCACCAGCGCGCGAATCTCGCGCGCACCGGCTCGCTTGAGCATGTCGATGGTGGCAACCATGGAGCCGCCGGTGGCAAGCATCGGGTCGATGATCAATGCCAGGCGCTGATTCATGTTGCCGACGAGCTTTTCCAGATAGGTATCGGCTTCGAGCGTCTGCTCGTTGCGTACCAGGCCGATTACGCTCACCTTGGCACTGGGGATCAGGCTGAGGACGCCATCGAGCATGCCCAACCCTGCGCGCAGAATCGGCACGACGGTGACCTTTTTGCCCGAGAGCTTCTCGACCTGCACCTCGCCGCACCATCCCTGGATGCTATGCTCTTCGACAGCCATGTCCTGGGTCGCTTCGTAGGTGAGCAGAGAGGCGACTTCTTGCGCCAGTTCCCGGAAGTTTTTCGTGCTGATGTCAGCCCGGCGCATCAGGCCCAGCTTGTGACGGATTAGCGGATGGCGTATTTCTTTGACGTTCATCAGGGGGCGTTCTCGTGCAGGGCCATAGATCGGCCTATAGCTTAGGGTTTCGCAGCAAATTTTGCCATGAGCGCCAGGAAGCGGTTGGTCTTTGATAAACGACGACCGACCTTGCGTGCGCTTGCGTTTGCCCGACAAGCTCAGTATTTTTCGCCCCTTTTTCGCGGCACCCACTGGAGAATCTCATGTCGGTTGATCTGGAACACATCAAGCAGGTAATGGCCGAGGCTGATTGCCTGTTCACGGCGCAGCAGGTCGAAGCCGCCATGGACGAGATGGCAGTGTCCATCAACCAGCAACTGGCCGACAGCAATCCCATCGTCTATAGCGTGATGAATGGTGGTCTGATCATCGCCGGTCAATTGGTTACCCGCCTGGATTTTCCGATGGAAGTTGGATACCTGCATGCGACGCGCTATCGCAACAAGCTCACCGGTGGTGAGCTGTTCTGGAAAGCGCGGGCCGAGCATTCGCTGGTCGACCGTACCGTGCTGATCATCGATGACATCCTTGACGAGGGACATACGCTGGCGGCGATTGTGGAATATTGCCGTGACGCTGGCGCCAAACAGGTGCTCACTGCGGTACTGCTCGACAAAGTTCATGATCGCAAGGCCTACGCGGGCATGCGCGCCGATTTCACCGGCCTGGACGTCGAGGACCGTTACATCTTTGGTTTTGGACTGGATTACAAAGGTTACTGGCGCAACGCCAACGGCATCTTCGCGCTCAAGGGCCATTGAGCGAGCCGTGGTCCGGGCCGGGGAGGGCCAGGCAGTATGTTGATTAAACGTATTACGCTGACGACCATGTTGCTGGCTGCGCTGGGAACCGCCGGTGCGGCCGAACAGGTCCGCTTGCCCCATGATGCATTCCTTCCGCCGGACGTTTACGGCAATCGTCAGGACCGTCCCGAGCAGGTATTGATCGAGATCACCAGTTATCGTCTGACGCTTGGAAACGAGACCATTCCTCAGGCAATCCCCGGAGCGCAAGGCAGCTCGGCCTGGCTGTTTCTTGAGGGCCGGTCTCTGGCCGGGGGCAATGAGGTCAGCCGGGCTCAGGTGAACCTGATCGACGCTGGGGGCCGCGTATTGCCGGCACGGCTGGACCGATCAAGCGAGACGCTCATGCTCTACCTGCCTGCGGCGCAGCTCGATACGCTGATGACGCTGTTTTCCCGCCCCGGTCCCCACTATGTGCAGGCCCGCTTCTACGCGAACGGCACGGTCTGGTCGGACATTCACAGCGGGCCGGTAGCGGTCCGTCGTTGACTAACGCTGGTGGCGCCACGGCCGGCTCGTTACAATCTCCGCTTTCGATTGCAGCCAGCGAGGTGCCTGTGCGTAAAGACAAACAGAAAGTGATCGGCGAGCCGATGAGTGACGAGCAGGTCGCCGCGTTTCTCAACGCACGTCCGTACGCCGACGAGTCGGTGGAACAGCACATCCTGACCCGCGCCTACCGCGGCTTGCGGATCGAGGATTTCGAACGTTTCCTGGTGATGTTCAAGGCCGAGGGCTATGACCTCAATGCGACCGATCGCGAAGGCAAGACCTTCCTCGATACGGTCCGCCAGCATTCGCGCGGCGAAGAATACGTAGCCGCGCTGGAGGCGGCGGGGGCGCGTTAACGCTAGCCGGTCAGGGCCGCGCGCTCCGCGCAGGAAGGGTGGTGGCAGTCAGGTTGTGCAGCTGTCGTCCGATCCAGCGTGGGTCCGCATCGCTGACTTCCATCCATTTGCCCGACGCCGGTGGCTGCGGGAGTACCCAGAAGGCTATGCAGCGCCCGCTGGCATCGAGCTGAGCGAAACATCGTTGCGGCTTGCTGCGTTTCCAGAGCATTGCCAGTCCATTCTGGTCGGTTGTTGCTGCGATTGTCCGCGCCTTGTATGGCATTGCGATGACACGCTCACCGCTGGGCTGGAAGAGCGAATCGGGCTATGCTGTGCAGCCTACTGCGCCGCGGGCGCACGATCTGTCCAACCGTTTTTCCAGGAGTGCCTTGACCATGTTGAACCGTGTGGGTGTGCTGATCCTTGGTGTGCTGGCGATGTCGCTGGTGGGCTGTGCTCATAGTCCTCAGCAACTCAATGTGCAGCCTCAGGTCCAGGTTCCGCTCAACGCCGTCGCGCGCAACCAGCCAGTGGTAGTCGTGGTTCAGGACACCAGGCCTTCCAAGGTGCTCGGCACCCGCGGCGGTATCTATCCCGATTCCAGCAACCTCACTCTCACCGAGCAGAGCCTTGCCAACATTCGCCAGCAGGTCGAGCAGGCGGTCCGGCAACTGGGCTTTGTCGTGGTCGCCGAGGGCACGCCGAACGCCAATCGGCTGACCGTCAATCTGGCGGAGCTGAACTACCGCTCGCCAAGCGACGGTGCCTACGTGACCCAGGCTGATATCAGCGCTACCTTCGCTGCCGAGGCGCGCTCGCTGAACGAAAACTACCGTGGCCGCTACAACGCATCGGCCCAGCATCGTTTCGGTTACGCACCCAATCAGGCGACCAATACCAAGCTGGTTACCGAAGTGATGAGCGATGCCTTGACTCGCGTGTTCCGCGATCCGGCTATTGTGCAGATTCTGCAACGTTGAATGTGATCGCGATGAAATAAAAAAGCCAGGCATCGCCTGGCTTTTTTTCGTTCATGCCCTCGGTGGATCCTCGCCCACTGTGGAACCAGCGGCGTCCGGAGGCAGTGGCTGGTGCAGCATCTCGTCATGCTCGGCCATATTCCACGGCAGCGAGCCTGGCGAGATGTGCAGAAAGTGAAGGTAGCGCTCGAAGTGATCGAGGATGTCGCTGATGATCTCCTGCTGGTCATAACCGTAGATGTCATAGGTCTGACCGCCTCGGCGCAGAAACACTTCCGCACGGTAGTAGCTCGCTTCGCGACTGTCGCCAGGATCGATCTGCGGGAAGGCAAACGACGGCCGAGCATACTCGCGCAGGCGGATCTCGTAGATGAAGTCCAGCTGGTCGGGCTTGATCACCTCGATGTACGAGCGCACCAGATCCGGGTCGTAGCTCACCTTTGCCGGCCAGCCTTGCGTCTCCAGATTGCGAGCCAGGCGTTGCATGCTCTCGTTCACCGTGGTTTCGATAAAGCGTTGCACCGCCTCATGTTCCGGGAAGTTGACGATGCCAGCCAGGCGTTTCTTCCACAGGTTCCCGCTGGCAGTGCGTGACGCCTGCATGTGATGGCGCAGACTCGCGTCCTGATGTCGTTCAATGACCAAGGCTCGCCACATTCCGACTGCGGCGATGAGCATGATGATCGCAAACGGCAGAGCGCTGGCGATGGTCATCGTTTGAAGCGCGCTCAAACCACCAGCCAACAGCAGTGCGGAGGCTACCGCACCTTCGAGAATGGCCCAGAATGCTCTCTGCCAGGCGGGTGTAACCATTGCCCCGCCGGACGCCAGCGAGTCTATGACCAATGAGCCTGAGTCCGAAGAGGTGACGAAGAAGGTCACGATCAGGATCACGGTGATGAACGAGACGATATTGGTCAGTGGCAAGCGTTCGTAGAGTTTGAACAGGGCAATGGCGGTATCGTTTTGTACTTCTCCGATAAGCGCGGTGTATCCCTCGTTCATGATCAGATGCAGCGCGGTATCACCAAAAATCGCGAACCACAGGAAGGTGAACATGGTCGGCACGAACATCACGCCGAAGACGAACTGGCGAATGGTTCTGCCGCGGCTGATCTTGGCGATGAACAGGCCGACGAAGGGTGCCCAGGCGATGGTCCAGCCGAAGATGAACAGTGTCCAGTTGCCGATCCAGTCACTGCGCGTATACGCCTGCAGGTTGAAAGTACGTTCGACGATGTTGTTCAGGTAGCTGCCGGTGTTCTGCAGAAAGGCTTCGAGAATGAAGATGCTCGGCCCGACGATGAACACGAACAGCATCAGTGCAACGGCAAGGACCATGTTGAGGATGGAGAGGTTCTTCACCCCCTTGTCCAGGCCGGCTACCACGGATATAAGCGCGAGCCCGGTGATGACAGCGATCGCCACTATCTGCACCCAGGTGGCGACCGGGATGCTGGGCCAGAGGTAATTCATCCCCGCGTTGATCTGCGCGACGGACAACCCCAGCGTGGTAGCGATACCGAACAGCGTGCCGAGAATGGCGAATACGTCTACGACGTGGCCGATGGGTCCGTGGATGCGCTCGCCGATCAATGGATACAACGCAGAGCGCATGGACAGTGGCAACCCATGGCGGAACGAGAAATAGGCTAGAACCAGCCCGACCAGACCGTATATCGCCCATATGTGAAAGCCCCAGTGGAAATAGGCGATCTGCATCGCCTGTTTCGCGGCGTCCAGCGTTTCCGGAGCACCGACTGGCGGCGACGCATAGTGCAGTACAGGTTCGGCAACGCCGAAGAACAATAGCGCGATACCGTACCCGGCCGAAAACAGCATGGCGAACCAGGCGGGGAAGCTGTACTGCGGCTCAGCATGATCCGGGCCCAGCTTGATGTTCCCCCATCGACTCGAGGCCACGAGCACGATGAATACCAAAAAAATTGCCACCGCCAGCATGTAGAACCAGCCGAAGGTGCGGGTGATGTAGCCAAGCGTAGCCGAGAAGGCCTGGCCAGCCAGCTCGGGATTGGCGATGGTACCGATGACAAGCAGCAGCGTGACGATGACTGCGGGAGCGAAGACCGGGACGAGAATCGTCGACTTCCATGCTGGGTTGTTGGCCGTCATTGAAGTTTCCTTCTGGTCGTTTCGAAGCGAATCGTCGCGGACGACGTTCTGACCAGTGGACTACTTAGAGGCCGGATGTTTCCTCAATCGAGGCAGAACGCTTTGCAAGCGCGGGCGGTTGGTCCTGAGCCAGTCAGGACTCTTCAGCCATCTGCGGACAGGATTCGACGTGAACCCGGGCGCTTCCGGCGTTGATCATGCCGATTTCACGGGCAGCGCGGCGTGACAGGTCGATGATCCGGCCACCGGTAAAGGGGCCGCGGTCGTTGATGCGCACGGCCACGCTCTGGCCGGTGCGCGTATTGGTTACGCAAACAATGGTACCGAACGGGAGATTCGGGTGGGCGGCAGTCAAGGCTGTCTGATCGTAGAGTTCGCCACTGGCCGTCGCTCTGCCATGCAGGCGCGAGGAGTAATACGACGCCTTGCCTACGGTGCTGTAAACCTCGGCCTCAGTGTTGTCGCTGATCGGCGCAGTGCTGGCTGCGGCGGTCAGCGGTAACACGATCAACAATGCGATCATCCGTCGGCGCATGTTTGGCTCTCCCTGCTCTAGAATGTGGCCGGGCGCGTTCTAGCGACCCGGCGCACGCTCAGCTATCCAGTTTTTTCTTCAACAGCTCGTTCACCTGCTGCGGGTTCGCCTTGCCTCTGGATGCCTTCATTGCCTGGCCGACGAAAAAGCCGAACATCTTGCCGCGCTTGGCTCCATCGCTGGCGCGATACTGCTCGACCTGTTCGGCATTGGCAGCCA
Source organism: Halopseudomonas xinjiangensis (assembly GCF_900104945.1). Lineage (NCBI taxonomy): Bacteria > Pseudomonadati > Pseudomonadota > Gammaproteobacteria > Pseudomonadales > Pseudomonadaceae > Halopseudomonas > Halopseudomonas xinjiangensis. The sequence continues at coordinate 2,579,413 of NZ_LT629736.1, read as the reverse complement.
ACACCTCGTCAAGCATGGTCTCGATGGCGCTGCTATCGGTCACCTGCTTGAGGCCCTTGGCTTCGATAACCGTATTGGCGCTGTCGCCTTCACCATTGGCTAGCGCTTCGAAGACCACCTTGGCGATCTTGCCGGAGATGGTGTTGTCCTGAATGCGCTGGATCAACCCGCCGAGCTGCGCGGCGCTGACCGGAGACTCGCTGATGTCCAGGTCGGACTTGTTGAGCAGGCTGGACAGTTCGCCCATTACCCAGTTCGCCGCCAGCTTGGCGTCGCCGCAGTGGCGCTGGACTTCCTCGAAGTAGTCTGCCAGCTCGCGCTGGGCGGAGAGCACGCTCGCATCGTAGGCGGACAGGCCGAATTCGCTCTGAAAACGCTCGCGCTTGTCCTGGGGTAGTTCTGGCAGTTCGCGGCGCACCTCTTCGATAAAGGCCGGTTCGATGACCACCGGCAACAGATCCGGATCAGGGAAGTAGCGATAGTCGTTGGCTTCTTCCTTGCTCCGCATCGAACGGGTTTCGTCCTTGTTCGGATCGTACAGGCGCGTTTCCTGAATCACCTTGCCGCCATCCTCGATCAGCTCCATCTGCCGCTGCACTTCGGTGTTGATGGCCTTTTCGATGAACCGGAAGGAGTTGACGTTCTTGATCTCGCAACGCGTGCCGAACTCGGCCTGGCCCTTCGGGCGGATCGAGACGTTGCAGTCGCAACGCAGCGAGCCCTCGGCCATGTTGCCGTCGCAAATGCCCAGGTAGCGCACTAGCGAGTGAATCGTCTTGGCGTAGGCGACCGCTTCCTTCGCGCTGCGCATGTCGGGCTCGGACACGATCTCGAGCAACGGCGTGCCGGCGCGGTTCAGATCGATGCCGCTCATGCCCTGAAAATCTTCGTGCAGGCTCTTGCCCGCATCTTCCTCAAGGTGGGCGCGCGTGATGCCGACGCGCTTGACCGTGCCGTCCTCGAGCGTGATATCCAGAAAGCCCTTGCCGACGACGGGATGATCCATCTGGCTGATCTGGTAGCCCTTGGGCAGGTCGGGATAGAAGTAGTTCTTGCGGGCGAAGACGTTGGTCATGCCAATCTCGGCGTTTACCGCCAAGCCGAACTTGACCGCGTTCTTTACCGCCTGGGCGTTGAGAACGGGCAGGCTGCCCGGCATGCCGAGGTCAACCAGGCTTGCCTGGGTGTTCGGTTCAGCGCCGAACGTGGTAGCGCTGCCAGAGAAGATCTTCGAGGCGGTGGTCAGCTGGGCGTGAATTTCCAGGCCGATGACAATTTCCCATTGCATAGTCTGTCCTCAATCCTCTCAGTAGCCGGCCGGCGCGCGGCGATGCCAGTCGGTCACCTGCTGATACTGGTGGGCGATGTTCAGTAGGCGGGCCTCGCTGAAATACGGTCCCAGCAACTGCATGCCCAGCGGCAAGCCGTTGGCGAACCCGGCGGGCAGGGCGACGCCGGGTACGCCAGCGAGGTTGGCGGTGATGGTGTAGATGTCGGTCAGGTACAGGCTGACCGGATCGTCGATTTTTTCGCCGATACGAAACGCCGGCGTCGGCGAGGTCGGGCAGAGAATCACATCGACATCTTGATAGGCAGCCATGAAGTCATTCTTGATCAATCGACGAATCTTCTGCGCCTTCAGGTAGTACGCATCGTAGTAGCCCGCGGACAGGGCATAGGCGCCGACCATAATGCGCCGCTTGACCTCTGCGCCGAAGCCCTCGGCCCGCGAACGCTTGTACAGATCGGTGAGGTCGGCCGGGTTGTCGCAGCGATAGCCGAAGCGCACGCCGTCAAAACGGGACAGGTTTGAAGAGGCTTCGGCCGGAGCGATGACGTAGTACGCTGGAATGGCCAATTGGGCGTTCGGCAGGCTGATTTCTTTTACCTCGGCGCCCAGTGCCTGAAACTGTTTCACCGCCTCGTCGATGGCGCTGGCAGTCGCCGCATCCAGCCCACCGGCGAAATATTCCTTCGGCAGGCCGATGCGCAGCCCCTTCAACGAATCGTTCAGGCTGGCTGAATAGTTGGCTACGGGCTCGTCGACACTGGTCGAGTCCTTGGCGTCGAAGCCGGCCATGGCCTGCAGCATCAGCGCACAGTCTTCCGCGGTGCGGGCCATCGGGCCGCCCTGGTCGAGGCTCGATGCGTAGGCGATCATGCCCCAGCGCGATACGCGCCCATAGGTCGGCTTGAGGCCGGTCAGCGCAGTGAAGCCGGCGGGCTGGCGAATCGAGCCGCCGGTGTCGGTACCGGTGGCTCCGGCGCACAGCCGGGCCGCGACGGCAGAGGCCGAGCCGCCCGAAGAACCGCCCGGCACGTGGTCGGTGTTCCACGGGTTGCGCGTCGGACCGTAGAAGCTCGATTCGGTGGACGAGCCCATGGCGAACTCGTCCATGTTGGTTTTGCCCAGGCAGACGGTCCCGGCGGCCTGCAGCTTCGCGGTCACTGTCGACTCGTACGGGGCAATGAAGTTGTCGAGCATCTTCGAGCCGCAGCTGGTGCGCACACCCTGCGTGCAGAACACATCCTTGTGCGCGAGCGGAATACCGGTCAGCGGGTCGGCATCGCCAGCGGCGATCCGCGCGTCGGCGGCCTTCGCCTGCTGCAGTGCCAACTCCGGGGTCACGGTGATGAAGCTGTTCAATGCCGGATCGAGCTGCTCGATCCGCTTCAGGTAGTGCTCGGTCAGCTCGACACTGGAAATGCTCTTGCTCTGCAGGGCCTGGGAGAGTTCGGCCAGGGTCTTCTCATGCATGGGAATGTCTCGTCCTGTCTGCGCCGCACGCGGCGGGCTTATTCGATCACCTTGGGAACCAGGTACAAGCCTGCTTCGGTGGCCGGGGCGATGGTCTGGTAGGTCTCGCGCTGATTGGTCTCGCTGACCTGGTCGGGGCGCAGACGCTGAGTGGTTTCCAGCGGGTGGGCCAGCGGTGCGATGCCGTCGGTATCGACTGCCTGCATCTCGTCGATAAGCCCGAGAATGCCGGACAGTTTGGCAGTGGTCGCAGGAACGTCTTCGTCGCTCAGTGCGATACGGGCCAGATGTGCAATCTTTTCCACATCCGAACGGTCTAGGGCCATGTTGTTTCTCCATGAAGCCGGGAGGAATCCGAGAGGACACGCAACCCTCTGCGGCGTCCGCGAAAAGGCGGCGTCGGAACCGGACAAAGGGGCGAATTTACCACAGACGCGCCTTGCCCAAAAACCCCGCCATTGTTAGAGTTGCGACACTTCAGGATGTACCGATCAGCTACTCTGGGAGTCAGCTTGTCCGACCGGTTACGCTCCCGTTTCCCTGAATGAAGGGAGCCCCGCCGCAGCGGCGGGTAGCTTATCAGTGTTTCTTGACATTTAACCCACGCGCCCTCGGGGTATATTCATCGCATGTTCAAAAAAATTCGTGGCATGTTCTCCAGCGATCTTTCCATCGACCTGGGCACTGCCAACACCCTTATTTACGTTCGCGATCGCGGCATCGTACTAGACGAGCCCTCGGTCGTGGCGATTCGCTCGCATGGTAACCAGAAAAGCGTGGTAGCCGTCGGCACCGAAGCCAAGCGCATGCTCGGCCGCACTCCCGGCAACATCCAGGCAATCCGCCCGATGAAGGATGGCGTCATCGCCGACTTCAGCGTGTGCGAAAAGATGCTGCAGTACTTTATCAACAAGGTCCACGAAAACAGCTTCATCCAGCCGAGTCCGCGGGTGCTGATCTGCGTGCCGTGCAAGTCCACTCAGGTGGAGCGTCGCGCCATCCGTGAATCCGCTCTGGGCGCTGGCGCCCGTGAAGTGTTCCTGATCGAAGAGCCCATGGCAGCTGCGATCGGTGCTGGCCTTCCGGTCGACGAGGCGCGCGGTTCGATGGTCGTGGACATCGGTGGCGGTACCACCGAGATCGCGTTGATCTCGCTGAACGGCGTGGTATACGCCGAATCCGTCCGTGTCGGCGGCGACCGCTTCGATGAAGCCATCGTGACCTATGTGCGTCGTAACTACGGCAGTCTCATCGGTGAATCCACCGCCGAACGTATCAAGCAGGAAATCGGTGTGGCTTTCCCCGGCGGAGAAGTGCTGGAGGTCGACGTGCGTGGCCGTAACCTGGCCGAAGGCGTGCCACGTAGCTTTACGCTCAATTCCAATGAAGTGCTCGAAGCGCTGCAAGAGTCGCTCTCGACCATCACCCAGGCGGTGAAGAGCGCGCTTGAGCAGTCTCCTCCCGAACTCGCCTCGGATATCGCCGAACGCGGCCTGATTCTCACCGGTGGTGGTGCACTGCTGCGCGATCTGGACAAACTACTGGCACAGGAAACCGGGCTTCCGGTGATCGTTGCCGAAGAGCCCCTCACCTGTGTGGCCCGCGGCGGCGGCAAGGCTCTGGAAATGATGGACCGTCACAGCATGGATCTGCTGTCCACCGAGTAATCACGGGGATTCGGTTCCAAGCGCCCGCGCCATGAGGACGGGCGCCGGGCCGGCAGCAGGCACGCCGTCCCGGTGACGCGGCGCCTGCTGTGGGCATGGCAGCAAAGGGTTTGTGAGGAGCACGTCATCAAGCCGCTATTCATCAAAGGCCCCTCGCTGGGTGTGCGCCTGTTGGTGCTGACGGTGCTATCCGTGGCGCTGATGGTGGTTGATGCCCGTCTTTCGGTGCTGCAGCCGCTGCGTTCGCAAATGGGCCTGGTGCTCATGCCTTTCTATTATGTCGCCGAGCTGCCAGTGCGCAGCTGGGACGCCATCGAGCAACAACTATCCAGTCGCGCCAACCTGATGGCGGAGAACGAGCGACTGCGTGCCGAATCGTTGCTGACCCAGCGCAAGTTGCAGAAGTTGGCTGCGCTCACCGAGCAGAACGTGCGCCTGCGCGAGCTGCTCAACTCCTCTTCGCTGCTCGACGAGCGCGTCCTGGTTGCCGAGCTCATCGGCGTCGATCCCAATCCGTTCACGCAGCGCATCGTCATCAACAAGGGCGAGCAGGACGGGGTATTTCTCGGTCAACCGGTCCTGGATGCTACCGGCCTGATGGGGCAGGTTGTCGAGGTACTGCCACACACGGCACGTGTGCTGCTGATTACTGACGTGGCACACAGCCTGCCGGTGCAGGTCAATCGCAACGGCTTGCGCGCCATTGCCGCGGGAATGGGCAGCAACGAGTGGCTGGAGCTGCGGCATGTCGGGGATACTGCCGATATTCGTGTCGACGATATTCTAGTCAGTTCAGGCCTGGGTCAGCGTTTTCCCGCCGGTTACCCGGTGGGGCGTGTGGTGTCGGTCGAACGTGACCCTTCCCAGCCGTTTGCCGACGTGCGCGTTGCGCCAACCGCACAACTCAACCGCAGCCGCTATCTGCTGCTGGTGTTCAGCCCTGAAAGTGGGTATGGCAATGTGCTTCCCGGGCTGAGCCTGGAACAGAAGCAGGAACAGGAGGCCGATGCGGAGGCCGGCGAGGCACCGACGACCGCCCCGGTCGATGCTGCGGCACCCGTTCAGGGAGTACAACCCGATGCGCAGTAGCCTGGTGATTTTCCTCAGTTTCGTGGTCGCGTTGCTGCTCAGCGTGATGCCGATGCCCGAGCCGGTCGATATCGGCCGACCGATGTGGCTGGCCATGGTGGTTGCCTATTGGGTGATGGCACTTCCGCACCGTGTCGGTCTGGTCGCCGCCTGGCTGGCCGGTCTGGCTACCGACGTGCTGTATGGAGAACTGTTCGGCCAGCACGCGCTGGTCATGGTCCTGGTTGCCTGGCTGATGCTCATGTTGTATCAGCGCATCCGCCGCTTTCCGCTATGGCAGCAGAGTCTGGTGATGATCCCTGTGCTGGGTCTGGCGCAATTGCTGCTGCTGTGGCTCAACAGTCTTGCCGGCAGCCGTCCGCCGACATTGCTCTTCCTCCTTCCGGCTCCTATCAGTGCGGTGCTCTGGCCGTGGGTGTCGTCCGTGCTGGGTGCGCTGCGTCGACGTTTTCATGTGGTGTGAATGATGATCTGCCTGGCTTCTGCGTCCCCGCGTCGCAAGGCGCTTCTCGAACAGATCGGTGTTCCGGTTACGGTCATGCCGTGTGACATAGACGAAACAGTCCAGGCCGGCGAAGAGGCCAGCGTCTACGTCGAACGCATGGCTCGTGAGAAGGCCGAGGCGGCATGCAGCCGTGTCTCCGATCAGGTCGTTGTTGCAGCCGACACCGTCGTGGTATGCGGTGATCGCGTTCTCGGCAAGCCAGCCGATCGTGAGCAGGCGCTGGCTACCCTGAGACTGCTTTCCGGCAATCAGCACAGGGTGATGACGGCCGTGGCGGTTCGTCTGGGGCAGCGTCATCGCTTGATCCGGGTCGACACGCGGGTACACTTTCGCACGCTCGGCGAAGCCGAAATGTCCGCTTACTGGGATACCGGCGAACCGGCCGACAAGGCTGGCAGCTATGCAATACAAGGGCGCGGCGCGGTATTTGTCGAGCGTATCGATGGCAGCTACAGCGCTGTGGTCGGGTTGCCGTTGATGGAAACCGCCGCCGTGCTCGCCGGATTCGGCGTATCGTGCTGGCAGTCGGTCGCGCAAAACCTGGCTAGCGGTGATCACAGGAACGGGACAAGCCGATGAGCGAAGAGATTCTAGTCAACGTCACGCCGATGGAAACCCGGGTGGCGCTGGTTGAAAACGGCGTGCTGCAGGAAGTCCATATAGAGCGCACCCTGCGCCGCGGCATCGTTGGCAATATCTACAAGGGCAAGGTGGTGAGGGTACTGCCGGGCATGCAGGCCGCCTTCGTCGACATTGGCCTTGAACGTGCGGCCTTCATTCATGCTTCGGAAATCTCCAACCGGGAAGGCCCTGCGGTAGAACCGATCAGCGCGCTGGTTCATGAAGGCCAGGCGCTGGTGGTGCAGGTGACCAAGGATCCGATCGGTACCAAGGGTGCCCGTCTGACCACGCATCTGTCTGTCCCGTCGCGCTTTCTGGTGTACATGCCGAAAACGCCCCATGTCGGCATCTCGCTGAAGATCGAAGAGGAGGCCGAGCGCGAGCGGCTCAAGCAGATCGTCGCCCATTGCGTCGAACAGGAAGCCATTGCCGAGCCCGGTGGCTTCATCCTGCGCACCGCGGCCGAAGCTGCGCGCGAGGAGGATATCCTGGTCGATATCCGCTATGTCCGTCGTCTATGGCAGCAGATTTCCCAACAACTCAACTCTGCTCCGTCACCCTCGGTCATCTACGAGGATCTGCCGCTGGCGCTGCGAACCCTGCGTGACCTGACCAGCGCGCGCATCGAAAAGGTACGCGTGGATTCCCGCGAGACCTTCCAGAAGGTCGAGCAGTTCGTTCACGAGTTGATGCCGGGCTGCGAAGACCGGCTGGAGCATTATCCGGGCGAGCGACCGATTTTCGACCTCTACGGGGTAGAGGATGAAATCCAGAAGGCCATGGAGCGCAAGGTCATCCTCAAGTCCGGCGGTCACCTGGTGATAGACCAGACCGAGGCGATGACCACCATCGATGTGAACACCGGCGCCTTTGTCGGGCATCGCAATCTTGGCGAGACCATTTTCAAGACCAATCTCGAGGCGGCCACAGCGATCGCCCGTCAGTTACGGCTGCGCAACCTGGGCGGGATCATCATCATTGATTTCATCGACATGGAGGATGCCGAGCACCAGCGGCAGGTGCTGCGCACGCTGGAAAAGCAGCTCGAGCGTGACCATGCCAAGACCAACATCATCGGCATCACCGAGCTGGGCCTGGTGCAGATGACCCGCAAGCGCACCCGCGAGAGTCTCGAGCAGATTCTCTGCGAGCCTTGTCCCTGCTGTTCCGGCCGCGGAATCCAGAAAACCGCCGAAAGCGTCTGCTACGAAATCTTCCGCGAAATCCTCCGTGAGGCGCGCGCCTACCAGGCCGAGGCCTACATGGTGCTGGCGTCCCAGGCCGTTGTCGACCGCCTGCTGGACGAGGAGTCCGGCAACGTGGCTGATCTGGAAGTGTTCATCGAACGCCCCATCAGGTTCCAGGTGGAAACCATGTACACCCAGGAACAATACGATGTGGTGCCCATGTGATGAATCGCTGAGCCGATGAGCTGGCAAGGTGCGCTGCGCCGAACGCTGAATGTTGTCATCTTGGCGCTGGCAGCCTGGCTGCTGCTGACTGCCTTGTATGTCAGCTTCGGACGGCTGCTCGTCCCGATCGTCGCGGATTACCGGGAGCAGTTGGTAGCGCGTGTCGAGCAATCCACCGGCCGGGCCATTACGCTCGAAAAGCTGTCGGGAGAAATGCAGGGCGCGCAACCGGTGTTCACACTGCGCGGCCTGACGGTTCACGAAACGCTCGACTCGGAGAGTCCAGTGCTGCTTGCGCTCGATCATGTCGTGGCGCGGCTCGACCTGTTCGCCAGCCTCTGGCGCCGCCAGCCGGTGATGGATGCGTTGCAGTTGGAAGGCCTCTCGCTTGAGATCGCCCAGGCCGAGGACGGCCGCTGGACGCTCAAGGGCCTGGGCAGGCGAGAGGCCGAACCGCTGGTGCTGCAGGACGTGGCTGACACTTTGTTTCGCCAGCGGCGAATAACACTGCTCGATTCGCACATTCGTATCCAGCCGCAGGCGCTTCCCGCCTGGTCGTTCGACCAGGGAGCGTTGACCTTGCTCAATGGGCCGGACTGGCATCGGCTCGACGGCCGGCTGAGCTTGCCGGACGGCGAGCAGGTGCGCTGGCAGGTCAACGGTGCCAGTCGCGGATCGGGTTCTGAACTCGACCAGCTGACCCTCGGCTTTTTCCTGGACATTCCGGTCGGCGACTGGAGTCAATGGCTTCCGCAGGCCTGGCTAGACCAGGCACGTATCAGCAACTTCGCCGCCGGGGGTCGCTTTTGGGGGAGCTGGGGCGAGGGCCGACTGCAACGCTTACAGGGTGAAATGGTCGCACCGGCGATCGAGGCGCGTCCGGCAGCCGATGGCACCGCGACGATCGAAAACCTGTATGCGCGATTCGCAGCTCAGCTCAGCGGTGACGTGCAACGCCTGGATGTTGAGCGTTTTCGTTTTCGGATGGGTGAGCATCGCTGGCCGGCGATGCGGCTCCAGGCGTCCCGCTCGCGCGAGACGGATCAATGGGAGCTGCGCGCCGATCGGCTGGTGCTGGCCAGACTGGCAGAGCTGATGCTCCCCTATCTGCCTGAACGTTATGCCGAGATTGTGCGTAGTCTCGATCCCGTCGGGGAGATCAGGCAGCTGCGCGTGCAGGGTAGCGCTGATCGGCTGGAAGGCGAGTCGTTACAGGTCGAGGCTCGACTGAAGGATGTGGGGGCCCAGCCGTGGGAAGGTATTCCCGGCTTCAGCGGCATCAGCGGTTACATGCTGGGCAGCCCTGCTGCCGGCGAGCTGCGCCTCGCTGCCACAGATTGGTCCATGCACCTGCCGCGACTCTTCGAGCGGCCGTGGCATTACCAGTCACTGACCGGTGCGCTGAACTGGCGCTGGGGGCGTGAGGAGGGCCTGACGCTGGATGCGCCCGGGCTCGGCGCGATCGGGCCGGCTGGCCGTGCGGCCGTCAAGCTGCAATTGAAGCTCCCGCCGCAACGCGAGGATGCCAGCATGGATCTGGACGTAGCCCTTCGAGACATCCGCGCGGCGCACTACGCCGAGTATCTGCCGACACGAGCGCCCGCCTTCAATCCCCGCCTGGGTGAATGGCTGTCGGGTACCGAGCTCGACGGCGAGGTGCCGCTGGCGGTGTTCGGTTATCACGGCTCGCTGCGTGCCGGCGCGCCTGCTCCGGAGCGGGATATCAAGCTCTACGCCGAATTGCGCGAAGGCCATCTGATCGCCCAGCCCGGCTGGCCTGTCTTCGAATCGGTCAACGGCACGCTACGCCTGCACAATCAGAACGTCGTGGTTGAGCAGGGCAGCGCCAAGCTTTGGAATACGCGCATCGAGGACGTCGAAGCGGTGGTCGGCCGTGCTGCGCCAGAACAGTCTTTGCACCTAGGAATCCAGGGCAATCTCAGCGGACGTATGGAGGATGCGCTGCGCTTTCTCCAGCAGGCGCCGCTGGGCGAAAGAGCGGGTGATATGTTTGAAGGTTGGAGCGGTGCTGGCGACGCATATGGCCGGATCCAGCTGGGGCTCGATCTCAAGCAGGGTGCTCAGCCGAGGCTGGCAGTGGATTTTTCGACGTCGGCAGCGCAGCTGAGCGTGCCGGCGCTGCAAACTGAGCTGGGTAGCATCGCCGGCGATTTCAGTTACGTCCATGGGCGCGGGCTGACGGCTTCGGATGTCTCGCTGCGTATGCTGGGTGAACCGGTCGAGGCGTCTGTCGCGAGTGAATCAATGGTGCACAGTCTGAGCGCTGCGGGATCTCACGGGCTCGATGCACTGCGAGAGTGGCCACTGCTTTCGGCCTGGCCTGCGGACGTGGGGGAAGGGCGCTTGGAATGGGAGGCTCAGGCAAGCCTGTCGCCCGGCGAGCAGGTAATAGACATCAGCTCCGACCTGGTCGGTGTCGACCTGGACCTGCCGCCGCCATTCACCAAGCCAGCCGATTCGGCGTTGCCGAGCCGACTGCTGATCACCCGCTCGGCGACAGGCCAACGATGGCTCGCTCGGGCAGGAGAGGACACATACGCGCTGTTCGAGACCGACGGGGAGACGGTCGCTGGCGAACTGTCCCACGGGCTGGGTGAGCCGGCGCAGATTGCCGGTCCGGGGCTCGGCATAAGCGCGAGACTGGAGGAACTCGATCTCCAAGCCTGGCGGCAGTGGCTGGCGTCCGTTGGCCAGGGCTCGGATGCGGATGGCGACGACAGCTCATCTACCGCACCGCCCTCGGTCGCGCCGCCGCTCAACCGTCTCGACATCGCCACGGCGCGCTTCGCCGGTTTCGGTCTTGAACTGGACGATCTGGCCCTGCTCGGCGAGCGCTCCTCGCAGGGTGATTGGCAATTGAAGGTCGAGCAGGCCGAGGTCGAAGGTCACATCATGCTACCTGCTTCGCCGGTGCAGCCGATGGTAATCGCTCTGGATCGCCTGCGATTGCCGCGTGCCGACACCGTCCCGGACGATGGCACCGTGCTGGTCGAGCCGCTCGCACCGCGGGACGTGCTCGCCGATATTCGCCCAAGCCAGCTGAGGCCATTCGACTTCGGTGTCAGCCGGCTTTCGTGGGGCGATGATGAAGTCGGCTCGCTCGCCTTCGTTCTCAGACCTTCCATCGACGGCGCCCACCTCAATGATGTGTCCCTGGATCTACGTGGTGGTCTGCGCCTCGATGGCGATCTGTTCTGGGGTGAAACCGTCACCCGGACGCGGTTCACCGGGCAACTGCAGGCGGCAGATCTGGGCGAGGTGCTGCGCACCTGGGAATACGCTCCTACACTGACCAGCAAGGAATTCGAAGCCGATGTCGATCTCGACTGGCCGGGCTCGCCGGCCTTGTTCGCCTTCAAGCGCAGCACAGGGCTGCTGACAATGCGCGCCCGCGACGGCATGCTCAAAAGCGGCGAGGGCAGCGCCGACGCATTGAGAGTCTTCGGCCTGCTCAATTTCAATGCGTTGACCCGTAGATTGCGTCTGGACTTTTCCGATCTGTTCGGACGGGGCACAGCCTATGACACACTGGACGCAGATCTTGCTTTGACCAATGGCGTGATGCAGACCCGCACGCCGCTGTTGATGGAAGGGCCGAGCGCCAAGGTGCAGCTGGACGGCCACATCGACTTGCCGCAAAACCAGATCGACATGGGCATGCTGGTTACCCTGCCGTTGACCAACAACCTGCCCCTGGCAGCCATCATCGCCGGCGCACCGCACATTGGTGGGGTACTGTTTCTCGCCGACAAGATCCTTGGCGACAAGGTAGCTCGCTTCGCGTCGGTGAAATACCGCATCAGTGGCGATTGGCAGCAACCCACGGTCGAATTCGATCGGGCCTTTGATGACAAGCCGGCCCTGGAGGAATCACCATGAACCACGTCGCAGCGATTCAGATGACCAGCGGGCCCGATGTCGAAGCCAACCTGGAGCGAGCCGCGGAGTTGATTGCCGACGCCACCACGGCTGGCGCGGGTCTGGTGCTGTTACCTGAATGCTTCGCAGCCTTGGGCGCAAAGGCGCTGGCGTCGGTTGCCGCGGCGGAGTACGACGGCCGGGGTCCGATTCGTCGATTCCTAGCCGAGCAGGCGCGCCTGCATGGCATATGGCTGTTAGGTGGCAGCATTCCGCTGCCCCGGCAAGCCGACGGCAAGGCACGCGCCAGTTGCCTGGTTGTCGATCCGGCCGGCGAGGAAGTGGCGCGCTACGACAAGCTGCACCTGTTCGATGTCGAGGTCGCCGATGGTCATCGAAGCTATCGCGAATCGAAGGATTACCAGCATGGTGATCAACCGGTGTGTGTCGATACACCTGTCGGACGAGTGGGGCTGAGCATCTGTTACGATGTTCGCTTTCCGGAGCTGTATCAGCAGCTATGCCGGGATGGCGCTGGGCTGATCGTGGTGCCCTCGGCCTTCACCCGGGTAACCGGGGCGGCGCACTGGGAGGTGCTGCTACGAGCGCGGGCGATCGAAAATCAGTGTTACGTGCTCGCCGCCAACCAGTCCGGGCAACACCCGGGCGGCCGCGAAACCTTTGGCCATAGCTGCCTGATCGACCCATGGGGAGAGATAGTCGACCTCCTCGCCGAAGGCGAAGGGATCGTTTGTGGCGCCATCGATCCTCAGCACATCCAGAACATTCGCGAGCGGATGCCGGTTGCCCGGCATCGCCGTTTCGCAGTCGCCGATCAAGTCGTACCGGCTGCAAAGGAGTCTTGAACATATGAGCAATATGCTAGCGCAAGTCGAAACACGTCTATTGATGCCCGCCGAGCTGAGCCAGGACACTGTGGCTGGCGTACTCGGCCAACTGGTCGCTGCGCCCGGCGTCGATGCAGCCGATCTGTATTTCCAGCACCAGATCAGCGAGTCCTGGGTGCTCGAGGATGGCATCGTCAAGGATGGCAGTTTCAATGTCGATCAGGGCGTTGGGGTACGCGCGCACTCCGGTGAAAAGACCGGGTTCGCGTACAGTAACGAGATTCGCCTTCCGGCGCTGACCCAGGCAGTCGACGCGGCGCGCTCGATCGCCCGGGCCGGCCAGACCGGCCGCCTGCAGGCCTGGCATCGACCGCAAAGCACCGCCCTCTATGCTGCGGAGAATCCTCTGGCGGTCATGGCGCAGTCGGAGAAGGTTGCGTTTCTGCAGCGGCTGGACGGCTACACGCGCAGCCTCGACCCGCGTATCAGCCAGGTCACCATCAGCCTCGGCGGGGTTCACGACAGCATGCTGGTGGCTGCCAGCGATGGCACCTGGGCGGGCGATATTCGTCCGCTGGTGCGGCTCAATATCAGCGTCATCATCGAGCACAACGGCCGTCGCGAACGCGGCAGTGCCGGCGGCGGTGGACGCACCGACTATCGCTTCTTCGAGGCCGAAGATCGCGCCATGGGCTATGCGCGCGAGGCGGTACGCCAGGCTACGGTCAATCTCGATGCCATCGCCGCACCGGCCGGCAGCATGCCGGTAGTGATGGGGTCGGGCTGGTCCGGCGTGCTGCTGCACGAAGCCGTCGGGCATGGCCTGGAAGGTGACTTCAACCGCAAGGGCAGTTCGGCCTATAGCGGTCGGGTGGGCGAAAAGGTCGCCTCCAGTCTGTGTACCATCGTCGATGACGGCACGCTGCCGCAGCGCCGCGGTTCGCTTACCGTGGACGACGAAGGTACGCCGACCAACTGCACGACGCTGATCGAAAACGGAATTCTCAAGGGCTACATTCAGGACAAGCTGAACGCTAGGCTTATGGGCGTTCCCGCCACCGGCAACGGCCGTCGCGAGTCCTATGCACACTTGCCGATGCCGCGCATGACCAACACCTACATGCTTGCCGGCGAAAGCGATCCGCAGGAGATCATTGCCTCGGTGAAGAAGGGGATCTACTGCGCCAACCTCGGTGGCGGGCAGGTGGACATCACCAGCGGCAAGTTCGTGTTTTCCACCAGCGAGGCCTACCTGATCGAAGACGGCAGGATCACCGCTCCGGTAAAAGGCGCGACCCTCATCGGCAACGGTCCGGAGGCGATGAACCGCGTGTCGATGGTGGGTAACGATCTGGCGCTGGATAGCGGCGTCGGCACGTGCGGTAAGGACGGTCAGTCGGTCCCGGTGGGCGTGGGTCAGCCGACGCTGAAGATCGATCAACTGACCGTAGGCGGAACGGGCTGAAGGCCCGTCCCGCAGCTTCAAGCGCCGCGCAGAGCAGTAGCCTGTTTGAGGCCGCGATCAGCTTGTAGCTGGAGCTAGTGCGCCTCGAACCGGCCCGCGAGGCGATTCTTGCGTACGCCATCCGCGGCGAAGACACGCCCGCTCATGGCAATCCATACACCCGGTTGGCAGCAGTTCAGGGCGCCGATCGCCAGCCCAAGGTTGAACAGGGCATCGGTATCGCGAAATCGGGCTGGTTGCATGGCGCCAGTGAGCACGATGACCTTTTCCTGGACGTCGGCCAGTGCCGCTGCGGTGACCGTCATGGTATCGGTCCCGTGGGTGATCAGAATGTGATCAGCGGTGCAGGCGGCTACCCGGTCGCGGATTAGGTCGCGGTCGTCATCGGTCAGCTCCAGGCTATCCTTCCTCAGCAGCGACTCGACGTGGTACTTGAAGCCGACACGGCCTTGCCGGAGCAGCTCGTCTGCCATCGGTTCGCCGATCTGGAACTCGCTCAGGGCATCGAAGTAGACCTTGTCGATGGTGCCGCCGACGCTGAAAATCTGTATAAACATTGCCACCTCCGCCAGGCAGGGAATTGCCCGATTATGCCCGCACCCTCTCCGCAGCGCAGCCCCGAATCGTCGGACCGACTCTGGTGGGTTTACATGGTGCGTGCAGAAAACGGTCACCTGTACACCGGCATCAGTACCGATCCCCAGCGACGCTTCGAGCAACATCGACGCGGTCGCGGCGCGCGCTTTTTCAATCGCAGCCCGGCCGCGGCGCTGGTATGGCACGACCGCTGCGATGATCACTCCCATGCGCTGCGCCGCGAACGCGAGATCAAGGCATTGTCGAGGGCGGCAAAGGAAAAGCTGATCACCCGGCTCGATGGACAGTCATCAATCGCTGCGAACGGGGTTGCTCCGCCGGCGGCAGAGGCTAAGCTGCTTGCATCGTCCAAGGAGAACCACGATGGCTGATTTCATCCTGCACCACTATCCGCAATCCCCGTTTGCTGAAAAAGCCCGCCTGATGCTTGGTTTCAAGGGTCTGAACTGGCACTCGGTGATGATCCCGCCAGTGATGCCCAAGCCCGATCTCACTGCATTGACCGGCGGCTACCGGCGCACGCCAGTGATGCAGATCGGAGCGGACATCTTCTGCGACACGGCGTTGATGGCGCGGCGTCTGGAACAGGCCAAGGTGACGCCCGCACTGTTTCCGGAGGGTTGCGAGGCCGTCGCGTCGGAACTGGCGCAGTTCGCCGATCAGGTGTTGTTTCAGCACGGCGTGGCGCTCAACTTTCAGCCCAAAGGTCTGGCCGCGCGTTTTGCCGGCATGCCGGAAGACGTGATCAAGGGCTTCGTTGCCGACCGCCAGCAATTGTTCGCCGGTGGGACCGCCAGCCGCCTGGATACCGCCGTGGCCCTGTCTCAATGGCCCGCTCTGATGGGCCGTCTGGAAACCCAGCTGCAGCGTAACGGGGAGTTTCTGCTCGGCGGCTCGCCCAGCGTGGCGGACTTCGCGCATTACCACCCGCTATGGTTCGTCGCCAACAACCAGGCAGTCAGCGCGGCTCTGGATGGCTATGAGGCGATACGCGGCTGGATGAAGCGGATCGGCGACATCGGCCATGGCGTATCGACCAAGATGGATGCTGCCGAGGCGATCGAAGTTGCCCGCGCAGCCACGCCGGAGCCTCTGCGCGAGACCTCTTTCGTCAGCCCCGGTGGTTTCAGCAAGGGCAGCGCGGTCACCGTCAGCGCTGTCGACTACGGCACCGATCCTGTGAAGGGCGAATGGGTGTACGAGGATCAGGAGGAAATCATCATTGCCCGCGACGACGAGCGAGCCGGCCGGGTGCACGTGCATTTCCCACGCTACGGCTTCCGTATCGACGCCGCCTGAGTAGGCCACTCGAACATTTGCACGAGGCGGCTGTCGCAACTGCGACCGCTGGAGTAGTGTACTGCGGCACCCGGCGAAGCGATCGCCGGGTCAGCCTACCTTTTATTCCGAGTGACATGACATGTTTGAGTGGATCTTTCTTCCGGAAGCCTGGGTCGCGCTGGCGACGTTACTGGCGCTGGAAATCGTACTGGGCATCGACAACATCATTTTCATATCCATCCTCGTCGGTCGCTTGCCGGAATCGCAGCGGGACACGGCGCGCCGCCTGGGTATCGGCTTCGCACTGGTTTCGCGCCTGGCGCTGCTGTTCAGTCTGGCCTGGATCATCGGGCTGGTGGAGCCCTGGTTCACCATATTCGGCGAGGAAATATCCGGCCGCGACGTGGTTCTGATAGTCGGCGGATTGTTCCTGCTGGCCAAGTCGACGCACGAAATCCACGGCAGCCTGGAGGCTGAACATTCCGAAAACGGCTCAGTAGCCGGCTACGGCTTCTATTCCACAGTCATTCAGATCGGTCTGCTCGACATCGTTTTCTCGCTGGACTCGGTCATCACCGCCGTGGGCCTGGTCGAGCACATCTCGGTCATGGTCATTGCGATCGTCGGTGCTGTCATCGTCATGCTGTTTGCGGCCAAGCCCATCGGTGATTTCGTCGACCGGCACCCGACCATCAAGATGCTGGCGCTATCGTTCCTGATCCTGATCGGCTTCACGCTGGTTGCGGAAGGCTTCGACGTGCACGTACCCAAGGGCTACGTTTACTTTGCCATGGCATTCTCGGTGGCTGTCGAGTTGCTCAACATTCGCGTGCGGCGTGGCCGCAAGGCCGAGCCCATCCGGCTCAACCGGGATATTGCAGAGAAGTAATAGAACGGACTAGCTCTGGCTCCGGGAGGGGCTCGAGCTAGTCGTCAAGGAGAGTCTGTGGAACCCATCATCCGCATCCGCGGGCTGACAAAAACCTATCAATCGGGATTTTCCGCCCTCAAGGGTGTGGATCTGACCATCAATCGGGGCGAAATCTTCGCCCTGCTTGGCCCAAACGGCGCAGGGAAAACGACGCTGATCAGTATCGTCTGCGGTATCGTCAATCCCACCGGCGGCGAGGTGCGGGTGGATGGGCACGACATTCAGCGCGACTACCGACGAGCGCGGTCGTTGATCGGACTGGTTCCGCAGGAGCTGACCAACAACATGTTCGACACGGTATGGGCGACGGTGAATCTCAGCCGTGGACTGTTCGGCAAGCCGCCGAACAAGCCGCTCGTCGAACAGACCCTGCGTGACCTCTCGCTGTGGGACAAGCGCGACGAGCGGATCATGAACCTCTCCGGCGGCATGAAGCGACGAGTACTGATCGCCAAGGCGCTTTCACACGAGCCGGCGGTGCTCTTTCTCGACGAGCCGACGGCAGGCGTGGACGTCGCGCTGCGTCGCGACATGTGGGAAATGGTCAGAAAGCTGCGCGACAGTGGCGTGACCATCATCCTTACCACGCACTATATCGAGGAGGCCGAAGAAATGGCTGATCGCATTGGGGTGATCACCGGTGGCGAGCTGGTGCTGGTGGAAGAGAAGGCGACGCTGATGCGCAAACTGGGGACCCGACAACTGACGGTGCATCTGCAGCAGCCACTCGCAGCCCTGCCGGAATGGCTTGGAGGCCTGCCGGTGCAGCTGAGCGAGAATGGCCATGCGCTGGTGTACTCCTTCGGTGAGCAGGAGCAGAACGGTGTTGCCGAGCTGCTGCGGCGGCTGGACCAGCACGGCATCGAATTCAAGGATCTGCATTCCAGTCAGAGCTCGCTGGAGGACATCTTCGTCAGCCTGGTGCATGGGCGTGGGCGCGGAGCCGACTCGGCGGAGGCGCCGCAATGAACCTGTACGGAGTCCGCGCGATCTATCTCTCGGAGCTATCGCGGATGTGGCGCACCCTGTTCCAGAGCGTCGCCTCCCCGGTCATTTCCACGTCCCTGTATTTCATCGTCTTCGGCGCCGCGATCGGCGGACGCATGGAGGAAATCGGCGGGGTCAGCTACGGGGCTTTCATCATCCCTGGCCTGATCATGCTCATGCTGCTCAACGAGAGCATATCCAACGCCTCGTTCGGCATCTACATGCCCAAGTTCACCGGCACCATCTATGAGGTGCTTTCGGCGCCCGTGTCGCCGATTGAAATCGTCGTCGGCTACGTCGGCGCCGCAGCCACCAAGTCGGTCATCCTCGGGCTGCTCATACTGCTGACCGCCCGGTTGTTCGTCGACTACCATATCGAGCATCCGATATGGATGTTCTCCTTCCTGGTCCTGACTGCAGTGACCTTCAGTCTGTTCGGTTTCATCATTGGGGTATGGGCAGACGGCTTCGAGAAGCTGCAGATCATCCCGCTGATGATCGTTACGCCCTTGGCCTTTCTCGGCGGCAGCTTCTATTCGATCAGCATGCTTCCGCCGGTCTGGCAGACCGTAACGCTGTTCAATCCGGTGGTGTACCTGATCAACGGATTCCGCTGGAGTTTCTATGGCATGGCTGATGTTCACGTAGCGGTGAGCGTCGGGATGACCGCAATGTTTCTGGCGGTTTGCCTGGCTGGCGTCTGGTGGATATTCCGCACCGGCTACAAGCTCAAGCCGTAGGGGTAAGCGCTACCCGACGACAATTTTCTGCTGGCATTGAACAGCTGGCCGCGGCGCCTGTCTGTGGTTGAGATAACCACTTTCTAGGGTGCCACCATGCTGTTCAATAATCGAACCCATGCAGGCGAGGTCCTCGCCGCGGCGTTGAACGATTACGCCGGCCAAGACAATACCTTGATCCTCGCGTTGCCACGCGGGGGTGTCCCGGTTGCCGCCGAGGTTGCCGAGGCGCTCGATCTGCCGCTCGATCTGCTGTTGGTCCGCAAGCTCGGCGTACCGGGCCAGGAAGAGTATGCGATGGGCGCCCTGGCGCAGGGCGGCCACTGCTTCTTCAATCACGACGTGATCGACGAGCTGCGCCTGACCTCCGAAGAAATCGACATGGTCATCGAACGCGAGACGGCGGAGCTGGCGCGGCGGGAGCGGCTTTATCGCGGCGACAGGGGCCAGCCGGTGGTTACGGGCAAAACCGTGATCCTGGTCGATGACGGTCTCGCCACCGGCGCAACCATGCGCGTTGCTGTGTGTGCCCTTGAACAGAATGGAGCGGCGCGTATCGTGGTCGCGGTTCCGGTGGGCGCAGCAGAAAGTTGCGAGCGCTTCGATACGCGTGTCGATCAGGTTGTATGCCCGCATCGCATGTCGCCGCTGCGTGGCGTGGGGCTGTGGTATGACGACTTCAGCCAGACGTCGGATGCCGAGGTCATTGAGCTGCTTGCTACCCACCAGCACGGAGTGACGGCATGAGTGCACAGAACACCGATGCCCGACTGATCGCTGCGATTGATAAGCAGGCAACGACCCTGCGTGATGAGCCGAGCGACTTCGACGCCATCATCGAGGCTGCGCGGGGCAAGCAGGTGGTTCTGATCGGTGAGGCGTCGCATGGGACCCAGGATTTCTATCGTCACCGAGCGCAGATTACCCGGCGTTTGATCGAGGAGCTTGGCTTTGCCGGAGTCGCGGTCGAAGCTGACTGGCCGGAAGCCTACGCTCTGAATCGGTACGTATGGGGACGCGAAGAGGGGCGGGGTGCAAGCCAGGTCCTGGATGTGTTCAAGCGCTTCCCACGCTGGATGTGGGCCAATACCGAAGTACGAGATTTCCTTGAGTGGCTGGGCGAGTACAACGCATCGCAAACCCGGCAACAGAAGGAAGAACGTCCTGTTGGTTTTTACGGGCTCGATCTTTACAGCATGGGCAGTTCTGCGAACGCAGTGATCAAGTATCTGGACAAGGCGGACCCGGCGGCAGCGAAGCGTGCCCGTGAACGTTACGCCTGCTTGCACGAGTTTTTTGGCGAGCCGCATTTCTACGGCCAGTCCGTCGCATTCGGTTTGAGTGAATCCTGCGAGAAAGATATTACCGAGCAGGTCATGGAACTGCAGAACCAGTCGCAGCGCCGATTGCTCAGGCTGGGCATGGTCGCGGGTGAAGAACAGTTCGCTGCGGAGCAGAACGCAAGACTGGTGCGCAACGCCGAAGAATATTATCGCGCAGCCTTCAGCGGTGGGCAGAACACCTGGAACCTGCGCGACGGGCACATGTTCGAGACATTGCAGGCGCTGCGTTCGCACCTTTCGCATCAGTTGGGACGGGATGCGCCGGTAGTGGTGTGGGCGCACAACTCGCATATCGGTGATGCCTCCGCGACCGATATGGGGCGGCGTGGTGAGCTCAATATAGGCCAACTTGCTCGTGAACATTATGGCGACAAGGCCTTGCTGGTCGGTTTTTCTACTGCGGAAGGCGAGGTGACAGCCGCCTCGGACTGGGACTCTCCGGCCGAGCTCAAGCGTGTGCGAACGCCGCTGGCAGACAGCTACGAGCGAATCTTCCAACAAGTGGACGCCGACAGCTTCCTGCTTGACCTCCGGCAGCAGAACGAGATGACTGAGCTGCTCGCCGAGCCGCGCCTGCAGCGGGCAATAGGCGTTATCTACCGGCCCGAGACGGAACGCCAGAGTCACTACTTCAGAAGTTCGTTGCCCCGCCAGTACGACTTCATGGTGCATTTCGATTGGACGGTCGCGCTCCAATCATTGACGGACCCGTCCGGCGAACTCGATCAGGAACCAGCCGAAACCTACCCCAGCGGTCTGTGACAGGCCCAAGCGTCCGGGCGGCGAGACTGCGATCGCGCCCGGCGCACTTCATTTAACGGGCGAATCCTGTTTCCGGATGGCTACAGCATCGGCTTGTAGCTGAACCGCTCCGGCCTGCCGCCCCGGTGGGCCTGGGTGCAGGCGTCGATGAAGTACGCCGTTTTCACCAGCGCGAGATGCGACAAGGCCTGCGGGAAATTGCCGAGCATGCCATGTTCCGGATGATATTCCTCGGCTAGCAGGCCGACGTCATTGCGCAGCTGCAGCACGCGCTCGAACAACGCTTCAGCTTCCGCGTCGCGCTTCTCCAGCAACATGGTATCGATCAGCCAAAAGGAACAGGCGAGGAAAGCGCCTTCCGGCCCGTCGTAGCCCTGGCGGGCCGGAAATCGGTAAACCAGAGCACCGTTGCACAGCTCCTCTCGCACCCACTTCAGCGTAGCCTGGACGCGCTCGTCATCTACCGGGAGAAAGCCCAACAACGGGATCATCACCAGGCTTGCGTCGGGGATCGCCTCTTCATAGGACTGCTTGAATGCGCCGCGTGTGGGATCGATGCCGCGCGTGCAGACGTCGTGATGAATCGCATCGCGCGCTGCATACCAGTCCTCCAGCGGAGCAGGCAGGCCGAAGGCTTCGGCGTCGCGGATAGAGCGGTCCAGCGCGACCCAGGCGTAGACCCGCGAATGGGTATAGTGTCTTGGCTCACCGCGTAATTCCCAGATTCCTTCGTCGGGCTCCCGCCAGCTGCGTAGCACCCGGTCGATCAGTTCACACTGGCGGGCCCAGGTGTCGGCTCGCGTCTGCATGCCGCTGCGCCGACCGCTGTGCAGAAGGTCCATGAGTTGCCCGAATACATCCAGCTGGTGCTGTTCGCTGGCAGCGTTCCCGGCGCGTACAGGCCGGGCGCCACCGTAGCCAGGAAGCCAGTCCAGCTCGGACTCGGCGGGGGTGTCTTGCCCGGCTACGTCATATAGAACCCTGATCTCGCCGCGGGTACGCTCCATCAGCTGCAACAACCAGTCCCTCCAGGCCTGCGCCTCGCCGAGATAGTTCGAGTCCAAAAATACGTCCAGCGCGAGAACCGTATCGCGGATCCAGCAGAAGCGGTAATCCCAGTTTGCGGTGCCGCCCGGCGCCTCCGGAAGCGAGGTCGTCGGCGCAGCAACAATCCCGCCGGATGGAGCGTGAGTCAGCGCCTTGAGCGTAATCAGCGAACGCACCACGGCGTCGCGCCAGCGGCCTTGGTATGAGCACTGGCTTACCCAGTCGCGCCACCAGTCGACACACCCATCCAGCGCCGGCTGTGCCTCCGGATTCAGCGCCGGCTCGTCATGGGCGCTCGCGTGGCACAGAAAGAATTGCCGTCTCTCGCCTTCTTTGAGGCGAAACTGCGAAACGATGCTGGGGCCGTCGATCTCCAGGCTGCAATCGCTTCGTAGAATAAGCCGCTGATCTTCATTCGCGACCATGACCCCGTCCTCGATGACGGTCGGCTCCGTAGTGCATGATCCGAAGTGAAAGGAGGGAGTACATACACTGCGCACGTCCACTTCACCGGCGAGCCCGTCGACCAGGCGCAGGATCCCTATGTCGCCCCCCAGGGGCATGAGATCGGTGATCCGTATGCGACCTGCGGCCGTGCCCATTTCCGTTTGCAGCACGAGGGTGTCGGCAATGTAACGACGATCGACTTCGACGACCTCGTCGACCGGGCCCAGCTGCCAGCATCCGTGCTTCGGCTCTCCCAGCAAAGCGGTGAAACAGGCAGGGGAGTCGAAGCGCGGCGCGCAGAACCAGTCGATGCAGCCGTCTTTCGCAACCAGCGCGGCACAGCGAAGATCGCCTATCAGGGCATGATCGCGGATCGCCTGGGGCATTGCCTTCTCCAGTTCGCTCAACGGCTGTTCAAGGCCCAGATCAGCAACACAGGGAACAGGGCTGCGGCGGCCAGGGTGCGGCGATGCATGGTCGCCCAGAGCTGGGTGCTGCTGGGTTTGGCCTGCTGATCGAACCGACCATGGCTGCCCATGTCCCGGTTGACCGGCTGAAACAGATTATCCTGACGGTCCGGTCGCGGTGTGTCAGTCTGCTGGCCGTCGTAACCGTCGGTTTCCAGCACCTTGTCTGCCACCCACGGCACGAACTTGTTCCCCCAGATCGTCTTGACCGCGGGGAAGCCGACGCACACCTCACGGCGCCGCTGGTTACTGGCCCAGGCGATACCTTTTGCGGCCACTTCGGGCTGAAAGATTGGTGGAACCGGTTGGGCGCGGTTGGGCAGACGGGTTCTGGCCCAATCGAACTGGGGCGTATTGAACGCAGACAGGTGCACGGTGGTGACGTGAATATCGCTGTTCTCATGCATGAGTTCGACACGCAGCGAATCAGTGAAACCTCGGCAGGCGAATTTGGCAGCGCAATAAGCCGATTGCAGGGGGATGGCGCGATAAGCCAGCGCCGAGCCCACCTGGACGATGGTGCCCCGGTTGCGTGGTCGCATGTGTTTCAGTGCGGCCAGCGTGCCATGCACCTGCCCGAGATACGTCACTTCAGTAACCCGCCGATACTCATCGGCGGTCATCTCCGCGACCGGAGAAAGCACCGTGACCATAGCGTTGTTGACCCACACATCGATTGGGCCGACTTCAGCCTCAATGGCGTCAGCAGCCGCCTGGACCGCCTGGGCATCGGCTACATCCAGCGTCCTCACCCAGGCCCGCCCGCCAGCCATCTCGATTTCCTGGCGTGCTCCTTCGAGGCCTGCTTGGCCACGTGCGAGGATCGCTACCGTGGCACCCTGGCGAGCGAATTCCACTGCCGTTGCCCGGCCGACCCCCGCTGAAGCGCCGGTTACCACAACCACTTTTCCCGCGTGCTCGAGACTGCTCATGCGTCACCTCCGGTGGTGGAGTGCGAAGCAGGCTTTAGCGATGGGGCGTGTCTCATGCAGATCCTCCGGGAGCGAATCGAACGATACGGCTCCCCGGAGGACCTCGGTAGCTGGCGGATGGTTCCTAGCGGCGCTTCTTCTGCAATTGCTGGATGAGACCCTTGGGGGGGTGGCGAATGACCAGCGAGTCCTCTCCTTCGTCATACTCGACGCGCTCGCCCAGCAGGTGCGCCTCGAAGCTGATCGACAGGCCATCAGCCTTACCATAGAAGCGCATGAAGTTGTTCAGGGTGCGCTTGTCCGGCGGAATCTCCGGTGACAGACCGTAATCCTTGTTGCGGATGTACTCGTAGAAGGCGCGCGGTTGTTCTTCGTCGATCACGCCAGAGAGCTCTTCCAGCGCAACTTGCTCGCCCTGGCGTGCCTGGCTGCTGACGTAGCCGCTCATGGCTTTGGTCTTGTCCTTGATGCTGGCCGGCTCCATGTCCGCCTCACCAACATAGTCCTGGAATGCTTGCAGCAGAGTAGTGGTTTCCTCTTCCGGATTGGCGCCTTCGACGCAGCCGATGAAATCGCGGAAGTAGTCAGACACCCGCTTGCCGCTGCGCCCGCGGATGAACGAGATGTACTGCTTCGACGTTGCGTTCTGTTTCCACTCGGCCAGGTTGATGCGTGCCGCCATGTTCAGACTGGAAAGATCCAGATGACGCGCGGCAGCCACGTTCAGATCGTCGGTGACAGTGACGCCTTCGGTATGGTGGAGTAGGGCGATAACCAGAAAGGGCGTCATGCCCTGGCGATAGCGGATGAACAATACATGGCCGCCGAGCGCAAGGTTCGAGCCTTCCATCAAGGTCTTCAGGTGCTCGGTGGCCTGGGTCGAGAAGCGCACGAAGTCGATGTCTTCATCAAGCAGTTGCTGCAGCCAGCCGCTGAATGGGTAGGCACCGCTCTCTTCATGGAAGTAACCCCAGGCCTTGTTCGGCTTGCTGTTATAAGCCTCGATCAGCCCCGCGAGCAGCTGTTCGAGCGCCTCGGAGCTGGCTAGCTCGGCGTCGCGCAGGGTCAGGCTGGCCGGTTGGCCGTCGGGCTTCTTGTGGATCTGATGAACGATGCTGTTATCGATGGGCATGGCAGACTCTTGGGAAACCGTATTCGAGGTCGCCTCGCGTGGGGCCGGTTAAGGCGCACCACACGAGGCGTGCAGCTTACAGGCTGGCGATCTGGGCGCGCTGATCGCTGAGCTGGGTCAGGGCCTGCTCGGCCTCGGCCAGCTTGGCGCGTTCCTTGTCGATCACCGCTGGCGGCGCCTTGTCGACGAAGCCGGGATTGGAGAGCTTGCCGCCAATGCGCTTGACCTCACCGTCGAGCTTGGTGATTTCCTTGTCCAGGCGCGCCAGTTCTGCGGTCTTGTCGATCAGCCCGGCCATGGGCACCAGCACTTCCATTTCGCCGACCAGCGCGGTGGCGGACATGGGCGCCTCTTCGTTGTCGGCCAGCAGGCGAATCGATGCCAGCTTGGCGAGCTTGCGCAGAACCGTGTCGTTCTGTTCCAGCCGGCGACTGTCCTCGGCACTGGCCTTGCGCAACAGCAGATCGAGTTCCTTGCCTGGGCCGATGTTGACCTCAGCGCGGATGTTGCGCACGCCGACGATCAGGCCCTTGAGCCACTCGGCATCGCCTTCGGCTGCTTCATCGATGCGGCTGTCGTCAGCCTGCGGCCAGGGCTGCAGCATGATGGTGTCGCCGGACTTGCCGGCCAGCGGGGCGATCTTCTGCCAGATTTCCTCGGTGATGAACGGCATGAAGGGGTGGGCCAGACGTAGCGCGGCTTCCAGTACACGCACCAGCGTACGGCGCGTGCCGCGCTGGCGCTCGGCTGGGGCATTCTGGTCCCAGAGTACCGGCTTGGACAGCTCCAGATACCAGTCGCAGTACTCGTTCCAGATGAACTCGTAGAGCGCCTGGGCGGCCAGGTCGAAACGGAACTGGTCGAGCTGGCGGGTCACTTCGGCCTCGGTGCGCTGCAGGCGCGATATGATCCAGCGGTCAGCCAGCGTCAGTTCGACTGGTTCGCCGTTCACGCCCGTGTCGTTCTCCTCGCACTGCATCATCACGTAGCGCGCAGCGTTCCAGATCTTGTTGCAGAAGTTGCGATAGCCCTCGACGCGGCCCATATCGAACTTGATGTCGCGACCGGTCGAAGCCAGCGAGCAGTTGGTGAAGCGCAGGGCGTCGGTGCCGTAGGCGGCGATGCCCTCGGGGAACTCGGCGCGGGTCTGCTTCTCGATCTTCGCCGCCAGCTTGGGCTGCATCATGCCGCTGGTGCGCTTGGTCACCAGTGATTCCAGATCGATGCCGTCGATGATGTCCAGCGGGTCGAGCACGTTGCCCTTGGACTTGGACATCTTCTGCCCTTGGCCATCGCGCACCAGACCGTGCACATAGACAGTCTTGAACGGGACCTGGGCGGTGCCGTCGTCATGCTTCATCAGGTGCATGGTCAGCATGATCATGCGCGCGACCCAGAAGAAGATGATGTCGAAGCCGGTGACCAGCACGTCGGTCGGGTGGAAGGTCTTCAGTGCGTCGGTCTGCTCCGGCCAGCCGAGCGTGGAAAAGGTCCACAGGCCCGAGCTGAACCAGGTGTCGAGCACGTCTTCGTCCTGACGCAGGGCGATGTCGCCTAGGTTATGCTTGCTGCGTACTTCGGCTTCGTCGCGGCCGACATAAACATTGCCCGCTTCGTCATACCACGCCGGGATGCGATGCCCCCACCACAGCTGGCGCGAGATGCACCAGTCCTGGATGTCGCGCATCCAGGAGAAATACATGTTCTCGTACTGCTTGGGCACGAACTGAATGCGGCCGTCTTCCACTGCGGCAATCGCCGGCTCGGCCAGCGGCTTGGTCGAGACGTACCACTGATCGGTCAACCAGGGCTCGATGACGACGCCCGAGCGATCGCCCTTGGGGACCTTCAAAGCATGCGGCTCGATCTTCTCGAGCAGGCCGGAGGCCTCGAAGTCTTCGACAATCTTCTTGCGGGCTTCGAAACGATCCAGGCCGGCGTAAGCCGCTGGCAGCGTAGCGTCAACTTCGTTGTTCACGCTGCCGTCGATATTAAATACCTGAGCTCGGGCAAGGACCGCCGCGTTCTGGTCCAGCACGTTGATCAGCGGCAGGTTGTGCCGCTTGCCGACTTCGTAGTCGTTGAAGTCATGCGCCGGGGTCATCTTCACGCAGCCGGTGCCGAACTCCGGGTCGCAGTAGTCATCGGCGATGATCGGAATACGGCGGCCGACCAGCGGCAGCTCGACGAACTTGCCGATCAATGCCTGGTAGCGCTCGTCGTTCGGGTTCACCGCCACGGCGGTGTCGCCAAGCATGGTTTCCGGACGCGTGGTGGCCACCACCAGATACGTCCGACCTTCGGCAGTGGTAGCGCCATCGGCCAACGGATAGCGCAGATTCCATAGCGAGCCGGTTTCGTCGTGGTTCTCCACTTCCAGATCGGAGATCGCCGTGTGCAGCTTCGGATCCCAGTTGACCAGGCGCTTGCCGCGATAGATCAGGCCATCTTCATGCAGACGTACGAAGGCTTCACGCACCGCGTTGGACAGGCCCTCGTCCATGGTGAAACGTTCACGGCTCCAGTCCACCGAGCTGCCGAGGCGACGGATCTGCCGGGTAATGTTGCCACCGGACTCTTCCTTCCACTCCCAGACCTTTTCCAGAAACTTGTCGCGGCCCAGATCATGACGGGACTGACCCTGCGCAGCGAGCTGGCGCTCAACGACCATCTGCGTGGCGATACCCGCGTGGTCGGTGCCCGGCTGCCACAGGGTGTTGCGGCCTTGCATGCGGCGGAAACGGATCAGCGCGTCCATGATCGAATTGTTGAAGCCGTGGCCCATGTGCAGGCTGCCGGTGACGTTCGGCGGTGGCAGGGCAATGGTGTAGGACTCGCCTGAGCCCTGCGGAGCGAAGTAATTGTTCTGCTCCCAGGTCTGGTACCAGGAAGTTTCGATGGCGTGCGGCTGGTAGGTCTTGTCCATGCGGTTCAGGAATATCCGGAAGGTGGCGGTGGCAATGCACGCGGCGCACGGCAAGCGCGCGGCGGTGTCACGGAAAACGGCCATTATAGCGATGCTGGCGGCGAGCGTCCCAGCCCGTTCGGGTTATTTGAGCTGCTCGCGAACGATCTGCTCGAGCTTGGCCTTGAGGCGGTTACGCAGCTCGGCTTCGATGGTCGGGATCATTTCGTCGATCACGTCCTGCAGGATCAGCTGCGCCTCGGCCTGCAGACGAGCCTCCATGCGCACCTCACGGGCGCCGGTGTGGACCTTGTGACGCTCCTCGGTCACCGACGTGCCCAGCAGACGGTCGAGCTGCACCCGTTCCCTGGCCAGGCGGGCAAGCGAGTCATAGGGGAGAAATGGATTGGACGATCGGGTTGCCGCCGGCGAGGCTTCCGGGCGGGCAGGGCGGGACTCTGCGAGCTTGGTGTCGATTGGCTCGGTAATGATGTCCTGCAGCAACGGAATGTCCATCTGGCTCTGTTCGTCGAGCAGATTGTCAGGATCATGCTCGTCGAGCAGAGTGCGTATGGACTCCAGGTCTTCCAGTAACCGTGAAGGCTCCGAGGGATCGCGATGCGTCATGGCTCATCCTGCCGTGCGAATCTGGTGAGATTTCAGAGGATAGCCCCGATCGCGATAGAAGCGGAAGCGTTCACGCGCGGGAACCCGTATATCATCGTGCTCGACGACGATCTCGGCCAACCGTGTGAAGCGGCTGAAAAAGCCCGGAGTGGTCTGGGCCAGATTGATCAGGAGGTCGTTATGCGGCGTCGGGTCGTCGCCGGTACCACAGACTACCGCTTCATCCGGGTGCTCACTGTGCAAGGCGTGCGGCAGGAAGGCGTCGGGCTTGAACGACCATAACAATTGGTCCAGCTCCTCCGCCTGCGCTGGGTCCGCGCAATGCAGGTAGACCCGGTGACCCTGCGCCCAGGCCTTGTGTGCGAGTCGGCAGGCATAGGCCAGCCGTGTTTGCGGCTGGTCACTGGTCAACAGATAGAAATCGATCCGGGTCATGCCTATAGCTCCATGCGGCAGGCCGCTCGCCGCGCTGGCGACATCATGTCGCCAGCGACTTCCGGCCTGCGGCCGTTTCTTTCATCGCGCCTGGTTGATCAGATACTGGGTGAGTAGCGGCACCGGCCGCCCTGTTGCGCCCTTGTCCTTGCCGCCGCTGGTCCAGGCGGTGCCGGCGATATCCAGGTGTGCCCAGGGGTACGCCTTGGTGAAGCGCGACAGGAAGCAGGCAGCAGTGATCGTCCCCGCCTTGGGTCCGCCGATGTTGGCGATGTCGGCGAAGGGGCTGTCGAGCTGCTCCTGATACTCGTCGAACAGGGGCAACTGCCAGGCGCGGTCATCGGCCTGCTGGCCGGCGGTGAGCAACTGCTGCAAGAGTTCGTCGTTGTTGCCCAGCAAGCCGGTGGTGTGCGCACCGAGCGCGACCACGCAGGCGCCGGTCAGCGTGGCGATGTCTACCACACTGGCGGGGTTGAAGCGCTCGGCGTAGGTCAGCGCATCACACAGCACGAGGCGACCCTCAGCGTCGGTATTGAGCACTTCGATGGTCATGCCGGACATGCTGGTGACGATGTCGCCAGGTTTGGTCGCGGTGCCGCTGGGCATGTTCTCGGCAGCGGCGACCAGGCACACCAGGTTCACCGGAAGCTGCATGCCGACAACGGCCTTGAGCACGCCGAATACAGTGGCCGCGCCACACATGTCGTACTTCATCTCATCCATGCCGGCGCCCGGCTTGAGGCTGATCCCGCCCGTGTCGAAGGTGATGCCTTTTCCGACCAGCACGTGCGGCTTGTCCTTGGACTTACCGCCGTTGTAGGTGAAGCGGATCAGCTTGGCCGGTTCCGCGCTGCCGGCGCTGACCGACAACAGTGACCCCATGCCCAGTGCCTTCATGTCTTTCTCATCGAGCACTTCAATCTCGATGTCCTTGTGCTGCTTGGCGAGCGCCTTGGCTTCCTTGGCCAGATAGGTCGGCGTACAGACGTTACCCGGCAGGTTGCCCAGGTTACGGGTCAGCTCCGCGCCGTCGCTGATGGCCTGCCCGTGGCGGGCGCCCAGTTCAACCGCCTCGGCTTCGGCCTTGTCATCAATCCACAGCTGGCACTTCTTCAGGCGCGGAGCGGTAGCCTTCTTGCTTTTGAACTGATCGAAGGCGTACAGAGCGTCGCGCGCAGTCTCGACCAGCAAACGGGTGCGGGCATAGGCATCACGACCCTTGACCGTGAGGGCGGGGAGGGTGATCAGAGCATCCGTCGCGCCACCATCCTTCAGCGTGGTAACAACCTTCTGCACCAGTTTGCGATAAGCCCTGTCGCCGCGCTCCTCGTCCTTGCCTGCGCCGACCAGCAGCAGGCGCTGCGCGGTGATGCCCGGCAAGCCGAAGAGCATCAGCGTGTGGCCGGCCCTGGAGCTGATGTCGCCATGCTTGAGCGCAGCGGCTATCTGGCCGCCGCAGGCTCTGTCCAGTTCTGCGGCGGGGCCGCTCAGGGTTTTGCCTTCGTTGACCGCTACCACCAGGCAGCCGGTTTTGATGGTTTCCAAGGTACCGTGCTTGACGCTGAACTCCATGGTGCTCCCCAAGACAAATCATGTGGATTGACTGATAATGCTGCCCTTTGAACGACGTGCGCCCAATCCGGCAGCGTTGCAACCAGGTGTGCTTGTCTGCATTCTGGCCTATTCCCGGGTGCCCATAAAGCCCTGGAGCCAAAGGAACCGACTAGTGATTGTCTTTCGTTATCTGAGTCGCGAAGTGCTGATGGCCCTCACCGCGGTGAGCGGCGTCCTCTTGCTGATCATCATGAGCGGCCGCTTCATCAAGTACCTTGCGCAAGCTGCTGCCGGGCAATTGGACCCGGGCGTGCTGTTCATCATCATGGGTTACCGGCTGCCGAGCTTCATGGTGCTGATCGTGCCGCTGGGTCTGTTTCTCGGCATTCTGCTGGCGTACGGGCGCATGCACCTGGACAGCGAGATGACCGTGCTCTCGGCGACCGGCATGAGCGATCGGCGCATTCTTGGCTATACTCAGGGCCCGGCATTGCTGGTGGCGTTGCTGGTCGGCTGGCTGAGCCTGTGGGTGGCGCCCGCCGGCGTGGTCAAGACGCAGCAGCTGTTCAACGAGCAGGATGCGATGACCGAGTTCGACACTCTGAGCGCCGGACGCTTCCAATCCCTCGGGCGCCAGGCCCAGCGCGTCACCTACGCCGGAGCCTTGTCGCAAGACCGCACAGAGTTGCAGGAGGTCTTCATCGCCGAGCGTAGCGACCCGGGCGATCCGGCCAGCCTGAGCGTGCTGATCGCCGAGAGTGGGCGTCAGCAGATGAATCCTGACGGAAGCCGCTATCTGGTGCTGGAGAACGGCTACCGGTATGACGGCAATCCGGGCGCAGCGGACTTTCGCACCATCGAGTACGACGTCTATGGCGTGCTCCTGCCCAAGCCGGAGGTCGTGACCGAGATAACCGATCGGGAGGCAATGCCCACCCGGGAATTGCTCGGCCAGGACAACCTGCGCCTGCAAGCAGAGCTGCACTGGCGCATGGCGCTGCCCCTGCTGGTACCCATCGTGGCCTTCTTCGCGGTGCCTCTGGCCCGCGTCAATCCGCGGCAGGGACGTTTCCTCAAGTTGCTGCCGGCAGTATTGCTGTACATGGCCTATCTTGCTCTGCTGATCAGCGCACGAGGCTGGATGGAAGCAGGGCGCACGCCGGCCTGGCTTGGCCTGTGGTGGGTGCACGTGTTGTTTCTCGCGGTGGGTGTGGCACTGAATCTGCGCACGTTGACTGCACCGTCCGCACCGCGGGGAGGTGCCCATGCGCCAGCTTGATCGGTATATCGGCAAGTCCGTTTTGTCGAGCGTCCTGATCGTTTCGATGATCGTGCTCGGGCTGGACATGTTGTTCGCCTATATAGGCGAACTCGAAGATCTGGCCGGCGGATACGACGCGATACAGGCGCTGGTCTATGTGGTGCTTACTTCGCCGCGGCGGCTGTATGATCTGTTACCGGTGGCGGTGCTGGTGGGCTGCCTGGTCGGTCTGGGTACGCTGGCGAGCAACTCCGAACTGACCATCATGCGTGCAGCCGGCGTGTCGGTGGCGCGCATCATCGGCGCGGTGATGAAGCCGCTGGTGGTGCTGATGGTCGCCGGGGTGCTGTTGGGTGAGTACGCGGCGCCCTATGCCGAAAACCTGGCTGAAAGCCGCCGCGCTGTGGCGCTGGGCAGCGAAGAGGCGATGACATCCCGCGGGCTCTGGCACCGCGAGGGTAACGAGTTCATCCATATCAATGCCGTGCAGCCCGACGGCGTATTACGTGGCGTGACACGCTACCGCTTCGATGACCAGCGTCGGCTGGCAGAGGCAAGCTTCGCCGAGCGAGCGACCGTCCAGCAGGACGACTGGCTGCTTGAGAACATTCAGCTCACCCGGTTTCTCGACAATGGGCACAGCGAAGTCGAGGTGATCCCCAGTTCACGCTGGAATGTCGGCCTGTCACCACAGCTGCTGAGGATTCTGCTGCTCGATCCGGACGTATTGCCACTTACGGGGTTGTGGCGTTATCAGGGTTATCTTGCCGAGCAGGAACTGGACAACAGCGCCTACTGGCTGTCCTTCTGGAAGAAGCTGTTGCAACCGCTGACCACGGCCACGCTGGTCTTCGTGGCGATATCCTTCATCTTCGGCCCGCTGCGCTCGGTCACGCTCGGCCAGCGCATTTTCACCGGTGTACTGGTCGGCTTCAGTTTCCGCATCGTGCAGGATCTGCTGGGCCCGTCGAGTCTGGTATTCGGCTTCCCACCGTTGATTGCCGTGCTGGCGCCGATCGTGATCCTGTTGCTGATGGGTATCGTGCTGATGCGCCGCGCAGGCTAATCCTTGCGGTAGGCGTTTTTCGGAAGGGTGACCAGCCGGGTGCCGGAAGCGATGTCCTGCCAGGTGCGCGACTGGTTGTCCCATAATTGCCAGAAGAACCCCAGTCCGCCGCACAACCAGGCAGCCTGGGCGACAAGGAAGCGAATCGTGGCCTGCCGGACAGTGATCGAACGGCCATCGAGCTGCTCGACGCGTACCCGCCATACCTGCATCCCGAGCGTCTGCCCTTTCTTGGTCCAGAACACGACGTAAAATCCCCAGGTCACCACCAGCAATATCAGGGACAGCCAGACGTCGCCAACAAACGCGCCGGCTTCTGCCTGCTGCTGCGTCAGTTCCTCGCCGGCGGCAGCTATGTGCATGCCCAGATAGGCGAAGGTGGTGATCATCCACAAGGCGATCAGCAGGAACAGATCGTACGCGGCGCCAGCCAGACGACGGAGCAGGCCGGTCGCCGGGAATTCGCCCGCAGGTTGCAGTTGCTTGATAGCCATGGGCTGTCCGCCTGGTTCTGCCGCGGCTCTAGCGGCGCGACAGAGGGAAAGTCTGGAAACGGACTCCAGCGAGACCGGTGCGCATGAGGGCGCGTATGTTGCCGTGGGCGACTCCGTCCGGGTCGGCGAGAACCGCTTGATAATGCTCGGCGAAGCACTGCAGTGTCTGCTCGTCGGTCAGGCCGAGGTCGATGGCCATCGCCAGTACCTTGCAGGAGCCCTGATTTTCCGTTTCGGAGTTGTGCAGCGAGCCATTGTCGAAGGCGCTCGGCCGGTAAACGTACTGTTCGTCGATAAACGCCAGCGTCTCGGCGAAGCGGTGCTCTGGTGCGACGAGACGCTGAGTGAAGCCTTCCGGGGTCATGCCTTGCCCTGCTTCTGCGCCTGGTCGAAGGCGGCCTGCTGTTCGGGACTGGCATCCTTCTGGTATTTGGCTTTCCACTCGGAATAGGGCATGCCATAGACCGCTTCGCGCGCTTCGTCGAGCGTCAGGGCGATGTCCATGTCTTCGGCGGACGCCTTGTACCACTTGGCAAGGCAGTTGCGGCAGAAGCCGGCAAGCGTCATCAGGTCGATATTCTGCACATCCTTGCGGCTGCGCAGATGACTCACCAGGCTGCGAAAGGCAGCCGCTTCCAGCTCGATGCGCTCTTGCTTGGTCATGATCAGCTCCAGAAAAGGCAGGACTCGATGGCTCGGATAATACTGGCCGAATATGTCAGCGGCAATCGTTGCTGCAGGCCGATTGCCATATGAGCGGATGGTTCAGTCGCGCGACTGACTCAGGGTGATCGATACCGAGTCGGCGAAACGCAACGCGTGCGGCTTGTCGACCTCTACTTCAGCGTAGCGCACCGGTGCGTGCTGCATGACGATGTCCAGCAACTCCTGGGTCAGGCGTTCAAGCAGGGCGAAGCGATTGTCTTCGATGTGCTGTAGCAAGGCCTTGGTGATGGTGCGGTAGTTCAGAGCATGATCGATGTCGTTCACCTGCACGGCGTCTCCGGCAGGGTAGAGAATGGTTACGTTGACTACCACGTCCTGGCGGTTGCGAATCTCGTCTTCCTTGATGCCGATGTAGGTGCGCGCTCGCAGATTCTTTATCCGGATGCGCGCCAGGCCGGGAGTGAGATTGTTCATCGGGTAATCAGCTGCAGGAACTCCTGGCGCGTGGTGCCGGAGTTACGGAAGGCGCCGAGCATTACCGAGGTGTGCATGGACGAGTTCTGCTTTTCAACACCGCGCATCATCATGCACATGTGCTTGGCTTCGATCACTACCGCGACCCCCTTGGCATGCGTGACCGACTGCAGCGCCTCGGCGATTTGCCGGGTCAGGTTTTCCTGAATCTGCAGGCGACGGGCATACATGTCGACGATCCGAGCTACCTTGGACAAGCCAATCACCCTGCCGGTAGGAATGTAAGCGACGTGCGCCTTGCCGATGAAAGGCAGCATATGGTGCTCGCACATCGAATACAGCTCGATGTCCTTGACGATCACCATCTCGTCATTTTCAGATTCGAACAGGGCACCGTTGACGATGTCCTCCAGCGATTCGTTGTAGCCTCGGCAGAGAAACTGCATGGCCTTTGCCGCGCGGAGCGGCGTGCCTTGCAGGCCCTCGCGTTCCGGGTTCTCGCCGAGGTCGGAAAGAATCTCGTGGTAATGGCGGGTGAGGTTTTCGAGGCTCATCGTCTGTTCCGTCTCTTCATTTGAGGTTCCGGCCGCCGTTCAGGTCCAGGCAGGTTCCGGTTACATAGGGATTGTCCATCAGATAGCAGATGGATTGATAGACCACTTCCGGCCCTGGCTCGATGCCGAGCGCCGACTTGGCCAAGGTGCGCTCACGGTATTCGTCCGTATCGTCCGGGTTGAACATGATCAACGCCGGGGCGATGGTGTTTACCTTGATGCCTGGCGCGAGCCGCGCCGCAAACGACAGCGACAGCGCTTCCAGTCCGGCCTTGCTGGCGCAATATGCGGCGTGCCGACGGCTGCCTCGCCGGGCAACATGATCGGAAACATGGATGATATCGCCCGTCACGCCCGGGTCGAAAAGTTGCTCGCTGGCAAGGTTGAGCAAATACGGCGCCTGCATGTGCACCATGAACATTTGCTGGAAGCCCTCGGCTCCTGCTTCATCCCCCAGCCACAACGAGGCGTTGTGAATCATTGTCCTGAGCTGGACGCCACGATTGATCAGTCCGGCGATAAGCGCCTCGATTCCTGCAGTGGTAGAGAAATCCGCCTGAATGACTTCTATGCCGTCGAGAGGGTCGCGCGCCCAGTCTTCACGCTGGTGACGGCAGGTTATCAGCACGCGATAGCCATCTTCGACCAGGCGTTTCGCGCAGTGCAGGCCGATGCGCTGGGCCGCTCCGGTAATGAGAATGGTGCCATTTGCTTTCATGGGTGCACTCGTACGAACCAGATGGGGCTACGGACTTGGCGACCCAAGCAATCCGATCTGAAGAATAGCAAAACTTATATTTTCCAGCTGTAACGTACAAGAAAAACTTAGGCATCGACGCAGATCTGTACAATCTTTTGCGTCCCGCCTACGTATGGGGCTGAGAAGTCTGACCGCTGTTGTCGCCAATCAGGTCGTCCCAGAATCGTCCGGCTTCGCCCGGGAATAGTACCACGTGCGGCCAGCCGGCAGTGCTCGGACGGACAGGGTGGGCTCTGGTATAGGCCGCCCGACCCTGGCTAAGTAAGGCGGGGGCGCAGGCGGGCGATCCCGTCAGTGGCGCAACAAGCTATACAACAGCCGTACAAATCGTCCGGTGAAGGGAGTAAGCTGACCGCATTTAGGCGCAGCTGCGCCATGCGGACGAGCGACCCTATGAATGATGACACCTTGAGCAGCGCTTCGCTGGTGCGGATGGACCTGGATTCCGAAGAGCTGTACCCGATTCGCGAGGTATCCAGGCTAACCGGCGTCAACCCGGTCACGCTACGTGCCTGGGAGCGGCGTTACGGTCTGCTCGTGCCGCATCGGACGGAAAGCGGACATCGTCTCTATTCGATGGCTGACATAGAAAGGGTGCGAGCGGTCACGGCGTGGATCGAGCGGGGCGTCGCGGTGAGCAAGGTCGGGTCGATCATCGATCGTCAGGCTCCGCCTCCGGAAGCCCGGCGCTCGCCGCGCCCCGTGCAGCTGGTCGACACGCCCTTGCCGGACGACATGCAGCCCTGGCAGGAGCGTCTCATCGATGCGGTCGCTCAGTTCAGCGTTGGGGCGCTGGATCGCATTTACGGTCAGGTTTTTGCAAGTTACCCGCTACCGGTGGTTATCAATAGCGTCCTCCTGCCGGTGTGGCGCCGCCTCCACGGCCAGCCCGCTCCTGGCACGTCACCGCAGTGGGCTTTCTTTGACAGCTTTGTGCGCATGCGGCTGTCGCAGCGCGTGGGGTATGTAGCGGAAGGCGTCCCGACAGTTCTGGTGACCTGCCTGCCCGGTCCGCTACGAGAACTCGACGTGCTCCTGGTGGCTGCCTGTGTCGCCGAGGCTGGTTGCAATGTGAGCATATTGCCGATCACTGCCTCCTTTCCGGACATTCATCTCGCCGCGCAGCGTTCTTCCGTGGCCGCAGTGGTGCTGATCGGGAGTCGGTCGCTGGATGCCGAGATACTTAAAAAGAGGTTGCCGAGACTCGAGCGTGCGCTCGATTGCCCGCTAGCCATCGCTGGCGCTGTCTGCCAGCTTCATCATCAGGAAATGGAGCGCAGCGGCATCGCTTGCCTGGGGGATCCGGGGCAGGCGCTGCTCGGTAAGATACGTTCGCTTCTGGCGGGGAGACTTGACGTGCGGTGAGGACCAAAAAAAAGCTGGTTATGTCTTGTACAAAAAAACGTATTCGTATAGTCTCTGTACACATAAACCGCTGCGCACTCCGATAGCCGCTTTCCCCACTTCAGGCTATCGGAGTTTTTTTATTCCGTTACCTGCCTTTTTTCGCCTTTGCCCTTTTCGTCGAACCACTCGCTCGCGTTAAATGACATCATAGCGCCATCAATGGCGTTCGCGTTCTTGCCATGTCCTAGATAAGCTGCCCAGCCGTTGAGCATTGCGTTCAGCAGTTCAAGGGAACTATGTCGATTTTGACAGTCCAAATACCTTGGTACCGCTAGCGTTCACGGATGGCCCGATGGTGTTCATGATGTCCCAGTCGATTCAGCAGCTACAAACATTGAAGGTGCCGAGCTCGCAACTTCAGTTAGGGATGTACGTCTCCGAACTGGATTGCGATTGGTTGGCAACGCCCTTTCTGTTCCAGGGGTTCATGCTGGACGACCCTGACGATTTGTTTGCGCTGAAAAACCTGTGCGACTACGTGCATGTCGATGTGGTGAAAACCCGCACGATGACGCGCGACCTGCTGCTTACCCCATCGGTCACCGAGCCCCGCAAACCGCAGGCGAGTTACAAGATTTCCTCTTCGATCGAGACCGAAATCGCCAATGCCAACCACAGCTACCGGGAGTCGTTCCGCGAAATACGCACCATGCTCGATCGTGTGTGCCGTGGCGAGACCCTGGATGCCCGCCGGATGATTGCAGCCGTTCGTCCATGTCTCGATTCCATTGTTCGAAATCCCTCCGCTTTGCTCTGGCTAACCCGCATCAAGCATGTCGACCAGTACACGGCCGAGCACTGCCTTAACGTCGGTATTCAAGCCATGGCGCTTGGACGGCATATGGGGCTGGGCATCAAGCATATAGAGCTGCTGGGTCTATGCGGCATGATGCATGACGTAGGCAAGATGGACCTGGATCAGGCCATCTTGAACAAGCCAGGACGCCTGACTGCAGAAGAGTTCGCGCACATCAAGCTGCACCCGGTCTACGGTCGCGACGAGCTGGCTAAGGATCCGAACATGCCGGAGGAGGTGATTCGCGTCGCTTACAGTCACCACGAGCGGCTCGATGGAAAGGGCTACCCTTGTCAGCTGCCGGCCAGCTCGCTGGATTTCTATATTCGCGCGATTACGATCGTTGATGCATACGATGCGATCACCAGCAGTCGGTGTTACAGCAGCAGCCACACTTCCGCTGAAGCATTGAAGATTCTGTACAACAATCGCGGCACTCAGTTCGACGAAAAGCTGGTGGTGAGCTTTATCGAATGCATCGGCATTTATCCGCCAGGCTCGCTGGTCGAAATGAACACCGGTGAAGTGGGCGTGGTGCTGTCAGTCGACCCCATGCACCGTTTGCAGCCGAAGATTGCTCTGGTACGTGACGAGAACAAGCAGCCAATCGAGCAGGTCATCGTCGATCTGGCGGCCTCGGTCAGCGATCTGGACATGGCGCGCTACTGGGTGAGCAAGGTCCTGGTGGATGGCTC
Organism: Halopseudomonas xinjiangensis; assembly: GCF_900104945.1. Classification (NCBI taxonomy): domain Bacteria; kingdom Pseudomonadati; phylum Pseudomonadota; class Gammaproteobacteria; order Pseudomonadales; family Pseudomonadaceae; genus Halopseudomonas; species Halopseudomonas xinjiangensis. The sequence continues at coordinate 2,540,809 of NZ_LT629736.1, read as the reverse complement.
GTACGGCATCGATCTCGGGACCTTCACCGCAGCCAACATTCGCCTCACCGACACCGAAGAAGTGATCTGACGTTTGTCAGGAATTGGTCGCCAGCTGCTGCCTTAGTGCGGCGACTTCTGCCTCCAGTTCTTCGGCGCGCTGGTTGGCCTTGACCTGTGCTGTGACGTCCTTCTGGATCCCGATGAAATACGTCAGTTGGTCAGCCTCGTTGAATACGGGCGTGATGGATAACTCATTCCAGAACATTGAGCCATCCTTGCGATAGTTGCGCACCACCTGACGCGTTGGCCTGCGCTCTTCGATGGCCTGTTTGACCAAGTGCAGACCGCTCTGGTCGCGATCACCCATCTGCAGAAACCGGCAGTCCTGATAAAGGATCTCTTCCGCGGTGTAGCCGGTGAGCCGCTCGAACGCCTCGTTCACGTAGATGAGGATATTGTCCTCGCCTTCCTGTTCCGCGACGACCACGCCATCATTCGATGCGTTGACGACCAGCTGCAAGAGTTTGGCGTTGATCATTCGAAAGGCTCCAGTTGTTTGCGGCTCATTCTATCGCAACCCTGTGCACTGTCTACCGGAAGCACCGGGCGGGACGGTTCAGGCATAATGCCCCCTTCAAAGACACAGGAGAACGCGATGAAGCTCGTTATCATTAGCGGATCGGTTTATGGCACAGCCGACCTCGTTGCAGACGAGGCCGCCTGCCTGGCGAATGCAGCCGGTCTTCAGGCGACAAGGATGAAAACGCCCAGCGTCGATACGTTACTGGCCGAGCACGCCGACGCGCTGCTGGTCTGCTGCGCCACCACGGGTATGGGCGAAATTCCTGACAACCTGATGAGTTTTCATATCGAGCTTCGGGATCGCTTCCCGCTGTTCACGGACGTGCCGTTCGGCGTGATTGCCCTGGGCGATACGGCCTACGGGGACACTTTCTGTCTTGCAGGCGAACAGTTCCGTGACACATTTGAGGAATTGCAGGCGCGCGAGGCGCGGTCAATGCTGCGTCTGGATGCCAGCGAAACCGTTACGCCCGAAACGGATGCAGAGCCCTGGCTGGCGGATTTCTTTGCAGCCTTGCGGGCAGAAGTCTAATCCGCGAGATCCGCGATAAGGTCGCCGGTGGCCAGCCGCGTCAGGGCTTCTTCGTTGAGTATGACGATCTGACCGTAGTTGATCTTTAGCCACCCAGCCTGCTCGAGACGTTTGAGCAATTTATTGATGCTCTGGCGCGAGCTGTTGAGCATCAGCCCCAGTGACTCCTGCGACAGCTGGATCGCCGCCTGACCGCCACTCTCATCGGTCTGGCCGTAATTGTGCGAATGCATGAGCAGGCGCTTGGCGAGCCGCGACGGGAGAGGGAGCAAGGCGCTGTCCTCGAGCATGGCAAAGGACAGCCGGATGCGCCGGCAGAGCAGCCGCATGAAATGCGGATAAAGCTCCGGGCGGCGCTCGAGTAGTTGCTGAAAGCCCTGGCGGGGGATCATCAGCAGCTCGGTAGAACCGACGCCGTGGGCGTCATGGGTGCGCGGCAGCCCGTCGAACAATGAGATTTCGCCGAACCAGTTGCCCGGGCTGAGCACCGTCAGCACCGCTTCGCGGCCGTCCTGCCCGCTGCTGCTTATCTTCACCGCGCCACTTATAACGCCGTACAAGCCGTCCGGCGGATCATCCTTGGCGTGCAATCGCTCGCCATCGTCCAGCAGGCGCAGTCGAGCCAGGGAGACCATCTCGTCGATACAGTCCTGTGGCAGATCGCGGAACCAGCGGTTACGCTGCAGCAGCCCGACCAGCTGGCTGCTGTCTGCCTTTCCGGACACTGTAAAGTGCTTGACAGTCCTTCTCGCCGTCACCCTCTAGACTCCCTGCTAATCTGAACATTCACAGTATGCCGCAAGTCGGCCGGGATGTATCAGGCCGTCGATTACGCCAATAAGAGGATCTCCCCATGAACGCAGTTCAGCCTATCGAGCAGTTGGACGTCAAATCTCAGGTCAGCGCAGAGGAATGGCAGACCCGGGTGGACCTGGCGGCCTGCTACCGTTTGATCGCCATGTACGGCTGGGATGACGTGGTCTTCACTCACGTCTCGGCCAAGATTCCCGGTACCGAACATTTCCTGATCAACCCGTACGGCATGATGTTCGAGGAAATTACCGCCTCGAGCCTGGTGAAGATCGACCTGCAGGGCAACAAGCTGATGGACTCGCCCTACGACATCAACCCGGCCGGCTTCACCATTCACAGTGCAGTACACGAGGTTCGCCATGATGCCGGCTGCGTCATGCACACGCATACCAACGCTGGCGTAGGCGTGTCCGCGCAGAAGAATGGCATCCTGCCGATTTCACAGCAGTCGATCTTCGTGCTGAGCAGCCTGTCGTATCACGATTACGAAGGGGTCGCGCTCAATGACGAGGAAAAGGCGCGTCTGCAGGCCGATCTGGGCAATACCAACAACATGATGCTGCGCAACCACGGTCTGATGACCTGTGGGAAATCGGTATCCGATGCCTTCCTGACCATGTACACCTTCCAGCGCTGCTGCGAGATCCAGATTGCTGCGCAGTCCGGTGGCAGCGAGCTGATCCCGATTCCGCAGGCCGTTCTCGATGGCGCCAAGGAAAGCATGCGCAAGGTCACCCGCGGCGCCGGTAGCGGTGTGGCGTGGCCAGCACTGATCCGCAAACTGCAGCGGGTCAGCCCGGGCTTCGATCAGTAACCCAGCTGCAAGCTGCAAGTGACGCGTAGCCTGTTCGGGGCTTCGCTTGCAGCTTGTCGCTGCGATCAGCTTTGTTGATCGCGCAGAAAGACCAGCTTGTCTGCCGATGAGCTGGTCTTGTCGAAGCGATACCCGTCCAGGTCGAAATCCTTAAGGCCTTTTGGATCGGTCACGCGTTCCTTGATCACGTAGCGCGCCATCAGCCCGCGCGCCTTCTTGGCGTAGAAGCTGATGATCTTGTAATCACCGTTTTTGCGATCCTTGAACACCGTGTCGATGACTCGAGCCTTGAGCGCCTTCGGTTTCACGGCGTTGAAGTATTCCTGCGAGGCGAGATTGACCAGGATGTCGTCGCCCTGACTGGCCAGATCCTCGTTCAATGATTCGCTGATCCGGTCTCCCCAGAAGCTGTACAGGTCACGCCCGCGCGGGTTCGCCAGCTTGGTGCCCATCTCCAACCGATACGGCTGCATCAGGTCCAGCGGACGCAGCACTCCGTAGAGCCCCGACAGCATGCGCAGATGGTCCTGGGCGAAAGCCAGGTCGTCCTCGCTGAAGTCCTCAACATGCAGACCGGTATAGACGTCGCCTTTGAAGGCAAGCAGCGCCTGACGGGCATTGCTCTCGGTAGCCTTCTTCTCCCAGCTGCCGTAACGCGCCACGTTGAGGCTCGCCAGTTTGTCGGAGAGCGACATCAGCTCGGCGATGTCCTGCGGCGACTTTTCCTTCAGTACGTCAATCAGCTCCTGGCTGTCATCGAGGTAGCGCGGCTGGGTGAATCGGTCGGTGATCGGGGTGCTGTCGTAGTCCAGCGTCTTGGCGGGCGAGATGACCATCAACATCGGTGCGGCTCCGTTTGGGAATCGACTGTCATTATGCCCCAAGCCTGCCCAAGGCACTTAAAATCGAGTCGATAGAATCCGCCGATGATTCCGTAGAGGCCCCAGCGGTTGTCCGCGGTTGGACACGCTGTGAATCCGTCCCTGGACGCTTGGCAATGCTCATCCAGGGCATTGACGGCCCAGCCACGCTCAACCGCTGTGGCGCGCGTCGTGGAGTGGCTACCAGAGGAACCGACGAGGCGCCCGGAGGGCGCCTGTTTTCAGAGATGGGTCTCGGCGTATTCAGCCAGCGCCGAGCGTGGAACGCCCTGCAGATGGATGTGCACACCATGGGGGAAGTCTTTGAAACATTCGGTCAGATAAGTAAGCCCTGAACTGGTGGCGTTCAGGTAAGGCGTGTCGATTTGCGCCAGGTTGCCAAGGCAGACGACTTTTGAGCCGGCGCCGGCTCGGGTGATGATGGTCTTGATCTGATGTGGCGTCAGGTTCTGACTTTCGTCGATCAGAATGAAGCTCTGCTGGAAACTGCGGCCACGGATGTAGTTGAGCGACTTGAACTGCAGAGGCACCCTGTCGAGGATGTAGTCGACGCTGCCGTGGGTGCACTCGTCGTCCATATGCAGGGCTTCCAGGTTGTCGGTTATCGCGCCGAGCCATGGCTCCATCTTCTCCGCTTCGGTGCCCGGCAGGAAACCGATATCCTCGTCCAGCCCCTGGGTGCTGCGGGTGGCAATGATTCGGCGATAGGTCTTGCTGACCATGGTCTGCTCGATCGCCGCAGCCAGGGCCAGGATCGTCTTGCCGGAGCCCGCCGCACCGGTGAGGTTGACCAGATGGATGTCCGGGTCGAGCAGCGCATACATCGCCAGCGACTGGAAGATGTCGCGCGGTCGCAGTCCCCAGGCTTCCTGATGCAGCAACGGCTCCTTGTGCAGGTCGCGCAAGGTGAGATTGAGCCCGTCGATGTGCTTGACCCAGCCGACAAAACCCTGCTCGTCGATGATGAAATCGTTGATATGCAACGCCGGAAGATTCTCGGCCAACTGCACCTCATGCAGCGTCTGGCCCAGCCGCTGGTGGGTCTCCACCTTGCCGACGCGCTCCCAGAACGAGCCCTCAACCTCGTGATAACCGCGCGCGAGCAGGGCAATGTCGTCGATGAGCTGGTCGGTGTGGTAGTCCTCCGCATCGATGCCGCAGGCGCGAGCCTTGAGCCGCATATTGATATCTTTGGAAACGAGGACGATTCGGTCGTTGGGGTGGCGGTGCTGAAGCTGGCAGAGCTGGTTGATGATCTTGTTATCGTTGAGGTCGTTCGGTAGGCAGTGCGAGGGGATCGGGGCCTTGTCCATCAGAATCGCCAGGGTTCCGTGATGGCCTAGCTTGCCTCGGGATATGGGCACGCCTTGTTCGACCTGATCGGGTGGCGCGTCGGCGAGGGTCTTGTCGATGAGTCTGATCGCCTGGCGGCAATCGGCGGCAATACTGGTTTTTCCGGATTTGAGCTTGTCGAGTTCTTCAAGGACGGTCATCGGGATGATGACATGATGCTCTTCGAAATTGAGCAGGGCATTGGGGTCGTGAATCAGAACGTTGGTATCGAGTACGTAGAAGGAATGACGGGTTGGTCCGCACGCTTCCATATGCTATTACCTCGCAAGGGCCGGTAATACCAGACTGTATCAAGCGCAACGCTGCGCATGGCAGTCCGCTTGGCCGACTCGCCTGGCGCGTGGTATCAGAGGATCACCGCTACGCCTCGGTCGGTTATTCGATGTATAGCCTATCGTTGACGACGCTCACAAGCGCGTCCTGGGTATTTTTCGTGGTTAGGGCAAAACAGACAGGCGGCGATATTCGCCGAGGTACAGGAGCGTTATATTGGTGGGCCGGGCTGCGCTTGCAGCCAGGTCCGGCGCTTCATTTCCTCAAAGGCTGCTTTGCGGAAACTCTTCGGAAAACCGCTTCTCTGCCCGCTGCTTGAGTCGTTCCCCTTTTGATACGTCACGCTTGGCCTGCTTCAGATCTCGCTGGGCTTCGCGGAGCTGTTTCTCTGCCTGACTGATCTGTTTCTCGGCTACCTTGATCTGCTTGGTTCCCGATGCGATCAGTTCGTTACCGCGATCCCACTGTTTCGCCAGGTCCTTTTGCAGTGCGGCGCGCGAGCTGTCCTGGGCGCCATGCTGACGCATCAGGTCTGCAGTGGAAGGTTGCTTGTTGGCACATCCGCTCAGCGCCAGCGCGAGAATGCCGGTGAGGGCGAGAGATGGCTTGTTCATGATGGTACTCCTTGCAACATCGGGGCGCGCTTAAGCTCGCAAGGACGAACAAGGCGAAGTGAAGCAGGCGACGCCTGCGTGGTCAGGCCCGGCAGGCTGGCTGCCGGGTACGACTGATAACGGTCGGCTCAGCGGCGCCGTGGGCGGTTGGTCGAGGAAGAGCGTCTGCGGTTGGCATCCGCAGCAGCCTTTTGCTCGGCTTCGTTGGCGTCGCTGGACGCCTTTTCCTCAGCGCTTTGCTGCCGGCGGGGAATGGGCTTGAGATAGATTTCCTCAGGGGGAATGCAGTCAAGCTTGCCGCCGAGTAGTGTCTCGATCGGCGGAATCTGAAACGCATCGTCCTCGCCAGCGAGGCTGATCGAGGTCCCCTTGGCGCCGGCGCGACCGGTCCGGCCGATACGGTGCACGTAATCTTCGGGATCTTCCGGCAACGTGTAGTTGACCACATGGCTGATGCCATCGATGTGAATCCCGCGGCCAGCCACGTCCGTCGCGACCAGAACGCGCAGCTTGCCCTCACGGAAGTTGTCCAGCGTGCGGACCCGCTTGTGCTGGGGTACATCGCCGGACAGTTGCGCAGCGTTGATTCCGTCGCGAACCAGGCGTTCCTGCACCCGGCGAACCTCGTCCTTGCGGTTGGCAAAGACCATCACCCGCTCCAGGTCGAGCTGGGTAATCAGGTTATAGAGCACCTTGTACTTGTCGGCGCCGCTTACCGCATAGACCTTCTGTGTGATGTTTTCCGATGCGGGGCGCTCGGGCTCGATTTCGACCACGGCCGGGTCTACTGTCCACTGCCGGGCGAGATTCATGACGTCATCGCTGAATGTGGCGGAGAACAGCAGGGTCTGCCGGTCGCCCTTGCGCGGCGTTTGACGAATGATCTGGCGTACCTGGGGAATGAATCCCATATCGAGCATGCGGTCAGCTTCATCCAGCACCATCATCTCCACCAGGTCCAGGTGGACTTCCCCGCGGTTGCAGAAGTCCAGCAGGCGGCCGGGTGTGGCGACGAGAATGTCGACGTAGCGCTTTTCCAGTTGCTTGAGCTGCTTGTCCGAATCCATCCCGCCGACGAAGGCCATGACGTTAAGCCCGCAATGCTTGGTCAACCCCTCGGCATCGTTGGCTATCTGCATGACCAGCTCACGGGTCGGTGCGATGATCAGCGCGCGCGGCTCACCCATGTATCGCTCATCCGGGGGCGGCGTTTCCAGCAGTTGGGTAATGGTGGAGATAAGGAATGCAGCGGTCTTGCCGGTACCGGTTTGCGCCCGGCCGATAGCATCCTGGCCCTGCAGCGTCGAGCCGAGCACCTTGGCCTGAATCGGTGTGCAGTAGCTGAAGCCCTGATCCTGAATCGCCCGCATCAGACTGTCGGGCAACGGAAAATCGTGGAAGCGGGTCTTGCCCTCAGCCGGCTCGACGACGAAGTCTTCGAGCGACCATGGCGCAGGCGGAACAGGCTTCGCTGCGCGCGGCTTGGCCGGCTGACGCGGTTTTTTCGGGCGACTCGGCGGCGCCTCCCGCCCGGTGCTGGAAGGCTGTTCGGCAGGCTCTTGCGACCGGACTGCCGGCGCGGATTGCGTAGCTTCAGCAGCAGCGGGCTGCTGCGGCACAGCCGGCGTTTCGCCGGGTTTGAACAGTTTCTTCAGTGCTTTGAGCACGGGTCTCTCTCGATCAGGCAAGTGGCATTAACTCGCCAGTGTAAAGCAAGCCCGTCTCTTAGCGAAGCCCGTCGGCAATTTTGGCTAGTGTGAAAGCCGTTTTGTCAACCACTCGCGGATGTCTGACACCTCCGCTGGGCAGACCTCATGACCCATCGGATATTCGTGCCATTCGGTGCGGTGGCCTGCGGCCTGAAGTTGATCATGTGCTTCCCGGCCCATGCTGATCGGCAATACATCATCATTGCGACCATGGGCGAAGAACACGTCAAGCTCGGGCGCATCCGGCCCCTGACGGCCGATCAGTTCCGGCACCGTCGGACCATAGGTCGACAAGGCCGCCAGGCCACCGATGCGCAGTTCACCTTCGAGCATGGCGTGCAGAACGACGGCGCCACCTTGCGAGAAACCGGCAAGAATGATTCGCTCCTCGGCGATGCCCTGGGCGACCTGAGCATCGACTAATTGGCGAACCATTGCCGCCGATTCGTTCATGTGATCATCGTTGATCACACGAGCCGGCGACATGCCGAGAATGTCGTACCAGCACGGCATGGGAAAGCCGTTATTGATGGTTACCCGGCGAGTAGGCGCCTGCGGGAAGACGAAGCGGATGCCATGCCCCGCTGGCAGGTTCAACGCTTCGACGACGGGTACGAAGTCGAAGCGGTCGGCGCCCAGCCCGTGGAGCACGACGACGCACGCATCGGTAGTGGCGGGTGGGTCGATAATCAGCGGGTTTTGGCTCATTGTTTACTCCTCGATCAAGCGCGGGACATGAATTTTCCGGACTCGGTGTTGATGCGTACGACCTCGCCAGTCTCCAGATATTCCGGAATCTGAATTTCCAACCCGGTAGCGAAGCGTGCTGTCTTGGTTCGTGCGCTGGCCGAGGAGCCCTTGATCGCCGGCGGGGTTTCCTCGATCGGCATCTCCACTACGGCAGGGAGTTCCACGCCGACCAGCGCACCTTCGACCAGCAGACCGTACAGCCCCTGGACGCCATCGTGCATGTAGGGCAGCTCGTCCTCGAGTTGTTCGGCCGACAGGGTAGATTGGGAGAAGTCTTCGTTATCCATGAAGGTGTAGCCATCGGCATCGGCATAGAGGAACTGGATGGCACGCTTCTGGAAATCGATCGGCGCAAGAAAGTCGTCACCGGTCAGGCTCTGGTCGAGCTTCTGTTTGGTTTGCGCGTGGTTGAAGCGCACCTTGTACAGCGTTGTACCGCTGCGTGAGGACGGGCTTTTCACGTCGATCAGCGAGACGATGTAAGGCTGGTTGTTGATCTGGACGATCTGGCCTTTTTTCAGTTCCGATGCTTTGGGCATGCTCAGTACTCGGGAAGTGGGCAAAACGACTATTCTGCCGAGGGCTGCCCCGGCGCCGCAAGCCGGCGTCGGGGCATTTGCGCGGGTCAGGCGGAGGGCTGCTGCCCTTCGATGCGCTTGCTGACGATCAGCCGCTCGAGTCCTTCACTGTTGCGCAGATTGATATCCATCTGGCGGAAGGCGATCTCGATGCCATGTTCGCGGAACTGGCGGTCGATTTCCCGGTTGATCTCGTCGATCGACAGGTTGCGGTCGATCAGTTCCTTCACGTGGATGCGCAGCTCGTGATTGAGAGTGCTGTCACCAAAGCTGAGGAACAGCACCATTGGCGCCGGGTCCTTGAGTACCCGGGGGTTCGAGTCGGAAATGTTCAGTAGCAGCTCGCGCACTTTTTCCAGATCAGACCCATAGGCGACACCGACAATCACGGTTACCCGGGTGATGGTGTCGTTCAGCGACCAGTTGATCAACTGGTTGGTCACGAAGGTCTTGTTCGGGACGATGATTTCCTTACGGTCGAAATCGGTGATGGTCGTCGCGCGGATGCGTATCCGGTTCACCGTGCCCGACAGGTTGCCGATGGTGACGACGTCGCCGATTCGTACCGGACGCTCGAACAGAATGATCAGGCCCGAGACGAAGTTGGCGAAAATCTCCTGTAGGCCGAACCCCAGGCCGACACCGAGGGCGGCTACCAGCCACTGCAATTTGCTCCAGCTGACCCCGAGCGTCGACAGGGCCGAAAACAGGCCGACGCCGACGATCACATAACTCAGCAGGGTGGTGATGGCATAACTGCTGCCCTGGCGCAGGTCCATGCGTGACAACACCATGATTTCGAGCAGGCCGGGCAGGTTGCGGGCCAATGACAGCATCAGCACGATGATCACCAGCGCGCCAAGCATATCCCCAGCGGTGATCGGAGCCATGACCGGTGCTTCGGCCGTTCCCGCGTTGTATTCCCAGAGCGTCACCGACTGCAGGTATGACGCGGCGCTGATCAGGTCAGACCAGGTGAAGTACACCAGTACACCGAACAGGATCACCAGACCCATGCGCGCCAGGCGCAGTGATTGCTGGTTGATCTGCTGGATGTCCATCTCGGGGATTTCCACCGATACCTCGCTGTCCACGCTTTCGCGCGGTTGTGGCGCCTGGCGCTTGTTCAGCGAGCGTTGATAGGCAAGGCGGCGCCCGGCCACGTTGAGGTTGCGCATCACCGAACCCTCCACCAGCATCCAGAGGATGATCAGATAGAGCGTGCCGATGAAACGGTCTGTCAGTTTTATCGCGGTGTAGTTGTAACCCCAGGCCAGCAGCCCGGCGACCGCCAGTGGAGCCAGAACCAGCACCAGCGAGGCGCTGGCGTGAAGTACCTTGGAGCTGTACAGCGGCTGGCTCTGCTGCATCATGCGTCCCAACAGGACAGCCAGCAGGACCAGGCCGATAAGCAGTGTAAGCCGGCCGATGACGTCGTCGATCAACTGCTCCGGGCGGGTTTCGCCAAGCGCCACGACGACTACCATTGGCAATACGATCCATGCCCCGCGGCGCACGAGCCGGTGGAGCCGGTCGACCAGATCCTGATCCCAGCGAAAGTGGAGGGTGGCAATGCCGCTCGGGTCGAACACCCGGTACACCAGGTGTAGCATGAACCAGGCCAGCGCCAGCTGGCTCAACGCCTGCCCAAGGCCCGGCATGGCGGGTTCCTCGCCCCGAGTGAAGATCAGGCCGAGCCCACTGAGCACCAGTGGCACCGGAATGATCATGACTGCGGTCAGGAGCAGCGCCTTGGGCGTATGGCGGACGCTGTCACGCCGGAAATGACCGACATCTTCATGCAGCTGGCGCAGCTGCTGTCGAAGATGGGGCAGCCGCCAGACGTACAGGCCGACCAGCAGCGCGATAAGCGCGAGCCATAGTGCATGGTCGCGCAGGGTATTGCCGATGATTTTCAGCTGTTTAACCGGCTCCATGGCCTCGAGCTGGGCGAGCGCCTGGGACGGGAAGTTGAGAAACCAGCTCCGATCAAGCGGCCGGTTGCTTGCTACCCAGAACAACTGATCGTCGATGGTGCGACGCAGCTCGCCACTGGTTTGTTCGAGCTGGCGCTGGTTGATCTGCAGGGTGATCGCCAGGCTCAGCAGGGTGTTGATATTGGCGCTGAGCTGGTCGACCAGGGATATGCGACTGTTGACCACGCGCTCGAACTCGGCGCGGAGCGACTCGCGCTGCTCCTCCGGCAACTGGTTGACCAAACGCGCAAGATACGCAGAAGGATTGGTCATCTCATCGCGCAGCTGATTGAGTTCGAACTGGCGCAGACGCAAGTCGGCGATCTGGTCGGTCAACGTCAGGTCGGGACGGGTATCAGGCAGCGCTTTTTTCTGCTGGTGCAAGATGCGCGATAGCAGCACGCTGCCTTCCAGCACGCCGATCTGCTGATCAAGCGCGCTTTCGATCTGGGTGACGCTGTCGATTTGCTGTTTGGTCAGGATGTTCTTGCGCGTCAGCTCGCCGAGCTGGTTGGTCGCCCGCAGCAGCTCCTCGCTGAGGCGCCGATTGAGAGTGCCCTGTTCACGCAGCAGCTGCTGGTTGCCCGCCTGAAGGACTTCTTCGGTCGTCTCGCTGACGGTGCGCTCGGACTGCGTCCGTCGCTTGGCGTCGATCAGGTCTTGCAGCACCTGAATTTCCGCTTCCAGATCGGCGATCTGTCGCGACAGCAGATCGCGTTGTTGCATCGCCAGATCCTGCAGCACGCTGTTGGCGTTCAGGCGTTGGCGTAGCAGCTCGTTATGGCGTTGGAGCGCCCGTTGCTCGGCGCGCATCATTGCCAGCCGGGCAGTGTTCAGCGGGGTATCTGCCTGACGTTGAAGGCTGCGGATCTGCTCGCTGAGCTGCTGTTCCCGGCTTTGATTGGCCGACACACTGGCCTGGGTGCGCTCCGGGCGGGTCTGCGCTGCAATCAAGTCGCTGTTGACTGCTGTCAGCTCGTTCTGCCAGCTGAACATCCGACTGACCTTGTCGCCGATCAGTGTTTCGAGTTCGGCCAGGTCCCGATCCTTGTAGCGCTCCTGCAGCTCCTCTGCCGTTTGCGCCTGGATGCTTTCGAGCTGCTGGCGCGCCAGACGAATGCGTTCCGGTGCCTGCTCGATCTGCTTGCCCAAATCAGCCAGATCGGTGTAGGTGCTTTGGGTGCGCTGAATGAAATTCAGCGTGTTCTGGTAGAGATCCTGCAGGTCCCGCTTCTCAGTATCCGACAGTGAGCTGTCAGCCAGCGCCTGCATGGCTGTTCGGGTCTGCTCCATCGCCTGGGCCAGTTCGGATTCGGCGGAGGCTTCCTGCGCATGTGCGCCGGGGGCGAGCATCAGCTGCAACGACAGAACTACAAAGGCGAGAACGCGAGTGAAAGCGCGAGGCATCGGGGAAGATCCGCTGGGTAAAAGGGCAGAAGGGTATTCGCCCCCGAATGGATTGGGAAGCAAGGGAAAAGCGTCAAAATGTATCAGGCCACCCGGAGGTGGCCTGATGAGATGTACGAAACGTGATCCTGGTCACATTTCGATCAGAACCAGCTGTCCTGCATGTCCAGACACGTGGCGTCGCGGTTTTCCAGCACGGTCAATGCATGATGACAACCTGGCACTTCCCAGGTCAGGAAATAACGCGCAGCTTGCAACTTGCCGCGGTAGAAATCGCTGTCGACAGCGTTGCCGCGAGCAAGGCCTTCTTCTGCACGGATCGCCTGTTCCAGCCAGCGCCAACCGATCACCATGTGGCCAAACGCGTTGAGATACAGAGCCGAGTTGGCCAGCGCCTGATTGACCTTGCCCTGGCCCATCTCGCCGAGCAGTGCCAGGGTCACCTTGCCGATATGTGCGTGGAGCTTTTCCAGCGGCTCGCGTAGTGCATTCAGGGATTCGAATTCGCTGGCACGGCTGCAGGTGTTCTGGATCAGGCCGGACAGCTGCTTGAGCGCGGCGCCGTTGTTCATCGCCACCTTGCGACCGAGTAGGTCGAGCGACTGGATGCCGTTGGTGCCCTCATGGATCGGGTTCAGCCGGTTGTCCCGATAGTACTGTTCGACCGGGTACTCACGGGTGTAACCATGACCGCCCAGAATCTGGATAGCCAGCTCGTTGGCCTTCAGGCAGTAGTCGGAGGGCCAGGCCTTGACGATCGGCGTGAGCAGGTCGAGCAACTCCAGAGCAGTCTTGCGTTGCTCTTCGGTTTCCAGGGTCTCGGTGTCGTCAAACAGCCGCGCGGCATACAAACCCAGGTCATATCCACCTTCGACATAGGCTTTCTGGGTCAACAGCATGCGCTTGACGTCGGTGTGCTCGACGATCGATACCTGTGCGCTGCTTGGGTCCTTGCCGTCGGGCAGGCGACCCTGCGGACGGTTGCGCGCATAGTCCAGCGAGTATTTGTAGCCTGCGTTGCCGAGCATCACCGCGCCCATGCCGACACCGATGCGCGCCTCGTTCATCATCCTGAACATGTAGTTCAGCCCCTGGTGCGGCTTGCCCACCAGATACGCAACGCAGTTGCCATTGTCGCCGAAGTTCAGTGCGGTGGAGGTGGTGCCGCGCCAACCCATCTTGTGGAACAGGCCGGCCAGGGTCACATCGTTGCGCTCGCCCAGCGAGCCGTCATCGTTGACCAGGAACTTCGGCACGATGAACAGCGAGATGCCCTTCACGCCGGGCGGTGCATCGGGCAGCTTAGCCAGCACCATATGCACGATGTTGTCCGACAGCGGATGATCGCCCGCGGAAATGAAGATCTTGTTGCCCTTCAGACGATAGCTGCCGTCGTCGGCGGGTTCGGCACGGGTGCGGATATCCGACAAGGACGAGCCGGCATGCGGCTCGGTCAGTGCCATGGTGCCGAAGAAGCGGCCTTCGATCATCGGCTGCAGGAAGCGTTGCTTCTGCTCTTCGTTGCCGAAGTTCTCGATCAGGTTCGCCGCGCCCATGGTCAGCATGCAGTAGGAGGAAGTCGCAATATTGGCGGCCTGAAACTGCGTAAAGCAGGCCTGTGACAACAGCGTCGGCAACTGCATGCCGCCTTGTTCGAAGGTGCGGGTGGCATTCAGAAAGCCGGCTTCGAGGAACGCATCCACTGCCGGCTTGACGTCGGGAATCAGTTCGGCTGCGCCGTCGACGTACTGAGGTTCATGCTCGTCGCTCTTGCGGTTATGCGGCAGAAAGTACTTCTCCGCAATGTTGCGAGCGGTATTGATCGCTGCGTCGAAGGTCTCGCGGTTGTGCTCGGCGAAGCGCTCGCGACGGGTGAGTGCTTCGGCATCCAGGACTTCGTAGAGTTCGAAGGCCAGGTTGCGGGCATCAGGAAGGATATCGGTCATGGCATGAACCTCTGAATTGAACGCCCGGCAGTGTATGTGTTCGCTCTGTGACTGAGAACGGCCATTGATCTCTTTTATGTACCCGGATCAGAACAGCCGAAGCGCAGGCTCATCCAGCGCAGCCCGCTGTTCCCGTAATGTCAGGATCTGATCGGCCCAATAGCGCTCGCTGGCAAACCACGGGAAATGCATCGGGAATGCGGGGTCGTCCCAGCGGCTGGCGAGCCAAGCACTGTAATGCACCAGACGCAGACTGCGCAGCGGCTCGATGAGCGGTAACTGACGCGGATCGAAATCATGAAATTCGTTATAGCCGTCGATCAGCTCTGACAGCTGTGCCTGGCGCTGGTCGCGCTCGCCGGACAGCATCATCCAGAGATCCTGCATGGCCGGGCCGGAGCGGCAGTCGTCCAGATCGACCATGTACAACAGGTCGTCACGCAGCAGCAGATTGCCCAGGTGCAGGTCGCCGTGCAGGCGGATCGGCTCGAAGGGCACGTCGCTGAAAATTGCCTCGACCCGATCGATCAGATCTTTGGCAACCGAAAAATAGGCGGGTTTGAGACTATTGGGCACGCAGTCAACGCGCTCAAGCGTGGCGATACTGTCACGCCCGAACGTCTGCGGGGTCAGCGCAGGGCGATGTTCGAACGGAGTCATCGCGCCAACGGCATGCAGCCGACCAAGCAAGCGGCCGAGCATCAGGAACTGGTCCGGGTCGTCGAACTCGGGCGCGCGTCCCCCGAACCGTCGAAACAGACTGAAGCGGAACCCCGCGTGTTCGAACAGGGTTTGGCCGTCGATCTGCATCGGCGGGATTACCGGGATGTCACGCTCGGCCAGTTCCAGGCTGAAGCGATGCTCTTCCAGGATCGAGGCATCCGTCCAGCGGCCGGGCCGGTAGAACTTCGCAATCAACGGTTGCGCGGACTCGATGCCGACCTGGAATACGCGGTTCTCGTAGCTGTTGAGCGTGAGGATGCGAGCGTCGCTGAGATAGCCGAGCGACTCAACCGCGTCCAGCACGGCGTCGGGTGTAAGCAGGGCAAAAGGATGTTGCGTGTCCATGTTCAGCTCCGCTCTGGCCGGTTTTGATTATGTATATGGTGGCATACATCCGGACACCGTGTTGGAGCAGTGGATGGACTGCGTCATGGTCGGCGCCTGCAACGGCTAGGGTGTGCGCGCGACGCACCAGACGCTGACTTCGCGCGCGCCGGCCTCCAGCAGGGTGCGACTGGCCGCTCGCACTGTCGCGCCGGTGGTGACCACGTCATCGAGTAGCGCGACATGGCGGCCTTCGATCAGAGGGGCAGCCGGACAGCGGAATGCGTCATGCAGGTTACGGCGACGATCCGCTGCTGCGAGCCCCAGCTGACTTTCACTGGCTTTCACCCGCTGCAAGGCTTTCGGAAGCAGGGGCAGCCCCAATGCACCGGCGATTGGTCGGGCCAATTCGGTTGCCTGGTTGAACCCACGACGGGCCTGCCGGCGATGATGCAGTGGAAGCGGGACCAGGCATTCGACGGGACCAGCATCGTCGTACTCAGCCGCTATTGCTTCGGCCAGAAGCTCGGCCATCAGGCGGCCGAACGCGAACTGCTGATGATATTTGAATGCGGGGATAAGGCTATCGAGAGGAAATGCATAGCGAAACGGAGCGATGACGCGAGCGAAGCCTGGCGGGCTGGTCTGGCACTGCCCGCAAAGCTGCCCTTCGTTAGGCAGCGGCAGCGCGCAGACCCGGCAGTGCGGGCCTAGCCATGGCAGATCCAGATGGCACGCATGGCACAGCTCGCGTCCGGTATCGGCGCTAGCGAGACACAGCATGCAGCGCTTCGATTGGATGTTTAATAGCCAGTTGTAAACCGCGCGCGTCTTCATTGGTTGACAGCCTCCGTGCCGTCGTTATTATCTCTGGCCATAGCCTGAACCGAAACCGGTTCCCAAGTAAACCGCAAGGATTCATCGATGACCGCTTCCGTGACCCGCCACGACTGGACTCCGGCCGAAGTGCTGGCTCTTTTCCGCCAACCGTTCAACGATCTGATGTTTCAAGCACAGACCGTCCACCGCCAGCACTTCGATGCCAACCGGGTACAGGTGTCCACGCTGTTGTCGATCAAGACCGGCGCCTGTCCGGAAGACTGCAAGTACTGTCCGCAGTCGGGGCACTACAACACCGGGCTGGACAAGGAAAAGCTGCTCGAAGTACAGAAAGTCCTGGACGAGGCAGCAGCGGCCAAGGCCATCGGCGCGACTCGTTTCTGTATGGGCGCTGCCTGGAAGCACCCGTCCGAGAAAGACATGCCCTACGTGCTGGAGATGGTCCGTGGAGTGCGCAAACTGGGTCTGGAAACCTGCATGACGCTCGGTAAGCTGACCAAGGAGCAGACTTCAGCGCTCGCCGAGGCCGGGCTGGACTACTACAACCACAACCTCGATACCTCGCCTGAGTTCTACGGCAACATCATCACCACACGCACCTATGGCGACCGGCTGCAGACGTTGTCCTACGTGCGCGATGCGGGGATGAAGATCTGCTCTGGTGGCATCCTCGGCATGGGCGAAAGCCTGGAAGATCGCGCCGGCCTGTTGATCCAGTTGGCCAACCTGCCGGAGCATCCGGAAAGCGTGCCGATCAACATGCTGGTCAAGGTCAAGGGTACTCCGCTGGAGAACGAGGAAGACGTCGATCCCTTCGATTTCATCCGCACCCTGGCCGTTGCGCGCATCCTGATGCCCAAATCACATGTGCGTCTCTCCGCCGGGCGCGAGCAGATGAACGAGCAGACCCAGGCTCTGGCGTTTTTCGCTGGCGCCAACTCGATTTTCTATGGTGACCGTCTGCTGACCACCAGCAATCCGCAAGCCGAAAAAGACATGCGTCTGTTCGATCGCCTGGGTATCAAGCCGGAAGAGCGGCAGGAACATGATGACGAGATTCATCAGGCTGCCATCGAGCAGGCACTGGTCGAGCAGCGTGACAGCAAGATGTTCGTGAACGCGGCGGTGTAACGCCGCTGCAAGCCATTAGCGGCAAGCTACAAGCGGCCCTGCTGCCGTGTCGAGTCTGCCCGTCCGAGCAACCTGATAGTGCACGGCCAGCTTGCCGCTTGGAGCTTGCCGCTGTGTGAGTGCTATGTCTTTCGATCTGTCCTCCCGCCTGGCTGAACGCCGCGCCGCTCACCTTTACCGTCAGCGTCCCCTGCTGGAAACACCGCAGGGCGTGAACGTTATGGTCGATGGCGAGCCGTTGCTGGCTTTTTGCAGCAACGATTATCTCGGCCTGGCCAATCACCCTCAGGTCACCGAGGCGTTTGCCGAGGGCGCGCGGCGCTGGGGCGCAGGTGGTGGCGCATCGCACCTTGTGGTCGGCCACAGCACTCCGCACCATGAGCTTGAAGAGGCGCTGGCAGAATTCACCGGGCGGCCCCGTGCGCTGTTGCTGTCCAGCGGTTACATGGCCAATCTCGGCACTGTCACGGCGCTCGTCGGGCAGGGCGGCACGGTGCTTGAGGATCGTTTGAACCACGCTTCGCTACTCGACGCCGGTCTGCTTAGCGGCGCGCGTTTTTCCCGCTACCTGCACAATGACGTCGCCAGTCTGCAAAGTCGTCTTGCCAAGGCCGAAGGCGATACGCTGGTGGTCACCGATGGTGTGTTCAGTATGGATGGCGACCTCGCCGAGTTGCCGGCCATCTGCGACACAGCGCGTACGCACGGCGCCTGGGTCATGGTCGATGATGCGCACGGATTCGGCTGTCTGGGCAAGACTGGTGGCGGAATCGTCGAGCACTTCGGGCTCGGGCTGAATGACGTGCCGGTGCTGATCGGCACGCTGGGCAAGGCGTTCGGCACCGCTGGCGCATTCGTCGCTGGTAGTGACGATCTCGTCGAGTCGCTTATCCAGTTTGCCCGTCCCTATATCTACACCACCAGCCAGCCGCCAGCGGTGGCCTGCGCGACGCTGCGCAGTTTGCAATTACTGCGCGAAGAAGGCTGGCGCCGGGAGCACCTGGGCAGCCTCATCGCTCGCTTCCGCCAGGGCGTGTCAGCCATCGGGCTACAGCTGATGGACAGCTCCACGCCGATCCAGCCGATCGTGGTCGGCAGCAGCGCGCGAGCGCTGGCGCTGTCTGCGGCCCTGCGTGAGCGCGGCATCCTGGTCACTGCAATCCGTCCGCCGACAGTGCCCCGCGGAACTTCGCGTTTGCGTGTCACCTTGTGTGCTGAACATTCCCACGCCGATATCGACCGGCTGCTCGAAGCCCTGCAACAGGCCGTAGCCAGCCTGCCGGAGTCCCATGACTGACATGACGTTATTACCGGGATGGTCGCTCGCTGCCGCCTCGCTCGATCCGCTGCGTTCGGCACTGTTGGAGCGTATGCCGCAGGCGCGTGTTAGCGCGAAGAAGTTGCCGGTAATGACTCTCGGCACTTTGGAGCAGGATCTGGCCGCGCTGGCCGAGTCGACGCCGCCCGGAATTCTGGTCGGCTGGTCACTTGGCGGTATGTTGGCGCTGCAGCTCATGCGGCGCTTCCCGGATCGCTTTGCCGCGGTGATAACCGTCTGCAGCAACGCGTGTTTCGTGACCCGCGAGGACTGGCCGGAAGCGATGTCGCGCGAGACATTCAGAAACTTCTACAACGAATATCGGTACGAGTCAGAGAAAGCTCACAAGCGGTTTGGTCTGTTGGTGACTCAGGGTAGCGAGCAGCGACGCACGCTGGCACGCTCCTTGGTCTGGGATGATCGTGATCCTGAGCAGAGGCTGCATATGCTGGCGGTTCTCGGCATTCTGGATAACCGGGTGCTGTTGCGTGACGCCAGTGGGCCGGTCATGCATTGCCTGGGTGCGCGCGACGCCCTGGTCCCGGTAACCGCGGCCACGCGGCTGGAGGCTTGCAATGCCACAGCCGAGCTGGCCGTACATCCGGACGCCAGTCATGCCTTGCCGCTAGAGCAGCCGATGTGGCTTGCCGAGCGGATCGCCGAGTTCGTCGAGGCGCGTGATGTCTGAGGCCATTCTGGACAAGCGGCGGATCGCCGATTCGTTCGGCCGCGCTGCCGCGACCTACGATCAGGCCGCTGCCTTCCAGCGAACGGTAGGTCGCAATCTCATGCATCGACTGCCCGACCGGTTCGTTCCGGCCGATGTCGTGGATCTGGGATGCGGCACCGGCCACTTTACCCGGCTTTTGGAAACGCGCTATGGCGCTTCGGTTTGCGGGCTGGATCTCGCCGAAGGCATGCTGCGCTACGCTTGCCGGCAAAGCGACCATACCCGCTGGGTCGCCGCTGATGCCGAGCGTCTGCCGCTGCGTGATGCCTCGCAGGACCTAATCTTCTCCAGCCTCGCTTTGCAGTGGTGCTCTGATCTCCAGCAGGCTCTGCACGAGACATGGCGCGCCCTGCGCCCAGGCGGCTATCTGGCTTTCAACACGCTACTCGATGCTTCGTTGCACGAGCTGAGAGATGCCTGGACCACCGTCGACGGGTTCGTCCACGTGAATCGATTCATGACGCTCGAAACACTGCAAGCCCACCTCTGCCAGGCGGGTTTCACCTTCTGGCACTGCGAAGTCGAGCGCCACGTGCTCTGCTATGAGCAGTTGTCCGACCTGACGCGAGAGCTCAAGGCAATCGGCGCGCATAACGTCAATGCAGGACGGCCAGGCGGGCTTACGGGCCGCTCACGCCTGCGCGCACTGACCGAAGCCTACGAAGCATTCAGAACCGGGCAGGGTTTGCCTGCCACATACGATGTAGCGCAGGTGATACTGCGCAAAGGCCCCACCCGCTGACGGGAAGACGATACGTACCATGAGCAATATCTATTTCGTAACCGGAACCGATACCGAAATCGGCAAAACCACCATTTCCGCCGGGCTGCTACACAAGGCACGGCTGAGCGGTATGACCACCGCAGCGGCTAAGCCGGTCGCGGCAGGCTGCGAACGTACCGGCGAAGGCCTGCGCAATGAAGATGCGCTTGCGTTGCAGGCACAGTGCGAGCCGCGACTCGAATACGGACTGATCAACCCCATCACCCTCGAAGCGGCGATCGCGCCGCACATCGCAGCGGTGGAAGAGGGGACCGTTCTGACCCGCGACACCCTCGTGAAGGGTTGTCAGCGCGTGTTCGAGCTCGGCCGCGATTTGACGCTGGTCGAAGGCGCCGGAGGCTGGCGCGTCCCGCTCAATGACAGCGAAACGCTGGCTGATCTGGCCGCAGCCCTGCGCCTGCCGGTCATCATGGTGGTGGGGATGCGTCTGGGCTGTATCAATCATGCGTTGCTCACCGCCGAAGCGATCGCCGCGGACGGCTTGCAACTGGCGGGCTGGGTTGCCAATCGGGTCGACCCTGACATGAGCCGGCCGGAGGAAAACCTCGCGACACTGCAACGTCTGATCAAAGCGCCGTGTCTGGGCGTGGTGCCCTGGCTCGAATCACCTTCTGCTGAGCGGGTTGCCGATCATCTTGATTTGACGCCGCTAATCTGACGGGTGATGGCGCTTCGCCATTTTGTATGCTTAGATAAAGGCGATCACTACCGAGGCAAGCACCATGGCTACCCTTGATCTGATGTCCTCCGGCTTGAACACGGTCCGCCAGGGCCAATACCGCGCCAACACCGCTGCCGCGGAAATAGGCCGTGCAGGCGTTCCCGCTGATCCGGCGGCGAAACCATCGGTTCCGGTCCAGCCGGCTACTGGCCAGGCTGCCTCGTCGACGCAGGTCGACAGTAATCGTCCAGTCAATCTGGTGGACAATCTCGTTGCGCTGCAGCAGAGCCGCCAGGAAGTCGAGGCCGGTGCCGCGGTCATTGATACCGCAAGCGAAGTGCTCGGCACGCTCCTCGACGTCAATGCCTGACCAGCGCCCCGTTTCGGCGGGGCGGTGGTATTCCCTCTCGAGTTAATCCTTTCGTACTTCCTCTATCCTGTCGAATGCTGAACGGTGCCGTGCATGCTCGGATCGGTGCGCGCTCGCATCCGGGCCAATCGTCCGCAGCTACGGTCTTCGTTATGACGAGTCATTCACCAGGGCTTGACATTCGCCTGCTGCAAACGTAAGTTTCAAACGTCTGTTTGAATTCGCTGCGCCGCAGCAAATCGTGTAGCCGCCGGCTGCACTAGAAAATTCCTGATTAGTTGAGGTCGAGCACCATGCCAGACTACAAGGCTCCTTTGCGTGACATCCGTTTTGTACGCGACGAATTGCTGGGTTACGAAGAGCACTACAACAGCCTGCCAGGCTGCGAAGACGCGACTCCTGACATGGTCAACGCCATCCTGGAAGAAGGTGCCAAGTTCTGCGAACAGGTCATTGCCCCGCTGAACCGTGTCGGCGATATCGAAGGCTGCACCTGGTCACCCGAGGGCGTAACGACGCCGACCGGCTTCAAGGAAGCCTACAAGCAGTTCGTGGAAGGTGGCTGGCCGAGCATGACCCACAGCCCGGATCATGGCGGTCAGGGTTTGCCGGAGTCGCTGGGCCTGGCCATGAGCGAAATGGTCGGTCAGGCCAACTGGTCTTTCGGCATGTATCCGGGCCTTTCCCACGGTTGCATGAACACCATCGAAGCGCACGGTACCGACGAGCAGAAGCACGCCTATCTGCCGAAGCTGGTATCCGGCGAGTGGACAGGCACCATGTGTCTGACCGAGCCGCATTGCGGTACTGACCTGGGCATGCTGCGCACCAAGGCCGAGCCGCAGGCCGATGGCAGCTACAAGGTCTCCGGCACCAAGATCTTCATTTCTTCCGGCGAGCATGACCTGTCGGACAATATCGTGCATATCGTTCTAGCACGTCTGCCGGACGCTCCGGCCGGTACCAAGGGCATTTCGCTGTTCATCGTGCCGAAGTTCCTGGTCGATGCCGAGGGCAACAAGGGCGAGCGCAACACAGTCAACTGCGGTTCGCTCGAACACAAGATGGGTATCCACGGCAACGCTACCTGCGTGATGAACTTCGACGGCGCGACCGGGTTCCTGATCGGGCCGCCGAACAAGGGCCTGAACTGCATGTTTACCTTCATGAACACGGCCCGTCTGGGTACTGCTCTGCAGGGTCTGGCTCACGCTGAAATCGGCTTCCAGGGCGGCATCAAGTACGCTCGTGAGCGTCTGCAGATGCGTGCGCTGACTGGCCCGAAGGCGCCAGACAAGCCGGCTGACCCGATCATCGTGCATCCTGACGTACGTCGTATGCTGCTGACCATGAAGGCTTTCGCCGAGGGTAACCGGGCGATGGTGTACTTCACGGCCAAGCAGGTCGACATCGTCAGCCGTAGCCAGGACGAAGAACAGCGCAAGCAGGCTGATGCTCTGTTGGCTTTCCTCACTCCGATCGCCAAGGCGTTCATGACCGAAGTTGGCTTCGAAGCAGCCAACCACGGCGTACAGATCTATGGTGGCCATGGCTTTATCTCCGAGTGGGGCATGGAGCAGAACGTGCGTGACGCGCGTATCGCCATGCTGTACGAAGGCACCACCGGCATCCAGGCGCTGGATCTGCTGGGCCGCAAGGTTCTGATGAGCCAGGGCGAAGCGCTGAAAGGCTTCACCAGGATCGTTCACAAGTTCTGCCAGGCCAACGAAGGCAACGAGGCGATCAAGGAACTGGTTGGTCCGCTGGCGCAGCTGAACAAGGAATGGGGCGAGCTGACCATGAAGATCGGCATGGCAGCGATGAAGGACCGCGAGATGGTTGGCGCGGCCGCAGTCGACTACTGCATGTACTCGGGTTACGCCTGCCTGGCCTACTTCTGGGCGGACATGGCTCGTGTGGCTGGCGAGAAGCTGGCTGCCGGCACCGAAGACAAGGCGTTCTACGAAGCCAAGCTGCAGACTGCGCGCTTCTACTTCCAGCGCATCCTGCCGCGTACCCGCATGCATGTGGATGCCATTCTGTCGGGTGCCGACAACCTGATGGCCATGGATGAGGAAAACTTCGCGCTGGGCTACTGATGCCGGTTTGAAGTGGTGACACGAAAGCCGCCCCGGGAAACCGGGGCGGCTTTTTTATGCCCGGTTCAGATGCAGCGGGCCAGTCGCAACCCGCTGAATTGCCAACGTGCCTGCGGCGGAAAGAAGTTGCGGTAGCTGACGCGGGCATGCCCCGGGGGCGTGGCCAGCGAGCTGCCTCGCAGCACCATCTGATTGATCATGAACTTGCCGTTGTATTCGCCCACCGCGCCAGCGGCCGGTTGATAACGGGGGTAGGGCAGGTACGCGCTATTGGTCCACTGCCAGACCTCGTCGAACAGCCCTGAAAGCGGCAGATCGCTGGCCGCTGCGCATTCCCATTCGGCCTCGGTCGGTAGCCGCGCTCCGGCCCAGCGTGCATACGCCTCGGCTTCGTAAAAACTCAGGTGGGTGACAGGCGCCTCATGATCGATTGCCTGCTCGCCATGCAGGGTGAACGAATACCAGTCGCCGTCTCGGTAGCGCCAGTACAACGGCGCCTGCCAGCCCTGCTTGTTCAGCTCATCCCAACCATCGGAGAGCCAGAGTTCCGGACGGTTGTAACCGCCTTCGGCCATGAAGGCGAGGTAGTCGCCGTTGCTTACGTTGCGCGTCTGAATCTCGAAGGGGTCCAGCCAGACTCGGTGGCGCGGTCCTTCGTTGTCGTAGCTGAAGCCGTCACCGACATGACCGATTTCAACCAGTCCACCTTCACAGCGGGCGAACTGCCTGGCCTGGTCGCGTCCGGCCTGTGGGGCCTGGTCACGCGAGCTGCTGCGCCAGGCAGGCCACAGAGGATTGCAGGCGAAATGATGTTTCTGGTCCGTGAGCAACAACTCCTGATGTTGTTGCTCATGATTGAGGCCGAGCTCTACCAGCGCTAGCAATGTATCGCTGAAGCCGCCGGCGGCGAAGGCCTTGCGCACCTGTTGGTCGACGACATCTCGGTACTCGAGTACCTCTTTCAGAGAAGGCCTGGAAATCAGGCCTCGTTCATTGCGTTGATGGCGCTCGCCGACGCCCACGTAATATGAATTGAAAAGCACCTTGAACGCCGGGTCGAAGGGGGGCGGCGGATTCTCGAGCGACGCGAGAACGAACGTCTCGAAAAACCAGGTGGTGTGCGCCAGGTGCCACTTGGTGGGGCTGGCGTCGGCCATCGACTGCAGCTGGCAATCTTCATCGCTAAGCCCCTCGATGAGCGAGCGAGTATGAGCGCGGACCTCATCGTAGCGGGATGCGAGGACTTCGGAGCGGAGTAGGGGGTTGTGCACGCTCATCAGATCGGCTCCGCCAGGAACACGCCGAACCATTGGTTCGCGTCCGTCCAGACCTGGTAGCGACCGAAGCCGGCTTCCCTGAGCATGTTGCCGAAGCCATCAATGGTGTACTTGTGCGAATACTCGGTGAGGACATGCTCGCCCTCGGCAAAATGCCGGGTTGCTTCGCCAGTGAAGTGCACCGCCTGTTCGCGACGGGCTACCAGCTGCATTTCAATGCGCTGTTGTTCACTGTCGAAGAGCGCGCGATGCCGAAACCTGTCGGGGTCGAAGTCCGCGCCGAGCTCGCGGTTGACCACTTCGAGAACGTGGAGATTGAACGCGGCGGTGACGCCCTGAGCGTCGTCATAGGCAGCTTCGAGAATGTCGCGGTCTTTCACCAGATCGACGCCGATCAGCAGCCTGCCGTCGGCGCCGCAGTGCTGGCGGATACTGCGCAGAAATCGCAGCGCATGCGGACGATCGAAGTTGCCGATGGACGAGCCGGGGTAAAAGAATACTGGCGGTGATTCAGGCTTCTCGGCGAGCAGACCCTGGATATCCATGGACTGGGTAAAGTCGCTGACCACGCCGACGCAGTCGATCCTCGGGTACCGCGCTGCTACGCCAGTCAGTGAGCTCTGCAGGAAGTCGCCAGCGATATCCACACCGACCAGTCGAGTCGGTGCCACATGGTCCAGCCACCGTGCCGACTTGGCGCAGTCACCGCAGCCGAGGTCGACCCATTGGGCTGCCGAGGGCAGGGCTGTGCTGATCTCGTCTCGACAATCCTCGAAGATCCCCGCCTCGGTGCGCGTGGGATAGTACTCGTCGAGTTCGCAGATCCGGGTAAACAGCTCGCAACCCAGGTCATCGTAGAAGTATTTCGGATCGATTCGAGCCTGAGGCGACAGCAAGCCGGAAAGCAGTTGAGCTTTTTCCGCCGACGGGTCGGGCTGGATGATTGTTTCGATGCGTGGCGATGGCAGAGCTATATTCACGGAGACCTCGGTGTCAGGCTTTCTGAATCAAGCTAGCACCGGGTCGACGCTTTGGCCAATCGACGAATCGATTGACTCTGATGCGATTGAATCGGGACGGAGTTATCCCCCCGATCGTCTAGAGTGACTGTTCAACGACTTCGCGGATCAATTTGAACAGCTTGCGTGACGCGGCGGGTGGCTTGTTCTCCGCCGCTTCTTTCTTCGCCTGGCGAACGAGCTGACGAATCGTCTGCCGGTCCGCTGCGGGGTAGGCTTCAATGAAGGCTTCCTGTTCGACCGGATCGCCGGTGAGCAGACGGTCACGCCAGCGCTCGAGTTGATGGAAGTGCTGCGCATGCACCTGGCTACTGCTGTCGAGCCGGTCAAGATAGATCTGAATGGCTTCGACATCCTGATCGCGCATCAATTTGCCGACGAAACTCAGGTGGCGCTTGAGTGCGCCGCGAGCCGTATGCCGATGGGCTTCGGCAAGGGCGTTGCGCAACTTGTCGGTGAGCTCCAGTTTTGCCAGCTGCTCGGGTTTGAGCTCGGTGAGCCGGCGGCCGAGGTCCTGCAGCGCCTGCATTTCCCGCTTCACCTGGGACTTGCTGGGGAGTTCCTCTTCAGAGGTGTCCTCATCGTGAAAATCTGTCATGCCGCCGCCATCGCCTCTTGCTGATTCGTCAGGGTGGCATGATACCCGTTCACACCACGGCTGTCCGGAGTACAATGACCCGAGCAAAGGAGACCCCATGACCGATACGCCGAACAGCCCGAACGATCCGCAAGAGATGCAACGTAACCTGGAACAACGCGTCGCCTTCATTCTCGATGCCGCAAGCAAGCAGGGCGCATCGGCCTGCGAAGTGGTCGTGAGTCAGAACACCGGACTGTCTGTCGGCGTGCGACAGGGGGAGGTCGAGACAGTCGAATTCAATCGCGACCAGGGCTTCGGAATTACTCTCTACCTGGGCAATCGCAAGGGCACCGTAAGCACCTCGGACACCTCGGACGCGGCGATAACCTCATCGATCGAAGCCGCTCTGGCAATCGCTCGCCACGCCTCGGAAGACCCCTATGCGGGCCTTGCCGATGCCGAGCTCATGGCCACTAGCTTGCCTGAGCTTGACCTGTACCACCCCTGGAACCAGTCTGCCGAAGCCTTGATCGAGCGTGCGCTGCAGTCCGAATCAGCCGCCTTGGATATGGACCCACGGTTGACCAGTGACGGAGCCAACGTCAGTACTCAGGAAGGTTGCCGCGTTTACGGGAACAGCCATGGATTCATCGGCAGCAGCCTGGGAACGCGTCACAGCGCGTCGGCGGTCATGATCGTTTCGTCCGATCAGGGCATGCAGCGGGACTACTGGTACGGGGTCGACAGGGTCGCTGCGCAGCTGCAGAGCCCCGAGGCACTTGGTCGCAAGGCCGCGGAGCGCGCTCTGGCACGGCTCGGAGCGGGTCCGATCAAGACGGCGAAGGTCCCCGTGCTTTTCGCTGCCGACCAGGCCGCCGGCTTGCTGGGAAATCTGGTCGGCGCTATTGCCGGCGGGGCGGTGTATCGCAAGTCCACGTTCCTGCTCGACGCGCTCGGTGCGCCAGTGTTTCCGGATTGGGTAAACGTCGACGAACGGCCGCACCTGCCCAGGGCGCTTGGCAGTGCTGCGTTCGATTCCGATGGTCTGGCTACCCGCAACCAGTTTTTCGTGCAGCACGGTCTCCTGCGCAGCTGGGTTCTCAGTACCTACTCGGGTCGCAAGCTCGGCTTACCCAGCACCGCCAACGCCGGCGGTGTGAACAACCTGCATATCTCCAGCAACGCAGGGGATCTGACAGCGCTGTTGGCCGAAATGGGCACCGGGCTGTTGGTCACCGAGATGATGGGGCAAGGTGTCAACGGTGTTACCGGTGACTATTCGCGCGGAGCGGGCGGTTTCTGGGTGGAGAACGGGCAGATCAAGCATCCAGTCAAGGAAGTCACCATCGCCGGCAATCTGCGAGACATGTTCCGCCAGCTGCGCTGCGTCGGTTCTGATGTCGAGCGGCGCGGCAATTACCTGACCGGCAGCTGGCTGGTGGACGGGATGACCGTGGGCGGCGCGTAGCGTCGCCTACGGTCAGTTGCCAGCGACAGGCTGCGAGCAGACGCAGGCCATCGAGGATATCTGGCTAGGAAAATGTGAAGGGGAATCCATGTCGGCTGTTATGGCTGTTATGGCTGTTATGGCGACGGACTCCCTCCGCCTCGGACCGCTTGATCCTTTCAGCTTGTAGCTGGGGGGTTACTCCCCTTCCTCGAAATAGTCATCAATCAGCGCGCAGAGGTCGTTCATGGCCGCTTCGGACTGTGGACCCTGACACTGTATGTATATCTCGCTGCCCTTGCCAGCGGCTAGCATCATCACCTGCATGATGCTCTTGCCGTTGACCATCGATTCTTCGCTCGTTCCGACAGCGACATCACAATCGTAGCGATTGGCGACGCCAACAAACTTGGCAGCGGCTCGTGCATGCAGCCCCAGTTTGTTGATGATCTGGATACGTCTGGTCAACATCATCAAGGTAGGTCGCGATGGCGTATCAGCAAATTGGAGGTATTCGCGCTCAGTTCCTTTAGCAGGCGTTCGGCTATGTATACCGAACGATGATGCCCGCCAGTACAACCGATGGAAATGGTTGTATAGCTGCGTTCGCCGGCGGCGTAACGTGGCAACCATTTTTCCAGGAACTGACGGATGTCCTGGTACATCTCTTCCACTTCGGGCTCCGCGCCGAGGTAGTCGCGGATTTCCTGGTCCTTGCCGCAGAAGGGACGTAGATCCTTCTTCCAGTAAGGGTTAGGCAGGCAGCGGACGTCGAACACGAGATCGGAGTCCACCGGAACGCCGCGCTTGAACCCGAATGACTGGATCAGTACCGAAGGCTCATGTGCCTCCGCGCCAAGTAGCCGTTGCTTGAGCACATCGCGCAACTGGTACAGGGTGAGGTGACTGGTATCGATCTTCAGGTCGGCGAGATCGATGATCGGCTCGAGCAGGCGCATCTCCTCGGAGATCGCCTCGGCCAGCGAATGATGCTCGTCGGTCAGCGGATGTTTGCGCCGGGTCTCGGAGAAACGCTTGATCAGCACGTCATCGGTCGAAGCGAGGAACAGTACGTCACACTGCGTGCCTGTTTCGCGGACCTTGCGCAGCAGCGCCGGGAAGCGCGCCAGGTCGCTGGGCAGATTCCGCGCATCGATACTGATCGCAACCTTGGGCAGGCGCACATCGGTCTGGTTCGCCTGTCTGGCCAATTCGGGCAACAGTCCGGCTGGCAGGTTGTCGATACAGTAGAAGCCGTTGTCTTCGAGCATGTGCAGCGCCGTACTCTTTCCAGAGCCGGAGCGACCACTGACCACCACCAGACGCACGCTCAGTTTCCGCCCGCGCCGATCATCGCCTGGTAGAGCGACTGCGAGTCGGGAGCGGCGCGCAGCGATTCGCGCACGCTTTGCTGATCGAGCTTCTCGGCCAGCATCTTCAGAATCTGCAGGTGTTGCTCGGTTGCCTGTTGTGGGACCAGCAACACGAAGATCAGATCCACCGGCTCGCCGTCTAGCGCGTCGAAATCGATCTTGCTCTCCAGTTGCAGCAGGGCGCCGATGGCACGATCACAGCCGGCCAAGCGGCTGTGCGGAATAGCGATACCGTTGCCGAAGCCAGTCGAGCCGAGTCGCTCCCGAGCGATCAGGTTTTCGTAGATGGCATCAGGGTCAAGGTTGGTGTGCTGGGCAATCAACTTGCCGATCTGCTCCAGCACACGTTTCTTCGAGCCCCCCTGCACACCGGCAAAGGTGCGCTCGGGGGTGAGGATATGGTCTATTTGCATGGGTCTTCGGCGTATGCGGCCTTAGCGGTCGTTGGCGCCTTGAAGGCGGTTGATGTTCTTTTCCTTGTGCTTGATCAACTGACGGTCCAGTTTGTCAGTAAGCAGGTCGATAGCTGCATACATATCGGTCGCTTCAGCATTGGCGACGACTTCGCCTCCGGCCACGTGAAGAATGGCCTCTGCCTTTTGCCGTACCTTTTCGACTTCCAGGATGACCTGCACGTTGGTGATTTTGTCGAAATGTCGCTCGAGCCGTGACATCTTTTCCGTGACGTAGTCGCGCAGGCTGTCGGTGATGTCTAGTTGATGACCGCTGATGTTCAATTGCATACGGCTTCTCCTGATTGGCTTGATATAGCGGGGCGACGCTGACTGTCACCCGATGGTGCCACCTGAAAATCCCGGCTGGTCACACCAACCGCTTGCGTTCGCTCGACGGCGCGATGTTGAGCGACTCGCGATATTTGGCAATCGTTCTGCGGGCTACCGATATTCCCTGTTCTTCCAGTAAACCAGCGATCTTGCTGTCGCTCAATGGTTTCTTCGGGTTTTCTGCTGCAACCAGTTTCTTGATCAGTGCGCGAATGGCGGTCGAGGAAAATTCCCCGCCTTCGGTGGTGCCGACATGGCTGGAGAAGAAGTACTTGAGTTCGAAGATTCCCCGCGGCGTGTGCATGTATTTCTGCGTCGTGACGCGCGAAATTGTCGATTCGTGCATGCCGACCGCTTCGGCGATGTCGTGCAATACCAGTGGCTTCATGGCTTCTTCGCCGTGCTCGAGGAAGCCGCGCTGATGCTCGACGATCTGCGTGGCGACCTTCATCAGCGTTTCGTTGCGGCTCTGCAGGCTCTTGATGAACCAGCGGGCCTCCTGCAGATGGTTGCGCAGGTAGGTGTTGTCTTCGCTGCTGTCAGCGCGGCGGACCATTGATGCGTAATGGCCGTTCACGCGTACCTTGGGGACGGCGTCCTGGTTCAGCTCGACGATCCAGCGATTGGTGTCGCGGCGCACGATCACATCGGGAATGACGTATTCGGCATCGCCCGAGGCGATCTCCGATCCGGGACGCGGGTTGAGCGTCTGGATCAGCGCAACAGCATCGCGAAGCTGGTCTTCCTTGAGTTTGGAGCGCCGCATCAACTGAGCGAAATCGCGGTTGCCGAGCAGCTCCAGATGGTCCTTCACCACACGCGTGGCCTGTTCCAGCATCGGCGTGTCGGCAGGCAACTGTCTCAATTGCAGAAGCAGACATTCGCGCAGGTCACGTGCGCCGACGCCGACCGGCTCGAATTGCTGAATCCGGTGAAGCACCATCTCGACTTCGTCGAGTTCTACCTCAAGCTCCGGATCAAGCGAGGTGAGGATTTCTTCGAGCGATTCGCTCAGATAGCCGTCCGGGTTGATGCCATCGATCAGCGCCAAGGCAATCTGGTAATCAGTTTCTGACAAGGGAATGAGGTTGAGCTGCCACTCCAGGTGGCTCTGAAGCGTCTCGCCGGTCCCGGTGCGAGCGGTAAAGTCCCAGTCTTCGTCGTCATTGCTCGGCAATGAACTGGCAGAAGTCTGGTACACATCTTCCCATTGGGTATCGACTGGCAGCTCAGTGGGAATCTGCTCGTTCCAGTTGCCTTCCTCACCCTGACCATGCTGCTCGATGGAGTCGAGCTCGACTGGCTCGGGAATGGTCACCGCCGGGGCGTCGTCTCCATCGGAAGATTGCTCGTGGGAGCCTGAACCGTACTCGTCGTCACCATCATCGGCCATTTCCAGCATGGGGTTGGCTTCCAGTGCCTCCTGGACTTCCTGTTGGAGGTCGAGACTGGAGAGCTGAAGGAGTCGGATGGCTTGCTGCAGCTGAGGCGTCATGGTCAGCTGCTGCCCCATCTTGAGGACGAGCGATGGTTTCATTATGCGGTGAAGTACCCTGTGCGCTGGATGATGCCCTGACCGAGAATGTGGCCCGATGCCTTTAGCATGCCTGAATCACCGAGCCAGTTACAGGCGGAAGGCATGACCGAGGTACACATCACGGACCGTCTGGTTCGAGAGTACGGTTTCTGCATTGCCTTCGGCAATGATGTGACCGTCATTGACGATGTATGCCTTGTCGCAGATATCCAGCGTTTCACGCACGTTGTGGTCCGTGATCAGTACGCCGATGCCCTTGTCGCGCAGGTGCTGGATGATCTGCTTGATGTCGTTGACCGAAATCGGGTCCACCCCGGCGAAGGGCTCGTCGAGCAGAATGAACTTGGGCTCCGTCGCCAAGGCCCGGGCGATCTCGGCGCGCCGCCGTTCTCCGCCTGACAGGCTCATGCCAAGACTGTCCTTGAGGTGGTGGATATGAAACTCGCGCAAGAGTGATTCGAGTTTGCCTTCTCGCCCCTTGGCGTTCAGGTCCTTTCGCGTCTCCAGGATCGCCATGATGTTCTGGCCGACCGTGAGTTTGCGGAAGATGGAAGCTTCCTGCGGCAAATATCCGATGCCCTGACGTGCCCGGCCGTGCATAGGCAGCTTGGTAACATCGACGTCATTGATCAGAATGTTGCCCTCGTCGGCCTTGACCAGCCCGACGATCATGTAGAAACAGGTGGTCTTGCCTGCGCCGTTGGGGCCGAGCAGGCCGACCACCTCGCCGCTGTGGATGGCCACCGAGACGTCGCGCACTACCTTGCGTGCTTTGTATGCCTTGGCCAGATGCCGCGCTTCGAGCTTACTCATTGGTGGCGGGCTCGTTCCGGCGACGTGGTTGAATGACCATCTCGATGCGCTGCTGCCCAGTTCCCTGCGCGCCTGCAGTGCGACCGGCATCGACGACCTGGCGCGCTACGTCGTAACTGACATAGTCGCCCTGGAAGGTGTTGCCGTCCTGCTCCAGATGCGCGTTGTCGATCATCACTACCGTTTCATCGGTGGCGTGGTATTCGATCGTTCGACCGCGTCCATTGACGGGCGTCTGGCCAGGCTGCGGCGTCTGCACGAAGGTAGCCGGACTGCCTTTGCTGACGACCTTGGTCACGGCGCCGTCGGCATCCGTGGTCAGGGTTACCTCCTGGCCGGTAAGGCGCATGCTGCCCTGGGTGATGATCACGTCGCCGGTGTAGACCGCTACGTTGCGACGCTCGTCCAGCCTGGCGGTATCGGCCTGTATGCGAATCGGCTGTTCGCTGTCTTCGGGCAGCGCCATTGCCGGCAGGCTGGCTCCGAGCATCGCGGCAGCGAGTATGGCTTTAACGCACCTCATGTTCGCCTCTTACGTTGGACAGCAGCGTCATGGTGCCGTCATTGAACTGAACCTGCATGCCGACCGCAGTCGTCACGCCATTGGCCGCTTCGATTCTAACCGGTTGGTCGGTCTCGGCATAATCGCGCTGCGGATACACGTCCAGCAGCGAGGTGGTGAGCTGGGTGAGCGCCCGGTCGGGAAGTTTCTGCTGAAGCTCGACTTCTTCAGTCAGGCGCACACGGTCGCCGCCTGCATCCGCCTGGCCATGGCGTGCCCGCAGCTCCCATGGCTGGGGCTCGCCCTTGCGGAAAAATACCAGGTAAGGCTCTTCGAGCAGCGTGCTTTCATCGCTAGCCAGATGGGTGGCGCGCTCGGTAGTCAGTTCGTAGGAAACCGTACCTTCGACATTGAGCTTGCGAATGCGCGCGTTTTCCATGAAGAAATCCGGTTGCCGCGGGTCGATTACCAGAGGATCAGGCTGGAAGCTGGCGGGGCGGATGTTCCAGTACCCCATGGCCAACGCGGCCAGGACTCCGGTGCCGACGACGATCGCAAGTACCACATATCGAGGCAGCTTGATGATCACAGATACGCCGCCCGGGCCTGTTCGAGCGTGCCCTGGGCGCGCATGATCAGCTCGCAGAACTCCCGTGCCGCGCCTTGTCCGCCAGCGGCCAGGGTGATGCCATGAGCGTGTTCGCGGACGAAGGAGTCAGCCGTGGCCACTGCCATGCCCAGACCCACCCGGCGCATTACCTGCAGGTCGGGAAGGTCGTCGCCGAGAAACGCGACCTGGTCCAGTTCTACCGGCACCAGGCGAAGCAGTTCGTCCAGCGCATTGAGTTTGTCCTCGCGACCCTGAATCAGATGGGGGATGCCCAGGTTGGCGGCACGCTTCTCTACCAGCGGAGAGTTGCGGCCACTGATGATAGCCACCTCCACGCCGGAAGCGCGCAGCATCTTGATCCCGTGGCCGTCCAGGGTATTGAAGGATTTGAATTCTGTCCCGTCGGGCATGAAGTACAGGCGGCCGTCAGTCAGTACTCCGTCGACGTCGAAGATTGCCAGGCGAATCCGCCGGGCTCGCTCGACCAATGTATCCAGTTCGTGACTCATACCACCCCCGCTCGCAGAAGGTCATGCATGTTGAGTGCGCCTACCGGTTTGCCATCCTGATCGACCACGAACAGCCCGTTGATCTTCAGGTCCTCCATCACCTTCAGCGCTTCGGCAGCGAGGATGCCTTGCTGCACCGTCTTGCAGCGAGCCGTCATCACCGAGGCAATTGTCGCGCTGCGCATGTCGACGTCGTTGTCCAACGTGCGGCGCAAGTCGCCGTCGGTGAAGATGCCACTGAGCTGGCCAGCCGAGTCGACCACGCCGGTCAAGCCGAGCCCTTTACGGGTCATTTCCAGCAAGGCATCCCGCAGAGGGGTTTCGGGCGCAACCAGCGGCATGCGTTCGCCGCCGTGCATGATGTCGTCGACCAGAAGCAGCAGGCGTCGCCCCAACGTGCCGCCAGGATGGGAAAAAGCGAAATCCTCGGCACTGAAGCCGCGCGCTTCAAGCAACGCGATGGCCAGGGCGTCACCCATCACCAGAGCAGTGGTGGTACTTGAGGTGGGCGCCAGATTCAGCGGACAGGCTTCGATGTCCACGGCGGTATTGAGGTTGGCCACTGCGGCGCGAGCAAGGGTCGAATCCGGGTTGCCGGTGATGCTGATCATCGGAATGCCCAAACGCTTGATCAGAGGCAGCAAGGTCACCACCTCGGCGGTATTGCCCGAGTTGGACAGAGCGATAACCACATCGTCGCGAGTCATCATGCCCATGTCGCCATGGCTGGCTTCGCCTGGGTGAACGAAAAAGGCCGGCGTGCCGGTGCTGGCCAGCGTGGCCGCGATCTTGCGGCCGATATGACCGGACTTGCCCATGCCGGTCACGACCACGCGGCCGCTGCTAGCGAGCAGCACTTCGCAGGCGCGTTCAAAGTGTTCGTCGAGGCGGGTCAACAGCGTGTGCACCGCATCCCGTTCGAGATTGATGGTGCGCTGGGCCGAGGCAATGAAATCGAATTCGGGCATGGGTCGGCTACTGGTCATGGATCAGCCGCTAAGTATAACGACTTGTCGGATTCATCTCACCTTTAGCAACGGAAATGCGGCTTTGCCAACCCTGTTCGGTTAGTAGATGTTGCACTGCTTGGGTGCGGCTGGCCGAACTGGTATATTGGCGCGTCATTTTTTCCGGCCATTGCCGGTAGCAAGGGATGGATCAACCAGACATGGCCGCTTCCTCGGATTACATCGTCGATATGCAGAAGGTGACGTTCAGCCGCTCGGGCCGAACCATCTTCAACAATGTCGACATCCGCATCCCTCGCGGGAAGGTCACGGGCATCATGGGGCCGTCCGGCTGCGGCAAGACTACCCTATTGCGCCTGATCGGGGCGCAGTTGCGACCGGACAGCGGTTCGATACTCGTCAACGGCCGGAACATTCCCAGATTGGGTCGTGAAGAGCTATTCGAGGCGCGCCAGGACATGGGCATGCTGTTTCAGTCCGGTGCCTTGTTCACTGATCTGGATGTGTTCGAGAACGTCGCTTTCCCACTACGTGTGCATACCTCTCTCCCGGAAGACATGGTTCGTGACATCGTCATGCTCAAATTGCAGGCGGTAGGGCTGCGTGGTGCCTGGAAACTGATGCCTGACGAGCTTTCCGGCGGCATGAAGCGTCGGGTGGCGCTCGCCCGTGCGATTGCGCTGGACCCGGAGCTGATGATGTATGACGAGCCGTTCGTCGGCCAGGATCCGATTTCCATGGGTGTGCTGGTACGGCTGATCCGTTTGCTGAACGATGCGCTGGGACTGACCAGTATCGTGGTATCGCATGACCTGGCCGAGACCGCGAGCATTGCCGATTACCTGTATGTCGTGGGCGACGGGCAGGTCCTTGGTCAGGGCGAGCCGGACGAGCTGATGAACTCGGAAAATCCCCGCATCCGACAATTCATGCAGGGCGAGCCCGACGGTCCGGTCGCATTCCACTACCCGGCACAGGATTATGTGCAGGATCTTCTCGGCAAGGGGAGCAAGCCATGAATGCCGCGGCCAATCGACTGGCCCGGCTCGGGCGTTCCGGGATCGACCTTGTTTCTGCGCTGGGGCGTGCCGGCGTATTCCTCTTTCTCGCCCTGTTCGGTCGCACCCGTTTCGGCAAGAGCTGGCAGCTGTTGCTGCGCCAATTGTTCGCGGTGGGCGTGCTGTCACTGCCGATCATTATCGTTTCCGGGCTGTTCATCGGTATGGTGCTGGCGCTGCAGGGCTACAACATTCTGGTCAGCTATGGTTCCGAGCAAGCGGTGGGGCAGATGGTGGCGCTGACGCTGCTGCGCGAGCTCGGCCCGGTAGTGACCGGTCTGCTGTTTGCTGGTCGCGCGGGTTCGGCCTTGACTGCGGAAATCGGCCTGATGAAGACCACCGAGCAGTTGTCGAGTCTGGAGATGATCGGCGTCGACCCGCTCAAGTATGTCGTCGCCCCGCGGTTGTGGGCCGGCTTCATTTCCATGCCGCTGCTTTCGCTGATCTTCTGCGTCGTCGGGATCTGGGGTGGCGCCATGGTCGCCGTGGACTGGTTGGGGGTATACTCCGGCTCCTACTGGGTCAACATGCAGAACGCCGTCCAGTTTGGTGATGACGTCCTTAACGGGCTCATCAAGGCGCTGGTGTTCGCTTTCGTCATTACCTGGATCGCCGTATTCCAGGGTTACGATTGCGAGCCGACTTCCGAGGGCATCAGCCGCGCGACGACCCGGACTGTCGTCTATGCGTCTCTGGCCGTGCTCGGCCTGGACTTCATTCTCACCGCTCTGATGTTCTGAACCTGAAGGACTTTTGCATCATGCGTACGCGTACTCTCGAGCTGACCGTTGGTCTGTTCATCCTGATCGGGGTGCTTGCCCTGGTTGTCCTGGCCCTGCGAGTCAGCGGCCTGAGTTCGACCACGTCCGGCGACACCTACCGTGTCTATGCCCATTTCGACAACGTCGCTGGCCTGACGCCTCGTGCGAAGGTGACCATGGCAGGTGTGACCATTGGCCAGGTTACGAGCATCCAATTCGACAAGAACCGCTACACCGGCTTCGTCGAGATGGCGATCAGCTCGGATGTCGATACGCTGCCGGCCGATAGCACTGCCTCGATTGTCACGGCGGGGTTGCTGGGTGAGAAATATGTCGGTATCTCCGTTGGTGGCGAAGACGATTTGCTGGCCGACGGCGACGAAATTCACGACACGCAGTCAGCACTGGTTCTGGAAGAGCTGATCGGGCGCTTCCTGCTCAACACTGTCAGCACAGACGACTGATCCCGGAGATCCGCATGCGCACTTTATTCAGGTTTGCCGCTGTATTGATGCTGTCACTGCCCTGGCTGGCGCATGCTGCCCAGACACCTCAACAGGTGGTTGAAGATACATCCCGAAAAGTGATGGACGTCCTGGACGCCAACCGGGAAACCTATCGCAAGGATACCGAAGCCTTCCTGCAGGGCCTCAATCAGGTTCTCGACCCGGTCGTGGATTTCGACGGCATTGCCCGCAGCGTCATGACCGTGCGGTACAGCCGCAGCGCGAGCGAAGAGCAAATGCAGCGTTTCATCGAGACGTTCAAGCGCAGCATGGTGCAGTTCTACGGTAACGCACTGCTTGAGTTCGATAGCGGCGACATCAAGGTGCTGCCACCGAACAACCGCGACCAGCAGGGTCCGGATCGGGCCAGTGTGAACATGGAGATTCGCGCGGACAACGGCAACGTTTACCCGGTCACCTACACCATGGTCAATCTGGACGGACAGTGGAAGGTGCGCAATGTCATTGTCGAAGGCATCAACATCGGTCTGCTGTTCCGCGATCAGTTCGCCCAGGCCATGCAGGCCAACCGCAACGACCTGGATGCCGTGATCGATAACTGGGGTGGCGTCGTCGCGCAGTCGCGCGAGACTGTCGAGAAAAAGGTTGCCGAATGAGCGTTCGCCTGCTCGCCGACCAGGCCGACTGCTTGCGGCTCGAAGGCGAACTCGACTTCAGTTCGGCAGTCACCGTCCGTCCGGAGCTTGAGCGACGTGTCGCTGCGGCAGGACCATCGGTACGTCTGGATTTTTCCGGCGTAACCCGCGTCAACAGCGTCGGCCTGTCATTGATACTGGTTGCTGCGCGCGTCGTCGAGGCACGCCAGGGTTCGCTTACCGTTAGTGGCATGCCTGCCGGGCTGCGAAGCATGGCCGTGGTGTGCGGCCTCGATCAGTGGATCGAGTCGATTGCCGCGTCGGGCAGCGCAGGTTAACGTACCGCCCTTCACCGAATACCGGAGAGTTACTATGCAGGCCAACGAGGTCAAGCAACTGATCGAGTCACAGCTACCGGACGCCGAAGTGGCGGTCGAAGGCGAGGGCTGCAATTTCCAGCTGCTGCTGATCAGCGACGAATTGGCCAAGCTGTCGCCAGTCAAGCGTCAGCAACAGATCTATGCACTGCTCAATGAGCATATCGCCGATGGCAGCATCCATGCGGTGACCATGAAGTTCTTTACTCGCGAAGCATGGGCCAGCCGTTCCTGACGGCCAGCCAACAAGAGATTCCGTATGGACAAGTTGATCATCACCGGTGGCAAGCGCCTGGACGGTGAAATTCGTATTTCCGGTGCGAAGAATTCGGCGCTGCCGATTCTGGCCGCCACGTTGCTGGCCGACGAGGCCGTGACTATCTGCAATCTTCCGCACCTGCACGACATTACCACCATGATCGAGCTGTTCGGCCGGATGGGAATCCAGCCGATCGTCGACGAACGAATGAACGTGGAAGTCGATCCGCGCAGCATCACCACGCTGGTTGCCCCGTATGAACTGGTCAAGACCATGCGCGCCTCGATCCTGGTGCTCGGTCCGATGGTCGCTCACTTCGGCCAGGCCGAAGTGGCATTGCCGGGCGGCTGCGCCATCGGCTCGCGCCCTGTCGATCTGCATATTCGCGGGCTACAGGCGATGGGCGCCGAAATTACGGTCGACGGCGGCTACATCAAGGCAAAGGCTCCGGAAGGCGGATTGCGCGGCGCGCATTTTTTCTTCGACACGGTCAGCGTCACCGGCACCGAGAACATTCTTATGGCCGCCACCCTGGCCAACGGCCGTACGGTTCTGGAAAATGCTGCGCGTGAACCGGAAGTCGTCGACCTTGCCGAGTGTCTGATTGCCATGGGCGCGGATATCCAGGGTCACGGCACCGATACCATCACCATTAACGGCGTGAAGCGGCTGCACGGCGCGCGCTACTCGGTGATGCCTGATCGCATCGAAACCGGCACCTATCTGGTGGCCGCCGCGGCCACGCGTGGCCGGGTCAAGCTCAAGGAAACCGATCCGACCATCCTCGAATCAGTGTTGCTCAAGCTGGAAGAGGCGGGCGCGCACATCGAAACAGGCAAGAACTGGATCAGCCTGGATATGAAAGGCAACCGCCCGCGCGCGGTCAGCCTGCGCACCGCGCCGTACCCGGCATTCCCGACTGATATGCAGGCCCAGTTCATTGCCATGAACGCGGTTTCCGACGGTGTCGGTACTGTGGTGGAAACAATCTTCGAAAACCGCTTCATGCACGTTCAGGAAATGAACCGCATGGGCTCGAAGATCACCATCGAGGGCAACACCGCGATCGTCACCGGCGTCGAGAAGCTAAAGGGCGCTCCGGTCATGGCGACCGATCTGCGTGCCTCGGCGAGCCTGATCATCGCGGCGCTGGTGGCCGACGGCGATACGCTGGTCGACCGGATTTACCACGTCGATCGCGGCTACGAATGCATTGAAGAGAAGCTGCAGGCGCTTGGCGCTTGTATTCGCCGGGTACCGTCCTGAGGAGCTTATGAGCCAGAGTCTGACCATTGCGCTTTCCAAGGGACGGATCCTCGATGACACGTTGCCGCTGCTCAAGCTCGCAGGCATCGAGCCGGTTGAGGACCTGGAGAAGAGCCGCAAGCTGATCTTCACCACCACCGATCCCGACGTACGTCTGTTGATCGTACGGGCGACCGACGTGCCTACCTACGTTGAGCACGGTGCGGCGGACCTGGGTGTCGCTGGCAAGGACGTGCTGATGGAATACGGCAGCCAGGGGCTCTATGAGCCGCTGGACCTGAAGATCGCCAACTGCAAGCTGATGACCGCCGGCCCGGTTGATACGCCGGAGCCGAACGGGCGTCTGCGGGTGGCGACCAAGTTCGTCAATGTCGCGCGTCGCTATTACGCCGAACAGGGCCGGCAGGTCGAAGTCATCAAGCTGTATGGCTCGATGGAGCTAGCCCCTCTGGTCGGGCTGGCGGACAAGATCATCGATGTCGTCGATACTGGCAACACACTCAAGGCCAACGGCCTCGAACCGCAGGAGCTGATCGCCCACATCAGTTCACGGTTGATCGTCAACAAGGCTTCGATGAAGATGAAGCACGCCCGCATCAAGGCGCTGATCGAAGTGTTGCGGGACGCGGTCGAGAGCCGCGCCAGCTGATCCGTTCCAATACCAAGGTGACCCCCATGAGCAAGCCGCTGCAGATAGCCCGTCTCGATGCCAATCAGGCTGATTTCGGCAGCCATCTGGACGCGCTGCTCGCCTGGGAAAGCGTCTCCGACAAATCGGTCAACGAACGCGTCGAAGAAATCATCCAGGCCGTGCGCCAGCGCGGCGATGCGGCGGTTGTCGAATACACCGCGCGCTTCGACGGCCTGAGCGTCGACTCCATGGATGATCTGATCCTCGATCGTGCGCGCCTGGAGCTGGCGCTTGAACGCATCACCGCCGATCAGCGACAGGCGCTGGAAGTCGCTGCCGAGCGCGTGCGCAGCTACCATGAGAAGCAGCGTCAGGACTCCTGGCGCTATACCGAGCCCAGCGGAACCGTACTGGGCCAGCAAATCACGCCGCTCGATCGTGCCGGCCTCTATGTGCCCGGCGGCAAGGCATCCTACCCGTCTTCGGTATTGATGAACGCCGTTCCCGCGAAGGTTGCCGGGGTGCCAGAAGTCGTCATGATGGTTCCGACTCCGCGTGGCGAGATCAATGAGTTGGTGCTGGCCGCGGCCTGTCTGGCCGGGGTCGATCGCGTCTTCACCGTTGGCGGTGCCCAGGCCGTCGCCGCGCTGGCCTATGGCACGGAAAGCGTGCCGCGTGTCGACAAGATCGTCGGGCCCGGGAATATCTATGTCGCCACCGCCAAGCGGGCGGTGTTCGGCCAGGTCGGGATCGATATGATCGCCGGCCCATCGGAAATTCTCGTGGTATGCGATGGCCAGACCGACCCGGACTGGATCGCCATGGATCTGTTCTCACAGGCCGAGCATGACGAGGATGCGCAGTCGATCCTGCTGTCCCCCGACGCGGCCTTTCTCGACGCCGTCGAAGCCAGTCTCAACCGCCTACTGGGTGAACTGGAGCGGTCCGACATCGTAAGAACCTCGCTGGAAACGCGCGGCGCGCTGATCAAGGTAGACAGTCTCGAGCAGGCTTGTGAAGTGTCCAACCGCATCGCTCCGGAACACCTCGAGTTGTCCGTCGCCGATCCCGAGGCGCTGCTGCCCTTGATCCGCCACGCTGGCGCCATCTTCATGGGGCGCTTCACTCCCGAGGCGCTGGGCGACTACTGTGCCGGCCCGAATCACGTATTGCCGACCTCCGGTACCGCGCGCTTCTCATCACCGCTTGGCGTGTACGATTTCCAGAAACGCTCCTCGGTGATCTTCTGTTCTCCGGACGGCGCATCGGATCTGGCCAGGACTGCCTCGGTGCTCGCGCGCGGTGAAAGCCTCACTGCCCACGCCCGTAGCGCGGAATACCGAATCAAGAATTGAAGCGACAGGCAGCACGCGGCACGTTAACCGCCGGTCTGCGCGCCGGGGTCGGCTTGTAGCGTCCAGCTTGATGCTTGTCCCTCTCCCAAGGAGATCGCTGTGAGCCGTTTCTGGAGTCCCTTCGTACACGAGCTGGTGCCCTATGTGCCAGGCGAGCAGCCGAAGTTGGCCAATCTGGTCAAACTCAACACCAATGAAAACCCCTATGGTCCTTCGCCAAAGGTAATCGAAGCGATCCGTGCCGAATTGGACGACAGGTTGCGCCTGTATCCGGCCCCGAATGCGGATGCGCTCAAGCAGCGCATAGCCGAGTACTACAACGTCAGCACCGAACAGGTCTTCGTCGGCAACGGCTCCGACGAAGTGCTTGCGCATGTTTTTCATGGTCTGTTCCAGCACGGCCGGCCGCTGCTGTTCCCGGACATCACCTATAGCTTCTATCCGGTGTATTGCGGTCTGTACGGTATCCAGCCGCAACCGGTGGCGCTGGGAGACGACTTCAGCATCAATGTCGATGACTACGCTCGTGCCAATGGCGGGATCATCTTCCCCAACCCGAATGCGCCAACCGGCGTACCGCTGGGGCTCGAGGAGATCGAGCGGCTGCTCCAGCAGAATCGTGATTCGGTCGTCGTGGTGGATGAAGCCTATGTGGATTTCGGAGGCCAGACGTCGATCAGCCTGGTCGATCGCTACCCGAATCTGCTGGTAACTCAGACCCTGTCGAAGTCCCGCTCCCTGGCGGGCTTGAGGGTCGGTCTGGCGGTCGGCCACAAGGATCTGATCGAGGCGCTGGAGCGGATCAAGAACAGCTTCAACTCCTATCCCCTTGATCGTCTGGCAATCGTTGGCGCCGTGGCGGCGTTCGAGGACCAGCAATGGTTCGACGACACGCGCCGCCGTGTGATCGACAGCCGTGAACAACTGACCGCACAGCTGGAAGAGATGGGGTTCGGCGTACTGCCTTCAGCCGCTAACTTCGTCTTCGCGCGGCATTCGTCTCGAGACGCGGTCGAGCTCGCTCAGGGTCTGCGCGAGCACGGCATCATCGTTAGGCATTTCCGCCTGCCGCGCATCGAGCAGTATCTGCGGATCACCATCGGTACGCCGGAACAG
Organism: Halopseudomonas xinjiangensis; assembly: GCF_900104945.1. Classification (NCBI taxonomy): domain Bacteria; kingdom Pseudomonadati; phylum Pseudomonadota; class Gammaproteobacteria; order Pseudomonadales; family Pseudomonadaceae; genus Halopseudomonas; species Halopseudomonas xinjiangensis. The sequence continues at coordinate 2,498,274 of NZ_LT629736.1, read as the reverse complement.
AACGAGGCGTTGCTGCAGGCCTTGCGAACCGTCATCTGACGGTTCAGCGGCAGCGGTAATTCTTAAGGTCGGAAGCTGGGACGCACGCCGACTTCGGCCCGGAAGCTCTTGGTGTCGCCGTCACGCAGCACGCGCATGCTGACCGTCTCGCCCGGTTTCGCCCGGGCCACCTGGTTCATCGCGCTGCGGCCGTTGATGGCGGGCTGGCCATCGATGCTCAGGATGATGTCGCCCGGCAGCAAGCCGGCCTGCCAGGCGGGGCCTTCCCGATACAACCCCGACACAACGATCCCCTGACCGAATTCCAGGTCGGCAGCCGCGGCCTGCTCGGCACTCAGCGGCTGTACCTCTACGCCCAGCCAGCCGCGAATCACCCGGCCGTTGGCAATGATTGCCTGCATGACCTCAGCGGCCAGCTTGGCGGGAATCGCGAAACCAATCCCCTGAGAGCCACCTGACTGGGAGAAGATCGCCGTATTGATACCGATCAGGCTGCCGTGCGCATCGATGAGCGCGCCCCCGGAATTGCCCTGGTTGATCGCTGCGTCGGTCTGGATGAAGTCTTCATAGGTGTTCAGCCCCAACTGGTTGCGACCGGTGGCGCTGATGATCCCCATGGTTACCGTCTGGCCGAGCCCGAACGGGTTGCCGATCGCCATGACCACATCACCGGTCCGTTGATCCTCGGCAGGGCTGATGGTGACTGCCGGCAGGTTCGGCAGGTCGATCTTCAGGACCGCCAGGTCGGTTTCCGGATCGGTACCGATCAATCGGGCGATGGTCTCGCGACCGTCCTGCAAGGCGACGAGTATTTCGTCGGCATCGGCGATCACATGGTTGTTGGTCAACAGGTAACCATCGCTGCTCAGAATCACCGCCGACCCGAGGCTGGACTGGCGGCGGGACGAGCCCGGCAGGTTGTCGGCGTAATCGCGTAGCGTAGGGTTGAGCTGACCTGCTGCTTCTTCCGGCGTCACTTCCTTGCTGGTGAAAATGTTCGCTACTGCGGGTGCTGCTCGGCGCACCGCCGCGCTGTAGGAAACCGGGCCGGACGAGCTCACGACACGCTCGGGCTCGGGCGTGACCTGAATCTCGACATTGGCATTGGGCGCGAGCCCGAGCCAGTGAGGGAACGCCTCGATGACCAATAGCGCCAGCAGCAGTCCCCAAGTGACGGGCCAGCCCAGGCTGCGCAAGTGATCCTTCATCGATGTTTTCCCTTTGAGTTGCAGGCGGTAAGCGCGGAAGCGAGCATTATAGGTCGCCGCCCGTGGTCTGTAGAGAGCGGGTTCCTTGTAATACCCGTTCAGATACCGAAAATGTCGGTTTTGTCGCGTCCCGGAGATAACCATGATCGAGCGTACCGCGCTGGTGCAGTATTGCGATGAGCTGCTGGAGCAGCACGCCTTCCAGGACTACTGTCCGAATGGGCTGCAGGTCGAGGGAGCAGGGCAGGTTCGCCGGATCGTTACCGGGGTCACGGCCAGCCAGGCGTTGCTCGATGCCGCAGCCGAGCGCGGCGCGCAGCTTGTGCTGGTCCATCATGGCTATTTCTGGAAGGGCGAGGCCGCGCCCATCACCGGCATGCGTTATCGTCGCATCAAGAAGCTGATGGACCATGACATGAGCTTGCTGGCGTACCACTTGCCGCTCGACGTGCACGCCGAACTGGGCAATAACGTGCAGCTCGCGCGGCTGATGGGTTGGACGATCGAAGGTGGGCTCGAGCCCGGCAATCCGCGATCGGTCGGACTTGTAGGGCAGGCCAGCGAGACGTGTTCGGGCGAGGCCTTCGCTGCCTCGCTTGAACAGGCGCTGGGCAGGGCGCCCCTGCACATTGCCGGCAGCGGCCGGCCGATTCGCCGTATCGCCTGGTGCACGGGCGGAGCGCAAGGTTATATAGAAAAGGCAGTCGCGCTTGGCGTCGACGCCTACATTACCGGCGAAGTCTCCGAGCCGACGGTACACGCGGCTCGGGAACATGGCATTCATTTCTTTGCGGCAGGGCATCACGCCACCGAGCGCTACGGTGTTAAAGCGCTAGGCGAGCACTTGGCGGAACGCTTCGACATCGAGCATGAGTTCATCGATATCGACAATCCGGTTTGAGCCGTGCGCGATGCCAGAGCGACAAGCGCTTTCGAATATCCATATAGCTCAAGGTTCTTGTCGGTGCGCTTATTATAAGCAACCTGCTTTGTTACAATGCGGCCAATTCGAATTCGGGACGCCCGGCGTCCCCCTTATCGTTGCGAGAGCGCCATGCTGGAAAAACTGACTCACCTGAAACAGCTGGAAGCGGAAAGCATCCATATCATTCGTGAGGTTGCGGCCGAGTTCCAGAATCCGGTCATGCTGTATTCGATCGGCAAGGATTCGGCAGTCATGCTGCATCTGGCCCGCAAGGCTTTCTATCCCGGCAAGCTGCCGTTCCCGGTGCTGCACGTGGATACAGGCTGGAAGTTTCGCGAGATGTACAAGTTCCGCGAGAAGATGGTCAACGAGATGGATCTTGACCTGCTGGTGCATCAGAACCCGGAAGGCCTGGCCCAGGGCGTGAACCCGTTCACTCACGGGAGTGCGGTACATACCGATGTCATGAAGACCCAGGGTCTGAAGCAGGCGCTCGACAAGTACGGTTTCGACGCAGCCTTCGGTGGCGCACGCCGCGACGAGGAAAAGTCCCGAGCCAAGGAGCGGGTGTATTCGTTCCGCGACAAGCACCACCGCTGGGACCCGAAGAACCAGCGTCCCGAGCTCTGGAACATCTACAACGGCAAAGTGCACAAGGGCGAAAGCATCCGCGTGTTCCCCCTGTCGAACTGGACCGAGCTGGACATCTGGCAGTACATCTATCTGGAAAGCATCCCGATCGTACCGTTGTATTTCGCTGCTGAACGCCCGGTTGTCGAGCGTAACGGCTCGCTGATCATGGTCGACGACGAGCGCATGCCGCTCAACGAAGGCGAAAAGCCGGAAATGAAGATGGTGCGCTTCCGCACCCTGGGCTGCTATCCGCTGACCGGCGCAGTCGAATCCAGCGCGGCGACCCTGCCCGACATCATTCAGGAAATGCTTCTGACCAGAACGTCCGAGCGCCAGGGCCGCGTGATCGATCACGATCAGGCAGGCTCGATGGAAGAGAAAAAACGTCAAGGTTATTTCTAAGCGCGACACTCGGCCCGGAGAACGAATTACATGAGTCACCAATCGGATCTGATCGGTCAGGACATTCTGGCCTACCTGTCGCAGCACGAACGCAAGGAGCTGCTGCGCTTTTTGACCTGCGGTAACGTCGATGACGGCAAGAGCACCCTGATCGGGCGTCTGCTGCATGACTCCAAGATGATCTACGAAGATCATATGGAAGCCATCACCCGCGATTCGAAGAAGTCCGGTACCACTGGCGAAGACATTGATCTCGCGCTGCTGGTTGACGGTCTGCAGGCCGAGCGTGAGCAGGGCATCACCATCGACGTGGCTTACCGGTATTTCTCGACAGCCAAGCGCAAGTTCATCATCGCCGACACCCCCGGACATGAGCAGTACACGCGCAACATGGCCACTGGCGCCTCGACCTGTGATCTTGCGATTATTCTGATTGATGCGCGTTACGGCGTGCAGACCCAGACCAAGCGGCACAGCTTCATCGCCTCGCTGCTGGGCATCAAGCACATCGTCGTCGCCGTGAACAAGATGGACCTGAAAAACTTCGATGAAGGCGTGTTCAATCAGATTTGCGACGACTATCGCGAGTTCGCCAAGGGGCTGGAAATGCTCGACGGCAACAGCGTGCACTTCGTGCCGATGTCTGCTCTCAAGGGCGACAACGTGGTCAACCGTAGCGAGCGTAGCCCCTGGTATACCGGCCAGACCCTCATGGAGATTCTGGAAACGGTGGAAGTGGCGGCTGATCGCAACGTCAAGGATCTGCGCTTCCCGGTTCAGCTGGTCACCCGGCCGAACCTGAACTTCCGTGGCTTCGCCGGCACCATCGCCTCGGGCATCGTGCACAAGGGCGACGAGCTGGTCGTATTGCCTTCGGGCAAGAGCAGCCGCGTCAAATCCATCGTCACCTATGATGGCGAGCTGGAAACAGCCGGCCCCGGCCAGGCTGTCACGCTGACGCTGGAGGACGAGATCGATATTTCCCGTGGCGACATGCTCGCCCACGTCGATAACCGCCCGCTGATCGGCGACCACTTCGAGGCCAATATCGTGTGGATGGCCGAGCAACCCATGCAGCCGGGGCGCAAGTACGACATCAAGCGCGCTACCAGCTACAGCCCGGGCTCGTTCACGCGCATCGTGCATCGCATCGATGTGAACACGCTGGAGCAGCAGGAAGCCGGCCAGCTGGGCCTGAACGAGATCGGCCGGGTCGAGCTGTCGCTCGAGCGCCCGATCGCCTATGACGACTACCGCAGCAACCGCACCTCCGGCGCCTTCATCGTCATCGACCGCATGACCAACGGCACCGTCGGCGCCGGCATGATCGTCGCCAAGGGTCTGATGGGGCAGAACAGCGGCGAAAGCCACCACGGCCGCTTCGCCCACGTCACGGCTTCCGAGCGTGCCGCGCGCTTTGGTCAGGATCCGGTTACGGTCCTGTTCACCGGCCTGTCGGGCTCGGGCAAGAGCACCATCGCCTACGCCGTGGAGCGCAAGCTGTTCGACCAGGGCCGCGCCTGCTACGTGCTCGATGGCAAGGCCATGCGCCAGGACCTGTCCAAGGGCCTGGCCCAGGACGCAGCCGGTCGTGCGGAGAATCTGCACAAGGGCGTGCGTATCGCCCGTCAGCTCAACGAAGCCGGTCTGATCGCCCTGGGCGCCTTCGTCGCGCCGACCAAGGAAAGCCGTGACACCGCTCGGCATATTCTCGGCGAGCGCTGCCTGCTGGTGCATCTGGACGCACCCTTGGATGTCTGCCAGACGCGTGACCCGTCAGGCCTCTACGCAGCCAATGTCGAAGGTACGATTCCGGGCGTGTCCTACCCGTACGAAGCGCCGGAAAATGCCGATCTGGTGATCAACACCGCTGACATGGACCTGGAAAGCTGCGTCGACAAGGTCATTGGTCTGCTGCGCGAGCGGAAGCTCGTCTGACGGGAGCCGGCCATGAAGCCAGCTGACATAGACTTCATGCGGCTGGCGCTGGCCGAAGCCGAGCGGGGTGCCTTGCTTGGCGAGGTGCCGGTCGGGGCGGTGTTGGTTGTCGATGGGGCCGTGGTCGGCAAGGGCTTCAACCAGCCAATCAGCGCCCACGACCCCAGCGCTCACGCGGAAATGGTCGCCATTCGCCAGGCCGCCGACGCTCTCGGCAACTACCGGCTACCCGGCGCTACCCTCTACGTCACCCTCGAACCTTGCACCATGTGCGCCGGCCTGCTGGTGCACAGTCGTATTTCCCGACTCGTCTACGGCGCCAGCGAACCGCGTGCCGGCGCCATCGTCAGCCGCAGCCAGACCCTTGACCAGCCTTGGTATAACCATCATGTTCAGGTGGAGGGAGGCGTGCTGGCGGAGGAGTGTGGTGCGGTGCTGACGGCATTCTTTCGGCAGCGGCGGGGTCGCGACAGATAACTGTCGCTCAGCACTCAGCACTCAGCACTCAGCAATCAGCGACAAGCTTCAAGCGGCAAGCTTCAAGCCAAGCCGCACCCGGCTTTAGCGAGCCCTCGGATCGCAACACGCCGCAGAAGCACACCTGTTTCATCGTCCCACTCGGATAGCTTGCCGCTTGATGCTCACAGCTTGTCGCTGCGCCGTCACAGGCGGCGCTAGATCCCCTGCGGCAACTGCTCGAGTATCCCCGGTGCATGGTATTCGCCTTCCGGCAAGCTCGCGGTTTCCGCTTGCGGCTGGGTGACCCATTGCAGGATCTCGTAATAGCGTCGGATGTTCTGTACGTAATGCACGGGTTCGGAGCCGCGGGCGTAACCGTAGCGGGTCTGGGTATACCACTGCTTCTTCTGCAACAGCGGTAAGTGATCCTTCACGTCGATCCAGCGGTTCGGATCGCGGCCGTTGTTGCGAGTCAGGGTCCGTGCGTCATCGAGATGACCCAGGCCTACGTTGTAGGCAGCCAGGGCAAACCAGGTGCGGTCGGGCTCGGGTATGTCTGTGGATAGCTGATCGCGGACCCAGATTAAATAACGTGCTCCACCAAAGATGCTTTGCTTGGGGTCGATACGGTTGGTTACGCCGACGAACTTGGCGGTAGGCAGCGTGAGCATCATCAACCCGCGTACCCCGGTCGGCGAACGTGCGTCCGGATCCCACAGCGACTCCTGATAACCCATGGCGGCGAGCAGGCGCCAGTCGAGCGCGTACTGGTCGCCGGCCTGGCGGAATTGCGTTTCGAAGCGGGGCAGGCGCTGGGTCATATGCCGAGCGAAGGCTCGTGCGCCGACGTAGTCCAGCACGTCGGAATGCCCGTAAAAACGCTCGATGAGCTGATCCAGCGTGCCGTCGGCCTTGATGCCGGCGAAGAACTCACGCACCGCTTCGAGCAGAGTATCGTCCGGCTCGCGAGGGAGCGCCCAGGCCATAGAGCGCGGATCGCCCAGGTCGAACCCGACGCGCACAGCAGGATAAAACGCCTGGTTGACCACCAGTTCATTGGAATACACCACGGCGTGGTCGATTTCTTCATCGTTGACCAGGCGCAGCAGGTCGGCCACTTCGAGGCTGTCGGATTCCTCGAACACCAGGTTCGGATGCTCCTGCTGCAGACCGCGCAGCATGTCTGCCAGCGTGCTGCCTTTCAGCACCATGATGCGCTTGCCGTACAGGTCTTCAATATCGCGCGGCTGGCGCTTGCCCCGGCGATAGACCACCTGAGGCGTGGTCTCCAGGTATGGCTCGGCGAAGCGCACCTGATCCTCGCGCTCGGGGTTGATCGTTACCCCGGCAGCGGCCAGATCCGGCCCGTTTTCGCTGGAGAGTTGGTGGTAAAGGTCATCCAGGGTGGCGGTAGTGCTGATCTCCAGCCTGACACCGAGGCTCTGGGCGAAGCGCTTGCTCAGCTCGTATTCCAGGCCGGTATCGCCATGCCGGTCCTGGTAATAGGTGGTCGGGGTATTGCGGGTCACCACGCGCAGCGTTCCGTCGTCGCGGATCTGCTCGAGACGGCTGGGTTGTTCGCCGCAGCCTGCCAACAGCGTCGTGAGGACCGCAGCCAGCAGGGCAGGAACGGGGATCTTTCGAATCAGGCGGGGCGACATGCGACTCAGTATAAGGAAAAGCCGTGCGAGGCAATAGTTACCGCATGTAGCCGCGTTTGTCTGAGCGCTCGCAGAGCCGCGGCGTGGGGCGCCGAGCCGGTCAGCCAGCATGGCCGTCACGCCGTCCTTGGGTTATCCTATGCGCCTTCATTTTCCATCCCTGTTTCTCCGAGGCCGTTACCGACATGCATATCCTGCGTGGAGCCCCAGCCCTTTCCGATTTCCGCCGCAATAAGCTGCTGTCGCGTATCCAGTCCGAAGTGCCGGCCGTTTCCGGACTGTATGCCGATTTCATGCATTTTGCAGAGCTTTCCGCCGAACTGGATGATCGGGGTCACGAAGTGTTCGCGCGGCTGCTGCGCTATGGCCCGTCCGTCGCGGTGGAGGAACCGGAAGGGAAGCTGTTTCTGGTCGTCCCGCGCTTCGGCACCATCTCGCCCTGGTCGAGCAAGGCTACTGATATCGCGCATAACTGCGGATTGCAGTCGGTCGCTCGAATCGAGCGCGGCCTCGCTTACTACGTCAAGGGTGATCTGGACGCCAACGCACGTCAACGGATTGCCGCTCTGCTGCATGATCGTATGACCGAGATGGTGCTAGAGCAGTTCGATGCGGCCGAAGGATTGTTTGCCCACACCCAGCCCAAGCCGTTCAACCGCGTCGATATTCTCGCCGGCGGCCGTGCGGCATTGGAAGAGGCCAACCAGACGCTCGGTCTGGCGCTCGCTGAAGACGAGATCGACTATCTGGTCCAGAGCTTTACCGACCTCGGGCGTAACCCCAGCGACGTCGAGCTGATGATGTTCGCCCAGGCCAACTCCGAGCATTGCCGGCACAAGATCTTCAACGCCAGCTGGGACATAGACGGCCAGGCGCAGGAAAAAAGCCTGTTCGGCATGATCAAGAACACCTACGAACTGCACCGCGAAGGTGTGTTGTCTGCCTACAAGGACAATGCCGCCGTCATTGAAGGTTTCGTGGCTGGCCGTTTCTTCCCGCAGCCAGGCAGCAACGAGTACCGCTTCCATGAGGAACCGGTTCATATCCTGATGAAGGTCGAGACGCACAACCACCCGACCGCCATCGCCCCGTTTCCGGGTGCCGCGACCGGCTCCGGTGGCGAGATTCGTGACGAAGGCGCTACTGGCCGCGGCGGCAAGCCCAAGGCCGGCCTGAGCGGTTTCACCGTCTCCAACCTGCGTATCCCTGGCTTCGAACAGCCCTGGGAAGAAGACAACGGCAAGCCGGACCGCATCGTCACCCCGTTGCAGATCATGATCGACGGCCCGCTGGGCGGCGCCGCGTTCAACAACGAGTTCGGCCGGCCGAACCTGACCGGCTATTTCCGGACCTTCGAACAGACCGTGCAGTCACCGCGCGGTCCGGAGATTCGCGGTTACCACAAGCCGATCATGATCGCCGGCGGCCTGGGCAATATCCGCGCCGGTCACGTTGAGAAGGCCGAGATTCCAGTCGGCGCCAAGCTCGTCGTGTTGGGCGGCCCGGCCATGCTGATCGGTCTGGGCGGCGGCGCAGCCTCGTCGATGGCCACCGGTGCCAGCGCCGAGGATCTGGATTTTGCCTCCGTGCAGCGCGAGAACCCGGAAATGGAACGCCGCTGCCAGGAGGTCATCGACCGCTGCTGGGCGCAGGGCGACAAGAACCCGATTCGCTTCATCCATGACGTGGGTGCCGGTGGTCTGTCGAACGCCTTCCCCGAGCTGGTCAACGACGGCGGCCGTGGCGGGCGCTTCGAACTGCGCAACGTCCCGAACGACGAGCCAGGCATGAGCCCGCTGGAAATCTGGTCCAACGAGTCGCAGGAACGCTACGTGATGGCCGTGGACAACGCCGACTTCGAGCGCTTTGCGGCGCTGTGCGAACGCGAGCGTTGCCCCTATGCCGTGGTGGGTGAGGCGACCGAAGAGCAGCTGCTGGTGCTCAACGATCAGCACTTCGACAATCAGCCGGTCGACATGCCGCTCTCCGTCCTGCTCGGCAAGCCGCCGCGCATGCACCGCAGCGCTGAGCGTGAAGCATCGCCGAGTGACGACTTTGACGCCACTCAGATCGATCTTGAAGAGGCCGTTGGCCGCGTGCTGCGCCTGCCTTCGGTGGCCAGCAAGGGCTTTCTAATCACCATTGGCGACCGCACCATCACCGGTCTGGTCGCGCGCGATCAGATGGTCGGCCCCTGGCAGGTGCCGGTTGCCGATTGCGCAGTCACCGCCACCAGTTATGACGTATACACCGGCGAAGCCATGGCCATGGGCGAGCGCACACCGCTGGCGCTGCTCGATGCCCCTGCTTCGGGCCGCATGGCCGTTGCCGAAACCGTGACCAACCTGGCTGCCGCGCGCATCGAGAAGCTGTCCGACATCAAGCTCTCCGCCAACTGGATGGCCGCCGCTGGCCACCCCGGTGAAGATGTGCGTCTGTACGAAACGGTCAAAGCGGTCGGCATGGAGCTATGCCCCGAACTCGGCATCACCGTGCCGGTCGGCAAGGACTCGATGTCCATGAAGACCCGCTGGAGCGAAGAGGGTCAGGACAAGAGCGTCACCTCGCCGCTGTCGCTGATCGTCACCGGCTTCGCGCCCGTGCAGGACATTCGCTTCACCCTCACGCCTGAACTGCGCAGCAATCAGGGCGAGACCGATCTGATCCTGATCGACCTGGGCCGCGGGCAGAATCGTCTGGGCGGCTCCGCACTGGCGCAAGTCTACAACCGCATCGGCTCCCAGGGTCCGGATCTGGATGATGCCGAAGACCTCAAGGCGTTCTTCGCTGTGATCCAGGGTTTGAACCAGGACGGCCAACTGCTTGCCTACCACGACCGTTCGGATGGTGGTCTGCTGACTACTCTGGCCGAAATGGCCTTCGCTGGTCGGTGCGGCTTGAACATCCGCCTGGATGTGCTGGCCGACGCCAACACGGAACTTACCGGCGTGCTGTTCAACGAAGAACTCGGCGCCGTGATTCAGGTTCGCCAGGGCGACACCGAAGCTGTTCTCAGCCAACTGGCTGCGGCCGGCCTGGGTGACTGCAGTGCGGTCATCGGCCAGCCGACCACTGAACAAACGCTGACCTTCAGCTTCAATGATCAGACCGTGCTCAGCGGTACGCGCGCCAACTGGCAGCAGGCCTGGGCCGAGACCAGCTGGCGCATCCAGCGCCTGCGCGACAACCCGGAAGGGGCGGACCAGGAGTTCGAGTCCATCGCGGACGACGGCAACCCGGGCATGCATGCGCAGCTCAGCTTCGAGCCGAATGAAGACGTTGCCGCGCCATACATCAACACCGGTATTCGTCCACACGTGGCGATCCTGCGCGAGCAGGGCGTCAACGGTCAGCTGGAAATGGCCGCAGGCTTTACCCGCGCCGGCTTCAACGCGATCGACGTCCACATGAGCGACATACTTGAGGGCCGTGTGGATCTGGCCGACTTCCGCGGGCTGGTCGCCTGCGGTGGTTTCTCCTACGGTGACGTACTGGGTGCCGGTGAAGGCTGGGCCAAGTCGATCTTGTTCAACGAGCAGGCGCGCGAGGCCTTTACTGCATTTTTCCAGCGTCCGGAAACCTTCGCCTTGGGCGTATGTAACGGCTGCCAAATGCTATCGAACCTGCGTGAACTGATCCCCGGCAGTGATCACTGGCCGCGTTTCGTGCGCAACCGCTCCGAGCAATTCGAAGGCCGTGTGGCGATGGTGGAAATCCAGCCATCGCCGTCGATCTTCTTCGCCGGCATGGTCGGCTCACGCATGCCGATCGCCATCGCCCACGGCGAAGGCCATGCGGAGTTTGCTGATACCTCAGCCGTCGACGCTTGCGAAGCGAGCAACAGCGTTGCGGTACGCTTTATCGACAACCGCGGCCGCATGACCGAACGTTACCCGGCCAACCCCAACGGCTCGCCGCGCGGCATCACCGGCCTGACCACCCGCGACGGCCGCGTCACCATCATCATGCCGCATCCGGAACGCAACTTCCGCGCCGTACAGAACTCTTGGATTCCCGAAGACTGGAGCGAAGACGGCGGCTGGATGCGCATGTTCCGCAATGCGCGAGTGTGGGTCGGCTAGTACGCCACCAACGCAAACAAAAACCCCGGCCCCGTGTCGGGGTTTTTGTTTTTGTGCGCCGCGTCCCGATTGGAATGGGCTAATCGGCTGTAATATGCTCGGACTCGGCAGAGGATGCCTGAACCAACCCGCCCGGCGGCAAGGACAGCTGTCTCTTTTCCCTCTAATCGTTTCATACCGCCATGCCTGTTCGCGAAGGGTAGGGCGGTAGCATGCCTGCGAAAGCGCTCACGCCTGATCGCGCCGCGGCAGCCCCCCTGGTATTGAAATCACGAAATGTGGAAGTCACGCGATTACGGGTGGCAGGGCGGCCGAGAAGGTAAGTGATTGAGCGTCCCTATTAGGCGTGCTGCGCGTTTCAATCGATTAACGAGAGCATATAGATCATGGCCTTCATCGAACCCATCACCCTGGCCGCACGAGGCGTAAAGCTCGTCCCGCTTGTACTTGACCACGAAGCCGGTCTGCACGCCGCAGCTGCGGACGGCGCGCTATGGGATGTGCGGGTCACCTCAATTCCAGAGCCCGACCAGACGCGCGGTTACATTGAAGCTGCGCTCAAAAGCCGGGCGGAGGGTCACCGGTTTGCTTTCGCTGTGGTTGAAGAGGCCAGCGGCCTAGTGCTTGGCTCCACCAGTTATCACGACATACTGCCTGACCCGAAGCGCGTGGAGATCGGCTACACCTGGTACGCCAAGCGAGCGCAGCGGACGCATATCAACACCACGTGCAAGCTACTGATGTTAACGCACGCTTTCGACACGCTGGGCTGTAACGTCGTCGGCTGGCGGACCGACGTTTTCAACTTCGCCAGCCAGCGGGCCATCGAGCGGCTCGGCGCGAAGAAGGACGGGGTTATTCGCGGCAACGGGTTGCGCCGCGACGGAACGATCCGGGACACGGTGATGTACAGCCTGCACAAGGGAGAATGGCCAGAGGTGCGCGCACACCTTGAATATCTGTTGAGTCGGTCCGTTTCGTCCCAGGCGGACGTGCTTCCGGCTAGCAGTTGACTGGCGCACACCGCACGGCGCGGGACATTGATTATCGAATCTGTCGAGTACTAAGACTGAGAGAAGCTGCGCCACCATTTCTACGATCCGTTTCCGGTAGTCTCCCACTACCAATCGGTTTATCGCGCGTCGCCGAGTAAACACGCTGTTTAGGGACGTCGTCCCTTACCGCAGGCCGCCTTCAGTGTCCAACGTTAAGCGTTTTGCAGGGAGGGAGAGATGCTCCAATACCATATTGCTCAGCTCAACATTGCCAGCCTGATGGCTCCAATCGATTCGCTGCAGCTTTTCGATTTTGTTGAGAATCTGAACCGCATCAACTCGTTGGCAGACCAGTCCCCTGGGTTCATCTGGCGGTTACAAACCGAGGATGGGGACGCCACTGGCATCGACTATTTCGGTTCCGACCATATCGTTAATGTGTCGCTGTGGGACTCGATCGAAGCTCTGCATCATTATGTTTACCGGTCTGCCCACGTTGAGATCATGCGCCGCAAGAAAGAGTGGTTTCATAAAATGGCAGAGTCGCACATGGTGCTTTGGTGGGTTCCCGCTGGCCATATTCCGTCGATCGAAGAGGCAGCCGCCAAGCTGAATACGTTGAGAACATCGGGACCTACAAAGGAAGCTTTCACATTCAGGAAAGCATTCCCGGCTCCCAGCGAGAGCTTCCAACGATCAGGCGAGACGTAGGCTGGTGAATGTCCGGCAACGTAACTATTCGTTCAACACGTGTTCCGTACGCAGGTTGCCCTGCTCAGTACGCCGCTTAGCTTCGCGTTACGATTGGAGGAGGTTGACATGTCAAAGGAAGATATCGTTGCTATCGCTTCACGGTTGTTCTCGGTTTTTCTGTTCGTGCTGGCGGTCAGGTCTGGGACGTTGATTGCCTCAGCGACTGGATACGATCATAAGAGTCTGCTGCTGGCTACGCTATTCGGGGCTGCGTTCACCCTTGCCATCGCTGTTGTCCTCTGGCGTTTCCCGCTCAGCATTGCACGCAAGTTGCTACCCGTGACGGACGGAGGCGGAACTAAGGTTTCTACCGACACGACGCCCATACTAGAGATTGGTTGCACGCTGCTCGGACTATGGCTGTTTGCGTCGGCGCTCTCTGATGTCGTGCAATGGTCTCTGTATTGGCTGATCATCTCAAATCAAGGCTACGGCGAATCGGTTTCTGCTTCGCAGATAGGGTCGATCATCGCCTCGTTTGCCGAACTTGTTTTCGCGTTATGGCTGGTGCTTGGATACAAAGGTGTTCTCGGCTTCATTTACCGCGTTCGTTTATTGGGAGCGCGAAGCTAAGGCCCCCGAAGCGTCACCTGAGTTCGCGCATCCTCTTCGGGCGCGCTGATCTGCCGGACGCATCAGAAAACTGACGATTCGCTCCGAATACAACTCCAACGAATCCCGCCCGCGAAGATGGGCTCATGGAAAAGCATGTCAGGCATCATCCGGAACCTCCTAACGCTGATATCCGCGCTTGCCATGCGTCATCGAGCCGGCCCGTGGGCGACCGTGCATAAACACTTTTGGGTCACTCCTTTCGACTGTGGTACGAGGGTTTTGAAAAGCGACAAATACCTGCAAATAGCCGAGTCGGCTCAACTCGATTTCCTGGTTAGGACGGGTTTGCTCGGCACCCTTCTGCGCAAAGGACACAAGTTCGTCAACACCTCCCAGCTAGTCGTTTTTCTCAAGCCTGTCGCAATGTTCAAGCGGGTCCGTATCGAGACCGCCATTCTCTTCGCGGACGATCGGTGTGCCTATTTCTCGCATGTGCTCTTCCTTGAAGACCAACGGCACGGTCAAATTCTGGTGAAGATGAAGTTCAAGAAGGACGGTCGTACCGTTCCGCCGGGTAGCGTATTTGGAGAGTGCGCACGCCAGAAGCCTGCTTGCGTCGAAGCGTGGGACCGAACGCTTGAGCATCTGAGCTGATAACCTTGCCCCAATTCACGGCCGGATCAAGGCCCCCCCTCCTTCTAAGACGTCTTCGCTCAAGGCTGGTGTTCCAGTTGGCTGCGGCGGATGACAGAGCATGGACGCAAGCACATGACCGACCTGCTGGACGACATCGCGCGCTACGTTCTGCAAGCGCGAGGCGAATTCGTCACTCGCGTTGCCATCGACGGCGCGGACGGTGCGGGCAAGACCCGGTTTGCCGCTTCATTGGCTCATCGCTTGGATGCATGGGGCGTAGGCGTGATGCGCGCGTCGGTAGACGGGTTTCATCAGCCACGCGCCGTTAGGTATCGGCGCGGCCGGTACTCGGCAGAAGGTTTCTATTCCGATTCCTATGACTATCCGGCCTTGAAGCGCCTGCTGCTCGATCCGCTTTCCCCGGGTGGCGCGGGCAAGTATGTGTCCGCTGCGTTCGACCACGTCACGGATCGGCGTGTCTCGGTTGAGCCGCGACTAGCCCGGCCCGGGATGTGCTCTTGTTCGATGGTATCTTCACTCACCGCCCAGAATTGAGAGCCTACTGGGACGTTTCGCTCTATCTGGACGTCGATCCGATCACCTCTATCGAAAGGCTGGCGAAACGAGACGGCATACCGCGAGATCCGGATTCACCGCTGGGAAAACGCTATGTAGCAGGGCAAGCACTTTACCGGCTACGGTGCTCCCCGATGGAGCAGGCGACGTTCGTGATCGATAATCGGGACGTCGACGCTCCGTCTCTGCTCCGTGGCCCACAAGCCTCCGGTGGCCATGTATGTTCTTCGCAACAGTAAGACGCTAGCGCGTCGACTCAAAGGAAGTGGATCAGTATCGAAAAGCAGGCCGACCGTCAGGATCGAGCATCTTGCCAAGGAGGCACCTGAATGAATATAAGCCTCACATTACTCGGCGACATTCTGTCGGGACTTGCGTTGATAGTCGGCGCGTTAAGCTATTTTCTTGGCCGCCGCAAAACGCAGACACCCGTCATCGCCGGATTTGCTGCGTGTGCTGCTCTCGGCCATCCCGCCGTTCGCTCTTGTCTATCTGGTTGTGCTGCTTTTCAAGCGCGACGTTCGCTAACTGTTCCATCAACAGGCGGGCAGGTATGATCCGCCGTGTTGGCAACCAGAGGTTCAGACCATGTACGTGCCCAGCCATTTCAAGCAGGACAACACCGAAACGCTGCTGCAATACATCCGCCAGCACGGTTTCGGCTTGCTGATCGTTGCAGATGAGCAGGGCATCGAAGCCAACCATGTGCCGTTTTATCTGAGCGAATCAGACGGCTGCATGGGGGTGCTGCAGTGTCATTTAGCGCGCGGCAATCCGGTGTGGCAGAGGCTCGAACAGGGGGCGAAGGTGCTGGTGGTGTTTAAGGGGCCACATGCTTATGTGTCGCCCTCGTGGTATCCCTCCAAAGCCGAGCATGGCCGGGTTGTGCCTACCTGGAATTATCTCGCCGTCCACGTTGAAGGCCCGGTGCGACTAGTAGAGGACGCCGGCTGGCTGGGGCATCACCTGCGTGCTCTGAGCGGCCAGCACGAGTCCGGGCGAGCCAGCCCCTGGTCGGTCGACGACGCGCCACGGGACTACACGAACAAGCTGATCCGCGGGATCGTTGGCGTGGAAATCAGGATCGACAAGCTGACCGGTAAACTCAAAGCCAGCCAGAACCAACCGGAGGCCAACCGCGCCGGGGTGAAGGCGGGGCTGGCGGATGATGGCGAGCACGCCATGGCCGATCTGATCGAATGAACACACAGGCCGGTTTATTTGACCGGAGCGTGGGCGCGACACAGCATGCTTCTACTGCAGTCGATCCGAACCCGCTGGTCGAACTCTTTCGCGACCCCTATCTGCTGGCCGTGCACAAACCCGCCGGCCTGTTGCTGCACCGCAGCCCGATCGACCGGCATGAGACCGAATTCGCGCTGCAGTATGCTCGTGCCTTGAACGGCGGCGAGCATGTCTATCCGGTCCATCGTCTGGACAGGCCCACCTCCGGTTTGCTGCTGTTCGCGCGTGATCCGGATACTGCCAGTGTCCTAGGCAAGGCTTTTATGGCAGGCGAAGTGCAGAAGACCTATCTTGCACTGGTTCGTGGGTGGAGCGCGGAGGCCGGGCTGATCGATCACCCGTTACGTGAGCATGCGATCGACCGCCGCTGCAAGGACGATCCGCAACCCATGCGCGAGGCGCGTTCCCGCTTTCGACGCCTGGCGACCACCGAGATCCCGGTCCGGCTCGAAGGTTATCCTTCGAGCCGCTACAGTCTGGTCGAACTGTACCCGGAGACCGGCCGCAAGCATCAGCTACGCCGGCACATGCAGCATATTGCCCATCCCATCATTGGCGATACCAACTACGGCCGGACGCGGCACAACCATTACTTCGCCGAGCGATTCGGCTACAGCCGACTGATGCTCGCCGCTACCGGCATGAGCTTTGCCCATCCGGTCACTGGCGAGCCGATGACGCTGCGCGCCGAGCCGGACGCGAGTTTCACACGGGTGCTGTCCGTGTTCGGTGAAAATTTACCGCCTTTGCCGGGGGGAGCCGGCCAGGATTCGGCCGGCCCGTAAGCGGGTGGGTTCGCTGCGCCACGTAACGTTCATTACTTTTCATCGTCAGCCGACAAGGACGTCGCATGCGTTATCTCTGTTCGTTCCTCATCCTCAGCTTTACCTTCCTCGTTCAGCTCGCGCAGGCAGAGCAAGGCTCGCCGCACCAGCCCATGCTCGCGAGTGTCTACCGCGGCGAGGTGCAGCTCACCGAATACTGGGTCAGCGAGAAGCTCGACGGTGTGCGTGGGCACTGGGACGGCGATTCGCTATGGACCCGCGGAGGATATCGGATCGCAGCGCCAGACTGGTTCACTGACGGTTGGCCCGCCACGCCCATGGATGGCGAGCTCTGGATCGCCCGGGGTCGCTTCGACGAGGTGAGCGGCATCGTGCGCAGCACCGCTCCCAACGACAAAGCCTGGCGCGACGTGCGGTTCATGGTGTTCGATCTGCCGGCGCATGGCGGGTCGTTCGATGCGCGCGTCGAAGCCATGCGCAAGATAGCCGGCCGTGCGACTGCCTGGTTGCAGCCCGTCGAGCAATACAAGGTGACCGGTGCGGACCAGCTGGATCAAGCCCTGCATAGAGTGGTCGCGGCCGGCGGCGAAGGCTTGATGCTTCACCATCAGCATGCTGTGTATCGCTCGGGCCGCAGCCAGGACCTGCTCAAGTACAAACAATATGAAGATGCCGAAGCCTGGGTTGTGGGCTATACCGAAGGCAGCGGTAAATACACCGGCAAAGTCGGTGCCCTTATCGTCGAGCGAGACGACGGTCGGCGCTTTCGTTTGGGCAGCGGTTTGAGCGATGCCGAGCGTGACAATCCACCGCCCATTGGCAGTTGGGTCACCTACCGCTTCAACGGGTTGACCTCGACCGGTCTGCCGCGATTTGCCCGGTTCATGCGTATCCGTGAGGAGGCGCCGGACATGCCGCAATCTGTCGCAAACATCATATCCACCACACCAGGGAGCACACCATGATCGTATCGACCACGCATAGCATCGAAGGCCGGAAAATTACCCGGTACTGCGGTATCGTTGCCGGCGAAGCCATCCTCGGCGCCAATCTGTTCAAGGATCTGTTCGCGGGCATCCGCGACATGGTGGGTGGTCGCTCCGCCACCTATGAGCGGGAGCTGACCCGAGCACGGGACATCGCGTTGAAAGAGTTGGAAGAAAAAGCTGCTGAAGCGGGCGCCAATGCGGTGGTCGGCGTAGATATCGACTACGAGGTGCTCGGTGAGCGTAACGGCATGTTGATGGTGTCGGCCAGCGGGACGGCGGTGGTCGTCGAGTAAGTCGCTGCCCACTATGAGTTCAGGGAGGAATACATGCGACACCTAGTCTGTGCGATAGGATCGTCGAAGGCGAAGACGCGATGTTCTATGCGGACCGTTTCGGTGATATGTTCCGCGATGTTGCCAAGAGGGTTCCGGTAACCATCATGCGGGACGTGAACCATGTCGATGTTTCGCTGGAGGCGTCCGTTATCGCTACGTCGACACAGGCCGTCCAGCGTTTTGCCGCTGTCTGTCAGACCGGACATCGATAGCCGGCGCCTCACTATCGAATGCGGCGCAACGATGCATGCACATATCTACAGGTGAAGACGGGGCAGTGAACGTTCGAAACAACGGGTTCGTCCCGGCAGCTGTCTTGCTGCGTCCGGCTGAAGTGGTCGACGTAGACGGCATGGTTCAGTGCGTTCAAATGGCGTACCAACATTTCGTTGCGCGCATTGGCCAACCGCCTGCTCCGATGCTGGATGATTACGCCAGGTTGATTCACGAGCGGATGGTATTTGTCGCCATGGCAGCAAGCACGGTGGCCGGTGTGCTGGTGCTTCGGGAGACCGATGAAGGCTTCCTTTTGGACAACGTGGCAGTGCACCCCACCTACCAGCGGCAGGGCATAGGCAAGATGCTGCTGGATCATGCTGAACAATGTGCATTAGCGGCAGGTCACGACAGCATTTTCCTGTACACCAACGAGCTGATGGTTGAAAACCGCTACCTCTATGCGCGAATCGGTTATCGCGAATACGACAGACGCACCGAGCAGGGGTTGTCACGCATTTATATGCGAAAGCATCTCGTGGCCGTTTGACCCTTGCCTGGCCTAATCCGGAATTGACATGACACAAACTGATCGTCCTTCGCCCATCCAGTCCTGCCCGCTATGTGGCTCCGACAACGCCTGCCAGCCGGCGCGCACAGGGTCCTTTGATGGCGACTGTTGGTGCAAGCAGATGGTTGTGGACGCGGAGGTGTTGCAGCGGATCCCGGACGCCGCCCGGGACACGGCTTGTCTCTGCCAGCGATGTGCTTCAGGCGAGGCGGAGTAGCGCGAGCAGAATAATAATTCCACAGGAGAAGCCAAGATGGATATTGATACGGCAACGCTGGTCACCACGACTGAACAGCTCACCGGGCTCTACGCTTCGCCCAGCGAGCGGGCGAAGCTCAAGCAGATTGATCATCTGGATGTGCATTGCCGTGCATTCATCGCGGCCTCCCCTTTTTTCGCACTGTCCACCTGCGGCAAGTCGGGAGCGGATTGTTCTCCCCGTGGCGACTCGTCAGGCTCGGTGCTGGCAGTCGATGAGCATACGCTGCTGATAGCCGATCGGCGCGGCAACAACCGGCTGGATAGCTTGCGCAATATTCTCGACAACCCTTCGGTTGGTCTGCTGTTTCTTATTCCCGGGCGCAACGAAACATTGCGTGTGAACGGTCGAGCGCAAATCAGCCGGGATCCGGCGTTGCTCGCGCGCTTTGAAGTAGCCGGTAAGCTGCCGGTCACCGTGCTGGTCGTGCGGGTCGATGAGGCGTTCATCCACTGCGCTCGCGCGCTGGTGCGCGGCGGGCTGTGGGAAACCCGCGCCCAGACGCCGGCGGTGCCGAGCATCGGAACCATGCTGGCCGCGCATACGCAGGGGAAAGTGGATGCGCAAGCCTATGACGAACAGGTGGCTGCGCACTTGAAGGACACGTTGTACTGATCTGAAATCAGACCCGTCGCGGCCAAGTTGGGCGCAGAACGGGTTGTGTAGGAGCGCACCCGGGCGCGAAGGGGGCCGAGTCGCTTCGCTAATTTCGTCGTCATTCAAGGAGAGTCAGCAATGAAATCGATTACCGGGCGATGCCTGTGTGAAACCATCGTCTACCAGATCGAGGGTGACCTCGGGCCTGTCTTCAACTGCCACTGCTCCAAATGCAGACGCTGGCATGGCGCTGCGTTCAGAACACGCGCGTCGATCAAACGCTCACAGTTCACCTGGCTTGCTGGCGAACACCTGCTGTCTCGATTCAATTCATCCGACAACGTGACCAAAACCTTCTGCTCGATCTGCGGCTCGAACCTGGCCAGCTTCTACGCGGACAACCCTGATGTTGTCGGTATCGCCTTGGGTGGCCTAGAGGGCGATCCGGGTCGGCGCCCTCTGGCGAACATCTTCGTCGGCTCCAAAGCTCTTTGGTATGCGCTGAGTGACGGCCTGCCGCAGTTCGAGGCGTGGCCGGTCTCGGAGGCGGCGGTGCGCGAGACGGTCGACGATTCGGCATCCGATTGAGGCTGTCAGGGCAGATTCTGCGAGCCACGAGATCATTTGCTGGCCGCTCAAGGAACTGTCCGCGCTTCGCTGCACTCATAAGCAACGAGTCCCTCAACTGGAGTTGATTTATGAAGCTTGCGATGAAATCTATGCTGCTCAGCATGCTGTTCATGTTCGGTGTTGCTGGTTGCAACACGATGCAAGGTGCAGGTGAAGATATTGAGCGAGGCGGGGAAGCTATCCAGCGCCAGTCCAACTGATCGAGCCTTGATCGAGAAGCCGTCCGGATGGATTACCACCGGGCGGCTTTCGTCGTTTTATGTCCACTCCGCTGGTTCTCCCCTTCCGTTTCCTCTGCATGACTCGTTGAGTCCCGCTAGACTTTCCTGACCGGCTAGATGGAGCACTCACATGTACAAACTCTGTTTTTTCGTGCCTGAATCGCACCTAGAGCCCGTCAAGCGTGCAGTCTTCGACGCAGGGGCCGGCAAGATGGGCGATTACGATTCATGCTGTTGGCAAGCGCTGGGCCAGGGGCAGTTCCGGCCGTTGAAAGGAGCCGATCCGCATATAGGCGAGGTCGGTGAGCTGGAATACGTACAGGAATACCGCGTCGAGACCCTATGCCACGGCGATGTGGTACGAGATGTGGTAGCGGCCTTGCGCAAGGCGCACCCTTACGAAGAACCTGCTTTCGATGTCTGGGCGTTGACCCAGGAACTGATGATGTAAAAAGGGCGTGCCTGGGCACGCCCTTTTTCGTTAGTCCTTGGCGAAGGGGACGGGTTTCGGCGTGTTCTCGGTCGACGGCGGCAGTCGCGGAATGGCGAACTGGGGCTGCTCCCCGGTCAAGGTCTTGAGGAACGCGGTCATGTTGTCGATATCGCTCTTCGGCAGTTCGCGGCCCAGCTGCAGCCGCGCCATCAGGTCCACCGCTTTGTCCAGCTGCCAATGTGCTCCGTCGTGGAAGTAGGGGTAGGTCAGTTCGACGTTGCGTAGTGTCGGCACCTTGAAGGAAAACCGGTCCGCATCGTCACCGGTGACCGCTACACGGCCTTCGGCCGGGTTGTCGGTGATATAGGGTTTGACGATGCCCATTTTCTGAAATGAGGTGCCGCCAACGGCCGCGCCATTGTGGCAGGCGGTGCAGCCCACTTCCTTGAAAGTCTCGTAGCCGGCCAGCTCCTGGTCGGTCAGCGCGTTGTCATCGCCCTTGAGCCACCGGTCGAAGCGCGAGTCAGGCGTGACCAGGGTTTCTTCGAAGGCGGCGATCGCGTTGGTCACTTGATCCAGCGTGATCTCCTGAGTGCCGTAGATGTCCGCAAAATCGCTGCGGTACTGCGGAATGGAGCGCAGCACGTCTAGCGCTACGGCATGGGTGAGAGCCATTTCCTTGGGATTGGAGATCGGGCCCGCGGCCTGCTCTTCGAGCGTCTTCGCCCGGCCGTCCCAGAACTGCGCGACGCTCATGCTCGAGTTCAATACCGTCGGCGAGTTGATGGGCCCTTCCTGCCAATTATGGCCGATGGACGTCGGCAGGTTGTCACTGCCGCCGGTGCTCAGGTTGTGGCAGGAGTTGCAGGAAATGAAACCCGAACGGGACAGTCGCGGATCGAAGAACAGCTTCTTGCCCAGTTCGACCTTCTGCGGTTCGGTGATCTTGGCTGGCTCGATGGGTTTGATCGGCTCGTCGGCGATACGATCAGCCAGGCACGGGACGGAGAGGCTTGCAGCCAGTGCCAGGCACAGCAGTTTCAATTTCATGGTTCGGCTCCTTGTTCACGGATGACGTTGCATGGGTCGCCAGCCGGAAGATGTGATGGAGCCAGTCTGAGGCAGTTGACAAGGCGCGATGTTGACCTAGGTCAAGGACGGATGTCGACGAGGGTGCCGTCAGGTACCAGTTCCCATAGCTCGCGCATGTTCACGTTGTTGAGAGCGATGCAGCCGTTGGTCCAATCGAGACCCTCGAAGAACCATTCCGGATATTCCTCGTCGATCGGCGTGCCATGGATCATGATCATGCTGCCGGGATCGTCGCCGCGCCGCCATGCCGCAGCGCTATCCTTGAGGTTCGGATAATCCAGGTGCAGGCTGAGGTTGTACTGCTCGCTTTCGTGACGCCAGTCGATGAAGTAGATGCCTTCGGGCGTGCGCTGGTCGCCGGCACGCTGCTTGTGTCCAACAGGCTGTTTGCCCAGCGAGACACGGTAGGTGCGGATGACCTCGCCGTGGCTGATCACGTCCAGCCGTCGTTCAGCCTTGTGGATGAGCAGCTTGTCGATGAACGGGCCGGCCATGGCGGGAGCTGCCACGGCGAAGCCCAGCAGTAGTATCAGGAGTCGAATCATACGGCCTGTCGGGGCGCCCGGGCCGGGTAGGTGATATCAGTCATGCGGACTGGAAAGTCGCTGACCTGGCGATCGATGAAGTACTGCTTGAGTGTCTTGCCGATGGTAGGAAACGCCAGCTCGTTCCAGGGAATCTCGTGCTCGTGAAACAGCCTGACCTCGAGGCTTTCCTCGCCGGCGGCAAACTCCAGGTCGCTCAGTTCGGCGCGGAAGAACATGTACACCTGATTGATATGCGGAAGATTGAACAGCATGTATAGCTGCTGTGCCTGGACCCGAGCGCGGGCTTCTTCCCAGGTTTCCCGCAGTGCTGCCTGCTCGGTGGTCTCGCCGTTTTCCATGAAGCCTGCGGGCAGCGTCCAGAAGCCGTGCCGAGGCTCGATGGCGCGACGGCACAACAGCACCTGCTGCTCGTGCACGGCCAGGCAGCCGGCGACGATGCGCGGGTTCTGATAGTGGATGGTTTCGCAGTGGCCGCACACGTAGCGCAGGCGGTTGTCCCCCGGCGGAATCAGTTCGGAGACTGTTTCGCCGCAATGGCTGCAGTATTTCATGCTGAATCGGATCCCTGCGTTGGCTGGCGGGTTCACTTTTGCTTTATCTTGCGGCGCATTTGCCGGCTCGGCAAGGGTGGCCAATCGCAATAAGCTGGCGCCTATGGATGGTCATTCATCGTGGTGGCGGTTGTGGCCGACCACCGATGATCATGCCATGATTGGGAAAAACTTCGAGGTGTGCTGCATGCTGGACCAGATGCGCACGCGGGTACTGGAACACAAGCCGCGCGAGATCGAGGCGGCAGGCCTGCCGGAAGCCGGTGTTCTGATTCCGGTAACCTGTGTGCATGATGAACCGGAAATCATCCTCACGCTGCGCTCGCGGCGGCTTTCGACGCATTCCGGCGAGGTGTCCTTCCCAGGTGGTCGGCGTGATCCGGGGGATGTCGACCTGCGTTATACCGCCCTGCGCGAGACGCATGAAGAGATCGGCCTGCCGCCCGACGCGGTCGATGTGGTCGGTCCGATGGACAGCCTGGTGTCGCGCTTCGGCATCAAGGTGACGCCTTACGTGGGCATCGTGCCGGATGTGTTCGATCTGAAGCCCAATCCCAGCGAAATCGAAGAAGTGTTTCGGGTGCCGGTGCGCTATTTCCTCGGCGATCCGCGGGAGATGACTCACCGGATCGACTATCAGGGTCGTAGCTGGTACGTGCCCAGTTATCGCTTCGAAGGCTTCAAGATATGGGGCCTGACCGCGTTGATGCTGACCGAGCTGATGAACGTCGCGTTCGACGCGCGCATCCCGCTGCACACCCCCTACGAATCCGATCACGAACAGGAGTGAACATGAAGTACAGCCTTGGAGATGCCCGGGTCGAAATGGCCGATGACGCCTGGATCGCCGATAACGCCACGGTGGTCGGCAATGTACGCCTGGAGGCGGGTGCGAGCGTCTGGTTCGGCGCGGTGATCCGCGGCGACAATGAGCTGATCCTGCTTGGTGAACACAGCAATGTACAGGATGGCGCGGTGATGCATACCGACCCCGGCTCGCCGTTGACGCTCGGCAAGGGCGTGACCGTCGGCCATAACGCCATGCTGCATGGCTGCACCGTGGGCGATTACAGTCTGATCGGTATCAACGCGGTGGTGCTCAACGGCGCGAAGATCGGCAAGCACTGCATCATCGGCGCCAATGCGCTGATCCCCGAGGGCAAGGAAATCCCTGACGGCTCGCTGGTCATGGGTTCACCCGGCAAGGTTGTGCGTGAGCTCAACGAGCAGCAGAAGAAGATGATCGAGGCTGGCGCTGCGCATTACGTGCACAACGCTCAGCGCTACCGCCGCGACCTGAAGCCGCAGGACGATTGATGAGCGATTCGGTGGTGCGCTCGCCTTGCGTAGCGGTGTGCTGCCTGGACGACGATGACATATGCACCGGATGCCAGCGCACCGGTGACGAGATCACCCGTTGGGCACGCATGAGCGATGCCGAGCGCAGGCAGGTGCTGGCCCTCTGCGAGCAGCGCGCACGCAAGCAGGGACTGTGGATGTCTTCCAACGACTCGAACGGAAACCGAACATGATACCGATTGGAACGCCGTACTCGGCAACGGCGACGCGCGTCTTGCTGCTGGGCTCCGGTGAGCTGGGCAAGGAGCTGGCTATCGAGCTGCAGCGGTTGGGTTGCGAGGTCATCGCGGTGGATCGTTATGAACACGCGCCGGCCATGCAGGTCGCGCACCGCAGCCACGTCATCAACATGCTCGACGGTCGCTCCCTGCGCGAGGTGATCGAGGCCGAGCAACCAGACTTCGTGGTGCCGGAGATCGAAGCGATCGCTACGCCGACGCTCATCGAACTCGAGCAGGAAGGCTACCACGTCGTGCCCACCGCGAACGCTGCCTGGCTGACCATGAACCGAGAGGGCATCCGTCGGCTGGCTGCCGAGGAGCTGGGCCTGCCGACTTCCGCTTACCGCTTTGCCGAGACGCGCGAGCAGTACCGCGAGGCGGTACAGGCGATCGGGCTGCCGTGCGTGGTCAAGCCGGTGATGAGTTCTTCTGGCAAGGGCCAGAGCTTGGTCAGAACCGAGGCGGACATCGATACCGCCTGGGACTATGCGCAGGCGGGCGGCCGGGCGGGGCAAGGGCGGGTGATTGTCGAGGGCTTCGTCGATTTCGATTACGAGATCACTTTATTGACCGTCAGGCACATCAACGGGACCGACTTCTGCGCGCCGATCGGCCATCGACAGGAGGGAGGCGACTATCAGGAGTCCTGGCAGCCGCAGGCGATGTCCGAGGCTGCGCTGGCCGAATCGCGGCGAGTGGCCCTGGCGGTAACCGATGCCCTGGGCGGACGAGGCCTGTTCGGCGTCGAGCTGTTCATCAAGGGTGACCAGGTCTGGTTCAGCGAAGTGTCGCCGCGGCCGCACGACACCGGCATGGTCACCATGATCTCGCAGGATCTGTCCGAGTTTGCCCTGCATGCGCGGGCCATCCTCGGGTTGCCGATCCCGCAGATCCGCCAGCTCGGACCATCAGCCTCGGCGGTGATTCTGGTGTCTGGCCAGTCCGCGCAAGTCAGCTTCAGCAACCTGCGCGCCGCACTCGTCGAGCCGGATACCCAGCTACGTCTGTTCGGTAAGCCGGATGTCGACGGCCAGCGGCGCATGGGCGTCGCCCTCGCTCGTGATGAAAGCATCGACGCTGCCCGGGCCCGGGCGTTGCGCGTTGTCGAGGCGGTGGAGGTCACGCTCTGAGTCGCTGGTGGTATCTGGTGGCACCGGCATTGCCGTTGCTGCTACCGCAAGCGCTGTGGATCCGTCGTACTGCACTACGCCTGCCCGACGCTGCGCAGCCTTGGCAAGGCACTGTCGCCTGCTCCGGCGCGGCAGAAACGGGCGAACCTTTCAAACTGTTGTTGATAGGCGAGTCGACCGTCGCCGGCGTGGGCGTCGATTCGCAGGCCGAGGCACTCAGCGGCCAGTTGGCGATGCAACTGGCCGCAACCCTGCAGCGGCCGGTCTGCTGGCAGGCCTGTGGTTGTAACGGGGCGAGGGCGAGCGATTTGATCGATGGGTCGCTTGAACTGACTGATGCGCGCTGGGATGCCGTGGTCATCGTGCTCGGCGTGAACGACACCACTCATCTGACGCCTCGCTGGCGCTGGAGAAAGAATATCCGGCAGCTGGTTCGACGATTCGCCGGGAGTTGTGATCGAGTGGTGCTGACGGGCGTACCGCCGCTCGGTGAATTTTCCGCTCTGCCGCAGCCGTTGCGGGGCTGGTTCGGTCTGCGCGCCGGCCTGCTCGATCAGGATTTGAAAGCAGTGGCGCGCCTGGAAGGCGTCACTCACCTTCCATTCGGTTTCCTGTTCGCTCCAGGCATGCTGGCGCGCGACGGTTATCACCCCTCGGCAGAAGGCTACCGCGTCTGGGCGGCGCACATCGTCGGACAGTTCTGAAAGCTCAGGAAGCTTGACCGCGCTCGGCGGGGCGGGCTTCGCTGTTACGTGCCGAGACCCGTACGCTTTTGATCATATTGTCCTTGGTCTGGAGGATTTCCAGGCGGTACATGCCGATGGTCAGGCACACCGGACTCTCGGGAATGCTCTCCAGCTGTTCGGTAATCAGCCCGTTCAACGTTTTCGGGCCGTCTGCCGGAAGTTTCCATTGCAGCTGCTTGTTGATGTCGCGAATGGCCGCGCCACCCTCGATGACAAAGCTGCCATCGTCCTGCGGATGAATGTCCTGGCTGGGCAGGAGCATATCGGTGGTGAAATCACCGACGATCTCTTCGAGGATATCTTCCAGCGTCACCAGGCCAATCACGTCGCCATATTCATCCACGACGATCGCGATGCGGCGCTTCTGCTTCTGGAAGTTGAACAGCTGCGTATGCAGCGGAGTGTTCTCCGGTACGAAGTAGGGCTCCTTGCAGGCGTTTACCACCGCTTCCTTGGTCAGGTCACCACGGCTCAAAAGGCGGGCAATGGCGCGCATGTGCACGATGCCCTTGATGTTATTGATGTCGCCGTCGTAAACGGGTAACCGGGTGTGATGGGAGGCGCGCAGCTGGTTGATGATCACCGGCATCTCGTCTTCGAGGTCGATGCCGATGGCTTCGTTGCGCGGTACCATGATGTCATCGACGGTCATTTTTTCCAGATCGAGGATGCCCAGCAACATGTTTTGACGAGTACGAGTGATGCCGACCCCGGCTTCGCGGACCACCGTGCGCAGTTCCTCCGTGGTCAGCTGATCACCCCCGGCATCCTTGGGATTCACACCAACCAGGCGCAGCAACATCCCGCTGATGGCGCTGCATAGCCAGACCACTGGATACAGCAACTTCTGCAGAATGGCGAGTACGACGCTGGCAGGGAAGGCGATCAGCTCTGGGCGTAGGGCTGCGAGCGTTTTGGGCGTGATCTCGCCGAAGATCAGCACCACCACGGTCAAGGCGACGGTGGCGATGGCAATGCCCGCATCGCCCCATATCTGCACCGCTACGACGGTGGCGATGGAGGCTGCCAGGATGTTTACGATGTTATTGCCAACCAGGATGGTGCCGAGCAGCCGGTCTGGGCGTTCAAGCAGCGAGGAGGCTCGCTGGGCGCCTTTGTGCCCTTCCTTGGTCAGGTGTTTGAGCCTGTATCGATTGAGACTCATCATGCTGGTTTCGGAGCTCGAAAAGAACGCCGAAAGCATGATGAGCAGGAGCAGGACGAGAAGTAGGACGCCTGTGCTGGTGTCGTTCAAGGTGATGCCTCAAGTGACCTGAGAAGGCGACTGATCAAAGCGGGAGTACAAACTCGTGGACCAGCTTGCTGCCGAAGTAGGCCAGCATCAGGAGCAGGAAGCCTGCCAGGGTCCAGCGGATCGCATTACTGCCTCGCCAGCCTTTAAAGTAGCGGCCCCACAGCAGAATGCCAAACACCACCCAGGCCAGGCATGAAAGGAACGTCTTGTGGGCCACGTCCTGAGCGAACATGTTTTCCAGGTAGACGAAGCCTGAGATCAGCGCCAGGGTGAGCAGCGCCTCGCCACACAGCAGAAACTGGAACAGCAGCCGCTCCATGGTCTGTAGCGGCGGAAAGGTTCGGTTGAAGCGCGTCGGATGCTTGTGCCTGAGTTGGTAATCCTGCACCGCCAGCAGTACCGCCTGGAAGGCAGCGATGGTCAGGATGCCATAGGCCAGGATCGACAACAGGATATGCGTCAGCAGCCCTTCCTGCCCGGCAATGCGGATGGCGCCGTGATCAGGGAGCAACGAGGACAGCACCGCCGTGACCGCGCCGAGCGGGAACAGACCCAGCAGCAGTGAGGCGGTGGGCGCGCGGAAACTCGAAAGAAGCGTCAATGCGATCACCAGCCAGGCAATAAGTGACGCTGCGTTGAAGAATCCGAGCGAGAGCCCCGGGCCTTGCGACAGCTCCACATACAAGCTGGTTGCATGCATGAGCAGAGCGACCAGGCCAAGGCCGCGCAGAAGATTGACGTTCACCGCCAGGCGCTTGCCCAGGCAGTGCATCTGATAGAAAGCCGCGCCCAGATAGAGGGCCGCTGCCAGCACGCTGGTAATCAGAGCGGTCATACGTCCTTGAGAAAGGTTATCAATAAAGACGCAGTGTGGCATAAGCCGCGAAGCTGATAAAGCGCTTGCCTGTAATCTGCCGCCCGGCAGCGCTATACTTCCCGGCTTGTTGGCTTCCACCCGTCCGGGGACGCGAAGCAGAGGAGACGACCGATGTTTGAAAATCTTACCGAACGCCTGTCGCACAGCCTGCGCGGAGTAACCGGCCGGGCCAAGCTGACCGACGAAAATATCAAGGATACGCTGCGCGAAGTACGCATGGCGCTGCTCGAGGCCGACGTCGCGTTGCCGGTGGTCAAGACCTTTGTCGACCAGGTGCGCGAACGCGCAGTGGGTCAGGAAGTCTCGCGCAGCCTGTCGCCGGGCCAGGCCTTCGTCAAGATCATTCGTGCCGAACTCGAGTCGGTGATGGGTGAAACCGTCGGGCTGAATCTGGCGGTATCGCCACCCGCGGTGATTCTGATGGCCGGTCTGCAGGGCGCGGGTAAGACGACGTCGGTTGCGAAGCTGGCCAAGACGCTGCGCGAACGGCAGAAGAAGAAGGTCATGGTGGTCAGTGCGGACGTCTACCGTCCGGCGGCGATCAAACAGCTCGAAATGCTGGCCAAGGAAGTGGACGTGGCCTTCTTCCCGTCCGATGCTGGCCAGCAGCCGGTTGCCATCGTCGAGGCCGCCCTGCGCGAGGCGAAGAACCGCTTCATGGACGTGCTGATCGTCGACACCGCGGGCCGCCTGCATATCGACGCCGACATGATGGACGAGATCCGCGCGGTGCATGCTGCGGCCAAGCCGGCCGAAACGCTGTTCGTGGTCGACGCCATGACCGGTCAGGACGCCGCCAATACCGCCCAGGCGTTCAACGAAGCGCTGCCGCTGACCGGTGTCATCCTCACCAAGGTCGACGGTGACGCGCGTGGTGGTGCTGCGCTGTCGGTTCGTCACATCACCGGCAAGCCGATCAAGTATCTCGGTGTGGGCGAGAAGACCGATGCGCTGGAAGTTTTCCATCCGGATCGTGTAGCCTCGCGCATCCTCGGCATGGGCGACGTACTCAGCCTGATCGAGCAGGCCGAGCAGAAGCTCGATAAGGACAAGGCGGAAAAGCTCGCCAAGAAACTCAAGAAAGGCAAGGGCTTCGATCTTGAGGACTTCCGCGATCAGCTGCAACAGATGCGCGGCATGGGCGGTCTCGGTTCACTGATGGACAAGCTGCCGATGATGGGCAAGATCAGCCCGACCCAGATGGAAACCGCACAGACTCAGGCCGAGAAGCAATTCAAGCAGATGGAGGCGATCATCAATTCGATGACGCCGGCCGAACGCCGTAATCCAGATATCATCAGCGGCTCGCGCAAGCGCCGTATCGCTGCCGGTTCGGGTACTCAGATCCAGGACATCGGGCGCGTCATCAAGCAGCACAAGCAGATGCAGAAGATGATGAAGAAGGTCAGCGGCAAGGGCGGCATGGCCAAATTGATGCGCGGCATGGGTGGCTTGGGTGGTGGCGGCGGTGGCATGATGCCGCCCGGTGGCGGTATGCCCAAGTTCTGATTCTGGCAGTCGGCTGCGGTTCGCTCGTCGCCGGGCGCAGGCTTGCTGCCGAAAAAACAGTTTTCATCGGTCGGGATATTCCGTAGAATACGCGACCTTTCGGGCTATAGGCCCGTGATGAATTATTTGAAGCGTGACTCAAACACAGGAAACGATGTTCACATGGTAACCATTCGTCTTGCTCGTGGTGGCTCCAAGAAGCGCCCCTTCTATCACCTGACCGTGACCAACAGCCGTAACGCCCGTGATGGCCGTTTCGTCGAGCGCGTTGGCTTCTTCAACCCGGTCGCCACTGGTGGTGAGATGCGCCTGTCGGTCAACCAGGAGCGCGTCAGCTACTGGCTGAGCCAGGGTGCACAGCCGTCTGACCGCGTTGCATCGCTGCTGAAGGAAACTCAGGCCTCTGCCTGATATGACCTCGTCGCCGGAACAGTCCGGGCCACCCATGCTGGTCCTGGGCAAGATCGTTTCGGTGCATGGCATTCGTGGGGCGGTGAAAGTGCTCTCGCACACCGACCCGCTGGATAACGTGCTGGACTATCCGCAATGGTCTCTTCGCAGAGGCGCGGAACAGCGAACGGTGTCCGTCACCAGCGCTCGTGTACAGGGTCGCGTACTCATCGTTCAGCTCAAGGGCGTGGACGATCGTAACCAGGCCGAGGATATGGTGAATTTCGAGATTTGCGTGGCGCAGGACGCCCTGCCGGATCTCGATGAAGGTGAATTTTACTGGTACCAGCTGGAGGGCCTTCGGGTCGAGACGCTGGATGGGCAGCTGCTCGGTCGTATCGACCATCTGCTCGAAACCGGTTCTAACGACGTCATGGTCGTCAAACCCTGCGAAGGCAGCGTTGATGATCGCGAACGTCTGCTGCCTTACCTGCCGGATCTGTATGTGAAGCATATCGATCTGCAGGCCGGCCTGATGCAGGTCGACTGGGACGTGGAGTTCTGACCGGTGTGGGCCGGTGTGGTGACCCTGTTCCCGGAGATGTTTTCGGCCCTGACGGAGTACGGCGTCACAGGTCGTGCGGTGACAAGAGAGCAGCTGAAGGTGGTTTTCAGCAACCCGCGTGATCATGCCCATGATCGGCATCGCACGGTGGATGACCGGCCCTTCGGTGGCGGTCCCGGCATGCTGATGAAGGTCGAGCCGCTGCTCGAGGCGATCGAAGCCATTCGAGAACAGGCTCCCTCGCCGCCGCGGGTGATCTATCTGTCGCCGCAGGGGCGTCCTCTGACGCAGCAGCGGGCGCAGGAGTTGGCCAGGCTCGATAGCATCGTCCTGCTTTGCGGGCGATACGAAGGCATCGACGAACGCATTATCGACATGTGCGTCGATGAGGAAATATCCATCGGCGACTATGTCCTGTCGGGTGGTGAACTGGGAGCCATGGTGCTCCTCGACTCGGTAGCCCGGTTGATTCCCGGTGTCCTGGGTCACGCCGATTCGGCGGCAGAAGATTCATTTACGGAAGGGTGGCTGGATTGTCCGCATTACACCCGGCCGGAAGAGTTTGCGGAGCGGCGCGTACCGGAGGTGCTGCTCAGTGGTAATCATGCATTGATCCGGCGCTGGCGTCTCAAGCAGTCCCTTGGCAGAACCTGGCAACGCCGGCCGGAACTGCTGGAGGACCTGACATTGAGCAAAGAACAGCAACAGCTGTTGGCGGAATTCATTCGCGAACAGGCAACCGATAACCATTGAAGCAAGTCCGGCGGCTTGAGCAGGAGTTAGAAATGTCCAACATTATTGCCCAGATTGAAGCGGAACAGATGAGCAAGGAAGTGCCCCCGTTCGCACCGGGCGACACCGTCATCGTTCAGGTTAAAGTAAAGGAAGGCGAGCGTTCGCGTCTGCAGGCTTTCGAAGGTGTGGTTATCGGTAAGCGTAACCGTGGTCTGAACTCGGCCTTCACTGTGCGCAAGATCTCCAGCGGCGTTGGCGTAGAGCGTACCTTCCAGACCTACTCGCCGCTGATCGATAGCATCAGCGTCAAGCGTCGCGGTGACGTCCGCAAGGCCAAGCTGTACTACCTGCGCGAACTGTCCGGCAAGGCAGCACGCATCAAGGAAAAGCTGGGCTGATTGCCAGTCGCTCCAGAAAAAAGCAGCCTGCGGGCTGCTTTTTTTTGCTTGGGAGTTGGCTTTGGCGCCACCCCTTCGCGGTCATGCCCGCTCCTAGAGGCAGATGATGCAGGTGCGCACCTGGGCCGAAGACGGTGTTGCTGGGCGAAGGGTCGTCGTGCATGCTGCTTCGCGTTCATGCCCGCTCTTACAGCAGCCTGATGTAGGAGCGCACCTGGGCGCGAAGGGGAACCACACCCGCGCTGGGCTCAGCCTGAAACCCTGGCCATGCAGGCGGCTTGCGTGCCTGCGACTGCACTTGTACGTTCTTCATTCGCCGCGAGATATCGATGCCAGCTAACCCCGAAAGGCCCTCCGTGCCGGAATCCGAGACGCGACTGATCGCTGCCTACCTCGATAGCCTCTGGCTTGAGCGAGGGTTGGCGCGGCAAAGTCTCGAGGCTTACCGCACGGATCTCGAAACCCTCGCGGTCTGGGCCGCCGGAAGGCGCTTGTCGCTGCTCGCGCTCGGCCGCGCCGATGTGATGGAGCATCTGGCATGGCGCATCGGCCAGAGTTACAAGGCGCGCTCCACTGCACGCTTTCTGTCGTGCATCCGTGGCTTTTACCGTCACGCGCTTCGGCAGAATCTGGTCAGCGAAGACCCTACGCTTGACGTCGCCATGCCCAAGCTAGGCAGGCCGCTGCCCAAGTCCCTGAGCGAGACGGATGTCGAAGCACTGCTTGACGCGCCGGATGTCGAAGACAGTCTGGGCCTGCGGGATCGCTGCATGCTGGAGGTTCTCTACGCCTGTGGGTTGCGCGTCAGCGAACTGGTCGGGCTGCGACTGGATCAGGTGAATCTGCGTCAGGGCGTGGTGCGCGTGACCGGCAAGGGCGACAAGGAGCGTCTGGTTCCCCTGGGAGAGGAGGCTCTGGTCTGGCTCGACCGTTATGCCCGCCAGGCGCGACCGGCTCTGCTCGGCGGGCAGCCCAGCGACGTGCTGTTCCCGAGTCGCAGGGCCCAGCAGATGACCCGCCAGACTTTCTGGCACCGTATCAAGCTGCACGCACAACAGGCCGGCATTCGCAGCGAGCTCTCGCCGCATACGCTGCGCCATGCGTTCGCGACCCATCTGCTCAACCACGGCGCAGATCTGCGCGTGGTGCAAATGCTGCTTGGACACAGCGATCTGTCGACTACCCAGATCTACACCCATATCGCCCGGCACCGTCTGCGCGACCTCCACGCAAGCCATCATCCCCGTGGGTGAGGCAGAGGTTTCGTGATAAGCTTGCGCGTCTTCAGGAGGAACCGAATCATGCTGTTCAAACGTATCGCAGGCTGGGCCCTTGCGCTTGCCGCCATGAACGCTTCGGCAGGTCCCGAGCAAGCCATCCAGCAGACGCTGGAGCGGCTTCAGTTTCCCGCCAAGGTAACCGCGGTCAGCGAGACGCCGATCGCCGGACTGTACCAGGTGCAGCTGGAAAACGGCCGGGTGCTGTACGCCAGCGGCGACGGGAAATACATGATGCAGGGCTCGCTTTTCGACGTCGCCTCCGGGCAGCCGCGCAATCTGACTGCAGCCGCCGAGGCGGAAGCTCGTGGCACCAAGCAGGCCATCGACGCGATTCCGAAGGAAGAGCTGGTGATCTTCGCTCCGAAGAACCCGAAGACGCACGTCACCATTTTTACCGATGTGGACTGCGGCTATTGCCGCAAGCTGCACAGCGAGATCGAACAGCTTAATGAACTGGGAATCGAGGTGCGCTACGCCGCCTTCCCCCGTTCCGGCATGGGCAATCCGGTTGCCGATACCATGCAGTCGGTCTGGTGCGCCGAAGACAAGCAGACCGCCATGACCCGGGCTAAGCAGGGCAAATCGGTGAAGTCGTCCAAATGCGACGATCCGGTGGCCGAGCAGTTCGAGCTTGGCCAGAAGCTCGGTGTGCAGGGCACGCCGGCAATTTTCCTGGCCAACGGCATCATGCTGCCGGGATACAAGCCGGCCGAGGTACTGGCCGCAGAGGCTATGGCCTACGAATAAGCGCCGGCACGCCGGCAACACGAGAGACGCACCGGTGCGCAGGGCAGCACCGGTTCGCGCGACGAATCAGCAACGAAACGAGTGGGGGCTAGGTTGAAACCGGTCAAAGTTGGAATTTGTGGGTTGGGCACCGTCGGCGGCGGCACTTTCAATGTCTTGCAGCGCAATGCTGCTGAAATAGCCCGGCGCGCGGGACGTGGCATTGAGGTTGCGCAGATCGCCGCTCGCCATGTCAATCCGACTTGCGACCTGGGTTCAACACCGGTCACCGACGACGTATTCGCAGTGGTCAACAATCCCGAGATCGACATCATCGTCGAACTCATTGGCGGTTCCGGCGTTGCCAAGGAGGTTGTACTCCAGGCCATCGCCAACGGCAAGCACGTGGTGACCGCCAACAAGGCGTTGATCGCCGTGCATGGCAACGAGATATTCCAGGCAGCCGTAGAGAAGGGCGTGATGGTGGCTTTCGAAGCCTCTGTCGCCGGCGGAATCCCGATTATCAAGGCGCTGCGCGAAGGTCTGGCGGCGAACCAGATCGACTGGGTGGCAGGCATCATCAACGGCACCGGCAACTTCATTCTCACCGAGATGCGCGAAAAGGGCCGGACCTTCGAAGACGTGCTCGCTGAAGCGCAGGCGCTGGGTTACGCCGAGGCCGATCCGACGTTCGACGTGGAAGGCATCGACGCTGCGCACAAGCTGACTATCCTGGCATCCATTGCCTTTGGTATCCCGCTGCAATTCGATCGCGCCTACACCGAAGGCATCACCCGCCTGACGACTGCGGATGTTAACTACGCCGAAGCATTCGGTTACCGGATCAAGCATTTGGGTATTGCGCGCCGTACCGAAAAAGGCGCCGAGCTGCGGGTTCACCCGACGCTGATCCCGGCCCATCGATTGCTCGCCAACGTCAATGGCGTGATGAACGCGGTGATGGTCAACGGCGATGCAGTCGGCTCGACGCTTTACTACGGAGCTGGTGCCGGTGCCGAGCCGACCGCTTCTGCCGTGGTCGCCGACATCATCGATGTAGTGCGCACCCTGACCACCGACCCGAACAACCGCGTCCCGCATCTCGCGTTCCAGGCCGACCTGCTGTCGGACCTTCCGGTATTGCCGGTAGAGCAGGTAGAGACCGCGTATTACCTGCGCCTGCAAGCGCAGGATCGCCCCGGTGTTCTGGCCAAGGTGGCGACCATCCTCTCCGAGCGTGGGATCAATATCGAGTCGATCATCCAGAAGGAAGTCGAGGAGCAGGATGGCCTGGTGCCGATCATTCTCCTCACGCACCGAGTGCTCGAGCAGCACATGAATGATGCGATCGCTGCCCTGGAAGCACTGGACGATATCGCCGGCCCGGTAATGCGGATCCGGGTGGAACAACTGAACTAACTCAGCGGCAAGCCCCAAGCTGCAAGCGCGAAGCTCCACTCGGACACTTGTCGCTTGCGGCTCACAGCTTGCCGCTCAAACCGAAGGTTTGCTCTCATGCGCTATATCAGCACCCGCGGCCAGGCACCGGCCCTGAATTTCGAAGACGTACTGCTCGCCGGCCTGGCCACCGATGGTGGCCTGTACGTTCCCGAGAACCTGCCACGCTTCACCCAGGAGGAGATTGCCTCCTGGGCCGGGCTGCCCTATCACGAGCTGGCATTCCAGGTCATGCGGCCGTTCGTTGCGGGCAGCATCCCGGATGCTGACTTCAAGCAGATCCTCGGCGAAACCTACGCCGCTTTCGAGCACAAGTCCGTCGCGCCGCTGCGTCAGCTGGGTGCCAACGAGTGGGTACTGGAGCTGTTCCACGGCCCGACACTGGCGTTCAAGGATTTCGCGCTGCAACTGCTGGGTCGCCTGCTCGATTACTTCCTGCTCAAGCGTGGCGAGCGGGTAGTGATCATGGGTGCGACCTCCGGCGATACCGGCTCGGCTGCCATCGAAGGCTGCCGCCGCTGCGAGAACGTCGACATCTTCATCCTGCATCCGCACCAGCGCGTGTCGGACGTGCAGCGCCGTCAGATGACCACCATTCTTGGTGAGAACATCCATAACATAGCCATCGAAGGCAACTTCGACGACTGCCAGGAAATGGTCAAGGCCAGCTTTGCCGACCAGGGCTTTTTGAAGGGCACACGTCTGGTGGCAGTGAACTCGATCAACTGGGCACGGATCATGGCTCAGATCGTGTATTACTTCCATGCTGCGCTGCAGCTCGGTGGGCCGGCGCGCTCGATGGCGTTTTCGGTGCCAACCGGTAATTTTGGCGACATTTTCGCCGGCTACCTGGCCCGCAACATGGGGCTGCCGATCAGCCAACTGATCGTCGCCACCAACCGCAACGACATCCTGCATCGCTTCATGAGCGGCAATCAGTACGACAAGGACACGCTGCATCCATCCCTGTCGCCGTCCATGGACATCATGGTCTCGTCGAACTTCGAACGGCTGCTATTCGATCTCCACGGCCGCAACGGTTCGCTAGTGGCGCAGCTGATGTCTACGTTCAAGGAAACCGGCAAGCTGTCGGTGGATAACGAGCGATGGACCGAAGCCCGTCGTCTGTTCGACTCCCTGGCCGTGGACGACGACTCAACGTGCGAGACCATCACCAAGGTCTATGAGGACTGCGGCGAGCTGCTGGATCCGCACACGGCGATTGGCGTACGCGCCGCACGCGAGTGTCGGCGGTCGATGAGTACGCCGATGATCACGCTGGGTACCGCGCATCCGGTCAAGTTCCCGGAAGCCGTGCTCAAGGCGGCAGTGGACATCGAGCCCGAACTGCCGGCACATCTGACCGATCTGTTCGATCGGGAAGAGCGCTGCACCGTTCTGCCGAACCATCTGCGTGACGTGCAGCAATTCGTTGCCGCGCACGGCAACCGCGGCAGGCCGCTCTGATAGCGAAGAGGTCCTGTTGAAATGAAAAAGCCCGGCGTCGCCGGGCTTTTTCATTTCCACGCGCGCCATTGAATCGCCAGCGAACTTCCCCGATCCAGATGCCTCCAATCCCATAATTCGTCTGTCAGGCGCTAGATCCAGCCATGGGACCCCCGATGAACCAGCCGCTACAGAACCTTGAACAACTGCTCGACCGGGTCGGCGAGCTGGCGCATGACAATGACGAGGTTTCGATTGGCATGGTGGTCGAATCGATCGGCAGCCGCTCGTTCGGTCCGCTGTTGATGCTCATCGGAATCACGCTTTTCTCACCGCTCAGCGGTGTACCTGGCATGTCCTTTTTCATGGCCTCGTTCGTCTTGCTGATAGCGGTGCAGATGCTGATCGGCAGGAAACAGTTCTGGCTGCCTCATTACATACTCGATCGCTCCGTCGAGCACGGCAAGCTGGAAAAGGCGCTGGGCTGGCTCGCCAAGCCAGCGCGCTTAATAGATCGCGTGCTCAAGCCGCGGCTTACATTCCTGGTGCATAACGGTGCCAGTTACGGAGTAGCCGCGGTATGCGTGGTCATTGGTCTGTGCATGCCGTTCATGGAGCTGGTGCCGTTCTCATCATCGGCGGCCGGCCTGGCATTGCTGGCCCTGGGGTTGTCATTGGTCGTGCACGACGGGTTGTTGGTGCTGCTTGCGCTTGTAGTATTCGGCGCAACTTTCACGCTCGTCGTTGTCAACATACTGTGATTGACCCACCCCCGCTGTAAGAGGAAACCCCACCGGATGCTCTGGTTCCTGGTGCCGCACATCGCTGCCATGCTGATCTGGACGGCATCGCTGCTGTATCTCCCCACCCTGATCATTGGTGGCGTGACCGACAAAACCCTGGTTTACGAGCCGCAGGATCGTTTCGATTCGATTCCCCGATTCATGTTCACCCGTATCGCCACGCCGGCTGCACTGGTCGCCATCATCGCAGGCACCTGGGTGTTCATCGTGGATCAGACGGTGGATACCTGGCTGATCGCCAAGCTGAGCCTGGTGGCAGGATTGGCCGTCTGTCATACCCTGACCGGGATCATGATCCTGCGCTCCGAGACTGACAACGGGAAGCCGGTGGTGCCATGGTGCTGGGTACTGACGATCTGCATCGCGTTGCTGATGAGCACGATCTTCTGGCTGGTACTGGCGAAACCGGACATGGAGCAGCTGCTATGATCGGTTTCGCCCGGCTCCAAGGAGCGCGCCTGTCACGACTGTTGGCGGCGCTCCTCGACTTTTTCCTGCGAGACACCGATCGCGTGGTCGTAAACCAGCTGGCCGCCGAGCATGCTGGTAATCGAGATCAGTACGGCGTTGAGCAGGGAGAGATACACCCCCCACGGCAGCACATCCGGAGACGGCTCGACGATGCGCAGGAGCCAGTTCAGCGTGGCAAGAGAGAGCAGCGTGACCGCCATGATCGCATGGCACCAAGAGGTCACCAGCCGACGAATCTCGGGGACCGTCACCAGATCGATCATGCCTATGCTTCCGGCAATAAGCCCGCCGACGGCACCAGTCCCTGCCAGCCATACGCTTGCCCTGGCCCAGAACTCGTCCAACGTGAAGACATAAGCCAGATCGGTACCGAGTACGGCAATCATCGCCGCCACCGGGAAATGGATCAGCATCGGGTGGATGGGATGGCCGAGAACGACCACTCTGCTTTTAACCTGACCTCGGATCATCATGCGCCTCGTATGGGTTCGTTGTCCGGTTTTGCTCGCCGGAGTCTTTCGAAAAGGCTAGCAGCCCCTTCGCTGCTCGCCATGTTCATGCTTCTGACAGCGTGTGGCGGCTCCTATTCCACACTTGATCCGGCCGGACCGCAGGCAAGCGGTGCTGCCTGGCTCTGGTGGGGCATGTTGGGCTACTTCACGCTGGTTTATATCGGTGTGGTCATTCTCTGGTTCGTCGGCATGAACCGTGATCCGGGGAAGATCTCCGACGAGCAGGCGCAGCGCGTGCAGAACCGCTGGATTCTCTGGGGCGGACTGGTTCTACCGGGGGTGAGCGTGACCGCTGTGCTGGCCCTCGGCTT
The DNA here is from genome assembly GCF_900104945.1 of Halopseudomonas xinjiangensis. NCBI lineage: Bacteria > Pseudomonadati > Pseudomonadota > Gammaproteobacteria > Pseudomonadales > Pseudomonadaceae > Halopseudomonas > Halopseudomonas xinjiangensis. The sequence goes on along the minus strand of NZ_LT629736.1, from coordinate 2,458,787 downwards.
GCCGGTGGGCAGAGTGATGCTGCCATTGCCGCCGGAGCAGGGCGAAGCGGTCGAAGTTCAGATCATCGGCCAGCAATGGCAGTGGGAGGCCAATTACCCTGGCACCAACCACCGACTGGAAGATCACATGCTCATCCCCGCCGGCGTGCCAGTGGACGTCCATATCACCAGTCGCGACGTCGTGCATTCGTTCTGGGTGCCCCGGCTGGCCGGGAAGATGGACGCCGTGCCGGGCCACATCAACGTGTTGCGGATTCAGGCCGATCAACCCGGGACCTATCGAGGGCACTGCGCCGAGTTCTGCGGAACGAACCATGCCCACATGAAATTCGTTGTCGAAGCGGTGCCGCAGGCGGAGTTCGACAATTGGCTGGAGGACGGGCAGACCGATGAATGACACACCGCAGCACTCCGATCGCCGCGAAGAGTTCGACCGCGTCTGGGGGAATCTGCCCGGCTGGGGTCAGCTGGCTGCGGTAAACCACACCACCATCGGCCTGCGCTTCATCCTTACCGGCACAGTGTTCTTTCTGATTGGCGGCTTGCTGGCGATGCTGATCCGCACCCAGCTGGCCCTGCCGGATCAGGACATCCTCAGCGTGAACGCCTACAACCAGGTGTTCACCATGCATGGCACGGTGATGATGTTCCTCTTCGCCATCCCGATCCTCGAGGGCGGGGCGATGTACCTGATTCCCAAGATGATCGGTGCGCGGGATCTGGTCTTCCCGCGCCTGAGTGCGCTGGGTTATTACTGTTACCTGTTCGGTGGAATCATCGTTGTATCCAGCCTTTTGCTGGATATGGCTCCCGCGGCTGGCTGGTTCATGTATCCGCCGTTGAGCAACGGCGTATTCTCCCCCGGGAAGGGTCCGGACTTCTGGTTGCTGGGCATTACCTTTGTCGAGATTTCGGCAATCAGTGCCGGGGTCGAGCTGGTCGTGTCGATCCTGCGCACCCGAACCAACGGCATGTCCCTGCGGCAGATGCCGATCTTCTGCTGGTACATCCTGGCCATGGCGCTGATGATCATCTTCGGCTTCCCGCCGCTGATCCTGGCCAGCATCATGCTCGAACTGGAGCGAGCTGCCGACTTCGTATTCTTCGGCGTTGCAGGCGGCGGAGATCCGTTGCTCTGGCAGCATCTGTTCTGGCTGTTCGGCCACCCCGAGGTGTACATCATCTTCTTTCCCGCAGCGGGGATCGTCTCGACCCTGTTGCCTGTCTTTGCCCAGCGCACACTGGTCGGCTACCGCTGGATCGTGCTGGCGATCATCGTACAAGGCTTCATTAGCTTCGGTCTGTGGGTTCACCATATGTACACCGTCGGCATTCCTAAGCTGGGGCTGGCGTTCTTTTCCGTGGCGAGCATGATCGTGGCGATCCCTACCGGTATCCAGATATTCGCCTGGGTCGCCACGCTATGGACGGGCCGGGTGGTGTTTCGATTGCCGATGTTGTGGATCATCGGTTTTCTCCTGGTGTTCGTCTGCGGTGGCCTGACCGGGGTCATGCTGGCCCTGGTGCCGTTCGACTGGCAGGCCCATGACACGCATTTCGTAGTCGCCCACATGCACTACGTGCTGGTCGGCGGGATGGTGTTTCCGCTGATCGCCGGGTTCTATTACTGGCTACCGCACGTGTCCGGGCGCATGCCTTCGGAGACCCTCGGCCGCTGGGGCTTCTGGCTGTTCTTCATCGGTTTCAACATGACCTTCTTGATCATGCACCTGACCGGGCTGTTCGGCATGCCCCGGCGGGTCTACACCTACGAGGCCGGGCTCGGCTGGGAGTGGTTCAACCTGATCTCCTCGGTCGGCGGCTTCATCACCGCCTTGGGTGTGGCTGTGATCATCGTCGACATTGCGCTGCATTTTCGTTTCGGTCGCAAGGCGGAGCAGAACCCGTGGAATGCCGACAGTCTGGAGTGGGCGGTGGAAATGCCGGTAACGACCTACAACTTTGCCAGCCTGCCGGAGATCAAATCGCGCCACCCGTTATGGGAGGATCCCGACTTGCCGCATACCATTGCTACGGGTCAGCACGGGCTACCGGAGATCGGGCACGGTCGGCGCGAAATTTACGGTTCCGATGCGGTAACCGGGCAACTGAAGGATGTCATCCACCTGCCGAGCAACTCGTGGATTCCACTGCAGGCCGCGTCAATGATCGCGGTCGTCTGTTTGGGCCTGCTTACCAAGTACTACTGGGTCGCACTGGCTGGAGCCGTATTGGCGCTGATGTTTCTGATCCGCTGGAGTTGGCATAACGGGGCTCATCCCCTTGCAGCGCCGAAGACCGAAGACTGGGAGCGCACTGATCCTCCGCTGCACTCGCGCACCTTCAGCGGTCCAGGGCTGTGGGGTGTTCTGGTCGCGCTGATCGCCAACGGCACGCTGTTCTCCTCGCTGATTTTCGGCTGGTTCTACCTGTGGACCTCCGCACCGCTCTGGAACACGCCAGCCGATGGGCCGCTGAGTCTGGTTGCGCTCACAGGCAGCGGCATACTGCTCACGCTTGCGGCAGGCCTGTTTGCATGGGCGGTAGGCCGCCTGCGCAAGGGTGATGACTCGCTGCTCGAACCGCTGTTGTGGGTGGTTTCGGCCCTGGGTGCGGCACATTTCGGCTGGTTGCTGTGGGAGGCAATCGACGCACCCCTTACCCCAACCACGCTCGCGCACGATTCGCTGCTCAGCCTGATGCTCTGGTATCTGCTGTTGCAGAGCGGGCTGGCAACGCTGGCTTCGGTATTGCAGGCGTTGCGCGTGCGCGTCGGCTATGTCGATGCGTCGCTGCCCTACGAGCCGGTAGTTGTGCTGCCGTTGTGGGCCTACGCAACCGGGGCGTTCTGGATAAGTTTCGCAGCGTTCATGCTGCTACCGATGACCTGGAGCGGCGCATGATCAAGCGTTTCATGAAAAAGATCATGTTGCATCCCTTGCATCCGTTGCAGCTGGTGTTCGGGTTGCTCGTGTGGAGCGGCTGGTTCGTTTTCGTATACGGTAGCACTGGAGTGATCTGCGAGGTCGCGCCACCGCCCGCTGAAGCCGATATGCGCACCTGGGTCAACGCAGCGGTACTGGGCATGGGTACCCTCGTCGGCGGTTTCCTGTTGTTCAATTCCTGGCGCTGCTGGAAAGCCGCTCCGGACTACCAGAGCGGAGAGCCGGACAAGCGTTTCCTTGGGCGAGTCGCCGGCGGAGTCTATCTGGTAGGGGCGATCGCCTCGTTCGGTCTCGCTCTGCCAGCGCTGTTCCTTCCCCCATGCATATGACGATTACTCGAGCGACGTTGCTTGGACTGTTATTGGCTGTCTTCGCCCCGTTGGCATGGGCACATAGCCCCTTCGCTGCGGCGGCTGATGAACGCCTGCCGGCATGGCTTACCGCAGGGCTGTTGCTGGTGCTCTGGGCCTGTTACCTGCGTGGCTGCGTGCGTGTCTGGCCCGGTGCAGGTGCCGTGTCGCTTTTTCATGTGGGCTTGGCTCTGGGTGGCCTGGCCGTGCTCGGCCCGTTGGACGACTGGGCGGAAACCAGCACGTCGGCGCATATGACGCAGCACATGGTGTTCATGGTAGTGGTGCCGCCGTTATTCGTTCTCAGTCGCCCGTTGCCGCAACTGTCTGCTGGCGGAGCCAGGCGGTTGTCGGCGCTCTGGAACCCACTCCTGCGTCTGACCCAGCGGCCGATGCTCACAGCCTACGTGCACGGCTTCATCGTCTGGTTCTGGCACACGCCGAAATTCTACATGCTGGCTGTGGAGCATCCCTGGTGGCATGCGGTCGAGCATCTGCTGTTTATCGTCAGCGCGGGTCTTTTCTGGTGGGCAGTGCTGCGCAGCTCGCGTCTGCTTGTGCCCTGGGCGCTGCTGGCGCTGCTGTTCACGCTGATGCATACCGGTTTCCTTGGCGCTCTGCTGACCTTCGCACGGGAGCCGCTGTACGGCGAAGCGCGCAGTCTCGAGGACCAGCAACTCGCTGGCTTGATCATGTGGGTGCTGGGCGCCATCCCCTATTTACTGGGTGCCGGGTGGTTGGGCTGGCGCTGGTTGCTGACCATGCAGCGGCGCATAGGCTGGTAAACAGGGCGGTCGCCCGGCTCAGTGCGGGTCTTCACCACGGTGAGCCCGCTCCTTCGCCTCGCCGATGACCTCATCCGCAGTGTGCTTCTGATCGTCTTCGGCTTCAGGCTTCTCCTGTTCGGCCTGTTTTTCCGGGCTGTAACAGAGCGTAGCCAGTATCGGAAAGTGATCGGAGCCGTATTTTTCCAGCCGCTCGATGCTGCCGAGAGAGAAATGCTCGCTGGCGAAGATGTGATCCAAAGGCCAGCGCAGCGAGAGATGGTCCGCATGGTAAGTACTGAACATGCCACGCCCGCGGCGAGGATCGAGCATTCCGCTGACTTCTGCGAACAGGCGGGTCGTTCGCGACCAGGCCACGTCATTGAGATCGCCGATCAGCAGGGTCGGGCCGCCAGATTCGCGTATACGCTTGCCGACCAGCAACAGCTCGGCATCACGCCATAGCGACTCGTCGCTTTCGGCGGGTGCGGGCGGGCGCGGATGGACGGCGTGCAGGGTCACGGTGGCACCGTTTCGCAAGTGCAGGGTGCCATGGATCGAGGGAATATCGTCCTGGATCAGATACGAGACCTGTACGTCAGTCAGCTCCAGCCGGGAGTACAGATGCATGCCATACAGGTTGTCCAGCGGGATTTTCACCGAGTGCGGCCACTCGCCGCCAATGGATTCGTCGAGCCGGTCGCCCCACCACTGATCACTTTCCAGCGTAAGGATCACGTCCGGTTTGCGATAGATGATCTGCTTGGTCAATCCGGCAAAGTTACGGTTGGGTGTGAGCACATTGGCAATCAGGATGGTTACACAATGCCGGTCATCACTCGTCTCCGCGGCCTGCATCTGTACGTCCCAGAATGGCGTCCAGGGCATGATGTGCCAGACCTGCACCGCGATCACTACCAGGCAGATGACGACCGTCAGCCATTTCAGCGAGCTGTCGGCAAAACCGGCGAGGACGAGCGTCAGCAGGGCGAGCGAAGCGATCTGCACTCGAGGGAATTCACACGCGCGCACCCACCACTGAGTAAGGCGCACTCTCGCCATGAAGGTGACGGCCAGCAATATCAGTGCGGCTGCGATAGTAAATATGCCGAGCACGACTCCGGCCTCCGCGGTTTGGGATTCATCGTTTGGAGGGCACCTGGGAAGGGTAGTTCAGCACTAATGTGCAATCGACACCTATTAGCGTTTCGCTATCGTGTCGACAGCATACGCTGGCAAAGCAATGCTCGTCCGTGATGGCGAGCATCCACTTACAAAGGGAACCGAAGCCGCCGGAAAGCGCCTAAGCAGGCAACTGCCCAGTGTGCGAAACCTTCGCGAGCGGTACCGGGCACTCGCGTCATTCGCTAGGAGCTTCAAGCATGCTGTCCAGGCTTTCCGCTTTCGCCGTCCCGCTGCTGGGCGCGGCGTCGTTCGTTCAAACCGCCCAGGCCTTCGAATTTGAAACCGTGATAACCCAGGCGCGGGACGCGGCCGCCAGTCCCTATTCGGCCCCCGCGCCTGTGCCCAGGTTCATGCGCGACCTCAGCTACAACGATTACCAGGGCATTCGTTTCCGCACCGAGAGCAGCCTGTGGCGCGACAGCGAATCCAAGTTCAAGGTGATGATGGTTCCGCCGGGGCTGTTTTATACGCACCCGGTTCGGATCAACATTATCGAGCAAGGGGAGGCTGAACCGCTGCAGTTCGAGAAGAGCCAGTTCGACTATCCGAATCCGGAGATCGAAAAGCTCGTTCCCGCTGACCTCGGATATGCAGGTCTCAAGGTCACCTTTCCCTTTGACGCGCCGGATGTGATGAATCAGTTTCTGGTCTTCGCGGGTGCGAGCTACTTCCGCGCAGTCGGCAAGGAAAACAATTTCGGCATTTCCGGCCGAGGTGTCGCAGTCGATACCGGTCTGCCCAGCGGGGAAGAGTTTCCTGCATTCGTCGAGTTCTGGCTGGAAAAACCCGAGCCGGGCGATGAAACCTTTCGCCTGTATGGCCTGCTAGACGGCGAGAGCCTGACCGGTGCCTACCAGTTCACCGTGACGCCCGGCGAAACCACCGAGCTTGCGGTCAAGAGCGTTATTTTCCCGCGTCGGTCAATAGAGCTGCTCGGGCTGGCGCCGTTGACCAGCATGTTCTACTACGGCGAGAACATGCTGCAGCCGCCGGGCGAGTGGCGCCCGGAAGTGCACGATTCGGACGGATTGCTGATCCATGACGGGGCCAGCGATGAGTGGTTGTGGCGCCCGTTGCGCAATCCCGAGACGCTGAATACCGACTATTTCGCAACGCAGAACGTGCGCGGGTTCGGTCTGATCCAGCGGGACACCGAGTTCGACAGCTACATGGACGCCGAAGCCTATTACCACTCGCGTCCGAGCGCCTGGGTCGAGCCCGAAGGCGACTGGGGCCGTGGCGATGTCGTGCTGGTCCAGCTGCCGACCCCGGACGAAACCAACGACAACATCGTCTCGTTCTGGCGCACCAACGGTGCGATCCGGCCCGAGCAGTCGCTGCATTTCAACTACAAGGTTCGCTTCGGCGGGCAACACGTGGCTGGCGAAACGCTGGCCCGAGCGGTGGATACCTACCTCGGCGACGGCAGCCGTATTGGTGGCGGAGCCGAGGCGGGAGCCGTGCGGATCATTGTCGATTTCGCTGATGGACCGCTGGCGGAGCGCGACCCGGGTGCGGCGGTGGTGGCCGACGTGTCAGGGCTGAACGACACCGAAATCATCGAGCATTTCGTCGAGTATGTGGCACCGCTCGACCGCTGGCGGCTCTCCGTGCTGGCCCGTCCGGCCGCACAGAAGCCATTGGCGCTCAGAGCCTATTTGCGAGAAGGCGAGCAGACCTTGAGCGAGACCTGGACTTATGAAGTGCCGCCAGGAACCGACATTCTGCGCGTCGTGAATCGTTGAGGCCGGGTATGGCCGCAGCGCATGCTGAAGATCTGGTGGCGAGGGTCTTGGCCTATCTGGCCTGGTCCGGCGTGCGCTTGAACGACGAAGTCGAGCGCGAGGTCCTGCTCGTCGTTGCCGACGTGCTGGGGACTGGTGAAGCTGCGTTTCAGGCGTGCCTGCAACGACTGGCGCCGCGTCTCGATGTGCCACGTGCGACCCGCCCACAACCGAGCCCCCCGCTACAACGCGGCAGCCTCGGTTACGGGGAACGCTGATGAGTGCACGCCGCAACGATACAGGTGGCCCGCGCCCGCGTACCCGCTGGCGGCTCGCTGCTGCCATACGGCGGATACTGCTACTGGTCGTCGTCCTGGCGCAAACCGCGACTGCTACCTGGTTCATGCTGTCTGTGTTGCCTTACCATGGTGGAAACGGCCTGGAAATCGCCATGGCGGCGATTTTCGCCGTGCTGTTTCTGTGGATATCGCTGGGCTTCTGGATCGGTGTGTTCGGGTTCTGGTTCCGGCGCATCGGTGACCGCCACGCCTTGCTCAGCCAGCAAAGCGCCGAAACACTCGCCGCCACTCCGCTGCGTCGCACTGCCATTCTGCTGCCGATCTACCACGAGCCGATCGATCGCACCCTGGGCGGCTTGCGAGCGGTCTATCACAGCCTGGAACGCACCGGCGCGCTGGAGCATTTCGACTTTTTCATTCTCTCGGACAGTCGCGATCCGGACGTCTGGCTACGTGAGCAGTCCGCCTGGGCCGAGCTGTGCGAGGAATTGGGCGCCGAGGGCAAGCTGTTCTACCGTCGCCGTACGCTCAATCTCAATTACAAAAGCGGCAACATCGGCGATTTTCTGCGTCGCTGGGGCCGGCAGTACGACTACATGACGGTACTCGATGCTGACAGCCTGATGGACGGCGAGACGCTGGTACGCATGGTTCAGCTGATGCAGCGTCATCCTCAGGTGGGCATCCTGCAGACCAGCCCGACGCTGATCAATGGCCGATCGCTATTCGCTCGGGTACAGCAGTTCGCTAATCAGTTGTACGGCCCGCTGTTCACCACCGGGCTGGCTTCGGTGCAGCTCGGCGAGGCGGCTTTCTGGGGCCACAACGCGATACTGCGCATCGAACCCTTCATGCGTCATTGCGGTTTGCGCAAGCTGCGAGGCTGGGGCCTGTTCCGCGGACCGATAACCAGCCATGACTTCGTCGAGGCGGCGTACATGGGCCGCGCCGGTTACGAGGTCTGGCTGGAGCCGGGCCTGAGCGGCAGCTACGAGGAATCACCGCCGACGCTGGTCGACGAGCTGACTCGCGACCGGCGCTGGGCCAAGGGCAACATGCAGCATCTGTGGCTGCTGTTTGCTGGCCGTAGATTGCGACTGGCGCACCGTTTCGCGCTGCTCAACGGCATCATGTCGTATCTCGCCTCGCCGCTATGGCTGATCTTCCTGATTCTCACCACGATCGAGACCGCGCGGCTGGTGCTGCTGCCCATCGAGTATTTTCCGGACCAGTACCAGCTCTATCCGCAGTGGCCGGAATGGCGGCCGATGCGCGCCATCGTGCTGGTGAGTCTGACCTTCACGCTACTCTTTCTGCCTAAGCTGCTGGCCGCGCTGGATGTCGTGTTCAAGCGCCGTACCCGGGTCTACGGGGGCGCTGGCAGACTGTTCGGTAGCGTACTGGTGGAAATGCTGCTGTCTGCGCTGCTAGCGCCGATTCGCATGCTGACCCAGTCTCGCTACGTGGTGGAGGCACTGTTCAATGTCACGCTGAAGTGGGCCGGTCAGAACCGCACGGCGGAGTTGAGCTGGGGGAGTGCCATTCTCAATCAGGCGATGGGAACCTTGCTGGCCCTGGGCTGGGCTCTGTTCGCGCTCTGGCTCGACCCTATGTTTTTCATCTGGTCCTTGCCGGTCGCTTTACCGCTGATCTTTGCCGCGCCCATTTTCGTCCTGCTCAGCGGCGTCGCAGCCGGCGATTGGTTGCGCAAACGTCGCTGGCTTGCGGTTCCTGAAGAAATCGACGGGTCGCCGCTGATTGATGACCTGGTCACCGGGCGTTCACTGGATCGACTCGATGCGGACTATCCGGCCTTTTGCGAGGCCATCCTCAATCCGCGCATCAATCTCCTGCACGCCTCGCTCGCCCGCAATTGCCGGCGCGGGCCTCGACGGGAACGTCTCGAGCAGCTTTGCCGTGAGTGCCTGGAAAAAGGACCCAGGGCCATCGCCAGTGCCGATCAGAGCCGTCTGGCGAAGGATTCAACGTCACTCACCTGGCTGCATGAGCACGCCTGGAACGCTCCGCCATCCTCGCCCTGGGGTCGGCTGATTCGCACCCGAATAAACCTCGGCTGACGTTGTCCATTGGGAAACCGCTGGCCTGCCAGGCCGCCTGTTCGGGCGCCTGCCTCGCTTCGTATCGTCTTATGCATGCATCCCGACAGGAGGCTACATGTCACTCTCTCGTTTGAGTTCGCCACGTTTGTTTCGCCAGCAATGCTACATCAATGGGGAGTGGGTAGACGCTCGCGACGGCGCGACCATTCCCGTCGACAATCCGGCGACCGGCGATGTCATCGGCACCGTGCCCTTGCTGTCCGACGCCGAAATCAGTGCTGCCATTGATTCCGCCCAGTCAGCCTTCATTGCCTGGCGCGCGCGTACCGCTCAGGAACGGGCAGACCTGCTGCTGCGCTGGTACGACCTGCTGCGCGAGCACAAGGAAGATATAGCTGTGCTGATGACGCTCGAGCAGGGCAAGCCGCTGGCCGAGTCGCGCGGCGAAGTCGATTATGCCGCTTCGTTCATCCGCTGGTATGCCGAGGAAGCGCGGCGCATGTACGGGGAAACGATTCCCGGCGCCAAGCCAGGCCAGCATATCGTCGTGATCCGCGAGCCGGTTGGGGTCACTGCAGCGATCACCCCCTGGAATTTCCCTGCTGCGATGATTACCCGCAAGGCCGGGGCAGCGCTGGCCGCGGGTTGTTCGATGATCGTCAAGCCGGCCAATGCCACGCCTTATACTGCGCTGGCGATGGCGTTGCTCGCCGAAGAAGCCGGTATCCCCGCCGGGGTATTCAATGTGGTCACCGGCAAGTCGAGTGCAATCGGCAAGGTATTCACCAGCAGTCCGATCGTGCGCAAGCTGAGTTTCACCGGTTCCACGCCGGTGGGCAGAGAACTTATGGCGCAGGCATCGGAGCACATCCAGAAGATATCGCTCGAACTCGGCGGCAACGCGCCGTTCATCGTTTTCGATGACGCGGATATCGACAAGGCGGTCGCTGGCGCCATGGCGAGCAAGTTCCGCAATACCGGACAGACCTGCGTTTGCGTGAACCGCTTTCTGGTGCAGTCGGGCATCCACAATCGCTTCGTCTCGGCGCTCGCCCAGGCCATGACCGATCTCAACGTCGGAGATGGCTTCGAAGAAGGGGTGAACCAGTCGGCGCTGATCAATCACGAGGCGGTGAAGAAGGTCCATGCCCATTATCACGACGCCATCGACAAGGGCGCCATTCGCGTCAGCGGCCCGGAGCCATCCACTGACGAAGGCAACTTCGTGCATCCGCTTCTGCTGACCGATATCAGCGCGGATATGCAGGTGTGCGATGAGGAAACCTTCGGCCCGCTGGCCGCCGTCATGCGCTTCGATACGGAAGAGCAGGCACTGCAGATTGCCAACGACACGCCGTATGGCCTGGCCGCCTATTTCTATACTCAGGACATCCATCGTGTCTGGCGGGTGGCCCACGGTCTGGAGGCCGGCATCATAGGCATCAACGAAGGCGCCATATCCAATGCCGCCGCGCCGTTCGGAGGCGTCAAGGAGTCAGGCCTGGGGCGCGAAGGCTCCCGCCACGGACTCGATGAATATACCGAAATCAAGTACCTGTGCATGGGTGGAGAATGACGCCGTGGACGGCACCAGTCACGCGGATGCAGATTGATATAAATTTTTTGCGATAAGTGATGTCCAACGAGTCAACGGGCCTGATTGACCCAAGGGGGAGCAGGTCCGTTGCCGGGGTCGCCTAGGCGATTCCGTATCCAATAAAACGCAGAGAGGTCGAAACCTATGAATAATATCGTCTACATCGTCGGCGCAGTCGTCATCGTCCTGGCTATCCTGTCCTTCCTGGGCTTTCGTTGATCAGCCAACACGGCGGCGCGTAAGCGCCATCGGTACGCGGTCGCGTCGTGATTCTGCAGAACACGGCGCCGCCCGCTTGAATTCTTCCGCTTTTCTTCTCTCGCGGCTCGTTGCTGCCTCAACGCTTCAGATCGCGCCGGCCTGGCGCAACGCCACAATCTGATCCCGCTCGAACCCCATGCCTTCCAGGACCGAATCGGTATGTTCCCCCAATGCCGGACCGCTCCAATTGGTGGTTCCGGGGGTTTCCGACAGTTTCGGTACGATTCCCGGCATGCTGAGCGGCTTGCCATCGGGTAGCTGTCCCTGAACGAACATTCCCCGCGCCAGAAATTGTGGATCGCGGAACATATCCGCGACGGAGTAGATGCGGCTCGCCGGCACATCGGCCGCTTCCAGCGTCCCGAGCACTTCTTCCAGCGGCAAAGACGCCGCCCAGTTATCGATGACGGCGTACAACTCGTCGCGCCTGGCATCGCGCCCGGCGTTATCGTTCAGGTCGGCATCTTCGGCGAGATCGACACGGTTGATGGCACGCATGAACCGCTTGAAGATGGCATCCCCGTTGGCACCGATCTGTACCGGATTGCCGTCGCTGCAGGTATGAATGGAGGAGGGGGTGATGCCGGGCATGATGTTGCCGCTGCGTTCGCGAACGAACCCGAGCACGTCGAATTCCGGGACCATGCTTTCCATCATGGCGAACACGGCCTCGTAAAGCGCAACATCGACGACCTGACCCCGGCCGCCATTGACCTCCTTGTGACGCAACGCCATCAGCGCGCCGATCACTCCCCATAGCGCGGCGATGGAGTCGCCGATCGATATGCCGGTGCGTACCGGTGGGCGGTCGTCGTAGCCGGTGATGTAGCGTAGCCCGCCCATCGACTCACCGACCGCGCCGAAGCCCGGCTGGTCGCGCTGCGGTCCGGTCTGGCCAAACCCTGACAGGCGCACGATGACCAGGCCGGGATTGATGGCGTCGAGCGTGGCCGCGTCGAGGCCGAGCTTTTCAAGCGTACCCGGGCGGAAGTTCTCGATCAGGATGTCCGCGTCGCCCAACAGGCGCTTGAGTATGGCGATGCCGTCCGGGTGTTTAAGGTTGAGCGTCACCGACCGCTTGTTGCGCGCCTGAACGAACCACCACAGGGAGGTGCCTTCGTACAGCTTGCGCCACTTGCGCAGCGGATCCCCACCGTCGGGCGACTCGATCTTGATGACCTCGGCGCCAAACTCGGCGCAGATCCGGGCGGCGAACGGGCCGGCGATCAGAGTACCAAGCTCGATGACCTTCAGGCCCGACAGCGGTTGGGTTGCAGACATGGCGGCTCCGGAGGATGACAGAAGCCAGAGACGATACCAGCAGCGCGGCCTGCTTGTCGCACGAGGAAGGCGAACTTCGCTGCGGCCCGGCCGTCAGAATTTCATACCCATTTCAGGAGAAGCCCCATGTCAGCCGATTTCGTAGCCGCTTCGCCAGTGCGCAGCGCCATCGAGGTGGAAGTCGTCTCGATGCAGGGCAACGCGTTCAGCGCCAGAGATGACCGGGTGGCGGTGGAGCAGGCGCTGGAGATCCGCGTCGCTGGCGCCGACCCGGTCATCACCATGCGCACGCCGGGCCATGATCGAGAGCTGGCTGCCGGGCTGCTGCTCAGTGAAGGACTGGTGCGGCATGCGGATGACTTCCACACGCTGGCGCAACTGATCGATCAGCCGGACGTGATACAGGTCGTGCTGGCGGGCGAGGGCACCGAGCAGGGGCAGGTGTTGCAGCGCTCATCGCTGTCGACCAGTGCTTGCGGTGTCTGCGGGAAGAGCAAGTTGAATCTGGAGTCGATGCGCGGGCTGCCGCCTTTGCCTGAAGGGCCTCACGTTTCCGCCGAGCTGCTGTCAGCGCTGCCAGCTCGCTTGCGTCAGCGCCAGGCGGTGTTCGATCGCACCGGCGGGCTGCATGCGGCGGCGCTGTTCTCGCTGCAAGGCGAACTCGAGGCCGTGCGTGAGGATGTCGGCCGGCATAACGCGATGGACAAGCTGAACGGCTGGGCGTTGCTCGAACAGCGCCTGCCGCTGAGCGACCGCATCGTGCTGTTGAGCGGCCGCGCCAGCTTCGAGTTGATTCAAAAATGTGTGATGGCCCGCGCGACCATCGTCTGTGCGATCTCCGCGCCCAGCAGCTACGCCGTAGCGCTGGCCGAGGAAGCGGGAATCACGCTGGTGGGCTTCCTGCGCGAAGGGCGCTTCAATATCTACTCCAATCCTGAGCGGATACTGCGCGCCCCTGCGCTGGCTCAGGGAGCCTAGCGCTCGCCGCCAGTGTGACCGGGCAGGTTGCGGGAGGATTTGTCCGACGGCCCCTTGGCCGGGCTGCCAGGTACGCTGGTGGGGCTGTCCGCTGGTCCGGGCTGTGTGCTCCCCGTCGAGCTGCCCGCAGCACTGTTTGGTGGCATCCCACCGCCGGGATTCGGCCCGCTGCTGGCGTGGGTTGTACCGCCAATGTCGCTGCTCGCATAATTGTTCGCAGTGCCGGCCGCTACGTCCTTTTCGGGCGCCGCGCCCGTGGCGGTGGTTGAGGCACCCCGAGATCCGGCTGCGCTCTTGTTCTGCTGCGTGTCGTTGCTCTGGGTCGAGCCTCGCTCGGTGTCTTTCTGGATGTCTTTAGCCATTTTCAGGTGGTGCTCCAGTTTGGGTCGGGTCTTCATTGCAAAGTTGCTGACGTCGAAGTCGTCGAACTCCGCGGCCCGACGAAATAGCGAAAGCGAATGTTCGTGGCTGGCGACCTGGTGTTTCAGATACGCGTCGTCGAATGCCGTCGATTCGCGCAGGTTGAGCAACAGCTCTTCCGTCTTGCTCAGCATGTCCGCCTCGTCGGCCATTTCGTAACCCTTGTTGCGGGCAATCTGGCGTAGGTCACGGTTGATTGCGGTGTGTTCCTCGATCATCTGCTGAGCGAACTGCTTCACTCCTTCCGACTGGCCTTTCTTCAAAGCCAGGCGCGCCGCCTCGATCTCCCCGATACCCTTTGCAGAGGCCGCGTCGATGAAGCGGGCCGGGCCGAAGTACTTGCGCTCGGCCATGGCGCGGTAGGCCGCTGCCGCGGCACCCAGCGTAACCAGGCCCATCGCCAACATACGAACTTTACTCATGAAATCCTCCTCGAGAATGGATGAATCAGGACGCTTTCTTCAATGCATCGACCAGCTCCTGCTTGCGCATGCTGGAGCGTCCGCTGATGTTTCTGGAGCGTGCCTTGCGCATCAGCTCCTCCTTGGTTTCGGACTCCAGCGAGCGATCCGGGCGTGGTTCGCCCCGTTTGGTCTTTACGGCGCGCCGTGCTGACTGGCTGGCATCGCGGTGTTTGGCCGATTCGCTCTTCGTTTGGCCAGAGCCGCCTTTTCGATTGCCACCGCCGGATTGCTTGTTGACCGTCGCCCATGCCCGGGCTTCGGCGTCTTTCTCCGGTACGCCTTTCTCTTCGTAGCTTTCTTCGATGTGTTCGGCCTTGCGCTGCTGTTTTTCGGTGTACTTGTCCTTGCTTCCGCGTGGCATGGCCATTACCTCCGATAGCTGTGCATCTGAGAATAACGACTGGCGATACATCGGCTAGTTCAGCCGCGCAGATGAATGGCGGAGGCAATTGAGGCCCGACAGGAACTCTGCCGCGCGGAGGGAGACATAAAGTCTAGACACGTAAAAAGGGGCTAGAGCATGGAACCGGGTGTATTGATTGCCATTGCTGCATTGCTGATCATCTGTATCGATCTGTGGATGCTGACGAGTATTTCAAAGAGCCGGAAAAGCCAGCAAGCCAAGGTGGGCTGGGCGCTCGTCGTCGTGCTGTTGCCGGTTATCGGCTGGATATTGTGGGGCCGCTTCGGGCCGAGAGGCATGGCCGAGACACCCGAGTCGCCGGATCATAGCAAGGGGTGATCGGTAGTGTTTCGTGGCCGGGCGCCGGATGCGCCCGGGCCGTGTCAGACTTCTTCGCGACGGGCTTCCACTGTCGTCAGGACCGGCCCGCCAAGGGTGGACGTCGCTTCGAGCTCGTCCAACAGACTCAATGCGAGCCGCTGAACCGCTTCGGCATTGTAGAATTCAACGGGCTTGATACCGACCACGGTGAGGGTCTCGTCGCGGCAGCGCAGCTGAACAGTCAGCGTACCGTCCGATTCGACGGTGCATCGGTTACTCGCTACTTCCATGGTCGCATTGAGAATACGTTCGATATCCTCTGCATACAGAGACGACTTTCTCATGGTGTTTCCTGGTGCCATGTGCATTTGAGGTTGGATCGCAACCTGATACGCCGCCAATAGCTGTTTGCTCATTGTGGCAACTAAGCATGACAAACGACCGGAGGTGGTCTCGCTAAGACTGCTCACCCCTCGAATGGCGAACATTGGTTCGATGACGCGCGAAATCGAGTGGTTCGTACTTGATAGCAGTGGGACCGATTGTAAGCAAGCTGATGTGTTTTAAACAGGGGGATATTTGGCGGTTGTCCGACAGATGGCCAATTGCCAAGGACGGGTAGCCTGCTTTGTTGATCATCCATCCCGCTTGACCCCCGCGTCGGGGCTGGGCCCGGGATTCAGCACATGATCAGGCTGCAGGGGCGCCCCGGCGAGGATTGCCCAGGCACCCTCATAGCTCTCAGCAGCGCGCGCGATCGGACGACGGGCCGAAGGTGCGAGCGAAATGACCTGGATGCATCTGGGGCAGGCTGTTCAAGCCTTGCTGCGAGCCGCGTGCCACGATGTGGTCGCTATTCTCCGGCTCGGAACGCTGCTCACAGGTCTCGTCGGCAGGGTAATGGCGGCGGGCGATGCGCAGCATCCCCCAGAGCAGAGCGCTCGCCAGTAGCAGCCAGCAGGAAATCAATAGTAGAACGTAGCTTTCAGGGCTCACGATCGTCTCCTTGTTCCATGTACGACGTAGGTTTCCATTACGTTATGGCCGCAATATGACCTTGCGGCACTCTTCCTCCTTTCGGTCAAAAATCAGATAGCCGGCCGCCGCTTCCTCGAGGGACATGCCATGGCTGATGATCTTTTCCGGCTGCAGCGCGCCCTTTGCGATGTGCTCCTGCAGCTCGCTCAGATAGGGATGGACATGCGCCTGCCCCATGGTCAGCGTTACGCCCCGGTCGAAGGCCTCGGTAAGCGCTACGTTCGACGTAGTGCCCCAGTACGCGCCGGAGATGCTGACGTGGCCGCCACGGCGCACGGCGGCGAGACACTGGCGTAGCGCGATGCTGCTGCCGGGTTCCAGCTTGATCTTGCTGAGCACTGTTTCCAGCGTGCTGCCCTTGGCTTCGAAGCCCACCGCATCGATGACCGTATCGACACCGCGACGGCCCGCCGTACGACTGATGATTTCCTGCTCCGGCGCGTCAACCTCATCGAAATTGATGGTGTGGGCGTCGTAGTGTTTCTCGGCGAAAGCCAGGCGGTAGGGGTGATGGTCGATGACGAATATCTGTTCCGCGCCGAGCATCCGGGCGCAGGCGGCGGCGAGCAGCCCCACCGGCCCCGCACCGAAGATAGCCACGCTGTGCCCCGGGCCGATGCCAGCCTCGACCGCAGCCTGGTAACTGGCCGGTAGGCTGCTGCCGAGAAAAATGGCCTGTTCGTCGGTAAGCGAATCGAGAATGGGCCTGGGTCCGACATTCCCGTGCGGAACGCGGACGTACTCGGCGTGCCCGCCGGGAATCGCCCCATGCGCATGGCCGAAGCCGAACAATGCTGCCCGCGGCGGAATGTGCCGGTCGCTTTGGCCGCCATCTCGTCCGGCGGTGGTTTCACAGGCTGCGTGCTGGCCGCGCTTGCAAAAAAAGCACCTGCCGCAGGCAATCACGGAGGGCACCACAACACGGTCACCCTTGCGTACGCTGGTCACTTCGGGCCCGGTTTCCACCACTTCACCGATGAATTCCTGACCGAGGATGTCGCCGAGTTTCATCGGCGAGTTCTTGCCCCGGTAGAGATGCAAGTCAGCGCCGCAGATACCCGCGGTCGTCACCTTGACGATGATGTCGTCGGGCTGCTGAATGGTCGGGTCGTCAACCGTTTCGATGCGTACGTCGTGATGGCCGTGATAGGTCAGCGCGCGCATTTATGCTCCCTCATGTGTCGCTATAGCCCGTCGTCCTGGCGCGCTGCCGGTGACGCGGCGGTTTGCCGCTCAGAGATCGGAATGCTGCAGATTGTGCCCCGGGTCATTGCTGTGACCCTTGGGCTTCTGGATCTCGGTCACCCGGATATCAGTAATATGCTGGTCGTTCGCGGTCGGGTTTTGCGAGCGGATGTATTCGCGCGCCTGATCGTCGGAAAGGGAGTCCTGATCGAGCTCGAGTTCCATTGAACGCGGGTCGTTATCAAGGATGTATCCCACAAGAAAAAAGTGCTTCTTCGACATGTGCGGTCTCCGATACTGCTGCGTGTGCCTCTGTAGACCCCCTGAACCCGCTGTTTAGTTCCGTTGCATGCGGTGCGAGGCGAAGCGGCCGGCACGGTGCTGGCGCTCATCGCAAAAACTCTTTCAGGCAGCGGAGGTCACAGGGCTGATACCGCGCAGGCAACCGAGCAAGGAGCCAATGATGAGCAACTGGGAAATCATTTTCGCCACCACGATCAACGAATTCTCGGATTTGAGTGATGTGGAAGAGGCGACCAGAGTGACCTTGCGATTGCTCTTCGCTGCCATGCTTGGGGGCGTCCTCGGCTTCGAACGGGAACATCAGGGCAAGGCTGCGGGACTGCGCACCCACATGCTGGTATGTCTGGGTTCCTGTCTGTTCGTCGTGGCGGCAGACATGTCCGGCGCGATGGACGATGCGATGAGCCGGGTGGTGCAGGGCATCATCCAGGGCATCGGCTTTCTTTGCGCCGGTACCATCATCAAGGGCGAGCATCTCAGCAACGTGCGTGGCCTGACCACGGCTGCGGGGATCTGGTTTACCGCAGCCATCGGCGTGGCGGTCGGGCTGGGCAAGGAGGCGACTGCTCTGGTCAGTACCGGTCTCGCACTGATCGTGTTGCACATCCTCCCGCTGCTGTTCCAGCGTACCGACAAGACCGACCATTGAAGCGAGGCGCAGCTGCGGAAACTTTTCCCGCCACGGCCGAGTCATCCGTAGACAGTTCTCAACAGGTGAACGGCTATGCCACGGTCAATCTGGAAGGGCGCGATCAGTTTCGGGCTGGTGCACATACCGGTCGGGCTGGTATCGGCTACGTCCTCGCAGGGCGTGAATTTCGACTGGCTCGACAAGCGCAGCATGGATCCGGTCGGGTACAAGCGGATCAACAAGGCCACCGGTGAGGAAATCGACCGGGAAAACATAGTCAAGGGCGTTGAATACGAGCGCGGCCAGTACGTCGTGCTGAACGATGACGAGATCCGCGCAGCGCACCCCAAGGCGACCCAGACCATCGACATCTTCGCTTTCGTCGAAAGCAGCGAGATCCCTCTGCCGAACATCGAGAAGCCGTATTTTCTCGCGCCGGACAAACGTGGCGAGAAGGTCTACGCGTTGCTCCGTGAAACCCTGGTCAAGACCGGCAAGGTGGCCCTGGCCAACGTGGTGGTGCGTACCCGTCAGCAACTCGCGGCGCTCATGCCCTTAGACGATGCGTTGATGCTGGTCATGCTTCGCTGGCCGTCCGAGGTTCGCGGCCTGGATTACCTGGATCTCACCGATGCGGTGAAGGACGTGAAGCTGTCCAAGGGCGAGCTGGACATGGCCACCCGCCTGGTGGACGACATGACCACTTCCTGGCAACCCGAGGAATATCGCGACAACTTCCAGGATCGCATCATGGAGCTGGTCGAAGAGAAAGCCGAGAACGGCGAGATCGAATCGGTCGACAAGGACGAAACCGGGCCCGAAGAGCGGAGAGCGTCCAACGTCACCGATCTTACCGAACTGCTCAAGCGCAGCCTGGCGGGCAAACCGGCGGCGAAGGGCGGCAAATCAAGTGGCTCGTCCGACGACTCGAAGGGCGGTGGCAAATCAGGGGGCAAGTCTGCTGCCAAGCCAGCGGCGAAAACCTCCAGCACTCGGAAGAAGGCTTCGGGCGGGTGATTCCGGGGTCAAGCAGCGATCCAGGGGTACGTCATGGCCGCTGAAGCGACTCGGTCAGCGAAGCCGCGCAGCCGCGGCGGGCGCAGCGCGGGCAAGCGTTCAACCGGGCGGATCGACGTAGCTGAGGTATCGGTTTCCAGCCCCGAGCGGGTGATCGACTCGCAAAGCGGACTGCACAAGATCGACCTGGCACGGTTCTACTGCCGCGTCGCCGACTGGATCCTCCCGGGACTGGACAATCGCCCCGTCTCGCTGCTGCGGGCCCCGGAAGGCATCGAGGGTGAGCAGTTCTTTCAGAAGCACGCCGGGAGACTGGCCATCCCGGATATCAAGCATCTTGATCAATCACTCGATCCAGCCCATCCGCCGCTAATGGAAATCGACACGCAGAAGGCGCTGGTCGGCGCGGTGCAGATGGGCGCGGTGGAGTTTCACACCTGGGGCGCCACGACTGACCGGATCGAGCGCCCGGATCATCTGGTCTTCGATCTGGATCCTGACCCGGAATTGCCGTGGCAGCGAATGCTCGACGCCACGGCCTTTCTTCTCGACATTCTTGACGAGCTGAGGCTCGACGCGTTCCTCAAGACCAGTGGCGGAAAGGGCATGCACATCGTCGTGCCGCTCGGACGCTTTCATGGCTGGGAGCGCGTCAAGGCCTTTGCCCACGCGGTCTCGGAGTTCGCCTGTCGTCGGCAGCCGGATCGGCTGACCGCCACCATGGGACCGAAGAACCGCGTCGGAAAGATTTTCATCGACTATCTGCGCAACCAGCGCGGCGCCAGCACGGTCGCCGCCTACTCGGCACGCGCGCGGCCCGGTCTGCCGGTGTCGGTTCCCATCCACCGAGACGAGCTCGGTCAGCTCAAAGCGGCATCCCAGTGGACCGTCGGCAATCTCGGTGAACGGCTCGATACGCTGAATTCGGATCCATGGTCCGGGTACGCCAACCGGCAACGCATTACTGCCAGTATGTGGCGCACTATCGGTGCGAAGCCTCCGGAGGAGGACTGATCAGGGCCTGCATGGCCGAACGCAAGCGGTCCGATACGCCGGAACCAATGTTTCGACAGCTCTGTCACACCCAGCACACCCCATTCGTTATTTGGAGGCGAGCATGTCTGAAGAAACGCTACCACCGCAGCATCAGGACCATCGCCCAGGACGGGAATACAAGATGGATCCGGAGCCGATCTATTTCCGCGAGAGCTATCGTCCAGCCGGAAAACTGACCGGCAAGGTAGCGTTGATTACTGGTGCCGACAGCGGCATCGGTCGCTCGGTCGCCATCCACTTCGCCAAGGAAGGAGCCTTGGTGGTCATGGTGTATCTGGAAGAACATGCCGACGCCGAAGAGACCCGTCGTCAGGTCGAGGCCTGCGGTAGCGAGATGCTCTATTTCGCGGGCGACGTGATCGATGACTACCTGTGTCAGCGGGTCGTCGATGAAACCATTCGCAAGTGGGGCAAGATCGACATCCTGGTGAATAACGCGGCGGAGCAGCATCCGCAAAAGCAGTTCGAGGACATTACCGCCGAGCAGTGGGAGCACACCTTCCGCACCAATATTCTCGGCATGTTCCAGCTGACCCAGAAAGTCCTGCCTCATCTCAAGGAAGGCGCCAGCATCATCAATACGACGTCGGTTACCGCCTACAAAGGCAACCCGATGCTGATCGATTACTCGTCCACCAAGGGCGCCATCGTCGGCTTTACCCGTTCGCTGTCGATCAATCTCGCCGCACGCGGAATTCGCGTCAACGGCGTCGCGCCCGGTCCGATCTGGACGCCGCTGATTCCTTCCACCTTCACCGAGGAACAGGTTGCGAGCTTCGGCAGCAATACGCCCATGGGGCGGCCGGGTCAGCCTGCCGAGGTGGCACCAGCCTACGTCTATCTTGCCAGTGAGGATTCCAGCTACATGAGTGGCCAGGTTCTCCACGTCAATGGTGGCAGCGTCATCAACGGGTAAGCATCGCGCCGGCCTCGCGCCGGCCTTCGCTTCAGCAATGCAACGTTTCCGAGGAACTGAAGGCCATGTCCGAGCCAACCCGAGCTGTTTCATTTCATGCCACATCCGAAGGCTTGTCAGTCGAGGAGGCGGTACGCCTGCCGCGTCTGGCTATCGAGTCGGTATCGCCGGTCGTCGAAAACGGCCGCTTCGCTGCGAAAGCGACAGTGGGGCGAGCCGTGAAGGTCGACGCCATTGTGTTTTCCGATGGCCACGACAAGCTCGCCGGTAACCTGCTCTGGCGTTCCGTCGAGGCCGAGGACTGGCAAGCCGAGCCGTTGGAAAGTCTCGGTCACGACCGTTGGCACGCCGAATTCGTCCCCGGCGAAGCCGGACGTCTGGTGTTCGCCATCGAGGCGTGGGTCGATGTGTTTGCTACCTATTGCGACGAACTCGAGAAAAAGTTTGCCGCCGGTGTGCCGGTAGAGCTGGAGATCAAGGAGGGCGAAGCACTGCTGCGTGAGGCGCTGGAAAACGCATCGCCGGACAACCGCGGCAAGATCGAGGATGTTCTGCAGCGAGTGTCCGCGGGTGGCAGCCTGGACGACCGCGTCTATGCACTCCTTGATCTCGAACTGCGCCGGATCGTCCGCGCAGGCGAGGGGCATCCGCATGTGGTGCGCAGCGATCTCTATCCGCTGGATGTCGAGCGAGTGCAGGCTGAATTCGCCAGCTGGTACGAGCTCTTCCCGCGGTCGGTGACCGAC
This sequence comes from Halopseudomonas xinjiangensis, assembly GCF_900104945.1. Classification (NCBI taxonomy): domain Bacteria; kingdom Pseudomonadati; phylum Pseudomonadota; class Gammaproteobacteria; order Pseudomonadales; family Pseudomonadaceae; genus Halopseudomonas; species Halopseudomonas xinjiangensis. The sequence continues at coordinate 2,436,843 of NZ_LT629736.1, read as the reverse complement.
GACCCTGAACGACATGGGACCTTTCGCGACGTGATGGACCGGCTACCGGACATCGCTGCCATGGGCTTCGACGTGCTGTATTTCCCGCCGATTCATCCTATCGGTCGCACACACCGCAAGGGGCCGAACAACTCACTGACTGCACACGAAGGCGATCCGGGCAGCCCTTACGCGATCGGCAGCCACGAAGGCGGGCACGAGGCGATTCATCCGCAGCTCGGCAGCTTCGACGACTTCCGCGAGCTGGTGTCGGCCGCGCGCATGCACAAGCTGGAGATCGCGCTGGACTTCGCCGTGCAGTGCTCCCCGGACCATCCCTGGTTGCAGGAGCATCCGGGCTGGTTCAGCTGGCGGCCGGACGGAAGCATCCGTCACGCGGAAAATCCGCCGAAGAAGTACGAGGATATCGTCAACGTCGATTTCTATGCCGACGACGCCGTGCCTGGTCTGTGGATCGCCCTGCGCGATGTGGTGCGTGGCTGGGTCGAGCTGGGCGTGACGCTATTCCGCGTGGACAACCCGCACACCAAGCCGATGCCGTTCTGGGAATGGCTGATAGCCGACATCCGTCAGAAAAATCCAGAGGTGATCTTCCTCTCTGAAGCCTTCACGCGGCCGCCGATGATGGCGCGTCTGGGCAAGATCGGCTTCAGTCAGAGCTATACCTATTTCACCTGGCGTAACACCAAGCACGAGTTGTCGGAGTTCTATACCCAGCTCAACGAAGAGCCCTGGCGCAACTGCTACCGGCCGAACTTCTTCGTCAATACGCCGGACATCAACCCGTACTTCCTGCAGCACTCCGGTCGGGCAGGTTTTCTGATTCGTGCTGCGCTGGCAACGATGGGCGCAGGGTCCTGGGGGATGTACTCGGGGTTCGAAATCTGCGAGGCGGCGCCGGTGCCAGGCAAGGAGGAATACCTGGACTCGGAGAAATACGAGATTCGTCCCCGGGATTATTACGCGCCGGGCAATATCGTCGCCGAGATCACCCAGCTCAATCGCATCCGCCGGCAGAACCCGGCGCTGCAGACGCATCTTGGGTTCAAGGCGTACACAGCCTGGAACGACAACATCTTCTATTTCGGCAAGCGTACCGCGGACCTGAAAAACTTCATCCTGGTGGCTATCAGCATGGACCCGTGGAACGCGCAAGAAGCCCATTTTGACCTGCCGCTGTGGGAGCTCGGTCTGCCCGACGATGCCACCACGCAAGGCGAGGATCTGATGACCGGGCACACCTGGACCTGGCACGGCAAGACTCAATGGATGCGCATCGAACCCTGGAATCTTCCGTTCGGTATCTGGCGCATTCAAACTCAGTAACGCCGCAGCAAGCGGCCGAGGCACCCCAACATGGCGAAGACAAATAAAACCAGGAGCAAGGCGTTCATCGATGACCCTCTTTGGTACAAGGATGCGGTCATTTATCAGGTGCACGTGAAATCGTTCTTTGACTCGAACAATGACGGCATCGGCGACTTTGCCGGCCTCATTCAGAAGCTCGACTACATCGCCGGGCTTGGTGTGAACACCATCTGGTTGCTGCCCTTCTTCCCATCGCCACGTCGCGATGATGGCTACGATATCGCCGATTACCGCAATGTGCATTCGGACTACGGCAAAATGGCCGACGCCAAGCGCTTCATCGCCGAGGCGCACAAGCGCGGGCTGCGGGTGATCTGCGAGCTGGTCATCAACCACACGTCAGACCAGCATCCCTGGTTCCAGCGAGCCCGGCGCGCCAAGCCGGGCTCGGCTGCGCGCAACTATTATGTCTGGTCCGATAGCGACGAGGCGTACAGCGGCACGCGAATCATCTTCCTGGATACCGAGAAATCCAACTGGACCTGGGACCCCGTGGCCGGCCAGTACTACTGGCACCGCTTCTATTCGCACCAGCCGGATCTGAACTTCGATAATCCGCAGGTGATGAAGGAAGTGCTTTCGGTCATGCGCTTCTGGCTGGACCTGGGTATCGACGGCCTGCGCCTGGACGCTATCCCCTATCTGATCGAGCGTGAAGGCACCAACAACGAGAATCTGCCGGAAACCCACGACGTGCTCAAGGCGATCCGCGCCGAACTCGACCGTGTCTACCCGGACCGCATGCTATTGGCCGAAGCCAACCAGTGGCCTGAAGACACCCAGTTGTATTTCGGCGGGGATGAGAACGGGCTGGGTAACGAATGTCACATGGCGTTTCACTTCCCGCTGATGCCGCGCATGTACATGGCTATCGCTCAGGAAGATCGTTTCCCGATTACCGATATCCTGCGCCAGACGCCGGACATTCCGTCGAACTGCCAGTGGGCGATCTTCCTGCGCAACCATGACGAGCTGACGCTGGAGATGGTGACCGACAAGGAGCGGGATTATCTCTGGAATTACTACGCCTCGGACCGCCGCGCGCGGATCAACCTTGGTATCCGTCGTCGCCTGGCGCCGCTGGTCGAGCGCGACCGTCGCCGCATCGAGCTGCTCAACAGCCTGCTGCTGTCGATGCCGGGCACGCCGACGCTGTATTACGGCGACGAGCTGGGCATGGGCGACAACATCTTCCTCGGTGACCGCGATGGCGTGCGCACGCCCATGCAGTGGTCGCAGGATCGTAACGGCGGGTTTTCCCGCGCCGATCCGGCCAGCCTGGTATTGCCGCCAATTCAGGATCCCCTCTACGGTTATCAGACGATCAACGTCGAGGCCGCCGAGAAGGATCCGCATTCGCTGCTCAACTGGACCCGTCGGATGCTGACCGTGCGCAAGCAGTTCAAGGCGTTCGGTCGCGGTACCTTGAAGATGCTGGCCCCGGCCAACCGCCGAATCCTTGCGTATGTTCGCGAGTTCACCGACGAAGAAGGTCGTACCGACAGCATCCTCTGCGTCGCCAACGTCTCGCGCGCCGCGCAGGCGGTGGAGCTCGACATGTCCAACTATGTCGGCAAGGTGCCGGTAGAGATGGTCGGCGGTAGCGCCTTCCCGCCTATCGGTTCCTTGAGCTACCTGCTGACGCTGCCTCCCTACGGCTTCTACTGGTTCTATCTGGCCGAAGAAGAGCGCATGCCCAGCTGGCACCTCGAGCCGCCCCAGCGGATGCCCGAGATGGCCACGCTGGTCATCAAGCGGCGTCTCAACGAGGTTCTCGAGGGCGAATGCAGCAAGGTGCTCGAGCGCGAGACGCTGGCGACCTGGCTACCCAAGCGCCGCTGGTTCGGTGGGCACGAGCAGGCGAAGGCGCGCGTGGTGTACGGGGTTCCGTTCGATGACAAGACGCATCAATGCCTGTTGTCAGAAATCGAAGTCGAGACCGCTTCCGGAAAAGCCCTCTATCAGTTGCCCTTCGGCCTGGTAGAGGAGGACAACGCCAGCGTGCTGTCCGAGCAACTGGCCATGGCCCGCATTCGCCGCGGCCCGCGTGTAGGCTTCCTCACCGACGCGTTTGCGGTAGAGAGCTTCGTGCGCAATGTGGTGACCCACATGCAGGGCGGCAAGGATCTGGCGGGCCCGGCGGGCACGCTGCAGTTCCGGTCGTTCCCGGGTCTGAAAGAGATCGAGCTGGGCGATGAGCCGGAGATCACCTATCTGTCGGCCGAGCAGTCGAACAGCTCGGTGGTCGTCGGCGGCAGTACGGTGCTCAAGCTGATCCGCCATGTTCGCCCGGGGGTTCATCCGGAGCTGGAGATGAGCAGCTTCCTCACCGAGCATGGTTTCGCCTATTGTGCACAAATGCTGGGCCAGATGACCCGGGTGGACGACAGCGGCGAGCCGCACGCTCTCATGGTGTTGCAGCGCTTCGTCAACAACCAGGGCGATGCCTGGCAATGGACCCAGTCGACGCTCGAGCGCGCCATCCGCGACCAGTTGGCGGGCGGCATGTCGCAGCTGGAGAACCAGTTCACCGCCTTGTCCGAACTTGAGGACTTCTCGACGCAGCTCGGGATGCGGCTCGGTGAAATGCACGCGGTGCTCGCCAGCGATTCGGATAATCCGGACTTCGCTCCGCAGGTTACCGACGCTGCTCAAGCGACAGCCTGGAGTGAAAGCATTCGCGGTCAGGTGGAGCAGGCACTCGATGCGCTGGAGCAGCCGACCAAGGCCTTCGACGAAGAAACGGCCGAGCTGGCCAAGGTTCTGCTCAAGCGTCGCAAGCCGCTGCTCAAGGCGCTCGATGGCCTCGCCCAGCGGGTAGTCGGCGGGTTGCGCATCCGTGTCCATGGCGACCTGCACCTGGGTCAGGTACTGGTCGTACAGGGCGATGCGTATCTCATCGACTTCGAAGGCGAGCCGTCTCGGCCGCTGGATGAGCGCAGGGCGCTGCACAGCCCGTACAAGGATGTCACCGGGGTGCTGCGCTCTTTCGACTACGCTGTCGCCATGGGCCTGCGCGATGCGCAAAGCACGGACACCACACCCGAGGCCGACACTATTCGTATGCAGACCGTGAGTGCCTACCGTGAAGGCGCAACGCGCGCATTCCTGGATGCTTACGCGAAGGCCGCGGCGGATGTGCCACACCAGTGGCAGTCCGAAGAGGGCGAGCAGGCAGCCTTGTTGCTGTTCAGCCTGGAAAAAGCGGCTTACGAGATACTCTACGAAGCCGAGCATCGCCCGACCTGGCTCAGCGTTCCGCTGCGCGGGTTGGCCGAGCTTGCCGAGCAACTGCTTGAGGGGACGTTACAATGACAGCTGGCCAGACTATCGAACACAACGGACTGCAGATTGCTGCAGTGGATGCTCAAGCTCTGGTTCGGGCCGAGCATACCAATCCGTTTTCCATTCTCGGGCCGCACGAAGATGGTGAAGGGCTGATCATTCGCACCTATCAGCCGAACGCAATACGGGTTGAACTGCTGAGCGCGGAGACCGGCGAAAGCCTGGGCGAAATGGACCAGCCGCAGGTGCCCGGCCTGTTCGTGGCGAGACTGCCGGTAAAGCAGAAGTATCGCTTTCGCATTCGCTGGGCCGGCGGTATCCAGGAAACCGAGGACCCCTACAGCTTCGGTATGCTGCTGGGCGAAATGGATTTGTATCTGTTCGCCGAAGGCAATCATCGGGAGCTCGGTCAATGCCTCGGCGCGCAGCTGATGACCATCGATGGCGTCCCCGGGGTCCGTTTTGCCGTCTGGGCGCCCAATGCCCGGCGCGTTTCGGTAGTCGGCAACTTCAACAGCTGGGACGGGCGTCGCCATCCCATGCGGTTGCGGCATCCGACAGGCGTCTGGGAGCTGTTCATCCCCAGGCTTCAGCCCGGCGAGATCTACAAATACGAGATTCTCGGCCAGCATGGCATATTGCCGCTGAAAGCCGACCCGTTCGCGCTGCGTACCCAGGCTCCGCCAGACACCAGCTCGGTCGTTGCGGATCCGCTGAACTACAGCTGGTCCGATCACGAGTGGATGGAACAGCGGCAACAGCGCCATGCGCATACGGCGCCGATGTCGATCTACGAACTGCATGTCGGCTCGTGGCAGAAGGAGGGCGGCGCTGATGGCCGAACCCTGAGCTGGCACGAGCTGGGCGAGCGCCTGATCCCGTACATCAAGGATCTGGGTTTTACCCACATCGAGCTGATGCCGATCATGGAGCACCCGTTCGGCGGCTCTTGGGGTTATCAGTTGCTGTCGCAGTTCGCGCCCAGCGCACGCTACGGAAGCCCGCACGATTTTGCCGCCTTCATCGACGCCTGTCACCGCGCCGAGATCGGCGTGATCCTCGATTGGGTTCCTGCACACTTCCCGACGGACGAGCACGGCCTGGCACGCTTTGATGGCACGGCCTTGTTCGAGTACGAGCACCCGTTCGAAGGCTTCCACCAGGACTGGGATACCTACATCTACAATCTGGGGCGGACCGAAGTACACGGCTACATGCTCGCGTCGGGCCTGCATTGGTTGCGGCATTTCCACGTCGATGGTCTGCGGGTGGATGCGGTGGCCTCGATGCTCTACCGGGATTATTCACGCAAGCATGACGAGTGGATCCCCAACCGCTACGGCGGACGCGAGAACCTCGAAGCGATCGACTTCCTGCGCCACCTGAACGACGTGGTGGCAACCGAGGCGCCTGGCGCTCTGGTGATTGCTGAAGAATCGACTGCCTGGCCGGGCGTAAGCCAGCCAACCCGTGAAGGTGGCCTGGGCTTCGCTTACAAGTGGAACATGGGCTGGATGCACGACAGCCTCAAATACATCAGCGAAGATTCGATCAATCGACGCTACCACCACAATCTGGTCACCTTCGGCCTGGATTACGCTTTCTCCGAGCAGTTCGTGCTGCCCATCTCGCATGACGAGGTGGTGCATGGCAAGCGGTCGCTGCTGGACAAGATGCCTGGGGACCGCTGGCAGAAGTTTGCCAACCTGCGCGCTTACCTGAGCTTCATGTGGACCCATCCAGGCAAGAAGCTGCTGTTCATGGGCTGTGAGATCGGGGCGTGGCGCGAGTGGAACCACGATGCGGAACTGGACTGGTATCTGCTGCGTTACAGCGAGCATCAAGGCGTGCAGACGCTGGTCAAGGACCTGAATAACCTCTATCGCAACGAGCCTGCATTGCACGAGTGGGACGGGCGCCCCGAGGGCTTTCAGTGGCTGATCGGTGACGACGCAGCGAACAGTGTCTTCGCCTGGCTGCGTTCAGGGGAACATGGCGTGCCGGTGCTGGTGATACACAACTTCACCCCGATGCCGCGTAACGGTTATCGCGTGGGCGTACCCATGGGTGGGGTCTGGTCGCTGTTGCTCAACAGCGATGCGGAACACTATGCCGGTTCGAATGCGGGCACGCAGTCCGAGGTGCGCACCGAAGAAATCGTCAGCCACGGCGAGGCCCAGTCGCTGTCGCTGGACCTGCCGCCGCTGGGGACTCTCATCCTACGGCCCGAATCAGGCGGTTTCTGACCGCCTGGCCTGTTCATCCGGCGTGACATCGTCATGCTGGTTGCGGGCCACTCTTTCCATCACGAAATACGCGATCGTGGCGATCGATAGCGGTAGCAGGAAATAGATCGCCCGATAGCCTATCAGAGCAGCCAGCAATGCCCCAGTGGGGATCTTGTGCTGCAGCATGGACACGAACACCGCTTCCAGAACACCCAGCCCGCCGGGAATATGGGTGATGACGCCCGCGATGCTGCTCACCAGCAGAATCGCCAGAACCGAGGGATAGAAGGCTTCCTCGGGCAGCAGCAGATAGATCAGGGCGGCCATCAGGGACCAGTTCACCGCGCCGTTGACCACCTGTATGAAGGCAAAGCGTAGCGAAGGCAGCACGATCTCATTCCCGCGCACCGTCCAGCTTCTTTTCTTTGAAAACTTGCACGCTGCCAGGTAGCCCATGCTGACGGCGATCAGCGCAAAGCCGATCAGCTGCAACGCGGTCGCGCCAATGGCCCAGTTCTCGGGAAGATCGACCAGGCGTAGCGAAAACACCATGCCCGCCAGGAACATATAGCCGACCCAGTTTGCGAGCAAAGCGATGGAAAAGATGCGTGTAACGGTCATGGTATCCAGTCCCATGCGCGTATACAGGCGATAACGCAGTGCCATGCCGCCGACCCAGGCGCCCAGGTTCAGGTTGAAGGCGTAGCAGACGAAGGCCACGCCGAGCGTTTTCGGCACGCTCAGTTTATGACCGGTGTAATAACGTCCTAGCAGATCGTAGCAGGCGAACATGGTGTAGCTGACCGCTGCGATGCCTACTCCGGCAGCGAGAATCCATGGATCGTAACTGCGCAGTGACTGCCATACCTCCTGCCAGTCCACATCGCGAAGCATGTATACCAGCAGGGCGGGAACGCCAACGAAGAACAGGATTGATATGACCGGCTTGAGCCGACGGATCCAGCGTTTGCGCGTATCGGCGCCCGGTTTTTTCATCAGGTTTTCTCATCACTACAGGGAATCTCGCCCGTCTGCCGCAGTTCCTCCAGAACCTCTTCGGTGGTCAGTGGCTGCAGCTTGGGAGTGTGGGCCGGCAGCATACCGGCCATAGCCGGGAAGCGGCGGATGAAATGGAAGCTCAGGGATATCAGCGGAGCCCGCCACCAGAACCCTCGGAGCGCAATTTTCTGAGTGATGGCTTCACACTGGGCTTCGGAAAGCTCCATCAGATGGTCATAGAGCTGCTGGTTCAGATCCGGGTCGCGAATGAACAGGTTGGCCTCAAGGTTCAACGACAGGCTCAGCGGATCGAGATTGCTCGAACCCACCGTGCACCATTCGCGGTCGACCAGGGCTACCTTGCCGTGTAGTGGACGTTCGCAGTATTCACGAATGGTCACCCCGTCACGCAACAGATAGTTGTAAAGCAGATGCGAGAATGCACTGACCCATGCCTTGTCCGGCTGACCCTGCAGGATCAGCGTTACCTTGACTCCCCGTCGCGCGGCGTTGCGTAGCTCGCGCAGCACTCGATACCCGGGGAAAAAGTAGGCATTCGCCACCACCAGCCGATAGTTGGCCGAGCGGAATGCCTGAAGGTAGTGCTCCTCAATGTCGGTCGGATGCGCCTCGTTGTCGCGTATGGCCAGCATCATGCGTACCGAGCCGACATGCCGGGTAACCGGTTTGACCGCAGGCAGCTCGTTGCCGACCGCCGGGCTGCGGCTGACCAGAGCCAGCGCCGCGCGATGCAGATCGGCGACGATCGGACCGCGTACTTTCACCGCATAGTCCTGCTTGGCCATCGGGCCATAGTCGGTCATGTGATCGGCGCCGAAGTTGATCCCGCCAATGAAGCCAATCTCCCCGTCGATGACCACGATCTTGCGATGCAGCCGCCTGAACAGGTTGGTACGCATGCCCAACACCCGAGGCGCGGGATCGAACATGTGCATGCGAATGCCGGCCTGGGCCATTTCGGTGATGAACTCGCTGCTGAGGTCTGCCGTGCCGTAGCCGTCGACGGTGAGGTCGATCTGTACACCGCGCGCGGCGGCTTCGAGCAACGCTGCTTTCAGTGCTCGACCGACCCGGTCGTCGAAAATGATGAAAGTCTCGAGCAGGATTTCCTTCTCGGCAGCACGAATGCTTTCGAACACACTGGGGAAGAATCCTTCGCCGTTGATGAGCAATTCGACTTCATTGCCTTCCCGCCAATGGAAGTTCATAGGCACACCTCGACTACTAGTGGCGCATGGTCCGAAAGGTGGGACCAGGGTCTGCGCGAAAGCACCTGTGCCCCGCGCGTCGTCGCATTACGAACGTAGATTCGGTCGAGGCAGAGCAGGGGCCATCGCGCTGGGAAACTCTTCGCCGGGGCGCCATGCGCGGACACGAACGCCTCGCGCAGACCGCAGCCGTTGAGAATCACATCGGCACGCTTGCGCCAGTCGTTGAAATCGCCCGCAACGATGACCGGCGCGTCCGGTGGTAATGAGTCCACCAGTTTGCATAAAAGTTCCAGCTGCTCGCGGCGGTGCGATTCCTGTAAACCGAGGTGCACACAGATGGCGTGGACCTCCTTGTGTCCCGGTACGTCGAGCACCGAATGCAGCAGCCCTCGCTCCTCGGTGCCGAGCACCGATATGTCACGATTTTCGTAGCGCAGGATGGGGAATTTGGACAATAGCGCGTTGCCGTGGTCGCCATGCGGGTACACCGCGTTGCGCCCGTAGGCGAAGTCCGGCCACATGGTATCGGCCAGGTATTCGTATTGCGGCGTGGTCGGCCAGTTGCCATAGCGTAGCGCATGATGATGATGCTCGCCGTGTACTTCCTGAAGGAAGACCATATCCGCGCCGTGCGTACTGACGGCCTCGCGCAGCTCGGGAAGAATGAACTTGCGGTTGAAGAAGGTGAAACCCTTGTGCACGTTGACCGTCATGATGCGCAGCGACGTGACCGGCGGGGCGAGACGTGGGTCGTTCTGATCGAGTTGGCTCATCCGGTTCACTGCATCGCTCCTCATGCCTCCTCGTCAAACAGCACGCCTGGAGTGGCTTGCAGGTCCTTGTCCAATCCAAGCTTGCCAAGCAGCTGGCGGGCATCGTACGGGGCTCGCACTTTTACGTCGTTGTCGAAATAACAGAACACGTCTCGCTCCTTGCGTGGGGTATCTTCTCGCGGACCGATCAGTCGGGCGTCAGCGACCTGACGTCCGCGGGTCCAGGTCTGAATGCGCTTTTTCCAGCGTTCCAGGGCTTCATTGCTGTAGCCACTGGTGTACAGCTCCTTGTCCCCATGCAGGCGGATGTAGAGGAAATCAGCGGTGAGGTCTTCGGCATAGGGCCACTTGCCCGCCGTGTCGGCCACCACAAGTGCTACGTTGTGCTTGCGCAGCAGCGCCACGAAGTCTTCGGTGACGAAGGTTTCGCTGCGTACCTCAACGGCATGGCGCAGCCTCTGGCCCTTGTCGGCATCGAGATAGCCGGGCTTCTTCAGGCGGTCCGCGCAATCCCGCGCAAGTTTCACCGCCTGGTCGGTATCACGCGGAAGCCGTCCGAGGAAGTCATCGAACAGAGCTCGGTCATAGCGAAAATTGGCCGGAAACTGCCAGAGGATCGGTCCCAGCTTCTCGCGCATCCCGAGAAAGCCCGAGGCAAAGAAATTCGCCAGCGGCTCATGGATATCCCTGAGCCGACGGGTGTGCGTGATGAAGCGCGGGCCCTTGATGCTGAAGACGAAGCCTTCGGGCGTGTCGGCCGCCCAGCGCACGTAACGCTCCGGCGTCTGCAGCGAGTAGAACGAGCCATTGATCTCGATGCTGTTCACTGCCCGCGAGGCGAACTCCAGCTCGCGCCGCTGCACCAGGCCGTCGGGATAAAAGTCGCCGCGCCATGGTGTGTAGCGCCAGCCGGAAATACCGATTCGCACATCGGGCATGGCCGGCTCAGCTCTTCGGCCGCGTCATGGCTGGCGGATCGCTGGCCGGGAAGGATTCGTCGATGGCCTCGTCGAGCTCGGTGTTGGCCTTCCGCGAAGCCTCGGATTCCTTGTCCTGCACGCCGGCCCCTGGCTTGAGTTCGACCTTGATCCAGCCGCTGTCGCGACGGTCGAAGGCTTCGAACGCCTGAATGACGTCACTCATCGGCTTGACCTGGGTAAGCACCTTGGTCGGATCTATCCGGCCACTGACGACCAGCTCGATCAGCTTCGGAATGTATTTGCGATGGTGGCAGTTACCCATGTTGATGGTCAGGTTCTTGTTCATCGCCGCACCGATCGGAAAGGTCTTGGACTCCCCGGAGTAGACGCCGATGATCGACAGCGTGCCGGCCTTCGCCAGAGCCTCCACCGCCCACTCCAGCGCCTGTGCCGGCGCATCGCCTGGCTGCCAGGGCTGGCCGGCTGATTGCTTCTGATCATGACCGTGGCCATGCGGGCATTCTGCATCGACGCCTACCGCATCGATCGCGCGATCCACACCGATCTCGCCGGTCAACCGCTTGATCGCATCGACCGGATTCTCATCGTCGAAATTGATGGTTTCCGCGCCCTGACGGCGAGCCATGTCCAGTCGATCAGGGAAACGGTCGATGGCGAAGATGCGTGAGGCACCCATCAGTTTGGCGCTGGCGATCGCGAACTGGCCTACCGGGCCGCAACCGAACACGGCTACGCTGTCGCCGGGTGTGATCTCAGCTGATTCGGCGCCGAAGTAACCGGTGGGGAAAATGTCGGAGAGCAGGATGGCCTGATCGTCGCTGATCTCATCAGGCAGCTTTACCAGACCGATGTTGGCGTGCGGGATACGTGCTTTTTCCGCCTGCAAGCCATCGAACGGACCGGTGAAGGTAGGGCCGCCGTAAAACGCAGTGCCCGCCGTCTTGCCGTTTGGATTGGCAGTGTCGCATTGAGCGTAGTAGCCGGCGCGGCAGTAGGAGCAGTTGCCGCAGGCGATCGTCGAAGGGACGACCACGCGATCACCGACCTGCAGGTTACGTACATCCGAGCCGAGCTCTTCCACAATGCCGACACCTTCATGACCCAGGATGGTCCCGGCTTTCATACCTCCGACGGTCCCCCTCACGAAGTGCAGGTCCGTGCCGCAAATGGCGCTTGCTGTCACGCGGATGATCGCGTCGGTGGGGGATCGCAGGGTGGGCTCCGGGACGTCGTCCAGGCGGATATCCCCTACATCATGGAATACGACTGCCTTCATACACTGTGTCCTCGTATCGCGCTTCGAATGGAAGTTGCCGAGTGCTGTAGAAATGGACTTTTGCGAAGAGAGGCGGTTCAACTTTTGTGAACCGCCGCGTTCAGCAGAAAAGGACACTCGAGATCGATATCCGGACATGGAAGGGACGTATTCGCGGGGCGACCATATTGCAAATCCTGCGGCCGTCTCGGAGGTCGTCGCTTTCAAATGGCACCCAGCGATAACAGGGCATCGACAAAGAGGCCGGTGTTCCCGCATCGTCGTGCGCTAGAGGAAAACCACCTCGAAGGCCTGCTGGAGCCGTTCCAGCGTCGCAGGATTCAATGGCGGAGCCCGGCCGTTGACCGGGTCGGGCGTCAGCTGGCTGGCAAACGCCTGGATGGCGTGACGCTTGCGCGCCTGGGTCCAGCGATCCAGATGTATCTTATGAGCGCGGGCCCAGGGAATCCGTGGATCCTCCGGGCTCGCCCAGTTCCAGGCCCAGATGGGCACTTCATACACCGCAGCGCCGATTTCCCGGCCAACCGCCAGTGCCGCGTCAGCCACCGCCTCGTGATCCGCATGACCATCATCACGCCAGGGTGTGAATATCACATCGGTCGGGCGCAGGTAGGTGCGCAGGAAGCGCTTGAGGTCGACCAACTGATCGCCGACCCTGTTATCAGGGAAACCGCCATGAATCCATTGCAGACCGTTCATGTACAGCCCAAGGCGACGCAAGGCCTCGGCGCTTTCCTGGGGACGTATGATTCCGAGCCGTTCGCTGGTCCAGTGGGTCGAATCAGGATGGCTGGCGCTGCCGTTGGTGACGGAGATGAGCATCAAGCTGCGTTTACGCCGGGCGAGCAGCTGCAGAATGCCGCCGCTGCCGAGTATTTCATCATCCGGGTGTGGAGCCAGAACTACTGCACGGGCATGCGGGGGGACCAGCTCGTCACAGCTCACCGCAGGCAGCGATGCCAGGCGGCTCGAGCTTTTCCAGGCGTGCAAAGGTGCCCCGCTGCGGCCGAAATCTTCGAACTTCATTCGCTCCCAACTCCATAGGATCTCACCGTCGCCCGACTGCGCTCCTGGCCGACTACGTGACGGGGGAGCCGTATGGCTCCCCCGACGGGCTTTCCCAGGCTCCACGCACGCGGTGCGTAAGCGAACGCTAGTGCGGGTCCTGATGTTCTAGTTCAAATAGCAACAGAGATCGGCTGGTCACCGAAAACTCATCCCCGAAGTCATAGCGCTCTACGGGGCGGGATTCAGGTCGATTGGTATCCACAAGACAGATCCAGCTCGAGCCTTGGGCAACTTCCGGAAGGATAAAGTTCACTACGTCATCATGCGAATTGATGATAAGCAGCAAAGTCGCATCCGCGCCGCTGCGACGAATGCCGGTGGGTTGCGCGCGACCATCGAGAATCATGCCAAGGCAGCGGGCGTTGTTGTCGTGCCACTGCGACTCGGTCATCTCCTCACCGTCGGGTGCCAGCCAGGTGACATCCTTGACGCCGAGCTCTTCATTGTAGTGGCCGATGAGAAAGCGACCGCGGCGCAGGATCGGATAGGCGCGTCGTAAGGTGATCAACCGGCGGGTGAATTCCAGCAGGCTGCGGGCCTCCTCGTCCAGTTCCCAGCCAATCCAGGCGATTTCGTTATCCTGGCAATACACGTTGTTGTTACCGTGCTGGGTGCGGCCGAACTCGTCGCCCGCCAGAATCATCGGTGTGCCCTGCGAGAAGAACAGCGTCGCCAGCATGTTACGCATCTGGCGCATGCGCAGCTCGCGGATGTCCGGATCGTCGGTCGGACCTTCCGCGCCGTGGTTCCAGGAAATGTTGTGATCGCTGCCGTCGTTATTGTCTTCGCCGTTGGCCTCGTTGTGCTTCTCGTTGTATGAGACCGTGTCGCGCAAGGTGAAGCCGTCGTGCGCAGTAACGAAGTTGACCGAAGCGAATGGCCGGCGTCCCCGCTGATTGAAGTGATCGCCGGAGGCTGTCAGGCGACTGGCGAGCTCCGGCAATTGCCCCTCGTCGCCACGCCAGAAACCACGAACGTTGTCGCGGAAGCGGTCGTTCCACTCAGCCCAGCCGGGCGGGAAGCCGCCGACCTGGTAGCCGCCGGGGCCACAGTCCCAGGGTTCTGCGATCAGTTTTACCTGGCTCAGCACCGGATCCTGCCGGCATGCGACGAGGAAGCCGTGGCGCTCGTCGAACCCGTCCGCATAACGGCCGAGGATGGTCGCCAGGTCGAAGCGAAAGCCGTCGACACCCATCTCCGACGCCCAGTAACGCAAGGAGTCGGTGACCATCTGCAGGACACAGGGATGACCCATATCCAGCGTGTTGCCGGTGCCGGAGTCGTTGATGTAGTAGCGTTTGTTGTCCGGTAGCAGGCGGTAGTAGCTGCTGTTGTCGATGCCGCGCATGGAGAGCGTAGGGCCAAGCTCATTGCCTTCAGCGGTATGGTTGTAGACTACGTCCAGCAGCACTTCCAGCCCGGCGTGGTGCAGATGCGCAACCATTTCCTTGAATTCGTTGATGTTGCCGCTGGACAGATACGCCGGGTGCGGCGCGAAAAAGGCGATGCTGTTGTAACCCCAATAATTGGAAAGGCCTTTTTCCTGCAGGTGCGGCTCGTTGACGAAGGCGTGAATCGGCAGCAGTTCGACACTGGAGACGCCGAGCGAGCGGATGTGCTGCAGCAGCGAGCCGTTCTTCAACCCGGCGAAGGTGCCGCGCAGGCGATCCGGCACCGCAGGATGCAACATGCTGATGCCCTTGATGTGGGTCTCATAGACGATGGTCTTGTCCCACGGAATACGCTGCCAGTTTCGCTCGCCCCAGGTGAACGCCGGGTCGACAACCTTCGCCTTGGGGACGAAGGGCGCGCTGTCGCGCTCGTCAAAACTGAGATCGGCGTCCGGATGCCCGATGGTGTAACCGAACAGTGCTTCGTCGAAGATCAGTTCGCCTACCAGTTGCTTGGCGTACGGATCGATCAGCAGCTTGTTCGGGTTGAAACGATGACCGGCCTCCGGCTCGTACGGCCCGTACACGCGATAGCCATACACCATGCCGGGATGTGCGTCGGGCAGGTACCCATGCCAGATCTCGTCCGTGTACTCAGGCAGCTCTATGCGTTCGATTTCTTCCTCGCCCTTGCTGTCGAACAGACACAGCTCGACCTTGGTAGCGTGGGCGGAAAAGATGGCGAAGTTGACCCCCAGACCATCCCAGGTCGCGCCGAGGGGAAAGGGATTACCTTCTGAAACACGCGAGCGCTGAGTCACCTCAGGCGCAGCGGAACGGGTTTGCTGCCTGCTCATTGATCAAAACCTCTTTCGTCCCGGCGGCGCCGGGAACAGCTTCAAACTTTCGGAGTCTTGCTCGTGCTTCGCGGAGCGCGGGGTTTTTTCAGTACCGCTGGCTTCTCGCTTTCCGGCTTGGCCTTTTCAGCGTCCGGTGCAGCCTTGGGTTTGCTGACGCGCTTGGCCTTCGGTGCCGGCTTGGCCGGGGTCTCGCTTGTTTCGGACTCGGCGAGCTTGCGTGCCATCTCCCAGTGGCGAGCTTCCTGGCCTTCGGGCTTTCCTTCCGATTCCCAGATCTGATAGGCGAGCTGTTGCACGCGGTCGTCGGTGGTCATACGCTTGACTCCTTGCAATGAGGGGTGGAACACAGCAGGTTGACCGGAAAGTCCGCCAGTACGTCACTGACGGCGATACAGCCGTCAACCGGGCTGATCGAAGAAGAAGACAGCGCGCAGCTCAACTGGTTCTCGTGCATCGGCGAAGGCAGCCTGACCCGCGTGTCGCCCCAGCGTTCCGCTGGAACGAGAGGAGTCGGGCTGTCGCCAAGCAGGGCGCTAACCGTGCGCGGCACTACGATCACAAGATAGTCGCCTTCGTAGCGACGCGCGAATGCAACGACCCGGTCTGCATGTTCGCCTTCTGTTTCCAGCGCAACATAGGCGCCGTGGCGGAACAGCTGTGGTTGCGCCGCCCGGATGCCGAGAACGCGTCGGATCAGCCATTGCTTGATGCGACCGTCGCGCCACGCTTGCAACAGTTCGGCGGGCTCCGGGGTCTGCTGCAGCGCTTCGACGCGCGCGGTGAAATCGACCGGTCTGCGGTTGTCCGGGTCGACCAGATTGAAGTCCCAGAACTCGCAGCCCTGGTACAAGTCCGGCACGCCCGGCACGGTCAGACGCAACATGGTCTGGACCAATCCGTTAAGCGCGCCGGTCGGCGCGATGGTGTCAACCGCCTGGGCGATGTCACGGCGCAGTTCGGCGGCATCGTCGCCGGTCATCAGCGTACTCAGAAAGCTTCGGCAAGCCTGCTCATAAGCCTCGTTCGGCGAGCTCCAGCTACTGACCAGCTTGGCCTCCCGCAAGGCCTTCTCCTGCCAGCCAAGCAGTCGATCGAGGTAGCCCTGCATGGCTTCCCCGTCGTTCGCATCCAGCGTTGGCGACCAGCTACCGAGCAAGGCCTGGTAGAGAATGGCTTCATCGCCCGGCGTCGGCGCAGGGTTGCCGTCCAGTTCGCCGCGCAGCGGGGCGGCCAGCCCTTGCCAGGTTTGCACCTTCTCCGACAGCCAGGATGCGCGTTCGCTGAGTACCGCCAGCCGCGCCCGGGTGTCTTCGCCACGCTTGTTGTCATGCGTGGCGGTGGTCAGCATCGAATCCGGGAACGTCTGCGCGCGGTTCAGACATTCTTCATGAAAGGTTGCAGCGTCGGCGCCCAGGTGCTGAGGATCGAAGCCGACGTCGTATCGCGACAGCAACACCCCGGCCCGATAGCAGGCCGTGTCTTCCACCGCCTTGGCCGCGGCGGGGGAAGTCAGTTGCTGGAAGCGCACCAGCACCTTGTTGCGCAGGTGGCGCTCATGCCCGGGCGGCAAACGGCAAAGCGGCTCGCCGCCGAGCCATTGATCAAGCTGTTCGAGTACCGGCCACTCGGCTTCGGGCAGGTAGGCGCGTGCGCCTTCCTTGGCCTGGTCGAAGAAGACCTGATCTTCGGCCGAACGACCGACCGCGCCGGCATAGGTGCGATATACCGGGAAATGCGCCACCAGTTCGGTGAGCACCCGGCGGATGGCGCCAAGGGTCAGGTCGCGGGTGTCGATGTGGAAGCGCGCGATCTGCAGCAGGCCCTGGGCAACGCTTTCCAGATCCCCGGCGAGAGAGCTGGCAAGTACCAGTTTGCGCGCCTCATAAACCTCCTCGAGGAAGTCCGCAGGGCGCCCACTGAGCGAGTTCCATAATGTGCCCAGCTGAGTGCCGCCCTCGGTGTCATGTTGCAGCAGAGAGACCTGGTTCATGAATTCATAGCCGGTCGTGCCGTCGACGCCCCAACCGGTCGGTAACGCTTCGCCTTCGCCGATGATTTTCTCGACATAGATCGGAAAGTGCGCGCTGCCCTGTTCGCCACGCAGGCTATCGACGCGGCGGCGCAACCGGCGGCAGTAAGCGCGGGGGTTGGCCAGACCGTCGACGTGATCGATCCGCAGCCCGTCGATGCTGCCGTTCTCGACCAGCTCGAATACCTTGGAATGGGTTGCTTCGAATACATCGGGCAGTTCGACCCGCAGGCCGCCCAACTCGTTGATATCGAAGAAGCGGCGCCAGTTGATGTCGTCGGCAGCGGTACGCCAGCTCGCCAGGCGGTAGTACTGACGCTCCAGCAATACGTGTAGCGGCTTGCGGCCCCCCTCGTTGGTCGGATCGAAGCGGGCAAGCGCATGCTCGATGGCACCGTGCAGCGATTCTCGCGATACCGCCTCGGCCAGTTCACGGCGCAGTTCCTGTGCAATTCTCCAGGCACCGGCGGACTCGTCCAGCAACTGGAACTTGTCTGCCATGGCCGCCAGCGTCTCGTTGTCGCTGGCGCGCAACACCTGCTGGTAGGTCGGTGGATACAGCGGGAAACGGTGGTCGTAATGCGCGGCGTAGAACTGACCCTGCTCGGCGTCGAAGTGCAGACGCAACTCGCCGCTGGAAAGGACTTCGCCATAATCGGTGCGCAGGAAGGGCACCAGCAGTTGGTCGTGCATGAACGGATCGAGCGATTGCCACTGGATGTCGAAAAAGTGCGCGAAGGGGCTCATCGGGCCCCACTCCAGCACATCAAGCCACCAGGGGTTGCCGCTACCGCCCACGGCCATGTGGTTGGAGACGATGTCCAGGATCAGGCCCATGTCGTGCTTGCGCAGTTCCTCGATCAACCGCTGCAGCGCGGGTTCGCCGCCAAGTTCCGGATTGATCCGGGTGGGGTCGATGACGTCGTAACCATGCATCGAGCCGGGGCGAGCGGTCAGCAAGGGCGAGGCGTAGATGTGACTGATGCCCAGCCTGGCGAAATAGCTGACCAGTGGTACCGCGTCGTCGAGCGTGAAGTCTTTGTGAAACTGCAGTCGGATGGTTGCCCGTAAATCGGTCATGTTGCCTTTTTCCGCGTCGCTTGACGTGCCTTGCCCAGTCGCTTGAGACGGGCCGTGATTGCCCCGTCCTTGAGCATGTCGCCGACCTCGTCCGGCCAGCGACGACGCCAGTTAGGGTGCTCGTCGCCGGGGCCCGGAAGGTTTGGCTGATCCATGCTACCCATGACATCCTCCAGCGGCAGAAGTGCCAGTGGGGCGGGGGTGCTGCCTAGCAGTTCGACGCAGGCGTCGAGTCTGGCGTCGTCGTCATCGGCCGCGCCGGCGAGGAAGCCTTCTTCCCTAAGCAGCTGTTCCAGCGCAGTTTTTTCCTTTTCGCGCACGGTCCGATCCTCCTCCGATTGCTCCGCCGGGCGGTGGCCGGCATCGATACGCGCATCGATGTCGCGGCAGTTGAACCAGCCCTTTATGCTCGGTAGATCGTGAGTGGTGGTGGTCGCCAGCGCATCGGCAGGCCAGCGCGCCGGGGGAATGAAGCGTCCATCATCCTGCTCGAACAGCAGGACGCGCATGCCGAGCAGGTTGCGTCGTGCCAGATCCTCTCGCAGCCCTTCGGGAACGGTACCCAGGTCTTCGCCGATGATCAGCGCCTTGTTGCGCCAGGCCTCGAGGGAGATCAGCCGCAGCAGATCTTCGAAGGGAAACTCGAGATAGGCGCCGGCGTCCGACGGGGCGCCTTCAGGGATCACCCAAAGCCGCTTGAGCCCCATGACGTGATCGATGCGGATACCACCGGCATGAGCCATGTTGGCTCGCAGCATTTCGATGAATGCGCGAAAGCCGTTTTCTTTCAACCCTTGCGGTGAAAAGGCCGAAATGCCCCAACTTTGACCATTGCTGTTGAGAATGTCCGGGGGCGCACCGACGGTCACCTGCGGCAGGAATTCGTTCTGACGTGTCCAGGTCTGGCTGCCTGCGCCGTGGGCACCGACGGCCAGGTCCGCGATCAAACCGATCTTCATGCCAGCCTTCAGCGCGCTGCGCTGTGTCTGCTCCAGGCTGCGCGTCATCAACCATTGAGCAAAACAATGGAAATCAACGTCCTGCTGATGCTCGCGGGCAAAGCGCTGTACGGCGGTACCGTGCGGGTCGCGCAGTTCTGCCGGCCACTGTCGCCAGTCGCCTGCTTCGCCCTTTTCCAGCATATATGCGTGCAAGGCTTCGAAGCGGCAGTGCTGTTCCAGGGCTTCGCCGCCCTGGTCAATGAAAGCCTGCAAGTCGCGCATGGCCTCGCCCGGGCTGGCCTGGAAGTTGCCGTGAAGTTGGCGCAACAGGCGTAAGCGCACGGCTGAAGCGGCCGGCCAGTCGATCAGGTCGAGCTGCTCCAGCCGACGCATTTCTTCCTGCAAGCCGCATTGTTCCACGGCCCGGTCCACGGCCTCTTGCCCGAGGACGAGTTCGGGGGAGGAATGCAGGATATTGAAAAACATCCGGCTCGACGGCGAGTACGGGCTGTAGTTGTGCAGGTCGGCGCTGAACATCGCATGCAGCGGGCTGATGGCGATCGCGTCGGCCCCGTGCGGGGCAATCTCGTCGCACAGGCTGGCCAGCGCGTTGGTGTCGCCCAACCCGCCGTCCCCTGGTCGACGCAGAGAATAGACTTGCGCTGTGATGCCCCAGATCCGGGCTCCTTCGCGTCCGGTCAGATCGTCCACGCTGGGGCAGGCAGGCGGTGCGATCGCCAGCGTGGTTTCCTGCCCGGCGATCTTCAGGTGGTGGTAACCGCAGCTGTCGATACCCGGCAGACAGCTGTTTTCATCCAGATCGCCGTCCAGTGCCTCGCCATGCTCCAGTGTCAGCTGGTACGACTGGCCGGCCTTGAAGCGCCCGGCGAAACACAGTGGCTCGCCCTGGTCATGTGCAAGCAGCGGGTAGAGCGTGGGGTTGTGCCGTTGCTGCTCGATTTTGTTGAGGCTCTGCCGGATCTGCTGTTCGTCGCCGGCCGGGTAGCCGAGGGCTTCCAGCAGGGCGCGTTGATTGTCCGGCGCCACGCTCTGCGGTTTGCCGAAGGCATCCGTCCAGTCGATGGCCAACCCGGCCGCCCGGGTCAGTTGTTCGAGAAGGGCATCGCTCATCGGGCCGCCTCCAGCAACGCCACTACGCTGTGCGGGGAAAGCATGCCGGAGTCGGGATCGACACGATTCAGGTAGAGGGGCTCGGCGTCGTGCGGCACCGGCTCGGACGCCACGAAGGCTTCGCTCAGATTGATATCGATGCGCAGCACGCGACCATCGGCTAGCTGCCAGCGGGCAGAAACCGCGTTATCGGCAAGGACCTGGACGCCCTCGGAGCGAACCTGGCCCAGGCGCGGGATGATGTGTTTGTGGCGCAGCTGCAGCAGGTCTCGATACAGCACGCGCCAGGGCTCGAATTCCGGTTGGCCGACCGACCCTGCAAAATCGGGCCGCGACGCGGTGAAGGTCTTTACCGCGTTCGGGTCGGGAACCTTGGTGCCGCCCTCGTTGCCGGCGAACAGAGCGAATTCGGAAAATTCTCGCTGACGACCTTCGCGTACGGCCTGGGCGAGCTCTTCGTTATGGTCGGTGAAGTACAGGAAGGGTTGCTGCGAGCCCCATTCTTCGCCCATGAACAGCAGCGGTACCATAGGCGAGAGCAGCATCAATGCCGTTGCGGCGCGGAGCGAATCGGGGTCGGCGAGGGTAATCAGTCGCTCGCCAAAGGCGCGGTTGCCGATCTGGTCATGGTTCTGCAGGAACAGGACGAAGGACGACGGCGGCAGATGAGCGCTAGGCTCGCCACGTGCGTGGCCGCGGCGGTTGGTATCGCCCTGGTATATGAAACCTTCGCCAAGACAGCGCGCCATTTTCAATGTCGGCTCGCTGGCAAAGTCGGCGTAATAACCTTCCTGCTCGCCGGTGAGCAGATGATGCAGGACATTGTGTCCGTCGTCGTTCCACTGGGCATCGAAGCCGCGTTCGAGCAGCCCTGCGCTGTTGTCTTCATTTTCCAGCACCAGGTGCACGTGCCGGTCCGGTCCGGCGGCTTCGCGCACGCGCTGGGCCAGTTCGACCAGAAAGTCCTTCTCGCTGATCGCATGGACGGCATCCAGCCGCAGACCATCAATGCGGTAGTCCATCACCCACATCAGGGCGTTTTCGCAGAAATAGTCGCGCACTTCCGAGCGGCGAAAATCGATGGACGGGCCCCAGGGGGTCTGGATGTCGTCACGGAAGAAGGGTTCGGCGTAAGCATGCAGATAATTGCCGTCCGGCCCGAAGTGGTTGTAGACCACATCCACGTAAACCATCAGCCCGTGCGCGTGGGCTTTGTCGACCAGGCGCTTGAGGTCGTCTGGCGAGCCGTAGGAGCACTCCGGAGCGAACGGCAGTACACCGTCATACCCCCAGTTGCGAGCGCCGGGGAATTCTCCCAGCGGCATCAGCTCGATCGCGGTGATCCCGAGCTCTTTCAGATATGGCAGATAGGATTCGACGCCGGCGAAGCCGCCGAGCAGACCCGCGTGGAGTTCGTAAATGATGGTTTCGTGCCAGGGCCGACCATTCCAGCCCTCGGTTGTCCATTCAAATGCGGAGTGGTCGACTACCCGACTGAAGTCGTGCACGTCGCCGATCTGCGCGCGGGACGCCGGGTCCGGCACGCGAAGTTCGCCATCGATCAGATAACGGTAGCCGGTGCCGGCCGGGCAGGGCACCTCGGCGCTGAACCAGCCGTCGGTGCCGGGTTGAAGTAAGCTGATGTTGCCAGTGTCCAGTTCGACGGATACTTCGCGGGCATCCGGTGCCCAGAGCGCGAAGCGGGTAGTACTAGGGTCAATCAGATGGGCTCCGTGCCTGGGCAGCTTTTGTGGCATTCATCGTCTCCCGACTTCGCGAGCCAGCGTAGCCGGCACCTTGTCATTGAGTAGTCGTTGGTAAAGTTCGTCGTAGGGCTTGACCGACTCCTGCCAGTACAGGGGCGATCCCATAGCCTTGCGACGCATGGCGTTGAGCAATTCCGGATGACGGTGCACGTTTACCGCCCGCATCACGGCCTCCAGATAGCTGGCTTCGGTCGGTTCGCTGAACAAAAAGCCGGTCACGCCATCTTCGATGGTGTCAGCCAGCCCGCCGGTGCGGCGCGCGATGGGCAGCGAGCCGAAGCGCTGGGCATACATCTGGCTGAGCCCGCATGGCTCGAAGCGCGAGGGCATGAGCAAAAAGTCGCTGCCGGCGAACATGCGTCGGGCATCGGTCTCGTTAAAACCGACGTTGACCCCGATACGACCGGGATGGCGCAGCGCCAGTTGACGCATGGCTTCCTCGAGCTTCGGCTCGCCGCGACCTATTACCGCCATGCGTCCACCGGCCTCGACCAGCTCGTCAGCGATGGCGATGGTCAGGTCGATGCCCTTCTGATGCACCAGCCGCGAAACCACGGCGAACAGGGGGCCGTCATCCTGTTCCAGGCCGAAGGTCTCTTCCACGTAGCGGGCATGTTCGCGCTTTCCGTCCCACTCGCCCTCGCGGAAACCGCATAGCAGGTGCGGGTCGTTGGCAGGGTCCCAGGTGTGGTCGATCCCGTTGGGGATACCGGTCAGCTGATTCTCTTCGGCGCGCTTGCGCAGCAGGCCATCGAGCCCGCAGCCGTGCTCCTCTTCGGTGATCTCGCGTGCGTAGGTACGACTAACCGCGGTGATGTGGTTGGCGCAGGTCAGGCCCGCCTTGAGAAAGGAGATCTGACCGTAATATTCGAAGCCCTCGGGCGTGAATTGCTCGGCCGGCAAACCCAACTCCGGCATGCAAGCGGCATCGAAGAGTCCCTGATAGCAGAGATTGTGAACGGTCATCACCGATGGCGTACGCAGCTTGCGCCAGGCCATGAAAGCAGGCGCCAGCGACGAGGGCCAGTCGTTGGCATGAACCAGTTCGGGTGACCAGCTGATCGAGGCATTGCCAGCGGCTATTTCGGCCGCTGTCAGTCCGAGGCGGGCGAAGCGAATGTGATTATCCGGCCAGTCGTTACCCTGGCTGTCGCTGTAGGGGGTGCCGTCTCGCTCATACAGTTCAGGGCAGATGACGATGTAGACGATCACTCCGTCATCCAGATCCATCCGGCCGATCCGGCAGGGGGGCAGGGCGGCGTGGCCGTCGACCTTGCCGACAATGCGAATCGGGATGCCGCTATCCATGACCTCGCGGTAACCGGGAATCAAAAGTCGGATGTCGTGGTGCGCATCCAACGCGCGCGGGAGTGCCGAGGAGACATCACCCAGGCCGCCGACCTTTACCAGGTCAGTAAACTCCGGCGTGACGAACAACACCTTCTTTTTCTGCGTTTGCAGACTTTCCACATGCAATCGCGGTCGAGAAGAAATATTTTCAAGCTCGTCGGGCTGCGCTGTCGCCACCAAATTTCCCATACCATTCTCCGCCAAAGTCTCACCCCGCCAACAGCAATCTACTTCAATCGAGGGCACCCCAAGGACTCGAGTCAGGTCGGTGCCGTCGCACTCAATCTGATCCGTCATTCAGCAGGCGTCTAGGACAAGGAAAGCCGGTGCTGCGAATTTCTTATTCGCTTACTTTCCCTGACGGCCCGCTGCGCGGAAAGTTCCGGCTTTCCGCCCCGTCGGAGGCTGTCTTTGCGAACCGGAACTTTGACCATCCGTGCCACCTCTCAGATTGCAGATGCCACAGAGGTAAATCCAATGGTTCGTATAGAAGATGTAGTCGGTTTTTTGATTAACCGCCAGATTTCCGTCGCTACTGCCGAGTCCTGCACGGCGGGGTTGATGGCGGCAATGATTGCCGACGTGTCCGGTGTCGGCCCGGCGTTCGAGCGAGGATACGTGGTGTATCTCCCCGAGGCGAAGAACGACATGCTCGATGTCAGCTTCGAAACGATCGACGAATACGGACTGTGCAGCGAGGAAGTGGCGCGTGAAATGGCACTGGGGGCGCTGCGCCACAGCAACTCGAGCATGGCGCTTTCCAACACGGGTGCGGCGGAATCCGACGACGATGACCTCGATGGTCTGGTGTGTTTCGGTTGTGCTGCCAATATCAACGGGCGGGAACGAGTGATCAGCGAAACCCGCCGGTTCGATGGCAGCCGCAACGAGGTGCGTCGCGCAGCGGCGCGCTATGGGCTGCTGCAGCTGCCGAGCTATTACGCTCAGCTGCTAGAAGCTAAACCGGTGGCTGACGGTCGGTGAACCCGCCTTCGCTACCTGCCGGCTGTTGTTCGCTAGGTTGGGTGCGGGTCTCCAGGTTGGCTCGCACGCGAGGCAGGGATCCGGGATAGTTGTGGTTGATGAATGCCAGCAGATTCTCGCGCAGGTAGCAGCGCAGATCCCAGTTGCGCGACGAATCGCCGGAGCTCGCCAGAACCCGCAGCTGCATGGCTCTCTCGTTGCAGTCGGTAACCTGGAGTACGCAGACTTCACCATCCCATAGGCCTGGCTCTTCCTGGCACAGCCGCTCCATCTCACGGCGTAGCGGCTCGAGCGGCAGCGAGTAATCGACCCAGAAGAAGACCGAGCCAAGCAGGGACGCGCTGTGTCGCGTCCAGTTCTGGAACGGGTTTTCTATGAAGTAGGTGAGCGGAACGACCAGTCGCCGGCTGTCCCAGATTCGCACCACCACGTAGGTGCCGGTGATCTCTTCGATCCGGCCCCATTCGTTCTCGACGATCACGACGTCGTCGAGCCGGATCGGCTGGGTGATGGCAATCTGCAGCCCGGCAATCAGATTGCCGAGTACGGGTCTGGCGGCAAAGCCCACCGCCAGACCGGCCAACCCGGCGGAGGCCAGCAGGCTGGCGCCGAACTGACGGGCGCCTGGAAAGGTCATCAGCATGCTCGAAACGCCGAAAATGATGACCAGCACACCCAGCGTGCGTACCAGTACACGGGTTTGCGTCTGGATGCGGCGGGCTCGAAGGTTATCGCTGACATCCACCGGATTGAGGATGACCACTACCTGCTGTACCGCGCTGACCGCGCGCAGCCCCAGCCAGGTCAGCGTGGCGATGATCAACAACAGTGTGGCGTGCCGCAGCAGGCCGCTGTAAGGGAGTTGCTCAGACGCTCCGGTCCAGACCGTTTGCAGCGCCAGCAGCGGGACCAGCAATTGCACCGGAGCGCTGACTTTCTTGGTCAGCTCGCGCGGAAAGAGAAATGGTCGGGTGACCCGCCGCAGCAGCATCAGGCCCAGCCGCGTCACCAGCCCGAAGACCAGCACGGCAAGCGTAGCGGCGATCAGCGCGCGAAGGGTGGGGTAATCCATATCTGAGAGCCAGTCCATGGGCATGCGGACCTCCGTTGGTTGTCGAGCAAGTCCTGTTGACCCTGGGGCGCGCCACAGGGTTCACTCTGGCGCGTACTGCTGACTGAGGCAGACCGATCACCGACCTGTCGCCGTGCTGGGGTGCCCGGTCGTGCTGCGCTACACTATTGCGCCCTGCCGAGCGAGACGCGGAACATGGCGCTGCAAGCGACACCCTATAAAGTGAATCTGGACCTGTCGGACGTCGACCGCAATGTCTACGAGAATCTGCGCATGACGGTGGCCCGGCATCCGTCCGAGACCGAACCGCGGATGACCGCACGCATCCTCGCCTATGCGCTGTGGTACCAGGAGCGCCTGGCCTTCGGTCGCGGTCTGTCGGACGTCGACGAGCCAGCGCTGTGGCACAAGAGCCTGGATGATCGGATCGAACACTGGATCGAGGTCGGTCAACCCGATGCCGATCGGCTGACATGGTGTTCGCGACGTGCCGAACACGTATCGCTGCTGGTCTACGGCAATGCACGGGCGTGGGGCAACAAGGTGTTGCCTGCCGTGGCCGGCCTCAGCAATCTGCATATCGCCGCGCTGCCCCAGGAGCTGCACGAAGCGCTCTCGGCTGGCCTGCCGCGCAGTATTGGCTGGGGAGTGATGATCACCGACGGGGTGCTCTACGTCAGTGACGCCGAACAACAGTACGAGCTGCCCCTCGAGTGGCTCCAGGGCGAGCGCTGATGCGCATCGAGGCGCGGGCGTTGCCTGCCGAGTTGCCTGAACTAGGCAACCTGCCGCAGCTGCTCAGGCGTCTGTATGCCGCCCGCGGGGTGTGTTCCGACCGTGAGCTCGATCGCAGCGTGCGAGCGCTGCTGCCGTTCACCCAGCTCAAGGGGATGGAGCGGGCCGTCGCTGTTCTTCATGAGGCGGTGGTCAAGGCACGTCCGATCATCATTGTTGGCGACTTCGACGCCGACGGTGCTACCGCCAGCTGCGTTGCCGTGCTGGCGCTGCGCTCGCTGGGTGCTGGGCGGGTCGACTACCTGGTCCCGAACCGGTTCGAGTACGGTTACGGGCTGACCCCGGAGATCGTCGCGGTCGCACTGGAGCGTGAGCCCGAAGTGCTGGTCACCGTGGACAATGGCATTTCCAGTGTCGAGGGTGTCGCAGCCGCCCGCGCCGCGGGACTCAAGGTAGTGGTCACCGACCATCACCTGCCCGGTGCGCAGCTGCCAGACGCCGACGCCATCGTCAACCCCAGCCAGCCGGGATGCAATTTCCCGAGCAAGGCACTAGCCGGTGTGGGCGTGATTTTCTATGTGATGCTGGCGCTACGCGCATCGTTGCGTGAGGCAGGCTGGTTCGGCCCGTCGCGCTCCGAGCCAAACCTGGCAGAACTGCTGGACCTGGTGGCGTTGGGTACGGTGGCCGACGTGGTGCCGCTGGACGCCAACAATCGCATTCTGGTCCACCAGGGCCTGTGCCGTATTCGCAGCGGTCGCTGCCGCCCGGGTATTCGCGCCTTGCTTGAAGTGGCGGCCCGGCCGGCGGAGCGACTGGTATCGACCGATTTGGGGTTCATCATCGGCCCACGGCTCAACGCCGCCGGCCGGCTGGATGACATGAGTCTGGGCATCGAATGTCTGCTGACCGACAACGAGAGCCTGGCGCGCGACATGGCCGGTGAGCTGGACACCCTGAACCGCGATCGCAAGGCCATCGAACGCGACATGCAGCAGCAGGCCCTGGCCTGGCTGGAGCGCAGTTGTGTTGACGAAGCGGCGTTGCCGTTCGGCTTGTGCCTGTTTCAACCCGATTGGCATCAAGGGGTGATCGGCATTCTTGCCTCACGCCTCAAGGAGCGCTACCACCGCCCGGTGATTGCCTTTGCTGAAGCCGGGGAAGGCGAGCTCAAGGGCTCTGCGCGCTCGGTGGCGGGGCTGCACATCCGCGATGCGCTCGACGCGGTCGCTGCACTCAATCCCGGGTTGATCAGCAAGTTCGGTGGTCACGCCATGGCGGCCGGCCTGTCGCTGCCTGCAGCACATTTCGAGCAGTTTTCTCGGGCCTTCGATGCGGAAGTCCGCCGTCAGCTGTGCGCGGAGGATCTGACGGGTCGGCTACTATCCGACGGTGAACTGTGCGCCGAGGAGTTCTCGCTCGAGTTGGCGGCGCAGCTGCGCGAGGCAGGGCCCTGGGGCCAGCACTTCCCCGAACCTGGTTTTCACGGCGAGTTCGCGCTCATTCAGCAGCGCCTGGTCGGTGAACGACACCTTAAGATGGTGCTTCAGCCCAGCGGCTGTACACAGCTGCTTGATGCCATCGCTTTTCACATCGATCCGGCCGAGTGGCCGAATCCGGCAATCAAGCGCGTGCTCATAGCCTACACCTTGGATATCAACGAATACCGTGGCAAGCAGAGCCTGCAGCTCATGGTCAAACATCTGCAGTCCGCCTGACCTCGATAGTGGCGCGCTGAACGTCTCGGTGGGGATACGCAAGACGCGTTGAGTGCGAAAAACGAAATAGCCTGTTCGGCTTAATGGGACTGGTTTTCATTGACGCCGCTTGGCGGTTCGGTTGATATAATGCGTCGGGACACATTTGCGTACTGTGTCACGCTTGCGCAGCTCAGCCATTGTTGGCAAGGAGCCCTTGCGATGTTGCGTCTAGGAGACGTTGGTGAAGGACCTGAAGAAGCGTCTGGAAGACATGCAGAACAGCCTCGGTCTGAATGTGGCCGACGTCCAGCAGCGGCTCCGGCTGTTGTTGCTGGACGATCCGGCGATGGCTGGCCTGGCTGAGCATGTCGATGCGCTCGAGACGCTCCACAGCGACGTAGTCGATGCGCTTCACCGCCATATGCTCCAGTTCCCCGAAACCTCCGCCCAGCTGCAGCAGCCGGGCATGCTGCAGCGGTTGAAAGGACAGCAGCAGCGTTACTACCAGCAATTGCTGCATGGCCCCTACGATCTCCAGTACGCGCGCCTGCGCTTGCTGGTAGGTCTGAGCCACGAGCGCGAGCAGGTGGAGCAGAAGTGGTATCTCGGCGCCTACCATTTCTACTTGAACCATATGCAGGGAGCTATCCGCGCTCACTGGGCGCATGACCCAGAGCTGGCAGACCGATTGTTTGCCTGCCTGCTGAAAATCGTCTTCTTCGATCTCACTCTGGCTGTGGACACCTACTCCGCTGCGAACAAACTGGCGCTGGAAGAAAGCCGTGCCCGCTATGCCCGGGCGGTGGAGGGCGCGCACGACGGAATCTGGGAATGGAACGTGGTGGATGATGCGCTCGAGGTATCCGAGCGCTGGCTTCGCATTGTCGGTCTGGCTGGCGAGCGGGCGCCTTCTACTCTTTCCGAATGGGCGGCGTTGATGCCCGACATGCACCGCACTGCCTTCAACGTGGCGGTCCGAGCACATCTGGCCGGTTACAAGCCTTATCTCAATATCGAATGCCAGATGCGAGACGTCGACGGACAGCTGGTCTGGGTCCTGATTCGTGGCTTGGTCTCGGAGGACAACTACGGAATCCGTCGTCTAGCTGGTTCCCTGTCCGATATCAACTTGCGCAAGAGCGCGGAGCAGGACCTGGCGCACGCCACCTTCCATGACCCGCTGACCGGGCTACCCAACCGACAGCGAATGAACCAGTTGCTGCTGCAGGCGTTGCAGCGCCAGGCCAAGCCGGGTGCGCGGCACGCCTCGGTGCTGTTCATCGATCTCGACCGATTCAAGCTGATCAACGATAGCCTGGGTCACCAGAGCGGCGACAAGGTACTGGTGGAGTCGGCCAAGCGGATTGGTCGTTGCCTGCGCCCCGGTGATCACCTGTGCCGGTTCGGCGGCGACGAGTTCGTCGTGCTGCTCGATGATCTGGCGCAGGATGGCGATGCGGAAATCGTCGCGCGCCGCATCATGCAGGAGTTACATGTCCCCATGCTGATCGGCGAGCATCGGCTGGTCATCACCGCGAGTATCGGGGTCGCGCCGTTGAAGGGTAATGGTGCCGAACAGGACGCTCTGCGTGAAGCCGATCTGGCCTTGTACCGGGCCAAGGCCTACGGTAAGTCGCAGCTGGCGCTGTACAGCGAAACCCTGCAGGAAGAGGTGAACCATCGCCTGACGCTGGAAAATGCCTTGAGCGAAGCACTGCTGCGCAACCAGTTCGAGTTGTATTACCAGCCGATCGTCAAAGTCGAAGGCGGCACGTCCCGGGTGATCGGCGTCGAGGCTCTGCTGCGCTGGTGGCAAGACGGCACCATGATATCCCCGGACGAGTTCATCCCGGTGCTGGAGGAATCCGGCCAGATCGTCGAGGTGGGTGAATGGGTGCTGCGCGAAGCCTGTCGACAGGTCAAGAGCTGGCACGACAACGGCCTGCCCGGTTTGCGTTGTTCGGTGAATCTGTCCAGTCGCCAGCTGCATGAAGGGGGCTTCGCAGCCCGGGTCGCGGCAGTGCTCGAGGAAACCGGCTTCCCTGCTAGCAGCCTGGTGCTGGAGATTACCGAAAGTCTTCTTATGCAGGACGTGCCGGATACTCTGGCAACCCTGCGCGAACTGGAGAGCCTGGGGATTCGCATCGCACTCGATGATTTCGGCACCGGGTTTTCATCTCTGGGCTACCTGCATCGCTACCCGCTGCACATCATCAAAGTGGACAAGAGCTTCATCACCCGTGCGCCGGACGACGAGCGTCTCGGAGCGATCAGCCGGGCGATTATCGGCCTGGGCCGCGGACTGCGGATGGACGTGATTGCCGAAGGCATCGAGACGCCCGAGCAGATGCGCTTCCTGCGCGACGAAGGCTGCCACTACATCCAGGGCTACTGGTTCAGCCGGCCGTTGTCTGCCGACAATATCCACCCAGTACTGGTTAGCCTGTCGACGCTTGATGAGTCCGTCTGAGGCAGCCACGCGGCGTCCGGGACCATGTTCAGCGCGACCCCGGTGTGACCCTTCCTCCTGGATGGGTGAGCCACCAGTCAGACCCTGGGGTCATGGCGTCCCTGACCTGCATCAATCGAGCCTTTGACAGACGGAGCGCAAACCCCCTGCTATAGTTTGGCGACTTTCACAGGGAGGTCGCCCAATGCGCTGGATCCTTACGTTCATAGCTGGCTTTCTCGCGGTTTTGTGTTTCCACCAGCCTGCGCTGGGACTGTTGCATTCGGCGGGTGTCGTGCCCTTTGCGCCGTTCTCGCTGGCTCCGACCAGACCGCTGGGTGTCCCCTCGGTGGTCTCCGGCGCCTTTTTCGGAGGGCTCTGGGCGCTGGCTCTGGTGCTGTTTCTTGATCGCGTAGGACGCAGCTGGGTCTGGCTCAAGGCGGCGCTGTTCGGCGGTATCGCACTGACTGTCGTGGCGCTTTTGATTGTATTCCCGCTGAAGGGCATCGGTTTCGACGTCGACAAGCTGCCGGGACGCTTCATGATCGGTTTCATCCTCAACGCCTGCTGGGGTGTGGGCACGCTGGTGTTCCTGCGCGTATTCGGTCGCTGACCCGAGCGTGCGGCGCCGGTAGCGCTGCACTGCGAGGGTGATTTCCGCTACAATGGCCGCTTTTCCCGACGGGACTTGTCACCATGGAAATCAATCCGATCCTCAATACCATCAAGGACCTGCGCGGCCGTACGGATACCATCAGGGGGTATCTTTGACTACGATCACAAGCGTGATCGCCTGACCGAAGTCGAGCGCGAGCTCGAAGACCCCAGCGTCTGGAACGATCCGGAACGCGCACAGAACCTTGGCCGCGAACGCGCCCAGCTGGCGCAGATCGTCGAAACCCTCGACGAAATGAGTGGCGGCCTGGCTGACGCATCCGAGCTTCTGGAAATGGCCAATGAAGAGGACGACGAGTCAGCGGTCGCCGACATCGTCACCGAGCTCAATCGCCTGCAGCAGTCCCTGGAGAAGCTCGAATTTCGCCGGATGTTCAGCGGCGAAATGGATCCCAACAACTGCTACCTGGACATCCAGGCCGGCTCCGGCGGCACTGAGGCCCAGGACTGGGCCAACATGCTGTTGCGCATGTACCTGCGCTGGGCCGACAAGCACGGCTTCGAAACCGAGATCGTCGAACTGTCCGAGGGCGAAGTCGCTGGCATCAAGAGCGCTACCGTTCACGTCAAGGGCGAATACGTCTTCGGTTGGCTGCGCACCGAAATCGGCGTGCACCGCCTGGTACGCAAAAGCCCCTTTGACTCGGGCAATCGGCGTCATACCTCGTTCTCCGCAGTCTTTGCATCGCCGGAAATCGACGACGATATCGAGATCGATATCAATCCGGCGGATTTACGCGTCGACACCTACCGCTCCTCGGGCGCTGGTGGTCAGCACGTCAACACCACCGATTCGGCGATCCGCATCACCCACGTTCCGACCAACACCGTGGTCAGCTGTCAGAACCAGCGTTCGCAGCACGCCAACCGCGACACGGCGATGAAAATGCTCCGCGCCAAGCTCTACGAGATGGAAATCCAGAAGCGCAACGCTGCGGCGCAGGCGCTGGAAGACACCAAATCGGATATCGGCTGGGGCCATCAGATTCGCTCCTACGTTCTTGACCAGTCGCGCATCAAGGATCTGCGTACCGGGATCGAGCGCAGCGATTGCGACAAGGTGCTCGACGGCGATCTGGACGAATACATCGAGGCCAGCCTGAAGCAGGGTCTGTAACCCTGTGCAGGTGAACGAGCCTCTGGCGGCGAGTCGTCGCCCCGGCAAGAACTCATTGAATTGAACCTGGAATCAACCCGAAATGACCGACCAGCCGCAAGACCAGCATGCCCTGCAAGAGGAAGAGAACAGTCTGATCGCCCTGCGCAAGGAAAAGCTTGCCGCGCAGCGCGCCAAAGGCAGTGTGTTCCCCAACCGGTTCCGCCGTGATAGCTACGCCGGCCGGCTGCAGAAGCAGTATGCGGACAAGAGCAAGGAAGAACTCGAAGCGGCTGCGATTCCGGTCAAGGTTGCGGGGCGCATCATGCTCAACCGGGGCGCCTTTATGGTGCTGCAGGACATGTCCGGGCGGATTCAGGTCTACGTCGACCGCAAAGGGCTGCCCGCGGACACGCTCGAGCAGATCAAGACCTGGGACATGGGCGACATCATTTCCGCCGAAGGCACGCTGGCGCGCTCCGGCAAGGGCGATCTGTACGTGCACATGACTGCAGTCGAGCTGCTGACCAAGTCGCTGCGGCCGCTGCCGGACAAGTTTCACGGCCTGACCGACACCGAACAGCGCTATCGTCAGCGCTACGTCGACCTCATCGTCAACGAAGACACGCGCAACACCTTCCAGGTGCGCTCGAAGATCATCAGCCACATTCGTCGCTTCCTTGCCGAGCGCGACTTCCTTGAAGTCGAGACGCCGATGCTACAGACCATCCCTGGCGGCGCCGCGGCCAAGCCGTTCGAGACGCACCACAATGCGCTCGATCTGCCGATGTTCCTGCGCATCGCCCCGGAGCTCTATCTCAAGCGCCTGGTGGTCGGTGGCTTCGAGCGTGTGTTCGAGATCAACCGCAACTTCCGTAACGAAGGCGTCTCGACCCGGCACAACCCCGAGTTCACCATGCTCGAGTTTTACCAGGCGTACGCTGACTATGAAGACAACATGGACTTGACCGAGGAGCTTTTTCGCGAGCTGGCCATGGCAGTTCTGGGCACCACCGATGTCCCTTACCAGGGCAAGGTGTTTCATTTCGGTGAGCCCTTCGCGCGCCTGTCGGTATTCGACTCGATCCTCAAGTACAGCCCGGACATCACCGCCGAAGATCTGCAAGACCTGGACAAGGCGCGCGCCATCGCCAAGAAGGCCGGCGCCGATGTGAAGGGGTTCGAGGGGCTGGGCAAGCTGCAGGTGATGATTTTCGAGGAGCTGGTCGAGCACAAGCTGGAGCAGCCGACGTTCATCACGCGTTATCCGTTCGAAGTCTCGCCGCTGGCGCGTCGCAGCGACGACGATCCGAGCGTGACTGACCGCTTTGAGCTGTTCATTGGTGGCCGTGAGATCGCCAATGCCTATTCGGAGCTCAATGACGCCGAAGATCAGGCCGAACGCTTCCATGCGCAGGTGGCGGATAAGGACGCCGGCGACGACGAAGCCATGCACTACGACGCGGACTTCGTGCGGGCGCTGGAATACGGGATGCCGCCGACCGCGGGCGAGGGCATCGGTATCGACCGTCTGGTGATGCTGTTGACCGACTCGCCGTCGATTCGCGACGTGATCCTGTTTCCGCACATGCGCCCGGAGCACTGAAGCGCAGCTTCAGCGTTCCGGTCAGCGGCAAGCTTGATGCTTCAAACTTCAACTGATCGGTGTAGACGGCAACACCGGAACTGCTTGCCGCTTATAGCTTGCCGCTCGTAGCTCGAATGACCCGAAGGGGAATGAGGAATGGCAGTGAAACAGAGCGAGCAGTACCAACTGGTCATCCGCAGCCTGTCCGATCGACTGGTCGATGCGCAGGCGCCGATCCGCATTCTCGATGCGATCAAGTGGGACGATAGCGTTCGCGAAGAGTTTTTCCGCAAGCGCTGCAAGAGCCTGCCGGATGTCAATCCTGACTACTACGCCACGCGCCCGCTGGGCTTCGATCCGACCGAGCGGCGCGAGGTGTTGCAGGACATCGAGCGAGACATCACCCGGCAACTGGGGACGTTCAATCCGGTCGGTCAGATCATGCGCCGCATGTGCCGCGAGTACCGCATGGTCATTCGCATGGTCGAGGCGCGGGGCAAGCCGGATTTTGGTCTGATTTCGCAGGAGCTGTACGGCTCGGCGTCGGATGCCTTCCATGCTGGCGACCCGACCCTGACCGATCTGGGCATGATGCTGAGTGAGTCCTTGACCAACATCGGTACCGACCTGGGCCGGGAACCCAAGACCATCGCCGCGCCGGAAGCGGTGGCGATTCTTCAGGAGCGCATGGATCAGGCGTTTCCGGATGACCGGGCAGTCCGTGTGTTCGAGTCCGATGGCATCGTTGCCGACGCGGCAGCAGGCGCCGACTACATCAAGATTCGCAGTGACGCTCTGTTCAACCAGCGCGACCTGAAGCTGCTGGCGGTGCACGAGGGTATGGTGCACGTGGCAACCAGTCTCAACGGTCAACATCAGCCGATCTGCACTTTCCTGGCCAAGGGGCCGCCTTCGTCCACCGTGACTCAGGAAGGTTTGGCGATCCTCATGGAAGTCATCACCTTCGCCTCGTACCCGGCGCGTCTGCGCAAACTGACCGACCGCACCCGGGCGATCCAGATGGCCGAATCCGGCGGCAACTTCCTCGATGTGTTCCAGTTCTATCGGGACGAGGGTTATGCCCGCGAAGATAGTTACACCAATGCCAGTCGAGTTTTCCGTGGATCGAGCGCGGACGGCTTGCCGTTCACCAAGGATCTGGCGTACCTGAAAGGCTTCATCCTGACCTACAACTACATTCAGTTGGCGGTGCGCAAGGGCAAGCTGCAGCAGATTCCGCTGCTGTTCTGCGGCAAGACCACCCTCGAAGATATGCGAACCCTGGGCCAACTGGTCGAGGAAGGGCTGGTCGTACCGCCGCGCTATCTGCCAGAGCCGTTTGCCGACCTGAATGCGCTGAGTGCCTGGATGTGCTTCTCCGGATTCCTGAACAACCTCAGCCTCGATCGCATCGAAGCTGATTACGCGAATATCCTCTGACGGAGCGATGTATGGCCGAGAAGCAGGAAGTGAACAAGCTTCCCTTGATATTGACTGCCATGGGTACGGTGTTCTTCACCGTCATGGTCTTGCACCTGTATGGCTATCTGAATATCGCTCGTGAGGAAGAAGGCCTTCTCGTGGCCGAATTCGGCCTGGTGACGGTGGGGTCGGAAGAGGCTGGTCAGTTGCGTAGCCGGGCGGCGAATCAGGTAGCCGAGTGTGTCGATGGCGTGCTTGTGCTGCACGACGCCAGGCATAACGGCCTGTCCGGCTTGCTGGTCGATCAGCGTCAGCGCGTAGTGCGCTGCAACGCGCAATCCGTTCCGGTAGCGGAATAAGCATGGCGGGCCGCGATGTTCAGCTGGAGGCGGGCTGGAAAGAGGCGTTGGCCGAGGAATTCGACCAGCCCTACATGCAACAGCTACGCGCATTCCTACTTGAGCAGAAGACGGCTGGCAAGCAGGTGTACCCGCCTGGGCCGCTGATGTTCAATGCGCTCAACAGTACGCCGCTGGAAGAGGTGAAGGTAGTGATCATCGGTCAGGATCCCTACCACGGACCCGGTCAGGCGCATGGCCTGTGTTTTTCCGTGCCGGCCGGCGTCCCGGCGCCGCCATCTCTACAGAATATCTTCAAGGAATTACAGCGTGATCTGTCTCTGCCGATCCCCCGGCACGGCTGCCTGCAAAGCTGGGCCGAACAGGGCGTTTTGCTGCTGAACGCTGTGCTCACCGTCGAGCACAGCCAGGCCGGTTCCCATGCCAACCGCGGCTGGGAACGCTTCACTTCGCGAATCATCGATGTGTTGAACGAGCGGCGCGAGCATCTGGTGTTCATGCTGTGGGGCAGCTATGCGCAGAAAAAGGGCCAGCAGATCGATCCCGCGAATCATCTGGTACTGAAGTCGGTCCATCCTTCGCCGCTATCCGCGCACCGCGGCTTCATAGGCAACGGACATTTCTCTCTGGCGAACGACTATCTGCGCCAACACGGCCGAACTCCAATCGACTGGCAGCTTCCTCCCGCCTGATTGCTGACGAAAACGGCGACGTGTCTTACTCTTTGGAGGAATTTCCATCCGATTGGAGGTTGCCATGGAACACGCGCTGACTCCTTACACCGCGCTGGTCCCCCGTACCGACAAGCTCGTCGTGCAAAAGGTGGGATATACCGCGCTGGTCACCATTGATAACCCGCCGGCGAACACCTGGGACACGGACACACTGCATGGGCTGGTCGAGCTCATCGAGCACCTGGATGACGATCCGGAGGTCTATGCCCTGGTGATTACCGGACGCGGCCGCCGGTTTTTCTCCGCAGGTGCCGACCTGCGCATGTTCGCCGAAGGAGACAAAGCCCAGGCGCGAACGATCGCCCGGCTGTTCGGTCAGGCATTCGAAGCCCTGCGCGACTTCGCCGGAGTGTCCATCGCGGCAATCAACGGATATGCCATGGGCGGCGGCTTGGAGTGTGCGCTCGCATGCGATATTCGCATTGCCGAGCGCGAAGCGCAGCTGGGTCTGCCGGAAGCAAGTGTTGGCCTGTTGCCCTGTGCTGGCGGTACCCAGGCGCTGGCCTGGCTGGTGGGCGAAGGCTGGGCGAAACGCATGATCCTCTGCGGGGAGCGCATCGACGGCGTCAAGGCTGAACGAATCGGATTGGTAGAAGAGGTGGTAGAGGAAGGGCAGGCGCTGACCACGGCTCTGCGACTCGCCGCTCAGGTCGGACGACAGAGCCCGCAAGCGGTGAAACATTCGAAGCAGCTTATCCAGTCCGGGCGTAACCGCCCGATCAACTCGCTGTTAAGCGAAGAGCGGGAGCGATTTGTAGACCTGTTCGATCTGGACGACACCACCGAGGGCGTCGCTGCCTTCCTGCAGAAACGTCCACCCCAATGGCGCAACCGCTGACGCAGCTGGCGCGAAACGTGAAGCGGCAAGTGTGCTTGCCGCTGAGCACGCTAGCCGAGCAGCTGCATCGCAGCTTCCATTTCCGCTGAAAGATCCTCGTCTTCCTCATCCTCGTAAGGATTCAGGCCAAGCTTGGTGAAAGCAGGGATCTGGCCGCAATCAATGCTGGCGCAAGGGTGGTCCGTGCCAGCGAGACTCTGCAGTACCGCGACCTGAATGATGTCCGCGTAGTCGACTTCCGCCGAATTGCGCTTGAAATCCAGGTGCTGAGTGGGGACATGCCGCAACGGCAGCGGGAAGTCCCAAGCCTGAAGAATGCGGTCGCCGAGAATCGGATGGATGCGTTCGATTACCAGGTCGAGGCTTTTCTCGTCCGCCAGCAATGCTTCGTTTTCTTCGGCATAGCTAAGAATAGGCAGCACGCCGATCTGGTGAACCAGACCGCCTAGTGTCGCCTGATCGGGCTTGAGCTTGGTGTAGTGACGGCAGAGCACGTGACTGATGCCGGCTACTTCCGTGCTGCGAGACCATACCTGACGCATTTTCGCATCGATCAGGTCTGATGTGGCCTGGAACATCTGGGCCATCGCCAAGCCGATCGCCAGGTTCGCGGTATAGGTTATCCCCATCCGGTTGACAGCCATGCCTAGATCGGTGATCTCCTGCCGGGTGCGTAACAACGGACTATTGACCACCTTGATCAATCGCGCACTTAGCGCAGCGTCACTACTGATCTCGCGCACCAGATGCGGGATGCTGACGTCGGGGTCTTCTGCGGCTTCGCGAACTCGCAGCGCGACCTCTGGAAGCGTGGGCAGAACCAGCTCGTCCCGGTCGATAGCTTCCATGAGCTGTTCTTGAACACGTTGGGCCAGATCTGTCATTGGGGTATCCCTTGCTCGTTAGTCCTTGTCGGCCTCGCCGGCCTCCAACTGTATATCGTACGGCAATCCGCTCAGGCTCAATAGTGGCCCTTTGATGTCACCGACAACCAGTGTTGCCAATTGTGCCGCATCCTTCTGCAAGACAGCCAGCGCTTCCACGCCGCTTTCGCTCTGAGCGGCCATAACTATCTCCCCAACGGTCTGCCCTGAAGCGCTGTCGACAATCGGTGTAGCAGGCGGCGGGAGAGCCTCGCCAGCCACCAACAGGCGATACATCCGCCGCTTCAGCTTGCCCAGGTATTGCATACGAGCAACGATTTCCTGACCGGTATAGCATCCCTTGCGAAAGCTGACGCCACCCAGTTGCTGAAGGTTGAGCATCTGGGGGATAAAGCTTTCGTAGGTCTCTGGAAACACCTGGCCGATACCCGCCCGCACCTGCCAGAGTAGCCATGCCTGGCTTGATGCCATCGCCGCCGTGCCGCTCAGCCGTTGGACGTGCGTCGGCGCCTGGTCCGGCTTGAGCCACAGCTCCACCGCGGCGTCCGCCACCCGCAGCACCACACCTGTCGCAGCCTGCTCATGTCCGCCGGTTTCGGTGGGGCAGGGTAGGTCATTATCGACCAGGACTCGCTCGAGTCGGTCACTGCGCAGTCCAAGGCGTAGCCATTCACTGCTGGCGTCGCGCAGCTGCGTCTTGAAGAACACGGCGTACTTTTTCAATTCGGCAATCTGTCGCTCGAGCAGTCCCTTGTGCAGCACCAACAGGTATTGCTCTTCGGCGACGCGCAGCAGCCGGAAGCTCGACTGCATACGGCCCTTGGGATTGCAACGAGCACCAAGGGTGCTGTGTCCAACCTGGATGGCATTCACGTCGCAGGTAACCTGCCCCTGCAGAAAGCGGGCGGTGTCCGGCCCCTCCAGTGCGATGATGCCTTCCTGATCGAGCCAGCAAAGCAGTGTGTCGTTACCTTCCGCGGGTAGCGGCGCGGTGAAGCACTGGGCGAGGACGGAGGGATCGAGAGTGTCGGGCATGGGTTCGCTGTCCTGAATTGGGCTGTTACATCATAGGTCTGGTCGAGCCTGCTTGTCAGCGCCGGCTTGAGGCTATACTGATGTTTGTGCATCATGGCCAGCTTTCAACCGCTGATGGAGAGGTCGATGTCGGCCGAAGTAGAGTACAAGCGCCTGTACTGGCACAGTCGACGCGGCATGCTGGAGCTGGATGTATTGCTCCTGCCATTCTTGGAAGAGGCCTACCTGGCTCTGGAGGATGACGACAAGGCACGTTACCGCAAACTGCTGGAATGTGAAGACCAGGATATGTTCGTCTGGTTCATGCAGCGAGGTGAGCCCGATGACCCGGATCTCAAACGCATCGTGAGGATGATATTGGATCGTGTCCAGCCCAAGTGACTATCTTCTGCTCAAGCGACAGCCGTCCCGTGTACTCGGGGGGTTGATTGTTCTGGCTACCGCTCTGGCGATCGCCGGGCTGTACCGTAGCGGCCTGCCCGGCATTCAGGCAGCGCTGTGCATGACGCTGGTTTTGCTCTATTGCTGGTGGGTGTGGCCACGTCAGGTCAGCTTGCGCCACGCCTGTTCGATAACGGGCCTGCGTTTCGACAGCCACGGCTGGCACGTATTGCGCCGCGATGGCAGCGAAGCCGGCGCCAGCCTTCAAGGCGATACCTTTGTCAGTGCGCTCCTCACGGTGGTGAGGCTCCGCGAACAGGGGCGCTGGCTACCGGTATCGGTCATTTTGCCGGTCGATGCTGCCTCGGAAGATTCCCTCAGGCGTCTGCGCTTGCGGCTGCGTTTCAGTCGGCAGCGCTGGGCGGCTGCAGAATAGTGTCTTCCGCTTCGTTCAGTTGCGCGGGGTAGTCCAGCGTGTAGTGCAGGCCCCGCGACTCCTTGCGCTGCATGGCCGAGCGGATGATCAGGTCCGCCACCACCGCCAGGTTCCGCAGTTCCAGCAGGTCACGGCTCACCGTGTAATTACTGTAAAATTCGTGGATTTCGGCCAGTAGCATGTCGACTCGATGCTTGGCCCGCTGAAGGCGTTTGGTGGTGCGGACGATGCCGACGTAGTCCCACATGAACCGCCTCAACTCGTCCCAGTTATGCGAAATGATCACGTCTTCATCCGAATCGGTTACCCGGCTTTCATCCCACCCCGGCAGTTCGTCCGAGAGCTTGCTCTGTTCGAGATTCAACAAAATATCTCGGCTCGCCGCACGGCCGTACACGATACATTCAAGTAGCGAGTTGCTCGCCATCCGGTTGGCCCCGTGGAGTCCGGTGAAACTGGTCTCGCCGATCGCATACAGACCAGTGACGTCGGTGCGTCCGTTCTCGTCGACCATGACGCCACCGCACGTGTAGTGGGCGGCTGGTACCACCGGGATGGGCTCGCGGGTTATGTCGATGCCGAACTCCAGGCATCGTTCGTAGACGGTTGGAAAATGGCTGCGGATGAAATCCGCTGGCTTGTGCGTGACGTCCAGATAGACGCAATCCAGGCCAAGCCGCTTCATTTCATGGTCAATGGCTCGGGCGACGATGTCGCGTGGAGCCAGTTCCGCGCGCTGGTCGAAGCGCGGCATGAAGCGAGTCCCGTCGGGCAGCTTGAGCAGAGCGCCCTCACCGCGTAGTGCTTCGGTCACCAGAAAGCTCTTGGCTTTGGGATGATAGAGACAGGTCGGATGGAATTGGTTGAATTCCATGTTGGCGACCCGACAGCCTGCGCGCCAGGCCATGGCGATTCCGTCGCCGGATGCGCTGTCGGGATTGCTTGTATAGAGATAAACCTTGCTCGCCCCACCGGTGGCGAGTACGGTGAAGCGAGCCGAAAATGTCTCCACGCCGCCGGTCTGGCGGTTCAGCACATAGGCTCCGAGGCACCGGTTCGCGCCGGGCAAGCCGAGTTTGGAGCGGGTGATCAGATCTACCGCCACGCGGTCTTCCAGCAGTTCGATGTTGGAATGTTCCTGCGCTCTGAGTAGAAGGGTGTTGAAGATCGCTGCGCCTGTGGCATCAGCGGCATGGATGATACGACGATGGCTGTGGCCGCCTTCTCGGGTCAGATGGAAGTCGTCGGTCTCGCTGCCGTCTTCGCGGCGCTCGCGAGTAAAGGGAACGCCCTGGCCAACCAGCCAGCCGATCGAGTCGCGGCTGTCGCCGACGATCTGCCGCACCGCGTCTTCGTGGCAAAGCCCAGCGCCGGCCACCAGTGTGTCCTGCACATGCGCATCGACGGTATCGCTGTCGTCGAGTACTGCGGCAACGCCGCCCTGGGCCCAGAACGTAGAGCCTTCGGAAAGCTGGCCCTTGCTCAATACCGCGACCCGCAGGTCGGTCGCCAGGTGCAGCGCGAGGGTCAAGCCCGCTGCGCCGCTGCCGATTACCAGTACGTCGTATTGCAGTTTCGCCGTCATATGTTTCCGCAGGTCGATGTCCGGGCCGGTTGGGTCCGGGCGCGAGGGGTAGTATATAGAAGCTGAGTTAGGGACAATACCGTCCACCTCGCTAGCCTAACCAGCTTACGGAGTGGGCTGGCAACGAGACGGAAAGATCGCGGGAACTTTTCTGCAACCTTCCGCTCTCATTGCTGAACCTGATAAGGGGAGAACTTTTGGCTACATTGCAGGTCTATTACTTCAAGGCATGGGTGTTGCCTCTACGCCACGGAGAGCGGGGGTATGGCTGAACAGACGGACCAGCAGTTGGTCGAACGGGTTCAAAAAGGCGACAAACGTGCATTCGATCTGCTGGTACTCAAATACCAGCACAAAATTCTGGCCCTGGTGACGCGTTTCGTACACGACAATCACGAAGCGCAGGACGTAGCCCAGGAGGCGTTCATCAAGGCTTACCGTGCCCTGGCGAACTTTCGCGGTGATAGCGCGTTCTATACGTGGCTCTACCGCATCGCGATCAACACGGCGAAGAATTACCTGGTCGCGCGCGGACGTCGTCCGCCGGATTCTGATATAGCCGCTGAAGATGCGGAATATTACGAGGGTGACAGTGCTCTAAAGGATATCCACTCGCCTGAACGCGACATGCTTCGCGATGAAATCGAGCAAGTGGTGAACCGAACGCTGCAATTGTTGCCTGACGATTTGAGAACAGCACTGACCTTGCGTGAATTCGAAGGTCTGAGCTACGAGGATATTGCTTCCGTGATGGAATGTCCGGTGGGGACCGTAAGGTCGCGGATTTTCCGGGCACGTGAAGCAATCGACAAAGCCCTCAAGCCTTTGCTCGAAGCCTGAGCAGGAATAAAGGGTTAACGCACCAAGCCCCCTGGGGTCTTTAGCAGAGGTACACCAATGAGAAGCGAATCCTTGCAGGAGTCTATCTCCGCGCTCATGGATGGCGAAGCCGAGCAGTTGGAAGTCCGGCGCGTGCTCCAGGCCACCGATCAGGACCCTGCGGTTCGTGGGACCTGGGAGCGGTATCAGCTCGCCCGGGCGGTCATGCATAAAGAGCCTTGGCAGGCTAAGGTCGACCTGTCCGCTGGTATCGCTGCGGCACTCGCCAATGAGTCCGCCCCGCGTGCCTCGGCCAAGTTGGCCGGTGCCTGGCATACACTGGGCAAGTTCGCTGTTGCCGCTTCGGTAACGGTCGCCGTGCTGGTTGGTGTGCGTATGGTCAACGAGGGTTCGGTTCCGGGCGAATCGACTATCGTGGCCGAGCGTTCTGTACCGGCAGCGGTTGAACAGGTTCAGGCTCCGGCCGTGGCTCCCCAGCCAGGTACGGCGGTTCTGGCTGGCTTCCAGTCCTCCGGCGATGTGCATGCAACACCCGCCGCGCCGGCATGGCAGGAACAGCGTATCGGTGATTATCTGCGCAAGCATGCAGAGAACGCTGCCCAGTCGCCTGCGCCGCAGTTGGTCCCGCAAGCTCGCGCTGCGAGCCTGGACGACCAGTAAGCGCGGATAACGGATAGTGCCAGTCAACAGGAAGGTGCTGCGCTGGGCCGGTTTGGCGGGCTGCTTGATATCCACGGCGGTATCGGCGGACGAAGCGCAGGACTGGTTATCCAGGATGACCG
Organism: Halopseudomonas xinjiangensis; assembly: GCF_900104945.1. Classification (NCBI taxonomy): domain Bacteria; kingdom Pseudomonadati; phylum Pseudomonadota; class Gammaproteobacteria; order Pseudomonadales; family Pseudomonadaceae; genus Halopseudomonas; species Halopseudomonas xinjiangensis. The sequence continues at coordinate 2,393,530 of NZ_LT629736.1, read as the reverse complement.
AAGCGTCGCGGGAGCTCAGTTTCCGCGGCGCTTTCGCGTATGAGCGCAGCGGCAGTTTTACTACTCATCAGATCTGGCGCAGAGCTGGCTCCGATGGCGTAACCGAGCGGCTGGTCCAGTCCGACGGGCCAGTGCAGGAATGGTTGCGCCGGGATGGTCGGCTGGTCTGTTCCAGTACTGCCGGGACCGGTCTCAACCCGCACGAAGCGTCTCAGCCGATCGACGAACTCGAGTTGCTCCTCACCTCGTATGCTCCCCGTGTAATCGGAACCACCCGAGTCGCAGCGCGTCCGGTCACGGTGCTTGCCGTGGAACCTCGTGACGTGCACCGCTACGCCTATGAGCTTTATCTGGATTCCGACACAGGGCTCTTGCTCAAGTCGCTGATGCTTGGTGAGCGCGGTGTTCTGATGGAACGGTTCCAGTTTGCGTCGTTGGAGGTGGGTTCGGTTCCGGATGATCTTCTTGAGACCACTACCGATTGCACGCGGATCGAACAGGCACAAGCCGCCAGCGGCGATCTCGGCGACGCATGGCGGCCGGCCTGGGTGCCGCAGGGTTTTCAGCTGCAATCCGAGACCTCCGAAACGGCGAAAGGGGCTAGCACGCCTACAGTGTCACGTACCTATACGGATGGTCTGACCCGTTTCAGTCTGTTCGTTGAAAAACTGGACGGCATGCAGCGGGCAGAGGACGTACGCGCGCAAATCGGTCCTACCGTGGCGGTCAGCCGCAAGCTGACCATGCCTGAAGAAACCGTCCTTGCGACCCTGGTGGGTGAAATACCGTCTGCGACTGCTGAGCGTGTTATCGCTTCCCTGTTGCCGATGCACACCGAAGCGCAACAATGATCGAAGAACAAGGCCGGATTCTGAGCGTCGAGCCCGGAGCTGTCTGGGTGGAAACCGTGCGGCGTAGCACCTGTGGAAGTTGTCAGGCGCGGGCCGGTTGTGGTCAGGCGCTGCTTCACAAAGTTGCTTCGCGGTCGCGCCAGGGTTTCGTCCGTGTCTTGACCGACCGCAGTCACCAGATCGGCGAAGAAGTCGTCATCGGCATTCCCGAGCAAGCCGTTGTGTCGGGATCTATTTGGGTCTATCTCGTTCCCCTTGCTGGACTCTTCCTGTTTGCTCTGTTGGCGCAGGCGCTGAGCCTGGCGGAGCCCTGGATCATCGTCGCGGCGGGTGCCGGACTGCTGCTCGGCTTGTTGACTGTGCGCCTGCAGGGTCGACGTCATGCCGGGGACCCGCGATTTCAACCTCAGGTGCTACGTACACTATCCGGCTCGCTCTCCGCTGCGGCCAGCGGTTGATCCACCGTTCGAATTATCTGACAATCCGTCGAGTTTCTCTTTTCATATGGGGGAAGTTTCCTGTGTCCACATATCCCGTGCATCGCTGGTTCGTCGCGCTTGCCGGCGCAGTGCTGCTGTCATGGCAGTCAGTTGCCGGCGCGCGTAGCCTGCCCGATTTCACCGAGCTGGTTGAGGAGGCTTCGCCAGCTGTAGTCAATATCAGCACCCGTCAGAACGTTGATCCGCGAGCCGCGGGCATGCCTGGCATGCAGCCGGGAATGCCGGACATGGAAGGCCTGCCGCCCATTTTCCGCGAGTTCTTCGAGCGCGGCATGCCCCAGGGTCAACAGCCACCGCAGCGTCAGGCTCAGTCATTGGGATCCGGGTTCATCATCTCACGCGACGGTTATGTGCTGACCAACAACCATGTGGTCGCCGATGCAGACGAAATCTTCGTGCGGCTGACCGATCGTCGGGAGTTGTCAGCCAAATTGATCGGTGCCGATCCGCGATCGGACCTGGCACTGCTGAAAATCGACGCAGGTGAAGACTTGCCGGTAGTGCGCATGGGGCGGTCAGCGGATCTGAAGGCAGGCGAATGGGTTGTCGCGATAGGGTCTCCGTTCGGCTTCGACCACTCGGTTACCGCGGGGATCGTCAGCGCCAAGGGACGCAGCTTGCCGAACGAGAGCTACGTACCCTTCATTCAGACCGACGTGGCGATCAATCCGGGCAATTCCGGCGGACCGCTGTTCAATCTCGACGGCGAGGTCGTGGGCATCAACTCGCAGATTTTCACCCGTTCCGGCGGCTTCATGGGATTGTCCTTCTCGATCCCGGTGGATGTCGCGATGGATGTGGTCGAGCAGCTCAAGCGTGACGGCACTGTGCGCCGTGGCTGGCTCGGTGTAGTCATCCAGGAAGTGAACAAGGACCTTGCCGAGTCGTTCGGTCTACCCAAGCCGGCCGGTGCGCTGATTGCGCAGGTCATGCCAGGCGGCCCGGGAGACGAGGGCGGTTTGAAAGTCGGCGATGTGATCCTTTCGTTCAACGGCGAAGAGATCGTCATGTCGTCCGATCTGCCTCATGCCGTCGGTCGCGTACGTCCTGGCGAGACCGCCACCGTGACGGTCATGCGCGACAAGAAGCGTGTGAAGCTGGAAATGAAGATCGGCGCGTTGCCCGACGAGGATCAGGCTGGCATGCCGGGCGGTCAGGCACCTTCGACTTCCGCAGCGAGCGACAACCGTCTTGGGGTCGTGGTGCGCGACCTGACGGTCGAGCAGAAGCAGAACCTCGACGTACAGGATGGGGTTGTTGTCAGCGAGGTTCGACGGGGACCTGGCGCGATGGTGGGCTTGCGTCCCGGCGACGTGATTACCAATCTGGATAATCAAAGCGTGGACTCGGTTGCAGCGTTCCAGCAACTGGTGGAAGACCTGCCGACCGATCGCTCGATTTCCATGCGAGTGGTGCGGCAAGGACGCGCCAGTTACATCACCTTCCGCCTCGGCCAATAGACCCGGTGCGGTATTTTCGGCGTCCATGTGCCCTGGCTACATGGACGCCGTTTTCGTTTCTGTGTTCGGCTTCACCGGCTTGTCGTACGGACACCGGCCGCCCGGCCCAGCGATAGCAAGCCCGGTTTCAATCGGGTACACTCGCGGGCTGTTTTTGGGGAAGCTCCCCCTCCATCGCCATGCCTGGCAACCTTGTCTGGAAGATCCTGCTGTGAGTGACCTGAGTCTCATCCGAAACTTTTCGATCATTGCCCATATCGACCATGGCAAGTCCACGCTGGCGGATCGCTTTATCCAGATTTGTGGTGGCCTGGCCGACCGTGAAATGGCCGAGCAGGTTCTCGACTCGATGGATCTCGAACGCGAGCGCGGTATTACCATCAAGGCACACAGCGTGACGCTGTATTACAAGGCGCGCGATGGCAAGACCTACCAGTTGAACTTCATCGATACCCCCGGCCACGTCGACTTTCACTACGAGGTGAGCCGCTCGCTCGCCGCCTGTGAAGGCGCGCTGCTGGTCGTCGACGCTGCACAGGGCGTGGAGGCGCAGTCGGTGGCCAACTGCTACACGGCGATCGAGCAAGGCCTGGAAGTGATGCCGGTGTTGAACAAGATCGACTTGCCGCAGGCCGAGCCGGAACGGGTGATGGCCGAGATCGAGAGCGTGATCGGCATCGACGCTACCGATGCGGTTGCCTGCAGTGCCAAAAGCGGCCTGGGCGTTGAAGATGTCCTGGAGAGGCTGATTCAGACGATTCCTTCACCGGTAGGTGAAATCGAAGCCCCGCTTCAAGCGCTGATCATCGATTCCTGGTTCGACAACTACCTTGGCGTCGTGTCGCTGGTCCGTGTCAAGCATGGTCGGATCAAGAAGGGCGACAAGGTGCTGGTCAAATCGACAGGCAAGCTGCACCAGGTCGACAGCGTTGGGGTATTCAATCCGAAGCATTCCGAAACCGCTGACCTCAAGGCCGGCGAAGTCGGCTTCATCATCGCTGGCATCAAGGACATTCAGGGCGCACCGGTTGGCGATACCTTGACCCTGTCGACCACGCCTGACGTCGCGATGTTGCCCGGCTTTCAGAAGGTCAAGCCGCAGGTCTATGCCGGTCTGTTTCCGGTCAGTTCCGATGATTTCGAGGATTTCCGCGAAGCCCTGCAGAAGCTGACGTTGAACGATGCGTCGCTGCACTTCGAACCGGAAAGCTCGGAAGCTCTGGGCTTCGGTTTCCGTTGCGGCTTCCTCGGTATGCTGCATATGGAGATCATCCAGGAGCGGCTCGAGCGCGAGTACGACCTGGATCTCATCACGACGGCGCCGACCGTAGTCTTCGAAGTGGTGAAGAAGGACGGCGAGGTCAGCTACGTGGATAACCCGTCACGGCTCCCCGATCCGTCGATGATCGAGGAAATGCGTGAGCCGATCGTCCGCGCCAACATTCTAGTGCCCCAGGACCACCTGGGCGCGGTTATCACGCTCTGCGTGGAAAAACGTGGCGTGCAGCACGACATGGTGTTCCTCGGCACTCAGGTACAGGTCATCTATGATCTTCCGATGAACGAGGTGGTGCTGGACTTCTTCGATCGTCTGAAGTCGGTCAGTCGCGGGTACGCGTCGCTCGATTACAGCTTCGATCGTTTCCAGCCGGCCAAGCTGGTTCGTCTCGATATCCTGATCAATGCCGAGAAGGTCGACGCCCTGGCGCTAATCGTTCATCGTGACAATGCGCCCTACCGGGGTCGCCAGCTGGTCGAAAAGATGAGCGAACTGATTCCTCGGCAAATGTTCGATGTCGCTATCCAGGCAGCTATCGGCGGACAGATCATCGCCCGCTCGACGGTCAAGGCGCTGCGCAAGAACGTTCTGGCCAAATGTTACGGCGGTGATGCCAGCCGAAAGAAAAAGCTGCTGGAAAAGCAGAAGGCCGGTAAAAAGCGCATGAAGCAGGTCGGTAGCGTGGAAATTCCTCAGGAAGCCTTCCTGGCGGTGCTCAAGGTCGATAACTAGGACGGCGCAGATACATGCACATCAACTTTCCACTGATCCTGGTTATCGCTGTTGCGGTCGCCGGCCTGCTTGCGTTGCTGGATCTCGTCTGGCTGGCGCCACGCCGTCGCCGCGTCATCGCGGCGTATCAGGCGCAGGTTGATACGCCCGATCCGCAGACGCTCGAGCGGCTCGACAAGGAGCCGTTGCTGGTTGAATACGGAAAGTCGTTTTTCCCGGTGCTTGCTGTCGTTCTGATTCTGCGCTCCTTCCTGGTTGAGCCGTTCCAGATTCCCTCCGGCTCGATGAAACCGACCCTGGAGGTCGGCGATTTCATTCTGGTGAACAAGTTTGCTTATGGTATCCGGTTGCCGGTAGTCGATACCAAGGTGTTCGACGTTGGTGATCCGCAGCGTGGCGACGTCATGGTTTTCCGTTATCCCAACGAGCCGCGCATCAACTACATCAAGCGGGTCATCGGCCTGCCGGGCGATCATATCCGTTACGCGGACAAGCAACTGTATGTCAACGGCGAGCCGGTCCCGCGCGATCTGATGCGTACCGAGCCCGACGATGAAGTACCGCCAGGTCATCCGCTGCAGTCGCTGGCCAAGGTCGACATCTACGAGGAGTATCTCGAGGATTCTGCTCACCTGATTCGCCACAAGCGCCTGTCGCAACCAGCGAGGCCGCAAGAGTGGCTGGTTCCGGAAGGACACTACTTCATGATTGGCGACAACCGTGACAATTCCAACGACAGCCGTTACTGGCAGTCGGACCAGATGCCTCGGGAGTTGTGGGGAATGGTTCCGGACAATTATATTGTCGGCAAGGCCTTCGCCGTCTGGATGCACTGGCCCGAACCCAAGCTGAGCAACCTGCCGAGTTTCTCGAGTATCTCCCTGATTCATTGATGGGGGGTGGCAGCAGGAAATAACATAAACAATGGATGTCACGAGGTACTCATGCGCCACTCCCAGAAGGGCATGTCTTTTTTTGGCTGGTTAGCCGTCATTACGCTGATCGTATTCGCCCTGGTTGTGGCGATGAAGGTCATTCCGATCTACATGGATCATTTCGCGTTGCGCAAGATCGTCCTGGCGCCGAACGAAGATCCGAGCGTGAAGATCAATTCGCTGCGCGAGTACCAGTCGTTTATCAGCAAGGGCATGAACATCAACGGCATTCGTGACATCAAGGCCGATGAAGCGGTCAAACTCACCTCGAGCGGTACCGATACCTATACTGCCGTGATTCAGTACGAAGTACGCACGCCTTTGCTCCAGACCGTGGATCTGTTGATCCATTTCGATGAAACCCATATCGTCAGACCCATCAAGTGAGTAACAAGCTAGACCGACTGGAACGCAAAATTGGTTATACCTTCAAGGACCCGGATCTGCTGATCCTGGCCCTGACCCACCGCAGCCTTGGTGGGCGCAATAACGAGCGTCTGGAATTTCTCGGCGACTCTATTCTCAATTTCGTCGCAGCAGAAGCCTTGTTCGAACGTTTCCCTCAGGCACGCGAAGGTCAGCTTTCGCGCCTGCGGGCTCGTCTGGTCAAGGGCGTGACGTTGGCCGAGCTGGCCAAGGGTTTCGAACTTGGGGACTATCTCCGGCTGGGCTCAGGCGAGCTCAAGAGCGGCGGCTTCCGGCGTGAATCGATTCTCGCCGACGCCACCGAGGCGATCATCGGCGCGATCTACCTCGATGCGGGTATGGATCAGGCACGCGAACGGACGCTGTTCTGGCTTCAGGAGCATATCGCCACGTTGACGCTGGTGGATAACAACAAGGACCCCAAGACGAGACTCCAGGAGTATTTGCAGTCGCGTCAGTGTGAACTCCCTCGGTATGAGGTGATCGACAGCAGTGGTGAAGCTCACTGCCGGGTCTTCCGGGTCGAATGCCAGATCGCGCCGCTGGCCGAGCGTACGTTCGGGACCGGTAGTAGCCGGCGTTTCGCCGAACAGGAAGCAGCTCAGCTCGCACTTATTGCGCTAGGGGTGGAGAAAGACGATGAATGAACAAACACGTTGTGGCTATGTCGCCATCGTCGGTCGACCGAATGTTGGCAAGTCGACCCTGCTCAATCACATCCTTGGCCAGAAGCTCGCCATCACCTCGCGCAAACCGCAGACTACGCGTCACACCATGCTCGGTATCAAAACCGAAGAGGGTGTACAGGCGATCTACGTGGATACGCCCGGCCTGCACAAGGACAATGAGAAGGCCCTGAACCGGTTCATGAACAAGAGCGCCAGTCAGGCGCTGCGGGATGTCGACGTCGTCTTGTTCGTGGTCGACCGGATGCGCTGGACCGACGAGGACGAGCTGGTGCTCGACCGCGTGCGGCATGTGCCCTGTCCGGTCATCCTCGTGGTCAACAAGGTCGACCGCATGGAAGACAAGCGGCAGATGTTGCCGCACCTGGAATGGCTTACCGAGCAGCTACCCGAGGCGGAAGTCGTGCCGGTATCCGCCCTGCACGGACAGAACATAGCCGAACTGGAAAAGGTCATCGCTCAACGTCTCCCGGAAAGCGAGCATTTCTATCCGGAAGACCAGATTACCGATCGCAGCTCGCGCTTTCTCGCCGCTGAGCTGGTGCGCGAGAAGGTCATGCGTCAGCTGGGCGCAGAAGTGCCCTATCAGGTGACTGTCGAAATCGAGCAGTTCAAGCAGGAAGGCAAGATCCTGCATATCCATGCGCTGATTCTCGTCGAGCGTGAAGGCCAGAAGAAGATCATTATCGGCGATGGTGGTGACCGGATGAAAAAGATCGGTCAGGAAGCCCGCCTGGACATGCAGAAGCTGTTCGGCAGCAAGATCATGCTCAACCTGTGGGTCAAGGTGAAACGCGGCTGGTCCGATGACGAACGCGCCCTCAGTTCGCTGGGCTATCGCTTCGATCAGTAATGCATCCGCTCAGTCCGGCCTACGTTCTACATAGTCGGCCCTATCGGGACACCAGTGCGCTGGCCGATCTGCTGACGCTCAATGAAGGTGTTCAGCGCGTGGTCTGGCGCGGAGCGCGGGGGTCGCGCAAAGGCAGCGGACCGCAGCCATTCGTGCCGATGATGGTCGGCCTGGCTGGCCGCAGCGAGCTGAAGACGCTTGCCTCGGCCGAGACCGCCGGCAGCTACACGCTGCTTCAGGGTGATCATCTGTTCAGCGGACTCTACCTCAACGAATTGCTGCTGCGCCTGCTACGGCCTGCCGATCCGCAGCCGTTGTTATTTGCCGCCTACCAGAGCGCGCTTGAAGCACTCGGTAGTTCGGCGCCGGTCGAGCCTGTGTTGCGCCGGTTCGAGTGGCAGCTGCTGGATGTTCTCGGTTATGGCTTCAGTCTGACGGTTGATGCGTGGGGGCAGCCTCTCGACCCCGACGCTCGGTACGGCTGGCAGGCGGATCAGGGCCTGGCTCGAGTCGAGGCACCGCCCAACGCTGGTTTTCCAGGTGTGTCCCTGTTGCATATGGCCGCCGATGACTGGACCGATCCAGCTACATTGCGTGCGGCCAAGTTGCTGATGCGGCAGGCGCTCAGCGTTCATCTCGGCGATCGTCCCCTAATGAGCCGACAGTTGTTTTCATCAGCCAAAGGAGTCCAGTCGTGACCCATCCTTCGCGTATTCTGCTTGGCGTCAATATCGACCATATCGCAACCCTGCGTCAGGCGCGCGGCACCCGTTACCCGGATCCTGTCCAGGCTGCGATCGAGGCCGAGCAGGCCGGTGCAGACGGTATTACCGTGCATCTGCGCGAGGATCGCCGGCATATTCAGGAGCGCGACGTTCGCTTGCTCGCCGAGGTGTTGCAGACCCGCATGAATCTCGAGATGGCGGTGACCGACGAGATGCTCGCCTTTGCCGGGACAATCCGACCCGCGCATGTCTGTCTGGTGCCCGAGCGCCGCGAAGAACTGACCACCGAAGGCGGGCTGGATGTGGCGGGCAATCAGGCCCGGGTGCAGGAGGCGGTCGAGGAGTTGTCCGGCCAGGGAGCAGAAGTCTCGCTGTTCATTGACGCCGACCCCCGCCAGATCGAAACAGCCGCGCGGGTCGGAGCGCCGGTCATCGAGCTGCATACCGGGCACTACGCCGACAGCGAGGGCGATGAGCAGGCACAGGCCTTGAAGAGGATCCGCGAAGGGACGGCGTACGCGCGCAAGCTGGGGTTGGTGGTCAATGCCGGGCACGGTCTGCATTATCACAACGTCGAGCCGATCGCTGCGATTCCAGGGATCCACGAACTCAATATCGGCCACGCGATCATCGCGCGAGCACTGTTCAGCGGCCTGGCAACTGCAGTGCGGGAGATGCGTGAGCTGATGCTGGCAGCGGCCGCCACGTCTACCGCTCAATGATCCTGGGGATTGGTACCGATCTGGTGCTGGTCAGTCGGATCGAAGCAGTGCTGGGTCGGCAAGGCGAGCGCTTCGCCCGGCGCATTCTGACCGACGCCGAGCTGGAGCGATTCCGCCGGCATTCACAGCCGGCGCGCTACCTCGCCAAGCGCTTCGCAGCCAAGGAAGCAATTCTCAAGGCATTGGGCACCGGGTTGGCCAAGGGGCTTTCCTGGCATGACCTGCAAATCGACAATGACCCCGAAGGCGCTCCGCATGTGCTGGTGTCCGGAGCCGCGGCGGATTTGATGCAGGCCCGCGGCGGCGGGCGCATGCTGCTGTCGCTCAGCGACGAACGCGAGCAGGCGCTGGCGTTCGTCGTCTGGTCAGCTGGGTAGGGCTGCGTAGCACTGCTTGAGGCGATCCATCGCCTGGAGAATCCCTTCCACCGCCACCTCGCTATCACGGTTCTGCTTGATCAGACTTTCAGCCTCGTTGCAGCAGGCTCGCAGCTCTGGCACACCACAATACCGCGTAGCACCATGTAGCCTGTGTACCGCCTCAAGCAACGCGTTGCGGTCGCCGTCGATGCGGGCTTGTTCGATCTGCTGGCGTTCGCGGGGCAGCCCGGCGATCAGCATCGATAACATGTCGGCGGCCAGATCGGCCTTGCCGGCCGCCAGGCGCAAGCCTTCCTGGCGATCCAGAACCTGTTGGCTGGTGGAGGGTTTGGTCGGTCCCTGAAAAGCTTCCGGAGCAGGTCGGGTGCCGCCGGGTATATCGGTTCCCGGCACGCTATCGGCTAGCGGGTCGAGTGTGACGCCGGTCCACTTCTGCACGCAGTGACGCAATTGCTCCGGATTGATTGGTTTGCTCATGTAATCGTTCATGCCGCACTTGAGCAGTTGCCGTCGCTCGCCTGCCAGCGCATGAGCCGTCAGCGCAACGATCGGAACCGCCGGGCAGTCTGCAGCATCTTCGCGCTGACGCAGTTCGGTGGTGGTCTGGCGACCGTCCATGCCGGGCATCTGCACGTCCATGAATATCAGGTCGACCTGCTCCCGGCTCATCACGTCCAGGGCATCCTCTCCACTGGTGGAGGTGAGCACCCGGGCGCCCATGTCGGACAGCAGCGCTTCGACCAGCTTGAGGTTGGCCAGATTGTCGTCCACGCAAAGCACGCTAACCTTTGGCTCGCTACTGCTGACCCGAGCGGGCGCGGGCGTCGCGGTGCCCGGACGCAGCAGATGCAGCGCGGCGCGGAACAGCTTGCGTGTGCAGATCGGCTTGGACAGCACCTGGCAGCTTGCACGCGGCAGCATGTCGAGCATCGGATAATGCTCGGTGGTATCAGTGAACAGCAGCGTCTTGCACAGTTCGCGCTCGGACCAGCGACGTACCATGTCGAAGATGTCCTCGGCAGGGCAGTCGGCATGGCGGGTGCTCAACAGCACCAGATCGAAGCTCTCGGCCCGGCCATTGCCTGAGCCGAGCAACGAAGTGTGCAGTGCTTGCGCGGACTCGAAGGTTCTCACGCTGAAGCCAAGGTCTTCCAGATTGTGCAGCACTGCCTGGCGGCTCAGCATCTGCGGTTCGACCAGCGCGGCGCGCAGACCGTCGAGCGGTTTGCGCGGCAGGTCGTCACGAGCCTGGCTGGATTTGCCCAGGCGCAGCGTCAGCCAGAATTCCGAGCCTTCCCCGGGCTGACTGTGGAGCCCGATCTCGCCCTGCATCTGCTCGACAAGACGCTTGGAAATAACCAGTCCCAACCCGGTCCCGCCGCTTTGGCGCGACAGCGAATTATCGGCTTGGCTGAACGCCTGAAAGAGTGATTTCTGCTGCGCCGGAGTGAGGCCGATGCCGGTGTCGGTCACGCTGATACGCAGTAGGGCATGCGCCTCGTCTTCCTGCTCGAGCATCACCCGAACGCTGACCGAGCCCTGATTGGTGAACTTGATCGCATTGCTGATCAGGTTGGCGAGAATCTGCTTGAGTCGCAGCGGATCGCCGCTGAGGCCCAGCGGCGTATCCCGATAGATGATGCTGACCAACTCCAGGCTCTTTTGATGAGCCGCTGGCGCAAGCATGGTCAGCGTGTCCTGAATCAGATCGCGCAGATTGAAAGGCAGGTTGTCGAGAACCAGTTTGCCAGCCTCGATCTTCGAGAAATCGAGAATCTCGTTGATGATCGCCAGCAGGTTGTCCGCAGACTTTTCGATGGTGCCGAGGTATTCCTGCTGACGGTTGCTCAGGTCGGTACGCTGCAGCAGATTGCTGAAGCCGAGGATGCCGTTGAGCGGGGTGCGCAATTCATGGCTCATGTTGGCCAGGAATTCGGATTTGATGCGGCTGGCTTCCTGCGCGGTCTTGCGCGCCAGATCCAGCTCGATGTTCTGTATTTCGATGGTCTCGAGGGTCTGGCGCAAGTCTTCGGTGGCCTGATCGATGTTCTGCTGCAACTCGCCCTGTGCGCTCTGCAGCGTCTCGGCCATGGTATTGATGCCGTCCGCCAGCTCGTTCAGCTCGCGGCTGCCCTGTGGAGGCAGGCGCTGATCAAGCTGGCCCTCGCTGAGCTTGCCGATAACCAGGTTGATCTGTCTGACCGGGTCGGTGATGCGACGACCCATCAGCGTCACCATGGCGCCGGTCACGATAAGCCCGGCAATGATCAGCAACAGCGTGCTGAGGATCGTCTGGTAACGCAGGATCCACAGGTTGCCATGGCTCAGTTCGACTTCCAGCCACCCGAGCAGCGCATCGGTTTCCACGTTCGCCAGGTCCCGCTCTTCGATGAGGTCGGCGCTGGCGAGCAGCGGCAGCATGAAGCGGCTGCTGCGCGGCCCGGATTGCACCTGCAGCCCAGTGCCGGCACCCAGTTGGCCCGGCACGGTGCGCTCGGCCTGATGCATCTTGGGGCCGCTGTGCTCGAGGCGACGCATGTCCTCGTTATACAGACTGACTGCGCGCACATCGCTATGGTTGAGCACCTCGGATATCAGCGGACGCAGCCGGCTCGGCTGGTCGTCCAGCAGGGCGCTGGCAGCCGGACGCTGAAGATATTCAACGGTCATCAGCCCACGTTCGAGTAACTGTTCGTCGAGGACTCGCAGGTGCTGCCAACTGAAGTAGCCACCCAGCGCAATCGCGAGCAGGCCCGAGGGAAGCAGCGTCATCAACAGGAGGCGTGTCTTGATGCCAATGTCGTTCATATCTATATCCATTCTACCGATGCCGGTATCATAGGCCGACTGACTCAAAAGCACAGCCTTCCGAGCGCAACCCCGCGTCCGAATTCCCCGAGGTGCCCTTCGATGACCATCGATTTCCCAACCATCGCCGACTGCATCGGCAATACCCCGCTGGTTCGCCTGCAGCGTCTGCCGGGAGAGACCAGCAATACCATCCTGGTCAAGCTCGAAGGCAATAATCCGGCTGGTTCGGTCAAGGATCGGCCAGCGCTCTCGATGATCGAGCGCGCCGAGCAGCGCGGCGAAATCAGCCCGGGCGATACGTTGATCGAGGCGACCTCGGGCAATACTGGGATCGCGCTGGCCATGGCCGCAGCGATCAAGGGCTACAAAATGGTGCTGATCATGCCGGACAACATGAGCACCGAGCGCAAGGCGGCGATGTCGGCCTATGGCGCCGAACTGGTGCTGGTGAGCCGCGAGCAGGGTATGGAAGGTGCACGCGACCTGGCGATGAGCATGCATGCCGACAAGCACGGTAAGGTTCTTGATCAATTTGCCAGCACGGATAACCCCGAGGCGCACTACACCGGCACCGGGCCGGAGATCTGGCGCGACACCCGGGGCACCATTACCCACTTCGTCAGCTCCATGGGCACCACAGGCACGATCATGGGCACGTCGCGCTATCTGAAGGAACAGAATCCGGATATTCAGATCGTTGGCCTGCAGCCCATGGAGGGCGCAGCAATTCCGGGTATCCGCCGTTGGCCGGAGGCCTACCTGCCGAGTATCTTCGATGCCAGCCGGGTCGACCGCGTAATCGACATGAACCAGCCCGAGGCGGAGGACGTGATGCGCCGCCTGGCGCGCGAAGAGGGCATCTTCGCCGGGGTCTCCTCCGGCGGTGCGGTGGCGGCCGCGTTGCGTCTGTCCGCGGAAGTGGAAAACGCGGTCATCGTTGCCATCGTGTGCGACCGGGGCGATCGCTACCTGTCCACCGGGGTGTTCGATCCCACATCATGAACAGACATCGGGGGCGCGCACGGCGCAACACGGACGCGCCGGCAGCAATAGGGCAGCGTATCGAGCTGGGGCTGGAACGGCTGACGCATGACGGGCGCGGCATCGGTACCTGGCAAGGGCGCACGGTGTTCGTCGAGGGCGGTCTGCCCGGCGAGCAGGTGTCCGCACGGGTAGTGCGTGCCCGCAGCAAGCTGATCGAGGCGCGCATCGATGTGGTGAAGCAGTCGGCACCCGAGCGGGTGACGCCGCGTTGTCGGCACGCCGACCTCTGCGGCGGCTGCAATCAGCAGCATATCGAGCACGAACTGCAGATCCGCATCAAGCAACAGGCACTGGCGCAGCAACTGCAGCACTTCGCCGGGCTTGAGCCGGAGCGCTGGATGCCGCCTCTGCTCGGTCCGGCATACGGCTATCGCCAGCGTACACGCCTGGCCATGCGCTGGGACGCCAGGGGGCAGCGGCTGGAGGTCGGCTATCGCCAACGTGCCAGTAGCGATCTGGTCGAGGTAGCCGAATGTCCGATCCTGATTCCGGAGCTCGAAGTGCTGATCAAGGCGTTGCCCGACGTACTGCGTCGACTCGATGCCAAGCAGTCTCTCGGGCACGTCGAGCTGATCGGCGGAACGGCTCCGGCGATGTTGGTGCGTCATCTCGGCCGGCTATCGTCAGATGACGTGGCCGCCCTGACTGAGCTGGCTGCGGCTCATGGTGTATCGCTCTGGCTGCAAGCAGGCGAAAACGACCGCGCCGAGCCGGTCGGCGATGCGCGCGTGCCGGCCTATGAACTGCCGGATCAGCAGCTACGCTTCGAATTCGCTCCAGGCGACTTCACCCAGGTCAATGCCGTTATCAACCAGGCGATGGTCAACCAGGCGCTTGAGTGGCTTGCGTTGCAGCCAGGCGAGAGCGTTCTGGATCTATACTGCGGAGTAGGCAATTTCTCCCTGCCCCTGGCGCGTAGCGGTGCGTTCGTCGCCGGCATCGAGGGCAGCGATGAAATGGTATTGCAGGCACAGCGCAACGCCGGATTAAATGCGCTCGCTCGAACGCACTTTTCCAAGGCCGACTTGTCGAAGCGACTTGCCGATGATGTGCCGGCGCAGCAGTACCATGCAGCGTTGCTCGATCCGCCACGTGATGGAGCCGAAACGCTGATGGATACGCTCGCTGATCGCGGCGTGGAAAGGATACTGTATGTATCCTGCAACCCGGCTACGCTGGCCCGTGATGCGGGCATCCTGGCGGGCAGGGGGTATCGGCTGGTACAGGCGGGAATCATGGACATGTTTCCGCAAACCGCCCATGTGGAAGCCATGGCACTGTTCGTGTCTGGCAAGGACAAGAGTTAATGGTACAAGTACGCGCGGAACACCCAACGAACCGGGATGGTAGTGTCAACCTCGATGCCTGGATCACACGCATCGAGGCCCGGGTGCCGCTTCCGACGCCGGCTTTGCTCAGAGACGCCTGTGTGTGGGCGGAAGAACTGGAGCAGGCGGCCATCGCCGCGGAGCATATCTGGGCCGAAGGCACCAGTAGCTACCGCACCGGTCTGGAGATGGCCGAAATCCTTGCCGACCTCAAGCTCGACCAGGAGTCGCTCGTCGCTGCGGTCATCTACCGCGCCGTGCGCGAGGGCAAAACTACACTTGCGGCGGTCGAGAAGCGTCTTGGCAGTGCGGTGGCCATGCTGGTCGACGGCGTGCAGCGCATGGCTGCCATCAGCGTCTCGCAGAACCCGGCCAAGGCGACGATGTTCAATCCGCAGTCGCAGGTGGAAACGCTGCGCAAGATGCTCGTCACCATGATCGACGACGTTCGCGTTGCGCTGATCAAGCTGGCCGAACGTACCTGTGCCATCCGAGCCGTGAAGGATGCCCCGGACCCCAAGCGCTATCGCGTCGCGCGCGAAGTATTCGACGTCTACGCGCCGCTCGCGCACCGCCTCGGCATTGGTCATATCAAGTGGGAACTCGAGGATCTGTCGTTCCGTTATCTCGAGCCCATACAGTACAAGCAGATCGCCAAGTTGCTCGATGAACGCCGGCTGGATCGCCAGGTGTATATCGAGGATGTGATGGCTCAGCTGCGCTCCGAACTCGTAGATGCCGGCATTCATGCCGACATCACCGGGCGGGCAAAACACATCTATTCCATCTGGCGCAAGATGCAGCGCAAGGGCATCGAGTTCAGCCAGGTCTACGACGTCCGTGCGGTCCGCATTCTGGTACCACAGGTGCGCGATTGCTACACCGCGCTGGGCATCGTGCACAGCCTGTGGCGACATATCCCCAACGAGTTCGACGATTACATCGCCAACCCCAAGGAGAACGGCTATCGCTCTTTGCACACGGCGGTAATCGGCCCGGAAGGCAAGGTGCTCGAGGTGCAGATTCGCACCCAGGCTATGCACGAGGAAGCCGAGCTCGGCGTCTGCGCGCACTGGCGTTACAAGGGCACCGATGTCAGCGCTTCGTCCACCGCGTACGAAGACAAGATCGCCTGGCTGCGTCAGGTGCTCGAGTGGCACGAGGAGATGGGCGACATCGGCGGTCTGGCTGACCAGCTGCGTGTCGATTTCGAGCCGGACCGTATCTACCTGTTCACGCCGGATGGCCACGTGCTGGACGTACCCAAGGGCGCCACGCCGCTGGACTTCGCTTACCGGGTGCATACCGAAATCGGCCATAGCTGCCGCGGTGCGAAGGTCAACGGCCGTATCGTACCGCTGAACTATGTTTTGCAGACCGGTGAGCAGGTCGAGATCATCACTGGCAAGCACAGCAGTCCGAGCCGCGACTGGCTGAACTCCAACCTGGGCTACGTGAACACCTCACGGGCTCGCGCGAAAATTCAGCACTGGTTCAAGCTGCAGGCGCGCGAGCAGAACGTGCAGGCTGGCAAGCTGATGCTGGAGCGCGAGCTGACTCGCCTGGCGCTGAACGGCGCCGACTATGCACAGTTGATCGACCGCCTCGGCATCCGCAGCCAGGAAGATCTGTTCGCTGCGGTCGGCTCCGGCGATATGCGTCTGGCCCACGTGGTCAACGTGGCCCAGCAACTGGTCGAGCCGGACCGGCACACCGAGCAGCAGCTCGAGCTGATCCCGAGGCGGCCGAGCAAGACAGGGCGGCGCAGCGATGTATACATTCAGGGCGTGGGCAACCTGCTCACGCAACTGGCCGGCTGCTGCCAGCCGGTGCCGGGCGATCCGATCATCGGCTACATCACCCTTGGCCGTGGCGTCACCGTCCATCGTGCCGATTGCGCTACGGCCATGCAGCTGCAGGACCGCGACTCGGATCGACTGATCGAGGTCAACTGGGGCGGCAAGCCGGTGCAGACTTACCCGGTGGAGATTTATATCCGCGCGTACGACCGAGCCGGCCTGCTGCGAGACGTGTCGCAGCTGCTCGCCAACGAAAAGATCAACGTGCTGGAAGTCAGCACTCGTACCAGCAGGGATGACAACTGCGCATCCATGCTGCTGACCATCGAGATCCCCACGCTTAATCTGCTCGGCCGGCTGTTGGGGCGTATCGGTCAGTTGCCCAATATCATCGAGGCGCGTCGCAACCGTCAGGAAAACCGTGCGTGAGCGACCGGTATACGCTGGATGACCTGCTGTATCTGATGCAGCGCCTGCGGGATCCGCAGCATGGCTGCCCCTGGGACCTGGAACAGGACTTCGCCAGCATAGTGCCGCATACGCTGGAGGAGGCCTATGAGGTAGCGGATGCCATCGCCATGCAGGACTATCCGCAACTGTCCGGCGAACTCGGCGACTTGCTGTTCCAGGTGGTGTACTACGCGCAACTCGGCCGGGAAGCAGGTCACTTCGACTGGGAGCAGGTAGTCGATGGCATTACCCGCAAGCTGGTCCGGCGGCATCCCCACGTGTTTCCCGACGGCAATCTGCACACCCCTGCAGGCACGCTGGCCATCGAAGCGGATCAGGTAAAACAGCGCTGGGAAGAAATCAAGGCAGAGGAGCGTGCCGAAAAGGCCGCGCAGCCTCAGCAGCTCTCGCTATTGGACGATGTTCCGGCGGCGTTGCCGGCGCTGAGCCGCGCCCAGAAGCTACAGAAGCGCGCCGCCAGCGCGGGCTTTGACTGGTCGGAAGCAGCGCCGGTGGTGGCCAAGTTGAGCGAGGAAATGGACGAGATCCGCGAGGCGATAGCCGAGGGTGATCAGCAGGCGGTCGCGGAGGAGGTGGGGGACTTTCTGTTCTGCGCGGTCAACCTCGCCAGACACCTGAAGGTAGATGCCGAAACGGCACTGCGGGACGGCAATGCCAAATTCGAGCGGCGTTTTCGTTACATTGAAGACCAACTGGCGCAGGCCGGCGAGTCGATCGAGCAGGCCGGCCTGGCGCGTCTCGATCAGCTGTGGGACGAGGCCAAGCGCGCCGGATTATAAGCTGCGGTGTCAGTGCTGTGGCTCGTTCTGCTGCTCGGTCAGCTCGTGCAGATACTTCCGGCTCAGCTCCAGGAAGCGCGGCGTCGGGCCAACGTCGTCATACAGTGGGTCGCCCATCTCATCGACCGCAATGACCTTGTCACCGGGCTCGTAAGGCAAGCATTCTTCAAGCTCCTCCAACGCGGTCGACAGCAGATCGGTGATCAGCTCTTCGACGCAGCGCTTGGGGTACATCTCGTGCAGGGCTGCCAGCCGTGCGGCGTCTTCGACCGGCAGGTTGACCTGATAGCTCTCGTGCGTCATGCGCCCCTTCGCAGTGCGCTCCCATTCCTGGGTCAGTTCACGAATCTTCATTTTCCCCCCTGGGATTGGCTGGGTATCGCTCTAGGCTGCAAGTCTTTTCGTCGCAGAATCGAACCGGTGCGCGTCGACTTGCCTCTACATCAGTGACAACGCATGCTGTGATTCGTTTATCGACCGGGAGGCTGACATGGCAGAGATCGACACACGGTTGCGCGCGGACGTTCACGAACTGGGCGAGCTCCTGGGGCAAATTATAAAGGAGCACCTGGGGGATGAGTTTCTCGAGCGTATCGAGCGAATCCGTCTTGGAGCCAAGCAGGGGCGCCGCAGTGATCAGGCCGAGCACGACGCACTGCTCGCCGCACTGCGCGACCTGCCCGACGATCAACTGCTGCCGGTCTGCCGCGCGTTCAACCAGTTTCTCAATCTGGCGAACATCGCGGAGCAGTACCATCGTATCCGCCGCCGCAGGCCGGACGAGCCCGAGCGATTCGAAGACACCTGCCTGGTTGAGCTGATGCAGCGGCTGCGTGCCTCGGGGCTGGACGGCCCGTCTTTGACACGACAGGTTGAAACGCTGGACATTGAGCTGGTGTTGACCGCTCACCCCACCGAAGTGACCCGTCGTACGCTGATCCAGAAATACGATGCGATCGCCGCTACGCTGGAGCGCCGGGATCATGATGATCTGAGTATCGGCGAGACGGCCGAGCTGCGCAGTGATCTCGCGCGGCTGATCAGCGAGGCCTGGCATACCGACGAAATTCGCCGCAATCGTCCCACGCCGGTGGACGAAGCCAAGTGGGGCTTTGCGGTGATCGAACATTCACTGTGGCAGGCGCTTCCACGCTTTCTACGCGAGCTCGATAGCGAGATAGGCCGCGAGGCTGGCGATGCGCTCGGCGTGCGAGCCGCCCCCATACGGGTGGCATCCTGGATGGGCGGGGATCGCGACGGCAATCCCAACGTGACGGCGTCGGTAACCCGGGAAGTGCTGCTGCTGGGTCGCTGGATGGCGGCGGATCTGTACCTGCGTGACATTGAACAACTCACGTCGCAACTATCGATGCAGGCCGCAAGCGAGGAGTTGCTGCAACTCGCTGGCGACAGTGACGAACCCTATCGCGCCCTGCTCAAACAGCTGCGCAGCCGCTTGCAGGCGACCCGTTCCTGGGCAGAGCAGGCGTTGCGCAGACCGACGGACGAGCCGGAGGATGTACTCCACAGGCTCGAGGAGCTGCGCGATCCGCTGGAATGCTGCTATCGCTCGTTGACCGAGAGCGGCATGCGCATCATCGCCGATGGTTTGCTGCTGGACGTGCTGCGTCGGGTGAACGCCTTTGGCCTGGGTTTGGTGCGGTTGGACATTCGTCAGGATGCATCGCGGCATTCGGATGCCTTGAGTGAGCTCACCGAGTATCTGGGGATGGGCCGTTTCGGCGAGTGGAGCGAGGAGCGTCGCTGCCAATGGCTGCTCGACGAGCTTCACGGTCGCCGGCCGCTGTTGCCTGCGCACTGGACACCGTCTGCCGAGACCGCCGAGGTGCTGGAAACCTGCCGGGTGGTGGCGAGTCAGCCAGCCGGACTGCTTGGTTCCTACGTAATCTCGATGGCCTCGAACGCCTCCGATGTGCTGGCGGTGAAACTGCTGCTGAAGGAGACGGGCGTGCGCTGGCCGATGCGCGTGGCGCCGCTGTTCGAGACGCTCTCCGACCTTGAAAATGGCGCCTCGACCATTGACCGCCTGCTCTCATACGAGGCCTACCGGACGCTCGCCGGTGATGAACAGGAGGTCATGATCGGCTATTCCGATTCCGCCAAGGATGCTGGTGCGCTAGCGGCCGGCTGGGCCCAGTACCGGGCGCAGGAAGCGCTGGTCCGGGTCTGCGCCGAGCGCAAGGTCAAATTGCGATTGTTCCACGGCCGGGGCGGCACGGTGGGTCGCGGCGGCGCGCCGGCGCACATGGCGATTCTGTCGCAGCCTCCGGGTTCGGTGAACGGCCAGTTCCGAGTCACCGAGCAGGGCGAAATGATCCGCTTCAAGTTCGGGCTTCCGGGAATCGCCGTGCAGAGTCTGCGCCTCTACACCAGTGCAGTGCTCGAAGCGTCGCTGTTGCCCCCGCCTGCGCCCCAGCCGCAGTGGCGCGAGACCATGCAGGCGCTGGCCGATCGGTCGGTGGAGATCTATCGTGGCGTGGTCCGTCACGAGTCTCAATTCGTCGAATACTTTCGCCAGGCCACCCCGGAACAGGAATTGGCTCGGCTGCCCCTTGGAAGCCGTCCGGCAAAGCGCAGATCGCAGGGCGGCATCGAAACGTTGCGGGCGATCCCGTGGATTTTCGCCTGGACCCAGACGCGCCTGATGTTGCCGGCCTGGCTCGGCGCCGGGCAGGCGCTGGCCGAAGCGATCGATGCCGGCCAGGCTCCCGAACTACGCGACATGATGTCGCAGTGGCCGTTCTTCACGGCACGCATCGAGATGCTGGAAATGGTGCTATCTAAGGCGGATGGCGGCATCGCCAGGTTCTATGAAGAGCGTCTCGCCGAGCCTCAGCTCTGGGAGCTCGGCACACGCCTTCGAGACGCATTGCAACAGGCCATCGACAGCGTGCTGGAGCTGCGCCAGACCGACCGGCTACTGTCGCGGAGCCATCTGCTGGCCGAATCGGTAGCCGTGCGCAATCCCTACACCGATCCGCTGCACGTGCTTCAAGCGGAGTTGCTCAAGCGCACTCGTGCGCAGGGTCAGGACGTGACCCCTGAGCTTGAGCGGGCATTGCTGGTCACGGTCGCAGGGATCGCTGCAGGGATGCGCAACACCGGCTGAACGGCGAGGCGTGGTGGGGTCTGGAAGACCCTGCCCTCGACCTTGGTCCAGCTTGTACATGCCAGGCTGTGCGTGTATGTTGAACGCCCTTTTCGCATCGCTTCTGCCTTGCATGCGCGAATCTCGCACACCAGCGGCGCTGGTGTCTGCCGGCTTGTGGTCCGATACCCCAGGCGGCCCGGTTTCAGTTAGATGAGGAGTTCAACAATGCGTGTCATCCTTTTGGGTGCCCCCGGAGCGGGGAAGGGCACACAGGCCCAGTTCATCTGCCAGCGGTTCAATATTCCGCAGATTTCCACCGGCGACATGCTGCGTGCTGCAGTCAAGGCCGGCTCCGAGCTGGGCAAGCAGGTCAAGGAAGTGATGGACAGTGGCGCACTGGTTTCTGACGAACTCATCATCGGCTTGATCAGCGAGCGGATCAAGCAGGAAGACTGCGCCAACGGGTTCCTCTTCGACGGTTTCCCGCGCACCATTCCGCAGGCCGAGGCGCTGGCCGAGGCAGGCATCGCGATTGACCACGTTCTGGAAATCGCGGTCGACGACGAGGAGATCGTGCAGCGTCTGTCAGGCCGTCGCGTCCATCCGAACTCTGGCCGCGTATATCACGTTCAGTACAATCCGCCGAAGGTGACCGGGCAGGACGATGTCACTGGCGAGCCGCTGATTCAGCGGGACGATGATCGCGAAGAGACCGTTCGCAAGCGTCTCCAGATCTACCACACCCAGACCAAGCCGCTCGTGGAGTTCTACAGCAAGGTATCCGCAGCCACCGGTACGCCCAAGTGTTCGAAGATCGAAGGCGTCGGTAGCGTTGATCAGATCACCGCCAAGGTGCTTGCTGCGCTGAGCTGAACACTGACGCGTCATCAATGAAAGCCCGTGCGATGCTGTCGCGCGGGCTTTCGCGTTTTGGGTACAATCGCTTCCTTTTCAGGCGTCCAGCATGACTACCCTGCTTGCCATTGATACTGCCACCGAGGCCTGCTCTGCCGCGCTCCTGCACGGTGATAGGCTGTTCCACCGTTTCGAGATCATTCCCCGAATGCATGCTCAGCGGCTGCTGCCGATGGTCGATGAACTACTGACCGAGAGCGGAGTCATTCTTGATGAGCTCGATGCCCTGGTTTTCGGCAGGGGTCCCGGCGCATTTACCGGGGTGCGGATAGCCACCGGCATGGTGCAGGGGCTGGCCTTTGCTAGCGGCAAACCGGTCATCGCGGTCTCCAACCTGGCGGCTCTGGCCCAACGGGGTTGGCGCGAGCAGGGCGCCGAAAGGGTATGTGCAGCAATCGATGCGCGGATGGACGAGGTGTATTGGGGCTGTTTCCGCTTGGTCGAAGGTGTCATGCAACCGGTTTCGGAAGAAGTCGTCTGTTCGCCGGAGCGAGTATCGGTGCCTGACGGTTTCGAACCGCAGTTTGGTTGTGGCACCGGTTGGTCTTATGTTGATCGGCTTGCAGTGAAGGTCCCGGCTACGGGCGCTGATTATCTGCCCGATGCACGCGATCTGATCGACCTGGCATTGCCAGCCTGGCGCAGCGGGGCAACCCTGGATGCGGCTGACGCTCAGCCAATCTATCTGCGGGATCAGGTGGCGACTCCGAAAGGACGCTAAATGAAGGCGAAAAAGCCGCTTCGTCGGCGAAGCTTTGCTGCAAGGGCGTCCTGCGGATAATCTGGCGGGACTCATTCTGGAGTGGCTAAATGCGTCTGGATGGTCAGCTTCCATTCAACTCGCTCGTTGAGCGCAGCCGATCTGTGGCCCCACCGGCCAGCAGTGAGTCGGCTCGTCCCGGCCACGCGGCTCCGGTCGAGCCGACCAGGGCGCTGACCCCCAGAGCTGTCGTTGCGCTGTCTGCCAATGCCGAATACATCCCTGCACGTCGCGAGTCATCCCAGCCGGTGTATGGCCGCGTCAACCAGGCCTTGGCCAGCTACGAATCTACCGCCAACCTGCCGCTGGAATCCGAGGTCGAAGGCATCTTCGGCGTTGACCTCTACGCCTGACGCCATGATTGCTACGCCTCCTGCCACTTTTGTTCAATCCGTTTCCGCGTCGTTGGCCGTCACCTGGCTCAGCGCTGAGCATCAGCAAGCCGCTGAACACCTGGCGAATCGGCTCAACATCCCTGCCGTCCCACCCGAGCAGAGCACCACCGAACTATTGCTGCAGTTGGCTGACGATGGCCTCAGTCTGCGTTCGACCGAGGCGGGAGCGCCAGGCGCTGTGCGTGTCGACTTCGTAGAGGGTGCGCTGGCGCACCGTCGGCAGTACGGTGGTGGCGCCGGGCAGATGGTCGCGCGTGCTGTCGGCCTGCGCGGCTCTATCAGGCCCTCTGTTCTCGACGCCACGGCGGGTCTTGGGCGCGATGCTTTCGTGCTGGCGGCTCTGGGTTGCGAAGTGATGATGATCGAGCGTCAGCCGGTGATCGCCGCGCTGCTGGCCGATGGGCTGAGCCGGGCGCTGCAAGCGGGCGGTGAAGTAGCTGAGATCGCCGCGAGAATGCGACTGACCGAGGCTGATGCGATCGAGGCGATGCGCGACTGGGCCGGCCCGGTCCCGCAAGTCATCCATTTGGACCCGATGTTTCCGCACCGGGACAAGTCGGCTCTGGTGAAAAAGGAGATGCGTCTCTTCCGTCCCTTGGCAGGAGACGATCTCGACGCACCGAAGCTGCTATCTGAAGCGCTGGGCCTGGCCAGCCACCGTGTGGCCGTGAAGCGTCCGCGCAAGGCGCCGGTAATCGACGGCCCCGAGCCGAATGCGAAGCTGCAGGGACAGTCGAGCCGTTACGATATCTATGGGCTGAGAAAGCTCGGCTGACGTTTCAGACAGTGGCTGCTGGAGCGGAGGTGCGGGCGACCTGCCGAATCGATAACCGGATTTCTGCGCTGAGTACGCGTCTGGCCGTGCTTTCGGCAATTTCCTCAAGCCCCGGCTGGAAATGCAGACGTCCCTCCCCGTTGGTGCTGAGTACCTCCAGTTCGGTCAGCCGCTGGATGAATTGGCGGAACAGTGTCTTGTCGAAGAACTCGGGCGCGTTGAGTCCATGCAGAATCGACAGACGTTGCGCCATCACCGTACAAAGGCCTTCCAGCTCCTCCGCCGTCAGGCTGCCGTTCGGATTGTTCAGCAATAGCGCGGCGGCCATGTAGAACCGCTCGAGCATTTGGATAATGGTGCGAGCCAGCAAGCTGAGCAGCACGAACTCCCCCGAGCTTGGGTCAGGACGGTGAAGCTGCTCGTTCTCCTCGCGGAGCAATCCCTGGGCGATCAGACCATTGATCCATTGCTCGATCACCTGAGGCAGCTCGGCTTCGTTCCATTGCAGGAAGAGTTCGGCCTGCAGGTAGGGATAGATAGCCGTAATGAGCCGCTCGATCTGCGACCGGGTGACACGCGGATTGTTCAGAAACAGGCAAGCGATCAGTGCAGGCAGTGCGACCAGATGCAGCACGTTGTTGCGGTAATAGGTCATCAACACGGCCTGCGGCTCGTCCAGGAAGAGTATCTCGCCCAACGCATCGGACTGGCGACCAATCAGCCCCATCTGTTCCACATAGCCAATCAACGCGCGGCCCTCGAGCTGCGGCAGCGTAACGCAGCCGCAATAGGGCACTCGGCGAAGCAGGGCGGTGAAGCTCTCCAATACGCGCGCCAGCGCTGGTTCGTCGAGTGCCAGGCGCGGGGTCGAGAGCATGGCCAGGGCGACCAGATTCACCGGGTTCACATCGGCCGCGGCGTTGATCGACCGGGCGAGTAGCTGGGCGAGGTCATTGGTCGCCTGGGGCAGCCAGGATGGGCGGTGCTGCTCTGCCTGGCTCAGCTCACGCCAGCCCGGCTGGCGTCGATCGAGGAACTCGCTCAGCGCCACCGGCTCGCCGAAATTGACCGCGACCTGGCCGAACGGCAGCTTCAACGCCCCGAGCACGCGAAACAGGTCGAAGATCGATTCCTTCTTTTTCGCCTGTCCGCGCAGCTCGCCCAGATAAGTGCGACCCTCCAGAACCCGTTCATAACCGATGTACACCGGGACGAAGACAATGGGCCGGCGTGAACTGCGCAGATAGCTGCGGAGGGTGATCGCGAGCATGCCGGTTTTCGGATTGAGCATGCGGCCGGTGCGCGAGCGGCCACCTTCGATGAAATATTCGACGGGGAAACCACGGCTGAACAGCGTATGCAGGTATTCGTTGAACACTGCCGTATACAGCTGATTGCCCTTGAAAGTGCGACGCATGAAAAACGCCCCGCCCCGCCGCAGGATGCCCCCGATGACGGGCATGTTGAGGTTGATGCCGGCAGCGATATGCGGTGGGGTCAGGCTGTTCTGGAACAGAATGTAGGACAACAGCAGGTAATCGATATGGCTGCGATGGCAGGGCACATAGATGATCTCGTTGCCGCGAGCGATTTCCTGGACTCTTTCGATGTGATGAATGCGGATGCCCTTGTACAGCTTGTTCCAGAACCAGGACAGGACGACTTCGAGGAAGCGGATGATGGTGTAGGTGAAATCGGAGGCAATTTCGTTGGCGTACCGCGAGGCTTCCCTTCGCGCCCTGGCTTCGTCTACGTCCTTTTCCTGCATCTCACGAGCTATCGCTTCGCGTACGAGCGGTGCGCGTAACAACCCTTTCAACAATGTGCTGCGGTGTGACAGGTCCGGACCGACCACAGCGCCCCGTTGCTGGCGGAAGTGCACGCGCAGCAGACGGTTGACCTTGCGTACGTTGCGCTGGTGTCCGAGGTTCTCATCGACAAGACCGCGCATCGACATCGGTTCGCCGAAGCGCACGCGTATCTTGCGGCCGTGCAGCAGGATTGCCATCAGTTTGCGCAAGCGCCCACCGACCGCCCAGTTGTAGGCAAACAGCAACTTGATCGGCGAGGATTCGGCGTCCGGCGATTGACCCCAGAAAACGCTTACCGGTACCAGCTGCACTTCCATGGCGTGCTGGCGTTCCACCGCATCGAGAACCCGCAGCAGTCGTGGGGATTGATCGCGCGGGTCCGGCCGGTTGACCCAGGCGTGGCCGTTATTGAGAAATACATGGGCTTCAGGCTCGTCGAGCGGCGCATGCGTGGGCCGCACCGGTCGTGGCAGGCCAGCCTTGGCGCATTCACGATCCAGTACCAGCAGGTCTGACAGAGAGCGAGAGGGCAGGACGTAGACAATCGGTCGATGCTGGTCGAGTCGCTCGTTGTAAGCCGAGTTGGCTATGGTTTCCGAGCGCGCCCAGGTGAACAGCAGGCGGCGCAGAAAGCCGAAGCGCAACCGCCCGAACAATGATGAAAAACCCGCAGACATATCGTTCTCGTTGTCATCGCGGCAGACCGCGTTCATTTTGCGGCGATTCTAACGGTTTTGTTGGCGCGTGACATGGCGGTGCTGCACGAACCGCAGAGCTCTTGAAATGGTCCGCTTCGGTTCATATAGTCTTTGCGCTCCAGCGCTGATCATTTCGTGCGGTGAGAAACGGAATCTGGGTCGGCAATCCCTGTCGTCGCAGGCGGATATCATCCCCCTCGGCCGTCATGCACGCCGGTTCAGATCGTCCTTTATTACTTCGGCATTCAATGTATGCTTGCCCGTTGCGGTGCGCAGCCTGTCGCGGTGCGCCGGTTTTTTTGGGGAACGGAAGAGGCCATGATAAAGATAAACAGCCTGACCAAACGCTTCGGCGATCACCTTGCGGTGGACAATCTTTCCTTCGATGTGCAACCGGGGGAAGTGCTTGGCTTTCTCGGCCCGAACGGGGCCGGCAAGTCGACCACTATGAAGATGCTGACCGGTTTCCTCACGCCTGATGGTGGTTCTGCCTCGGTGTGCGGCTTCGATATCCAGAGCCAGATTCTCCAGGCTCAGAAGCATATGGGCTATCTGCCCGAAGGTGCGCCGTGCTACGGCGACATGCGGGTTAAGGGATTTCTTGAGTTCATTGCCGAAGTTCGCGGCTTCAGTGGCGCTGAGAAGCGCAAGCGAGTCGAGCAGGCGGTAGAGCAGGTCGAGCTTCAGGGTGTTCTGGGCCAGAGCATCGAAACCTTATCCAAAGGCTTCAAGCGCCGCGTCGGGCTGGCGCAGGCGATCCTGCACGACCCTCAAGTGTTGATCCTCGACGAGCCCACCGATGGCCTCGACCCCAACCAGAAACATCAGGTTCGCCAGCTGATCCAGCAGCTCGCCAGCGGTAGCAACAAGATCGTGGTGATCTCTACGCACATTCTCGAAGAAGTCAGTGCGGTCTGCACCCGGGCCGTCGTCATTGCACGCGGCCGACTGCTGGCTGATGGAACGCCGGATCAGCTCGAGGCGCGTTCGCGCTATCACCAGGCGGTGACCGTCGCGCTCGCACAGCCGGTCGACAGTCAGCCATTGCTGGCGCTGCCCGGGGTGTTGGACGTCGAGCGTCAGCGGGAAGGGCGTCTGCTGACGGTGGTCGCGAAACCAGGCGAGGTTATTTTTCCGGTGGTCGGGCAGTACGCGCGTGAGCACGCTTGGCCGGTGCTGGAATTGTCGGTCGAGCGAGGCCGTCTTGATGAAGTCTTCCGTCGCCTGACCTCGGAGGAAGCGGCATGAAAAACCTCGGAGTGATCTTCAAGCGAGAGCTGCGCAGCTACTTCGCCACGCCGCTGGCGTATATCTTCATCGTCATCTTCTTGGTGCTCTCGGCTGTTTTCACCTTTTATCTGGGCGGCTTTTACGAAAGTGGCCAGGCCGACCTGAATCCCTTCTTCAACTTTCATCCTTGGTTGTATCTGTTCCTGGTGCCGGCGGTAGCGATGCGCCTGTGGGCCGAAGAGCGCAAGTCCGGCACCATCGAGCTGTTGATGACGCTGCCTGTCTCGCGTACCGACATGGTCATGGGTAAATTCCTCGCCGCCTGGGTGTTTATCGGTCTCGCGCTGCTGCTGACCTTTCCGATGATCATCACGGTCAACTACCTCGGCTCGCCTGACAATGGCGCGATCTTCACCGGATATATCGGCAGCTGGCTGCTCGCAGGGGGCTACCTGGCGATCGGTTCATGCATGTCGGCTGTTACCAAGAACCAGGTGATCGCATTCATCGTCAGCGTCGTCGCCTGTTTCGTCTTTATCGTCAGCGGCTTTCCGCTGGTGCTGGACGTATTCAGCGGCTGGGCTCCGCAGTGGCTGCTCGATGCGATCGCCTCGCTCAGTTTCCTGATCCGCTTCGATGCCATCAGCAAGGGCGTTCTCGACCTGCGCGACCTGCTTTATTTCATTTCGCTGATCGTTGTCTGGTTATTGGCGACGGCGATTGTCATCGACCTTAAAAAGGCCGATTGAGGCGAGGAGAACAACAATGAAACGCATCATGTATTCGGGTACCGGCCTGCTGGTACTTTTGCTGGCCTTCGTCGCTTTCAATATGGCTTCCAATGTGCTGCTGCCCGGCGCCAGACTCGATTTGACCGAGCAAAATCTGTACACCATCTCCGACGGTACCGAGCAGATCCTCGAGGACCTGGAGGAGCCGATCGACCTGTACTTCTTTTTCTCCGATCGCGCCAGCAAGGACATGGTGGTGCTGCGCAACTACGCCCGCCGTGTCGAGGAGATGCTGCAGGAGTACGAGCGGGTTGCCGAGGGCAACATTCGGCTGCACATCATCGATCCGCAGCCGTTCTCGGAAGCGGAGGACCGTGCTGCGGAGTTCGGGTTGCAGGCGATTCCCTTGTCCGATACCGGCGAGCAGTTGTATTTCGGCCTTGCCGGCACCAACAGTCTGGCCCAGCGTGAGGTGATTCCGTTCTTTGCGCTGGAACAGGAAGGTCTGCTGGAGTACGAGCTGAGCCGACTGGTCAACAGTCTGGCTCAGCCGGACAAGCCGGAAATCGGTCTGATCACCGGCCTGCCGATCGCTGGCGGTAGCATGAATCCGATGCTGGGGCAGGGTGGGGAACCGTGGGTCGCTTACGAGCAGGTTCAGCAACTGTTCACCGTGCGCAACCTCGAAGCCGATCTTGACGAGATCCCAGCAGAGATCGACGTGCTGTTGCTGGTGCACCCGAAGTCTCTGAGCGAGGCGGCTCTGTTCGCGGTAGATCAGTTCGTGCTGCGCGGCGGCAAGCTGCTTGCCTTTATCGACCCGGTTGCCGAAGCTGACCAGAGCCAGGAAGCGATGATCGCCGCCATGGCGGATGGCAAGTCCTCGGATCTGGGACCCCTGCTCAAGGCCTGGGGGCTCGATTACAACCCCGAGCAGGTCGTGCTGGATGCGCGCCTGGGCATGTCGGTGAGCCGTGGTCAGGGCCAATTGCCCGCGCGCCACATTGGCTGGCTGGAACTCGAAGCAGCGCAGCTCAGCGACGACGATACCGTCACCGCGCCGCTCCAACTGTTGACGCTCGCCAGTGGCGGTGCACTGCAGCCTATCGAAGGCGCCAGCACGCGCATCACGCCGCTGCTCACCAGCACGACCAACAGCGCGCTGGTGCCCTCGAGCCGCTTTACCGAACTGCGGGACCCGGAAACCCTGCTCGATGGCTTCGAGCCTGATGAAAAGCGATACCTGTTCGGCGCCCGCGTGCAGGGCCCGGCCAGCACCGCCTACCCGGAGGGACTGGAAGGGCGTGAGCCGCAGGTGGTCGAGAGCGACAACATCAATGTCGTGGTCATCGCCGATACCGACATGCTGACCGACCGCATGTGGGTGCAGATTCAGGACCTTTTCGGCCAGCGCATCCCCCAGCCTTGGGCTGATAACGGCGGTCTGCTGATCAACGCCCTGGACAACCTGTCCGGATCCGAAGCCCTGATCAGCGTCCGCTCGCGTGGCGACTTCAGCCGTCCGTTCACTGTCGTTGAAGAGCTCCAGCGCCGTGCCGAGCGCCGCTTCCGCGCCAGCGAACAGCGTCTGCAGCAGCAGCTTGCCGAGACCGAGCGGCGGTTGGCGGAGCTACAGCAGGAGCAGGATCCTTCGCAGCTGTCCGAGATGAGCGCGGAGCAGGAGCAGGCGATTCAGCGTTTCCTGGATGAAAAGCTGGCGATCCGCAAGCAGCTGCGCGATGTACGCTTCCAGCTCAACGCCGATATCGAGCGCCTCGGCATGTGGCTCAAGGTAATCAACATTGCTCTGGTACCGGCCCTGCTCACCCTGGGCGTGCTGTTGTGGTGGGGCATCGGCCGGCTTCGCCGTCGTTCGGC
Source organism: Halopseudomonas xinjiangensis (assembly GCF_900104945.1). Classification (NCBI taxonomy): domain Bacteria; kingdom Pseudomonadati; phylum Pseudomonadota; class Gammaproteobacteria; order Pseudomonadales; family Pseudomonadaceae; genus Halopseudomonas; species Halopseudomonas xinjiangensis. The sequence continues at coordinate 2,363,444 of NZ_LT629736.1, read as the reverse complement.
CTGAGGAAGATAGACAATGCGCAACATTATCATCCTAGTGATCGCGGTAGTTTCCATCGCCCTGGTCGCCCTGGCGGTCCAAATGCGCAGTGAAGACCGCGTCGCTGACCTGGAAACGCGACCGCTGTTTTCCGACACCCAGCGCGAGATCATCGACGACCTCGAGCGTATCGAGCTGCGTCGCGGTGGTCAGCAGGTGGAACTGGAGTATCGGGACCAGCAGTGGGGCGTCGTCAACCACTATCACTACCCCGCGCAACGCGAGCGTATCGCAGCGCTGCTGCATGCGGTCCGCGGGGTACGTATCGTCGAGGACAAGACGGGCAATCCCGAACATCACGCCCGGCTCGGTCTGGATCCACAAGCCGAAGGCAGTGAAGCGCTGGAGGTGATACTGCGCGACGACGAAGGCGATCTGTCTTTGATTTACGGTAACACCGTCGGCGGTGGACAGCTGGTCAGGATGCGCGATCAGGATCAGGTCTGGCTGGTCAACAGGCCTTTCTCCATGTCGGTGAACCCACAAGACTGGCTTGCGCTTTCAGTGATTGGCCTGCCTATGGCGCGTCTGGCGACAGCGCGCTGGGAACATGCCGATGGCGAAGTAGTGGAGCTGGACAAGGCGCAGGAGGGTGATTACAACTTCCGGCTCGTTGGTGTGCCTGCCGAGGTCCAGGCGGGGAATGAACGCTCGATCAATAGCATGGTTCTGGCCCTTGCTCAGCTGCGCGCACAGGATGTGACGCTGCGCAGTGAGCTTGCCCTGGGCGAGCCCATGCTGCGCATGCAATTGAGCACCTTTGCCGGTGCCGAGTTGCAGGCGAGCCTGCACGAGATCGAAGGAAAATACTGGTTGCTGATCGACCAGTTCGACAATCCGGGCGAGGAGCCGCTCGCGGTCAACGCCGACGCTCGCTGGGCCTACCAGCTGAACATCGGCCAGGTCGAGAATCTGAACAAGCGCCGTGAAGACCTCATCCGGCAAGCGGCAGAGTAGCCTCTTTTCCCTCCCTGGCAGTTTGGCCTGTATCGCCCTGATACAGGCCGCTCCGTCGCTCCCCTATACTTGCGCGGTGTTTCGCTTCGACTAGAATCGAAATACGGTCTCTTACAGCCTTTCTTCACTGACGCGTAGCTGCCCGGGCTTGGCATACCGGATAGCAGAACAGTAGGAGCGCGACGCTGGGACGGTGGTTGGGAGCGCCGGGATTGCCGGTCCGGTAATGCGGACGGCGTGACACAACGCAGTGTGTGGAGAAGTGGTAATGGCTGAGCGTGAGCACGGCACCGTTAAATGGTTCAACGATGCCAAGGGTTTTGGCTTCATTCAACGCGAGTCCGGTCCGGACGTATTCGTACATTTTCGAGCTATCCGCGGAGACGGACACCGAACACTGGCCGAGGGCCAGAAGGTAGAGTTCACTGTGACCCAGGGCCAGAAAGGTCTGCAGGCGGAGGACGTTTCGCCGGTATGAGGCGAAGGGGCGTTGCCGAGATGGCAGCGTCCCGCTCCGCTCACTGGATGTGCTGGTTTACCCACTGACGAAATTGTGCAGCGGGTAATGCTCCGGCAAGGCGAGCTATTTCCTTTCCACGTCGGACGATCATCAGTGTCGGTATGCTTCGAATGGCGTAGCGAGAGGCCAGTTCCGGCTCGTCTTCGGTGTTGATCTTGACCAGCCGTGCCCGGGGTTCCAACTCGGCAGTGGCCTGCTCGAAGACCGGTGCGAACTGTCGACACGGGCCGCACCAGGGCGCCCAGAAATCGATCACTACTGGCAGATCGCTCTGCGCATGGTTGGCGAACGTGGCCTGGCCGACCGCGACAGGGCGGCCGTTGAACAGGGGCTGTTTGCACGCGCCGCAGCTCGGTCCGGCTTCGAGCCGTTCGGCAGCCAGACGGTTCTTCTTGTGGCAGTTCGGGCACGCCAGGATCATCGTTTCGCTCATCAGACTATCCTCCTTCGACATGTGCGCTGAAGTGTAGCCCGTAAGTCACCGCTTCAGCCCTCGGGGTCATTCGTCCCGCCAGTGGTTCTGCATTTCGATGAACGTCAGTGAGGCGGACCAGGTGATCAGCATGAGTCCAGCCAGAGCTTCGGTACCGAACAGGAATCGCAGATGGCCGCCAGGCGAGAGGTCACCGTAACCTACCGTGGTATAGGTTGCGGCGGACAGGTAAACGTAATCGAGCAATCCGGGCTGCTGCATCTCTGAAATGCCGCTGCCTGGGCCGACACCGGCGAGCAGCCAGGCGCCAATCCCAAACAGCCATATTTCCAGCACATGAGCAAGCAGCAGGCCGAAGAACAACACGAGTATCCGCAGGCGCGGCCGCAGCGTGGACCAGCTAGTAACGGCGCCGAGCCTGTACGCGGCCTCGTAATGGAAGACGATCGCCGCGATGGTAATCAGTGCTGTTGCCAGCGCAACGATGAAGTAACCGAGCGCCATTAAGGCTTTTGTGCCCAGACGAATTCCGCCTCGCCTTCGCTGTTGACCTTCAGCCAGCGATCAGCATCCGCTTCGCCGTCCGATTCGGTCCACCCGCCGACCGAACAGCGGACTTCATGTCCGATGCCAGCGTGAACCGCCCGGGCGCAGTCGACGTCCGTCTCCCAAGGTGTCTGGTCGCTGTCGAACCAGATGCTTGCCCATTTTCCGGCTGCCTTGCGAACGACCATGACCGGAGTCGTGTGAGATGTCTTCAAGGAGCCGCGCTGGGTCAGCCCCGTCGGCGCGTGCAGATTCAGCTGCCCGACTTCACGGCCCAGCCAGTTGAACAGGTCGTCCAGATGATCGTCACGCAGATAGATCTCGATGTCAGGTTGACGCACAGAATGTCCTCAGCAACGTTGCAGGATGACCAAGCGCATGGCGACCTCCAGCCCGACCAGACCGGTTTCGATAATATGCCGTTGCCGATCGGGAGCGCTGCGCAAGCTGTGTGGCGTCATGCCGATCAGATTGGCCAAGTCGGTGGCTTCCAGTTCCAGAGGATAGCGCAGGGTCTTGTCGCTGACGACCTGCAGCTCCGGCGGCGGTTCCTTGAGCAGGTCCGGCGTCGCGTGCACATCGTCATACAGTGCGGCGCGCAGGCTGCGCAGGTGGTCGGCGTGCGGTCCGACGAGCATCAAATGGCCGCCAGGTTTCAATGTGCGAAGACACTCGTCCCAGGACCAGGGGCTGAATACCGAGAGCAGGGCGTCGAGGCTGGCATCGGCGACAGGCAGCCGAGCACTCGAAGCCACCAGCCAGCGCAGGTCGCGGCTGCGGCGGGTCGCCCTGATCACCGCGTCCTTGCTGATATCCAGCCCGCCAACTTCGCTGTCGGACAGCACCGAGGCGAGCCGGGCCGTGTAGTAGCCCTCACCACAGCCCATATCGAGCAAGGTACCGGGGCCCTGGGCAAGAAAGGCCCGGTTGATCGTCTCGCTGACCGGTTGATAATGACCCGCGTCGAGAAACGCCTGACGGCAGGCGAGCATCGCCGGCGTATCGCCTGGCTGACGGCTGTTCTTGTGCTGCACCATCAGCAGGTTCAGGTAGCCCTGGCGAGCCTGATCGTAGCTATGGCCGTTGTCGCAGCGCCACTGCTGGCCCAGGTTGGTCAACGCCTGATGGCATATCGGGCAGATAAGCTCCAGCATCAGCCGAGCAACCTGACCAGTGTGGCCTGATAGATATCAGCGAGGATCTCAAGGTCCTCGGCGCGGATACATTCGTCCACCTGGTGAATAGTCGCGTTCACCGGTCCCAACTCGACGACCTGCGTGCCCATGGTAGCGATGAAGCGGCCGTCAGAGGTGCCGCCGGAGGTGGACGGTTGCGTCTGCCGACCGGTGACCTCGAGAATCGCGCCAGCCACTCCGTCGAGCAGGGCACCGGGCTCGGTAAGAAAGGGTAGTCCGGATACCGTCCAGTCCAGTTCATAATTCAGGCCGTGCCGGGCAAGGATGTCCCGGGTACGGCTCTGCAGGCTTTCTACCGTCGACTCTGTGGAAAAGCGGAAATTGATCAGAGCCTCCAGCTCACCCGGCACGACGTTGGTCGCGCCGGTGCCAGAGCGAATGTTGGAGATCTGAAAACTGGTGGGCGGGAAGAACTCATTGCCGTCATCCCATGATTCACCCGCCAGCTCGGCCAGCGCCGGCGCAGCCAGGTGAATCGGGTTGCGCGCCAGGTGCGGATAGGCAACATGGCCCTGCTTGCCCTTGACCAATAGCCGGGCATTGAGCGACCCGCGGCGGCCGTTCTTCACCACATCGCCGACCACTTCGGTGCTCGAAGGCTCGCCGACTATGCACCAGTCGACCTTCTCGTCGCGGGCCTTCAGCGTCTCGACGACCTTCACCGTTCCGTCCACCGCTGGCCCTTCTTCATCACTGGTGATGAGAAAAGCGATCGAACCATGATGATCGGGGTAGTCGGCGACGAAGCGCTCGGCGGCAATGATCATGGCTGCCAGACTGCCTTTCATGTCCGCGGCGCCGCGCCCGTGCAGCATTCCGTTGTGGATGGCCGGAGAAAACGGCGGGTTGGTCCATTGCTCGACTGGTCCGGTCGGCACGACATCAGTATGCCCGGCGAAACACAGGACCGGGCCCTGAGTCCCGCGTCGTGCCCAGAGATTGTCCACCTCGCCGAAGCGCATCGGCTCGATGGCAAAACCACAAGCGGCCAGGCGCTCAGCCATCAGCTCCTGACAGCCGGCATCGGCAGGGGTGGTGGAGTCTCGCGATATCAATTCGCAGGCCAGGGCAAGGGTCGGGGAAAGCTCGGTCATGGCTCGTCTGTCGTAACGGATTTGAGAGCGGCATGATAGCAGAGTTGCCGGTCCGATCCGCCTATGCAGGGGTCATGGCCAGCGAGCGCGACGCCAGGCCCGACGCTGCTTCTTGTCGAGAAACGTCCAGGCCACGAAGCGGCTGCGCTTGTTGCCCTGCGCCATCGGAACGTCCCGAATATCGGCGGCGCCCAAGGCCCGGACGCGCTCCTGTAACGGCTGAACATTTTCGCGCTTGGATACGAGGGTGGAGAACCAGAAGACCTGGCTGCGATGGGCTGCGCTCTGGTCGGCCATGCGCTGCAGAAATCCCGCCTCGCCATCCTCACAGTAGAGTTCGTTGTGCTGACCGCCGAAGTTCAACGATCGGTCGGCAGAACCCCTGAGATTCTGCCACTTTTTCCGGTTGGCATCCTGCGCCTCTTCGGCACTGCGGTGAAAGGGCGGATTGCAGAGCGTGAAGTCGATCGACTCGTCCGCCTGGATCAGGCCAAGGAAAATGTTTCGCGGATCCGGCTGCCGGCGCAACGTGATGGATTGGGCGGCGTTCGGATTGGCGGCGAGGATGCGCGCTGCGTTGTCCAGAGCCACCGGATCGATGTCGGCGCCAATGAAACGCCAGCCATATTCCACCTGTCCGATGAGGGGATAGATCAGGTTCGCGCCGGTGCCGATGTCGAGGCCAAGCAGCTTCTCGCCTGCCGGTAGCACGCCGTCATGGCTTTCGGCGAGCAGGTCGGCCAGGGCGTGGACATAGTCGGCACGCCCGGGCACGGGAGGGCAAAGATAGCCTGGCGGAATGTCCCATTCTACGATGCCGTAATCGGCACGGAGCAGCGCCTGGTTCAGCAAGCGCACCGCTTCCGGATTGGCGAAATCGAGCGTTGGCTGGCCGTGCACGCCGAGGCGCATGAAGCCCTGCAGCTCAGGGGCCGTCCGGGTCAGGGCGGCGAAATCATAACGGCCTCGATGCCGATTGCGCGGATGTGGCGCGGCGGCTGGCGGGCGCTGTCGAGGTGGGTTCATTGTTCCGTAGGCACCGAAAGATGGAGCGGCAGTGTCCCACAGCTTGCGGACGTAACAAATACCGAGTTGTGCACAGTTACGGTGGATGGAGCTGTGGATAAGTGCAGGATAACCACATCGGATTGTCATCCGTCCTGCCCCGGAGGATCTTGCTCGTTTTTTAATCAGCCCGCAGTAGGCGGTCGCCCACGCACCAGCTGGCCGCTGGTATAATCGCCACAGATTCGAGAGGGTTCAGTATGTCGACAGATGATCCACGCTTCGGCGGAATAGCACGACTTTACGGGCGCGACGGCCTGGCGCGGTTGGGGAAATGTCACGTGGCGATTGTTGGCATCGGTGGGGTCGGTTCCTGGGCGACCGAAGCGCTGGCGCGTACAGGCATCGGCCAGATCACCCTTATCGACCTGGACGAGGTATGCCAGACCAACACCAACCGGCAACTTCCGGCGTTGCAGGGGCAGATTGGACGCCCAAAGGTCGAAGTCATGGCCGAGCGGCTGCGCCAGATTAACCCGGAGTGCAAGGTCAACGCGGTGATGGACTTCATCTCCGAGAAGACGCTACCGGATTACATCACCAACGACATGGATGCGGTTGCCGACTGTATCGATAGCGTCAAATCCAAGGTGGCGCTGATCGCCTGGTGCAAGCGCCGCAAGATTCCCATCGTGACCTCCGGCGGCGCGGCAGGGCAATTCGACCCGCTGCAGATCAAGGTCGCTGACCTGTCCAGGACCACCAACGACCCGCTCGCGGCCAAGGCGCGCTCCGAGCTGCGTCGGCATCACAATTTTCCGCGCGCTGACAGCAAGCGGAGCTTCGGAGTGCCCTGCGTGTATTCGACCGAACAACTGACCTACCCGCAGCCTGACGGCAGCGTATGCCGAACCAAGGTATTCGACGGGGAAGTGGTCAAGCTGGACTGCGAGGGCGGACTGGGAGCGGTATCGATGGTGACCGGCGCCATTGGCCTGAACATGGCGGCAAAGATCGTCGAGCGCCTGCTGAGGTAGAGGGTAGCGGCGGGAGCCGCTGAGCGACAAGCAGCACGCGGCGAGTTGAGAGTTCTGAGCTGAAGGCAGGATGCCAGAGTCTCGATGCCCGAGCTAGCAGCCAGTACGATCTATCCATAAAGCGGAGCTTCAAGCGGCGCCAATCGGCTTGCCGCTTGAAGCTTGCCGCTGTGTTCAGTTGTGCGCGTGAAGCATCTCGTTGAGCTGGATGGCGCTCTTGTTGGTCTTGCACTCGATCGCGCCAGTCTGCGAATTCCGACGGAACAGCAGATCGGTCTGATTGGCCAGGTCGCGTGCCTTGACGATCTCGACGATGTTGTCGGCGTCGTCCAGCAGGGCGACCTTTATCCCGGCAGTGATATACAGGCCGGCCTCGACGGTGCAGCGATCGCCCAGCGGAATACCGATACCCGCGTTGGCACCGATCAGGCAGCCTTCGCCGACCGAAATGACGATGTTCCCGCCCCCTGACAAGGTGCCCATGGTCGAGCAGCCACCACCCAGGTCCGAACCCTTGCCAACGAATACCCCGGCGGATATCCGACCTTCGACCATGCTCGTGCCTGCGGTACCGGCATTGAAGTTGATGAAGCCTTCATGCATGACGGTTGTGCCTTCGCCCACGTAGGCGCCCAGACGCACCCGAGCAGTGTCGGCGATACGTATGCCGGCCGGCACAACGTAGTCGGTCATTGACGGAAACTTGTCGATGCTGTGAACGATGATGGTATCGCCCTTCAGTCGTGCGGCGAGTTGGCGCTGCGGCAACTCGGTGATGTCGATCGCGCCCTGGTTGGTCCAGGCCACGTTCGGCAGCAGCGGAAAGATGCCGGCCAGTACCACGCCATGCGGCTTGACCAAGCGATGCGAGAGCAGATGCAGCTTGAGATAGGCCTCGGGCGTAGAGGAGGGCGCCTCGTCGGTAGCCAGGATGGTCGCTACCAAGGGACGGCTGCTGCCCGCAAACTGCGCGACGATCGCGCCAGCTTCGGCAAAACCGGCCTGCTCCAGCGCCTTGCCCAGTGCTTCGCACTGCGTTGCCTTCAGCAACAGAGCCTGGTTACCTTCGCTATAACCAAGCTGTTCGGCGACGACCTGAACCAGTTTGGGGTCAGGGTGCAACATCGGCTGTGGATAGAACACTTCGAGCCAGTTGCCGGCCGTGTTCTGCGTTCCGACGCCAAAGGCCAGGCTGAAACATTCGCTCATGGGCTAATTCCTTGGATGCTATGCATGGAGGGTCATTTGAGGGCAGCGGCATACTGGTCCGGCTTGAAACCGACCAGTCGCTGCGAGCCGGTGTCGAGCACCGGTCTTTTAATCATCGATGGGTTGGCCTGCATCAGGCCAACGGCTTTGCTGGTATCGATAGCTTCCTTGTCGGCGTCGTCGAGCTTGCGGAACGTCGTGCCCTGACGATTGAGAACAGTTTCCCAGCCATGTTCGTCACACCAGGCCCGCAATTGGTCAGCGTCGATGCCTTCTTTCCTGTAGTCGTGAAACTGGTACTCAATGCCTTGCTCTTCGAGCCAGACACGCGCTTTTTTCATCGTGTCGCAGGCCTTGATGCCGTACAGGGTAATCATGTTCAGAGGCTCTCTACCAGGCGGCGAATGCGATGGGCGGCTTCGATGCAGTCTGCCAGAGGGGCAACCAACGCCATGCGCACCCGTCCGGCGCCCGGATTATAGCCGTCCACGTCACGCGACAAGTAGCGCCCCGGCACGACAGCCACGTTCTGCTCGGCCAGTAACCGTCGTGTGAAAGTCTCGTCGTCGATCGGAGTTCTAGGCCAGAGATAGAAGCCTGCATCCGGGCGTCCGACGTCCATTACCTCGCCAAGGATATTTAGCACGGCATCGAACTTGGCCTGATACTGCGCCTGGTTTTCGCGCACATGCGTTTCGTCCTGCCAGGCGGCGACACTTGCCAACTGGGTCTGCACCGGCATCGCGCAACCGTGATAGGTGCGGTAGGTCAGGTAGGGCTTGAGGAGGCTGGCGTCGCCTGCGACGAAGCCCGAACGCAACCCCGGAAGGTTGGAACGCTTGGACAGGCTATGAAAAACCACGCAGCGACTGAAGTCATTCCGGCCCATCGCCGCGCAGGCTTGCAGCAGACCGACCGGCGCGGGGCCTGACGGGTCGTGGATTTCGCTGTAGCACTCGTCTGACGCAATCACAAAGTCGTAGCGGTCGGCCAGTTCGATCAACTGTTGAAGCTTTTCCAGCGCGATCACGGAGCCGGTCGGATTGCCTGGCGTGCAGATGAACAGCAGCTGACAACGGCGCCAGATCGATTCGGGTACCGCGGCGAAATCCGGCACGAAGCCGTTGCTGTCGTCGCAGGCGAGGTAATGCGGCTCGACGCCGGCCAGAAAGGCCGCGCCTTCATAAATCTGATAAAAGGGATTCGGACTGACAACCAGTCCATCCGGGTTCCGGCTGACCACGGCCTGGGTGAAAGAGAACAGCGCTTCGCGGGTGCCGTTGACCGGCACGATATTGCGATCGATGTCCAGCGAACCAGCGTTCAACTCGAAGCGTCGGGTCAGCCAGTGGGCGATGCTGCGGCGCAATTCGGGCAGGCCCAGGGTAGTCGGGTAAAGGGCAGCCTTGTCGAGGTTGGCGGCCAGTGCCTCCAGAACCAGTGTCGGCGACGGATGCTTTGGCTCGCCAATGGACAGCGAGACCGGAGCAAGCGCCGGGTTCGGCGTCACGTCGGCGAGCAACGCGCGCAGCTTCTCGAACGGGTAGGGTTGCAGGCGGTCCAGATCGGGATTCATCCGCAAAGTATCCTCAGGGGCCGATGGCTATCTGCGACGGCGGGCTGTTGTCGGTTCGCTGGGCGCTGGAGCCTAGCGTCTTGATGATGGTGCTCTGCAGTCGCTGGCACAATTGTGGATCGGACAATGGCTGGTTATTCGAGTCGGTGAGTACGAAGACGTCATCCACGCGCTCGCCCAGCGTGACGATCTTGGCGTTCTGAACGCTGATTTCGAAGTCCAGAAAGATCTTGCCCATGCGCGCCAGCAGGCCGGGCCGGTCCGGCGCAGACAGCTCGAGAATCGTATGCTGACCGCTGTGATCATTGAAGATGGTTACCTCCGGGTCGAAGGCGAAATGTTTCAACTGGCGCGGGACGCGGCGCTGAATGATCGATGGATAATCATCCGGTTCCGACAGCGCCTCGATCAGGCCGTGCTTGATCTGGCGAATGCGCTCGGGGTTGTCACCAATGGAGCCGCCATCCGCGTCGAGGACGATATAGGTATCCAGGCTGAAACGGCTGGTCGACGTGATGATCCGCGCGTCCTGAATGTTCAGGTTGAGCTGATCCATCGCTGCGGCGGTTACGGCGAACAGGTCGTTCTGCTCGGGCGTGTAAATGAATATCTGCGTAGCGCCTTCGAACTCGCGTTGTGCGGTTTCCCGCATCAGAACCAAGGGCCCGTTTCGGTTTGGATGCTGCGCGATGGCTTCGGTATGCCAGGCGACATCGCTGGCGGTGTGACGCAGGAAATAGTCTTCGCCCAGCTCGGACCACAGAGCTTCGGCATCATCTTCGTCGACGCCGGCACGAACCAGGATATCCACGGCCGCCTGCTGCGTTTGACGAATCTGCTCCTCGCGGTCCGGCGGGTTCTCCAGTCCGCGGCGCAGCGCCCGCTTGGTTTCGGTGTACAGCTGGCGCAGCAGCGAGGCACGCCAGCTGTTCCATAGCGTCGGGTTGGTCGCGTTGATGTCGGCGATGGTCAGCACATAGAGATAATCCAGGCGCACCTGATTGCCCATCTTCACCGCGAAGTCGTGGATGACGTCGGGATCGGATATGTCCTTGCGCTGTGCGGTGGTGGACATCAACAGATGATTTTCCACCAGCCAGCCGACCAGATGCGAATCCCAGGCAGGCAACTGATGCCGTTGGCAGAAGGCTTCCGCATCCACCTTTCCGAGTTCGGAATGATCGCCGCCGCGGCCCTTGGCAATGTCGTGGTACAGCCCGGCGATATACAGCAGGTCTGGCTTGGGCAGACGACAGAAGATCCGCCAGGCCAGCGGATACTTCTCCTGGTAATCCGGGCGCCCCAGCTTGCGCAGGTGCTTGATCAGGTTGAGCGTGTGCGCATCGACCGTATAGATATGGAAGAGGTCGTGCTGCATCTGGCCGACAATCTTGCCGAACTCCGGCAGATAGCGACCGAGTATGCCGTAACGGTTCATGCGCCGCAGATTACGGTGAATGCCTTCCTGGCAGCGCAGCAGCTCGATGAACAGGCTGGTGTTGCGGATGTCACTGCGGAACTTGTCGTCGATCAGGTGGCGATGGTCGCGCAATAGCCGGATGCTGTCGGCGCGCACGCCACGGATCTCCGGGTTCTGTGCCATCAGCACGAAAATTTCCAACAAGGCGAAGGGCGTGCGCTTGAATACCTGCGGGTGGGTCACTTCGATGTAGTGATTGCGTACCCGGAAGCGGGCGTTCAACGGACGGATGTCTGCTGCCTCTGCGTTGCGCAGGAGGATCTCTTCGAAATGCTGCATCAGCAAGTCGTTGAGTTCGGAGAGCGACATCACCACACGATAATATTTCTGCATGAAGCGCTCGACGGCGAGCTTGGCGTCGCTGTCTTCATAGCCGAGCAGTTGTGCCAGGGTACGCTGGTGATCGAACAGCAGGCGATCCTCGGCGCGACCGGCCAGCGTGTGCAGGGCGAAACGAACCTTCCACAGATAGGCGCGTCCCGACGCGAGGATGTTGTACTCGGGCTCGTTGAGAAAGCCCTGGTCGACCAGTTCGCGCAGATCGTTGGTGCCGAAGTGCCGCAGCGCCACCCAGCCGATGGTCTGGATGTCACGCAGCCCGCCCGGGGAGCTTTTCACGTTCGGCTCGAGGTTGTACTCGGTGTCGTTGAACTTGGCATGGCGGGCCTGCTGCTCGGCGCGCTTGGCGCGGAAGAATTCGGCATCGCTCCACATGTGCTCTGAGCTGATCGCCTGCATCATCGCCTGGCGTAGCGATTCGGCACCGGCCAGAGTGCGCGATTCCATCAGGTTGGTGATGACGGTGATGTCGGCCCGCGCTTCCTGCGCACAGTCTTCTACCGATCGAACGCTCTGTCCGACCTCCAGACCGATATCCCAAAGCAGCATGAGAAACTGCTCGATCGAATCGCGATAGCTGTCGGCATTGCCTTCGCGCAGCAGAATCAGCAGGTCGATATCAGAATGCGGGTGCAGTTCGCCACGGCCGTAGCCGCCCACGGCGAGCAGCGCGATGCCCGGATCCGATGCGCAGGCGAGGCGGTTCCAGGCCTGCGAGAGAATCTGATCGATGAACCAGGCACGATCATGGATAAGCTTGTGGATATCCCTTCCGCCGGTAAAGCGCGCCTGCAGGACGGAATCCGCCTGAGCGATGGCTTTCTTGAAAGCAGCGATGGGGCTGCTTTTCAGTGCCAGTTCAGCTTGAAACTGACCTGGATCGAACAGTTCGGTATCCACAGCTACCCCCTGCAGTGACGACGAGCAACACTTACTGGAAGGATTCTTCCTGACGACGGGTAAGCACTTCGTATCCGTCCGCCGTTACCAGAATGGTGTGCTCCCATTGCGCGGAAAGCTTGCGGTCCTTGGTAATGGCAGTCCAGCCGTCGCCAAGCAAGCGAGTATCGGGCCGACCCTGATTGATCATCGGCTCGATGGTAAAGGTCATGCCTTCCTTCAGCTCCATGCCGGTGCCGGCGCGGCCGTAGTGCAGCACCTGCGGGTCTTCATGGAACACCTTGCCGATGCCATGACCGCAGTACTCGCGTACGACGCTGTAGCGATTGGCATGGGCGTGATCCTGGATGATCTGGCCGATGTCCCCCAGTCGTGCGCCCGGCTTGACTACCGAGATGCCTTTATAGAGGCATTCCTGGGTGACGCGGCTCAGGCGTTCCACCCATTCCGGGGTCTCGCCGACAATGAACATTTTGCTGGTATCGCCGTGATAACCATCCTTGATCACGGTGATGTCGATATTCATCGCGTCGCCGCTTTTAAGCGGCTTCTCATTCGGAATGCCGTGGCAGACAACGTGATTGATCGAGGTGCAGATGGACTTGGGGAATGGAATCCGATCGGGCGCACCGCCATAGTTGAGCGGGGCCGGAATGGCGTTCTGCACGTTGACAATATAGTCATGGCAAATGCGGTCGAGCTCTTCGGTGGTCACCCCGGGCTTGACATGCTCGCCGATCATTTCCAGCACCTCGGCCGCCAGGCGGCCGGCCACGCGCATGCCGGCAATATCTTCCGCAGTCTTGATGGTTACTGTCATGAAGGCTCTCTCACTCTAGAACGGCGCCGCAAGGCACGCAGGCTGAACAAACGAGAGAGTTTACCAGACAAGCAGCCCGCTGTTGAGCGGCTGCCGCAAGTCCGGAGTCGGGCCGCTCGGCATGTCGAACTTTTCTCGCCGGTCGCGATATGGTATAAAGCGCCGCGCCTGAGATAACGCGACCGCGTCAGGCGAAACTTGAAATCCGCACACGTATCGACACAGTGCCCTGGGTGCCCTTCGGGGTTGGACACTGGGATGCGTGGAGGCCCAACCCGACTTTATGATGGAGTTATCATGACCCAAGTCTCTATGCGTGACATGCTGAAGGCCGGTGCGCACTTCGGCCACCAGACCCGTTATTGGAACCCGAAAATGGGCAAGTTCATTTTCGGCGCCCGCAACAAGATTCACATCATCAACCTGGAAAAGACCATGCCGATGTTCCACGAAGCCCTGAGCTTTGTGGAGAAGCTGGCCGCCGGCAAGAACAAGCTGCTGTTCGTCGGCACCAAGCGTGCTGCCAGCAAGATCATTGCTGAAGAAGCGAGCCGCGCAGGCATGCCCTACGTTGATCATCGTTGGTTGGGCGGCATGCTCACCAACTACAAGACCATCCGCCAGTCGATCAAGCGTCTGCGCGACCTGGAAGGCCAGGCTCAGGATGGCACCTTCACCAAGCTGACCAAGAAAGAAGCCCTGATGCGTTCGCGCGATCTCGAGAAGCTTGATCGCAGCCTCGGTGGTATCAAGGACATGGGCGGCCTGCCTGACGCGCTTTTCGTCATCGACGTTGAGCACGAGCGCATCGCTATCACCGAAGCCAACAAGCTCGGCATCCCGGTCATTGGCATCGTCGATACCAACAGCAGCCCGGAAGGCGTCGATTACGTCATCCCCGGCAACGACGACGCGATTCGCGCGATCAAGCTGTACGCTGCTGCGATGGCCGACGCCGTATTGCGTGGCAAGAACAACGGTGGTGGTGCTGACGAGTTCGTCGAAGAAGAAGCACCTGCTACCGAGGCCTCTGCGGGCTAAGCGGGATTTCGGCGCGCTATTGCCGTATCGAAAAGGGGGCTATGCCCCCTTTTTGCAATATGCTCAACGCACCATGAACGACCTGTCCCGCAGCACCGGGGCAGTAAAGAATCAAGCCATTCGAGAGGAATCATTCATGACACAGATCACTGCAGCCATGGTCAAGGAACTGCGCGAGCGTACCGGCCAGGGCATGATGGAATGCAAGAAGGCTCTGGTTGCCGCCGATGGCGATATCGAAAAGGCGATCGACGACATGCGTGCCTCCGGCGCGATCAAGGCCGCGAAGAAGGCTGGCAACATTGCCGCTGAAGGGGCAATCGCAGCCAAGGTCTCCGCCGACAATAAGACGGCGGTCATCATTGAAGTCAATTCGCAGACCGACTTCCTGGCTCTCCAGGACGACTTCAAGGCCTTCGTCAACGCCAGCCTGGAAAAGGCTTTCGAAGCGGGCTACACCGACGCTGCCCCGCTGGTTGCGGATCAGGAAAGCGCACGCGAGGCACTCGTGGCCAAGACCGGTGAGAACGTGAATATCCGCCGTCTGGCCCGTGTTGAGGGCGACGTGATCGGCGCCTACCTGCACGGTCACCGCATTGGTGTGGTTGTCAATCTGAAGGGCGGCAACGAGGAATTGGCTCGCGACATCGCCATGCACGTAGCGGCCAGCAATCCGCAGTTCGTCGATCCTTCCCAGGTCTCCGAAGAAGCTGTGGCCAAGGAAAAGGAAATCTTCCTGGCGCTGAACGCGGACAAGATTGCCGGCAAGCCCGACAACATCGTCGAAAACATGGTCAAGGGCCGCATCAACAAGTTCCTGGCCGAAGCGAGTCTGGTCGAGCAGCCCTTCGTCAAGGATCCGGAAATCAAGGTTGGTGATTTGGCCAAGAAAGCCGGTGCCGAAGTCGTTTCTTTCATCCGCTTCGAAGTGGGCGAAGGCATCGAGCGCGCCGAAACCGACTTCGCTGCTGAAGTCGCTGCTCAGGTCGCTGCCTCCAAGCAGTGATAGTGTCCGTTGACCGCGGCACTGCAGACGCTCCGCGGGGGCGTCTGCAATATGGTCTTCCAGAGGCTTCCCGCGCAGGCGTGAAGCCTCTTTTTTGAAACACTGAACAAGTGGCCATCAGCACGGTCTTGGTGGAACTCGTTGAGTTTTTCTCCCTTTATCGCAGGAGAGTGAATCGATGGCCCAGGTACCCAGCAGCCGCCAGCCCAAGTACAAGCGGATCCTTCTCAAACTCAGCGGTGAAGCGCTAATGGGTACCGAAGATTTCGGTATCGACCCGAAGGTGCTGGATCGCATGGCTCTGGAAGTCGGCCAACTGGTCGGCATCGGCGTCCAGGTTGGCCTGGTCATCGGCGGCGGCAACCTCTTCCGCGGCGCCGCGCTGCACTCGGTTGGTATGGATCGCGTTACCGGCGACCACATGGGTATGCTGGCTACCGTCATGAACGCTCTGGCCATGCGCGATTCGCTCGAACGCTCGAACATTCAGACGCGTGTCATGTCGGCCATCACCATGGAAGGCGTCACCGAACACTACGACCGCCGGAAGGCGATGCGCTACCTGGCTGGTGGCGACGTGGTAATATTTTCGGCTGGCACCGGTAACCCGTTCTTCACCACTGACACGGCGGCTTGCCTGCGTGGCATCGAAGTCGACGCTGATCTGGTACTCAAGGCGACCAAGGTCGACGGGGTGTACAATGCCGACCCAATGAAGGATCCGAACGCCCAGCGGTTCGATACGCTCAGCTATGACCAGGTGCTGGACCTGAAGCTGGGCGTCATGGACCTTACCGCGATCTGTCTGATCCGGGATCACAAGATGCCGCTACGGGTTTTCAACATGAACAAGCCCGGCGCGCTGCTCAACGCAGTGGTAGGAAGCGCCGAAGGAACTCTGATCGAGGGCTAATCGATGATCAATGAAATCAAGAAAGATGCGCAGGAGCGCATGAAGAAGTCGGTCGAGGCACTTGACCACGCGTTCGCCAAGATTCGCACCGGCCGTGCTCATCCGAGCATTCTGGACAGCGTCATGGTGTCCTACTACGGTAGCGATACACCTCTGCGCCAGGTGGCTAACGTGAACGTGGAAGACTCTCGCACCCTGGCCTTGACAGTTTTCGACCGCAGCATGATTCAGGCTGTCGAAAAAGCCATCATGACCTCTGATCTGGGCCTCAACCCGGCAACCGCTGGCACCACCATCCGTGTGCCGATGCCTGCGCTGACCGAAGAGACGCGCAAGGGCTTTACCAAGCAGGCGCGCTCCGAATCCGAGAACGCCCGGGTAGCTGTACGCAATATTCGTCGCGACGCTCTGAGTCAGTTGAAGGACCTGCAGAAGGAAAAGGAAATCAGCGAAGACGAGGAACGTCGTGCAGCCGACGAGGTCCAGAAGTTGACTGACAAATACATCGCCGAGATCGACAAGGCGCTGGAAGCCAAGGAATCGGACCTGATGGCCATCTGAGCCATCGTTCCCCATTGACTCATGAATGATATGACAACAGCTGGTCGTCCGCCGTCCGTTCCCCGCCATGTGGCCATCATCATGGACGGAAACAACCGCTGGGCGCGCAAGCGCTTTCTACCTGGTGTCGCCGGCCATAAGGCTGGTGTCGACGCTGTGCGTGCGGTCATCGAAGTCTGTGCTGAAGAAGGCGTCGAAGTGCTGACGTTGTTCGCCTTTTCCAGCGAAAACTGGAATCGACCCGCCGACGAAGTGGGCGCGCTGATGGACCTCTTCCTCAGCGCGTTGCGTCGCGAAGTGCGCAAGCTTGCGGAGAACGATATCTGCCTGCGAATCGTTGGCGACCGCTCGCGATTCTCGCCTGAATTGCAGAAGGCCATGGCCGAAGCCGAGGCGCTCACAGCCGACAGCTCGCGCCTGACCCTGGTGGTAGCAGCAAATTATGGTGGTCAGTGGGATATCACTCAGGCTGCACGTCGCCTGGCAATCGAAGCTCAGGCCGGCCGGCTCGACGCCGCGGCGATCGACGAGCAGGATTTCCAGGAGCGCCTTTGTACTGCCGAATGGCCGCTGCCGGACCTGTGCATCCGTACCGGCGGTGAGCGTCGGGTGAGCAACTTCCTTCTCTGGCAGATCGC
The DNA here is from genome assembly GCF_900104945.1 of Halopseudomonas xinjiangensis. Classification (NCBI taxonomy): domain Bacteria; kingdom Pseudomonadati; phylum Pseudomonadota; class Gammaproteobacteria; order Pseudomonadales; family Pseudomonadaceae; genus Halopseudomonas; species Halopseudomonas xinjiangensis. The sequence goes on along the minus strand of NZ_LT629736.1, from coordinate 2,346,133 downwards.
CTACGCCGAACTCTACTTTTCGGATCTCTACTGGCCCGATTTCAAGCACGAGGCCTTGCGTGCTGCCTTCGACGATTTCGCCAAGCGTCAGCGCCGGTTCGGCAAGACCAGCGAACAAGTCGCGGCGGAATCCTGATGCTGAAACAGCGCGTCATAACCGCCGTCATACTCGCCCCGCTGGCCATTGCCGGCTTCGTGTTCCTCGAGGGAATGCCTTTCGCTCTGTTCGTTGGTGCGATAGTTGCGCTCGCCGCCTGGGAGTGGGCACGGCTCGGTGGCGAAACAACGCAGAAGGGGCGGGTCATTTACGCTCTGGCTGTCGCGCTGCTGATGGTCGGTCTGTATCGCGATACCTGGCCGCCTGAATATCTATTCACACCTGCTGCAGTCTGGTGGGTGTTCGCGACTTTCCTCATCATTCGCTATCCGAACGGACGTGGCATCTGGGCCGGGTCAATGGTCTGTCAGCTATTCGGTCTCGTGGTGCTGCTGCCGGCCTGGTACGGCCTGGTCTGGCTGCGTGAGCAGCCGTCCGGCCTGTTGCTCATTCTGGCTGTTCTGCTGTTGATCTGGATTGCCGACATCGGCGCCTATGTCGCCGGCAAGAATTTCGGTCGCAACAAGCTCTTACCCAACGTCAGTCCGGGTAAGACGCGGGAAGGCTTGTACGGCGGTGTGATCTTCACGCAGTTGGCCACGCTGGGTGTTCTTGTCTATCTCGACTGGCCACTGCCTGATCTGCTGCTAGGCCAGTTGGGCGCGCTGCTAGTCGTGCTGTTCTCCGTGGTCGGCGACCTTACCGAAAGCTTGTTCAAGCGTGAACAGGGTATGAAGGACAGCAGCAACCTGCTTCCGGGGCATGGAGGCATCATGGATCGGATCGACAGCCTGACCGCCGCCATACCGGTATTCGCGCTCTGCTGGCTACTGGTCGGGAGCCGTCTTGGGTGACCACTAGCCAAGTCTGCATTCTAGGCGCTACCGGCTCGATAGGAGTCAGTACACTGGATGTCATCGCTCGTCATCCGGATCGCTACGGGGTATTCGCCCTGACCGGCCATAGCCGGATGGATGTGCTTCAGGCTCAGTGCATGGAGCACGATCCGGTATACGCTGTGGTAGCAGACGGTAAACAGGCGGCGGTTTTGCAATCCACACTGCAGTCCGCGGGCAAGCAGACTCGCGTTCTGCATGGTGCCGAAGCGCTCTCCAGCGTTGCAGCGGACGAGCGCGTCGATGCGGTCATGGCTGCCATCGTCGGTGCGGCTGGGCTCGCGCCTACTCTGGCAGCAGTACAGGCTGGCAAGCGGGTCCTGCTGGCGAACAAGGAAGCGCTGGTCATGTCCGGCAGCCTGTTCATGGACGCGGTGAAGGTGTCCGGAGCCAGACTGCTACCCATCGATAGTGAACACAACGCCATCTTTCAGTGCATGCCGCCAGGCTACGCCGATGGCCTAGCCAGCGTTGGCGTGCGCAAGATATTGCTAACGGCTTCCGGAGGGCCGTTTCGCCAATATCCGTTGGACCAGTTAGCTGGCGTGAGCCCGGAACAGGCCTGCGCGCATCCCAACTGGTCGATGGGGCAGAAGATCTCGGTCGACTCGGCCAGCATGATGAACAAGGGTCTGGAGCTGATCGAGGCATGCTGGCTGTTCGACGCCAGTCCGCAGCAGGTGGAGATTGTCGTGCATCCGCAGAGCGTCATCCACTCAATGGTGGAATACGTCGACGGGTCCGTGCTGGCGCAGCTTGGCAATCCTGACATGCGCACCCCGATTGCCCATGCATTGGCCTGGCCGGAGCGCATCGACTCCGGGGTCGCCGCGCTGGATTTGCTGCAAGTTGCCTGTCTGGATTTCGAATCGCCTGATGTCGAGCGCTTCCCTTGTCTACGTCTGGCTCGCGCCGCAGCCGAGGCGGGCGGGACCGCCAGCGCCGTGCTCAACGCGGCGAACGAAGTGGCCGTCGAGGCGTTTCTCAGTCGGCGCATTGGTTTTACCGACATCCCTGTTATCATCGACGACGCGCTCAGCAGCCTGCCGGCGGAAACGGTTCGCGATCTGGACCACATTCTTCAAGCCGATCGGCTTGCGCGCGAGCATGCCGCCACCTGGCTGGCGAACAAAGTTTGACTGGCTGAGGCAGGTCTTTGACCGCCTCGCCCGAACGAGGCGTCAATGGATCTTCTGTTTACCCTTCTTGCGACCATCGTGGCCCTTGGGCTGCTGGTCACCATCCACGAGTATGGTCATTTCTGGGTAGCCCGGCGCTGCGGCGTCAAGGTGCTGAGATTTTCCGTGGGGTTTGGAAAAGCGCTGTTCAGCTGGCGGGACAAGCGCGGCACCGAATACGCGATCGCCGCCATTCCGCTCGGCGGCTACGTAAAGATGCTGGACGAGCGGGAAGGGCCTGTAGATGCATCCGAACTGGACCAGGCTTTCAACCGCAAGGATGTCAAAAAGCGCATCGCGATCGTCTGCGCCGGTCCGGTAGCCAACTTTCTGCTGGCCATCGTCGCGTTCTGGCTGATTGCCGTTATGGGCATCACCACTATCGCTCCGGTACTCGGGCCGGTGGAGCCGGGTAGCGTTGCCGAGCGCGCCGGTCTCGTCGAAGGCATGGAGTTGGTGGAGATCGACGGTGTCGCCACGCCCAGTTGGCATGAGGTGAATCTACAATTGATTCGGCGTCTGGGCGAAACCGGCCGGCTGGAAGTACTAGCCCGCGAAGCTCCGGATAGTGCAGCGCAGAACTATACATTGATGCTTCAAGACTGGCTGCGTGGAGCAGACCAACCTGATCCGATCGAGGCCCTGGGGCTGACGTCCTGGCAGCCGGCGGTTGAGCCACGTATCGGACAGATAAGCCCGGACGGCGCTGCGGAGGCGGCGGGCTTGCAGGAAGGCGATCTGATCCAGGCTATCAACGGCGAGCCGGTGCAGGACTGGGTAAGGCAGGTGGTCCCGGCGATCCAGGGAAGCGCCGGTGAGTCGTTGCGGTTGACCGTCGAACGGGACGGTGACACGCGGATGATCGAAGTGACGCCACGTGTCCGGGAAAACGACGGCCGCAGCGTAGGCTTCATCGGAGCAGGCGTCGCTTCGTTCGACTGGCCGGAGCACATGGTTCGCAGCATCGATTACAACCCGCTGGTAGCGATACCGGTCGCGCTGGGCAAAACCTGGGACATGACGGTCCTGACCCTCGAGTCGCTGAAGAAAATGCTCACTGGCCTGGTCTCGGCAAAAAACTTGAGCGGCCCGATAACCATTGCTAAAGTGGCGGGCGCTTCCGCCAAGTCCGGTCCAGAAAGCTTTCTCAGCTTCCTCGCCTATCTGAGTATCAGTCTGGGCGTACTGAACCTGTTGCCGATTCCAGTCCTTGATGGCGGTCACTTGGTTTATTACGTCGCTGAATGGATTCGGGGCAAGCCGCTGTCGGAGCGTATTCAGGCCTGGGGTTTGCAGATCGGCCTGACACTTATCGTTGGTGTGATGGTATTTGCCATCTACAACGATATCAGCCGTTTGGGCTGATCGAGAAGGCAGTGAAAGCCGAGCTGTCGTAAGGTAGCGGCGGCCAATTATTTCAACCAGTCAGTCAGAACGGATTTCATGAAACGTTACCTATTGCCTGCGCTACTGATGATTCTCCTGGCGCCGGAAGTTTTTGCAGATTCCTTCCGGATCTCCGACATTCGCGTCAATGGGTTGCAACGTGTCTCGGCTGGTAGCGTGTTCAGTGCTTTGCCGCTGAATATTGGCGACGAGGTGGACGATCAGGAGTTGGTCGATGCTTCGCGCTCGCTGTTCCGTACCGGCTTCTTCCAGGACATTCAGCTCGGCCGTGAAGGCAACGTGCTGGTGATCAACCTGGTCGAACGTCCTTCCATTTCCTCGATCGAGCTGGAGGGTAACAAAGCGCTGAAGAGCGAGGACCTCCTCGAAGGTCTGCGCGCTGCCGGTCTCGCGGAGGGCGAGATATTCCAGCAGGCCACACTGGAAGGTGTGCGCAACGAGCTGCTCCGCCAGTACGTTGCCCAGGGTCGCTATTCTGCCGACATCGAAACCGAAGTCGTTGCCGAGCCGCGTAACCGGGTAGCGCTGCGCATCATCGTCGATGAAGGCCAGGTTGCCTCGATCAAGCACATCAACGTCGTCGGTAACACGGTGTTCCCCACCGAGGAGCTGGTCGACCTGTTCGAATTGAGTACCTCCGGTTGGTTCTCATTCCTGCGCAACGATGACAAGTACTCGCGTGAAAAACTCTCCGGCGATCTAGAGCGCCTGCGTTCCCACTACCTGGACCGCGGTTACATCAACATGGATGTAGCCTCTACTCAGGTATCGATCACCCCCGACAAGCGCAACGTCTATATCACCGTCAACATCAACGAAGGCGACCGCTATACCGTTCGGGACGTCAAGCTTTCCGGTGACCTGAAAGTAGATGAAAGCGAAGTCGAGCGGTTGTTGCTGGTCGAGCCGGGCCAGGTGTTCTCGCGCCAGGTAATGACCGCCAGCAGCGATCTGGTTACCCGTCGCCTGGGTAACGAGGGATATACCTTCGCCAACGTCAACGCGATTCCTGAAATCCACGAAGACGACCGTACCGTGACGGTTACTTTCTTCGTTGACCCGGGTCGTCGCGCCTACGTTAACCGCATCAACTTCCGCGGCAACACCAAGACTGACGACGAAGTCCTGCGCCGTGAAATGCGGCAGATGGAAGGCGGCTGGGCCTCGACTCATCTGATCGACCAATCCAAGGTGCGACTCGAGCGCCTCGGCTTTTTCAAGGAAGTCGACGTGGAGACCGTACCGGTTCCCGGTGCGGAAGACCTGATCGACGTGAACTACTCCGTCGAGGAGCAACCATCTGGTTCGATTACCGCGAGTATCGGCTTCGCGCAGGGTACTGGTCTGATTCTTGGCGGCTCGATCAGTCAGAACAACTTCTTCGGCACCGGCAACCGGGTGAGCGTCAGCGCCAACCGGTCCGAGTACCAGACTTCGCTGTCGTTCGGCTTTCTGGATCCTTACTTCACGGTCGACGGGGTCAGCCTGGGATACAACGCCTTCTACCGGACCACGGACTATGACGAGCTCAACGTCGACATCTCCAGTTACGCGGTGGACTCCTATGGCGCTGGTTTCAACGTCGGTTACCCCATCAGCGATACTTCGCGCCTGTCCTTCGGACTGAACGCACAGCAGGACGATATCCAGACCGGCACCTATACCGTGCAGGAAATCGTCAGGTTCCTTGAGGAGGAGGGCGATTCCTTCACCAACTTCAAGTTGAATGCCGGCTGGTCGCAGTCAACGCTCAATCGCGGTGTGTTTCCTGATCGGGGGTCGTCGCAAAACCTCAATGTGGAGTCCACCATTCCGGGAAGCGATCTGAGTTTCTACAAGGTCGACTATCGCGGTCAGAAGTTCCTACCGGTTAGCGAAGCATTGACCCTGCGCATGCATGCGAACCTGGGTTACGCCGGGAGCTTCGGTGATACTGGCCGAGTACCTTTCTACGAGCATTATTATGCTGGCGGTATCGGCTCGGTGCGGGGTTTCCGCGACAGCTCGCTCGGCCCGCGCAGCACACCGGCGACGATCGATCCAGACCGCGATCAGCTACCCTTCGGTGGCAATATCAAGGTCACCGGTGGCGCGGAACTGATTTTCCCCGCACCGTTCGTCACTGACCAGCGATCGCTGCGTACTGTGCTGTTCGTCGACGTGGGTAATATCTTCGATACAGAATGTGAAAACACTCAGCTGCTGAATGGCCGTGAGAATCCGGGCTGTGGTAGCGTAGATGCCGGTCAGTTACGTTACAGCGCCGGTGTTGGTTTGTCATGGCTGACCGCTCTGGGCCCGCTCGGGTTCAGCCTAGCGATGCCCTTGAACGACGAAGCGGAAGACGACACCCAGGTTTTCCAGTTCACCTTGGGTCAGACGTTCTGAAGCTGACCCCTCTCACATTACAAAACTCAGGAGCAGTTGAAGGTGCGTAAGTTAATTAGCGTTGCAGCAATGTCCTTGATGGTGCTCGCCAGCTTCCCAGCTGCTGCCGAAATGAAAATTGCCGTGCTCGATTATCAGATGGCACTGGTAGAGTCCGATGCCGCCAAGCGTTACTCCGCCGATGCCGAAAAGAAGTACGGCACTCAGGTGCAGCGTCTGCGCAACCTGGAGAGCGAGGCCAAACGCTTGCAGGAGCGTATGCAGCAGGACGGTGAGAAGCTGGATCAGACCGAAAAGGAAAAGCTCGATCTGGAGTTCCGCCAGAAAGCACGCGAGTTCCAGTCTCTTTCCCGCGAGCTGAACGAACAACGCGCCAAGGACGAGCGGCAGGTCGTCGAAACCCTGCGTCCCAAGCTTGAAGAAGCGGTTCAGGCTATCATCCAGTCGGGCAATTACGATCTGGTTATCGACCGCAGCGCGGTGGTGGACGTCAAGCCGGACTTCGATATCACCCGCCAGGTCATCGAGCGCCTGAACAGCGCCCGCTAAACCATGGCTGACACTCGCCTTTCCCTGTCGCAACTGGCCGAAGTGCTTGACGCCCGGCTGGTTGGTGACGGCTCCCTGCCGATTACCGGACTCTCTACGCTGGCTGACGCAGGCCCTGACCAGCTGAGCTTCCTGGCGAATGCACAGTACCGCAAGCTTCTCGCTACGACTCGCGCGGCGGCGGTGCTTTTGCGCGAGGCCGACGCTGAAGGTTTTGGCGGCAACGCCCTGATCGTCAGCGATCCGTATCTTGCCTATGCCCGGCTGTCCCATAGATTCGATCCCAAGCCGCGTCCTGCTGCAGGCATTCATCCGACCGCGGTAGTCGCTGACGACGCAACGGTGCATCCCGAGGCGTCAGTGGGTCCCTTTGTGGTGATCGAGGCCCAGGCTGAAGTGGGCGCGGGCGTCACGCTCGGTGCGCACTGTCACGTCGGCGCGCGCTCCCGGATCGGCCAGGGCGGCTGGCTCGCGCCGAGGGTCACGCTGTATCACGATGTACGGATCGGCGCTGGGGTAGTGATTCAGTCCGGCGCGGTCATCGGTTCGGAAGGTTTCGGCTTCGCCAATAGCGGCGGTCGATGGGAAAAAATTGCGCAGATCGGTGGTGTCACCATTGGCGACGACGTGGAGATCGGTGCGAATACCGCCATCGATCGCGGCGCTCTCGCCGATACCGTCATCGGCAACGGCGTCAAACTCGACAATCAGATCCAGATCGCGCACAACGTGCAGATCGGTGACCACACCGCCATGGCGGCCTGTGTGGGGATTTCGGGCAGTACCAGAATCGGCAGCCACTGCATGATCGCCGGGGGCGTTGGCATGGTCGGCCACATCGAGGTCTGCGACAATGTTTTCGTCAGCGGCATGACCATGGTCACCCGCTCGATCACAGAACCAGGCGCTTACTCCTCCGGGACGGCCATGCAGCCTGCGGCTGAATGGAGGAAGAGCGCTGCGCGGATTCGGCAGCTGGATTCGCTGGCCAAGCGGGTGCAGCAAATGGAGAAGCAGCTGGCGGCAGTGACTCCAGCTGCGCAGGATTCTTCAGAGTCCTGACCGGCGCTGCGGCGCACCAATTTCACTGCAAGGCTTGCCTACATGGACATCAACGAAATCAAAGAATACCTGCCCCACCGGTACCCGTTCCTGCTGGTGGATCGGGTGGTGGAGCTGGATCTCGAGAATCGCCGCATTCGGGCCTACAAGAACGTATCGGTTAACGAGCCTTTCTTCAACGGACACTTCCCGCAACATCCCATCATGCCTGGCGTGCTGATCATTGAAGCAATGGCTCAGGCCGCTGGTCTGCTCGGCTTCAAGATGATGAATGTGAAGCCCTCGGATGGAACGCTGTACTACTTCGTCGGCTCGGACAAGCTGCGCTTTCGCCAGCCTGTCGTGCCGGGTGACCAGTTGCAGCTCGAGGCCCAGCATCTCAGCAACAAGCGCGGCATCTGGCGGTTTTCCTGCCGCGCGATCGTTGGCGCGCATGAAGTCTGCGCTGCTGAAATCATCTGCGCGGAACGCAAGATATGAGTCGGATTCATCCTCAGGCAATCGTCGATCCGGCCGCTCGGCTGGCTGATGATGTCGAGGTCGGGCCCTGGACTCTGATAGGCCCGGACGTGGAAATCGCTGCTGGGACGGTCATTGGTCCGCATGTCGTGATCAAGGGGCCTACCACGATCGGACAGGGCAACCGGATCTTCCAGTTCGCCTCGGTCGGCGAAGACTGCCAGGACAAGAAGTACCGCGGCGAGCCGACCCGGCTGGTGATCGGCGATAACAATATCATCCGCGAAGGTTGCACCCTTCATCGCGGTACGGTGCAGGACCAGGGCATTACTTCCATCGGAAGTAACAACTTGCTCATGGCATACGTTCACGTGGCTCACGACTGCGTCGTCGGTGACAACATCATCATGGCGAACAACGCCACCATCGCCGGACACGTACATGTCGGTGACGGTGCCATCCTTGGCGGCTACACCACGGTGCACCAGTTCTGCCGGCTTGGCGCCTGGTCGATGAGCGCGGCCAACAGCGCCGTGTTCAAGGACATCCCCGCATTCGTCATGGTCGGCGGAAATCCCGCCAGCGCCCACGGTATGAATTTCGAAGGCATGCGTCGTCGCGGCTATAGCCCTGAGCTGGTCGCTTTGCTGCGCCGTGCCTACAAGACCGTGTATCGTCAGGGGCTGACGTTGCAGGAAGCGTTGGCTGCGCTGGAAGACAGTGCTTCGCAATTTGCTGAAATAGCGCTCTACCGCGACTCCATTCTGGCATCAACTCGCGGCATCACCCGCTAACCCATGGCTGGCCCCAGCGCATCCGTTCGTTCCCCCCTGTGTATCGCTCTGGTAGCCGGTGAAGCATCCGGCGATACGCTGGGGGCGGGCCTGATGCGCGCGCTCAAGCGCGATTACCCTGACGCGCGGTTCATCGGAATAGGCGGGCCGCGCATGATCGCTGAGGGACTCGTCAGCCAGGTGCCTATGGATAGGCTTTCGGTCATGGGGCTGGTTGAAGTGCTCGGCCGGCTGCGTGAGCTATTGGCAATCCGCAAGGACCTGATCGAATTCTTCAAAGCGCAGAATCCGGATGTGTTCATCGGCATCGACGCGCCGGATTTCGTTCTGAACATCGAGAAAAAGCTACGGACTGAAGGCGTTCCCACCGTGCACTACGTTAGTCCCTCGGTGTGGGCATGGCGCGAGAAGCGTGTGTTGGGCATCCGCCAATCTACCGATCTGATGCTAACGCTGTTTCCCTTCGAGGAAGACGTGTACCAGCGGCATGGTGTGCCGGTGCGCTGCGTGGGTCATACCCTGGCGGACCAGATTCCGTTAGCGCCGGATCGCAACGCGGCTCGCGCCACTCTCGGGCTGCCTGCTGACGCGCGTGTGATCGCATTGATGCCGGGCAGTCGCAACGGCGAGCTACGCAAGCTTGGCGGCTTGTTTCTGCAAACTGCCGCCTGGTGCGCCGAGCGTCGACCAGAGTTGCGCTTCATCATGCCGTGCGCCAACGCCGATCGAATGGCTCAGATGCAGGCGATCGTCGCCGAGAGTAACGTCGATATATGGCTGCAGCTGCTGGATGGGAAGTCGCACGAGGCGCTCGCGGCCTGCGACGCTGTCCTGATTGCCTCGGGTACCGCGACGCTGGAAGCCATGCTGTTCAAGCGCCCAATGGTCGTGGCGTACCGCATGGCTGGTCTGACCTTCCGTATACTCAAGCGGCTGGTCAAGGTGGGGCATGTATCGTTGCCCAATCTGCTGGCTCGACGCGAAGTAGTTCCGGAGTTTCTGCAGGACGCCGCCACGCCGCAAGCGATGGGCCAAGCCTTGTTGACGCGCCTGGATCCCTCCCCGGAGCGGGAGCAGGCGCAAGCTACCTTCGCTGAACTGCACCATCTGTTGCGTCGTGACGCGGACCGCGCTGCGGCCGACGCAGTGATAGAACTGATGAGAGAGAAGGGTCGTCTGGCATGAACCAAGTCATCATGGAATGGGTATTGCCCGAAGGCCAGCTGGTCGCGGGCGTCGATGAAGTGGGCCGTGGTCCGCTGTGCGGCGCTGTGGTGACTGCGGCTGTGATCCTGGATCCGCTACGTCCGATCGAAGGCTTGAACGATTCGAAAAAGCTCACCGAGGCCCGTCGCGAGGAGCTTTTTCCGATCATTCAGGAGAGGGCGATTGCCTGGTGCATCGCCCGGGCCGAAGTCGAGGAGATCGACCAGCTCAATATTCTCCACGCCACCATGCTGGCGATGCAGCGGGCCGTGCTTGGCTTGTCGGTCCAGCCCGACCGGGTATTGGTAGACGGCAACCGCTGTCCGGTATTGCCGATGCCCAGCGAGCCAGTGATCAAGGGTGATGCCCGCGTGCCGGCCATCGCAGCTGCCTCCATTCTCGCCAAGGTCGCCCGCGACCGGGAGATGTGCGAGCTCGATCTGGTGTACCCTGGCTATGGATTGTCCAGCCACAAGGGCTACGCGACACCCTTCCATCTGCAGGCGCTGGCCGAACTCGGGGCCACCGTCATCCACCGTCGCTCTTTCGCGCCCGTGCGGCAGGCTCTCGGATTGGAAGTGCTGTCGGAGCAGGACGAAGAGCAGTTGGAGACGGCGTCTTTGCTGGTCTGATTGGCTGGCGTATGACTCTTGTTGGGTTCCTTTGGCGTCGGCTGAGTCTGTGCCAGGCACGGTCGAGGCGACAGAGCACGCCGATACCCGGCAAGTACGTCCTGAGCTCGTCGATCGCACCCATGCGATCGACGGTCGGCTTAGCCCCGCCGCCTCGACCGTGCCGCTTGTTCCGCGGTAGAGCATGATTCTCAACTACACGTCTTTCAGCCACACTGGTGTCTGAACGAGCGGATCGTCCCCCGGCAGGGGGAGCAAGTCTCCAAAACATGGATGTTTTGGTGAAGCCTCCAGGGATCGCCGGAAAATGCTCCTGCATTTTCGGCACTTCCGCCATACATGGCGGTTGCGGCGTCTTGCGCAACCCTGCCGGGGGAGGGGCTGCGGAATGCATGTACTCGCAGCGACAAACTCTCCGGTAAAATACACACCGATTCTCTCCGCGCCGGTCGTCGGTCGTTAACTCTTGTTTCGACTGGTCCCGCCATCCCTCGGTCGCTACAATCGCTCTCTTGCAGTCCGCTCCACCTACAGGAATTTTATGACCGTCTCCTTCGTCCACCTGCGCGTTCACAGTGAGTATTCCCTGGTCGATGGCCTGGTCAAGATCAAGCCGCTGATCAAGGCGACCGCTGAAGCCGGCATGCCTGCCGTTGCGGTGACCGATCAGAACAACATGTGCAGTCTGGTCAAGTTCTACAAGGCGGCCATGGGTGCCGGCATCAAGCCAATCTCAGGTGTAGATATATGGGTTGTCGGTCACGACGATGATAGCCAGCTCACCCGCATGACCCTCCTGTCGATGAACAAGAAGGGCTACCGCAATCTGACTGAGCTGGTCTCCCGAGGTTACACCGAGGGCCAGCGCAACGGCCTGGTGACGATTCGCCGCGAGTGGATTGCCGAGGCCAGTGAAGGTGTAATTGCGCTCTCAGGGGCGAAGGAAGGCGAGATCGGACAATCGCTCCTGTCGAACAGCCCGTATGAAGCGGACGCTCTCATCGAATACTGGATGGGTGTGTTCCCGAACCGGTTCTATCTTGAGCTGCAACGCACCAGTCGACCTCACGACGAGGAATATTTGCATTCGGCGGTAGCGCTTGCAGAGCGCTTCGATTGCCCCGTTGTCGCCACCAACGACGTTCGGTTTCTCAAGCGCGGGGACTTCGAGGCGCACGAAACCCGTGTATGTATCGGCGAAGGCCGCGCGCTCGACGATCCGCGGCGCGTCCGCCAGTACAGCGAAGAGCAGTACCTCAAGACCTCCGAGGAAATGGCCGAGCTGTTCGCGGATATCCCCGAGGCCTTGGAAAACTCGGTCGAGATTGCCCGGCGTTGCAGCATTGAGGTGCAGCTTGGTACCTACTTCCTGCCGGAGTTTCCGATTCCGGAAGGCCTGACCATCGAAGAGTACTTCAAGCAGGTTTCCTTCGAAGGTCTCGAAGAGCGACTGAAGATCATCCTGCCGAAGGACACGCCGGATTACGAAACACGCCGTCAGGTATATGTCGACCGTCTGAACTTCGAGCTCGACATCATCAATCAGATGGGCTTTCCCGGTTACTTCCTGATCGTGATGGACTTCATCAAATGGGCCAAAGGCAACGGCGTACCGGTAGGTCCTGGCCGGGGCTCCGGAGCCGGTTCGCTCGTGGCGTACTCCTTGTTGATTACCGATCTCGATCCGCTGGCCTATGACCTGCTGTTCGAACGCTTCCTCAACCCGGAACGGGTATCCATGCCCGACTTCGACATCGACTTCTGCATGGAAGGTCGCGACCGGGTAATCGAGTACGTGGCCGAAGCCTACGGTCGCAACGCGGTATCGCAGATCATCACCTTCGGCACCATGGCGGCCAAGGCTGTGGTGCGCGACGTGGCTCGGGTGCAGGGCAAGTCCTATGGCCTGGCCGACAAGCTGTCGAAAATGATTCCCTTCGAAGTCGGCATGACCCTGGCCAAGGCTCACGAGCAGGAAGAACTGCTGCGCGAGTTCCTTGCGGCCGACGAGGAAGCCCAGGAAATCTGGGACATGGCGCTCAAGCTCGAAGGTATCACCCGTAACGTCGGCAAGCACGCCGGTGGCGTGGTCATCGCGCCGACCAAGCTGACGGATTTCGCGCCGCTGTATTGTGACGAGGCCGGTGCGGGCCTGGTGACCCAGTTCGACAAGGATGACGTCGAAGCCGCGGGTCTGGTGAAGTTCGACTTCCTCGGCCTGCGCACGCTGACCATCATCGATTGGGCGATGGAGACGATCAACCGCGAGCAGGCCAAGAAGGGCCTGGATCCGCTGAACATCGATTTCATCCCGCTCGATGACGCGCCTACCTACCACATGCTGCAAAAGGCGGAGACTACTGCGGTCTTCCAGCTCGAATCGCGCGGCATGAAGGAGCTGATCAAGAAGCTCAAGCCGGACTGTCTGGAAGATCTCATCGCCCTGGTGGCACTGTTCCGTCCCGGCCCGCTGCAGTCAGGCATGGTCGACGATTTCATCAACCGCAAACACGGACGCGAGATCGTCTCCTACCCACACCCGAATTATCAGTATCCAGGGCTCGAGCCGGTACTCAAGCCAACCTACGGCATCATCCTGTATCAGGAACAGGTGATGCAGATCGCTCAGGTGATGGCTGGATATACGCTGGGCGGAGCGGACATGCTGCGTCGGGCAATGGGCAAGAAGAAGCCCGAGGAGATGGCCAAGCAGCGCGCGATCTTTCTCGAAGGTTGCCAGAACAACAATATCGATGCCGACCTCGCGGGCAATATCTTCGATCTGGTGGAAAAATTCGCCGGCTACGGCTTCAACAAGTCGCACTCGGCAGCTTACGGGCTGGTCTCGTATCAGACCGCCTGGCTCAAGGCGCATCATCCTGCGCCGTTCATGGCGGCCGTGCTGTCTGCGGATATGCACAACACCGACAAGGTGGTGACGCTCATCGAAGAGTGTCGCAGCATGAAGTTGCGCATCAAGGCGCCGGATGTGAATGTCTCGGAATTCAAGTTCACCGTGGACGACGCAGGTGACGTCGTCTATGGCCTCGGCGCAATCAAGGGTGTCGGCGAAGGTCCGGTGGAAACCATTGTCGAGACCCGCCAGGCAGGTGGACCGTTCAACGATCTGTTCGATTTCTGCGCGCGGGTCGACCTCAAACGCATCAACAAGCGGGTGATGGAAGCGCTGATCCGCAGCGGCGCGCTGGATCGCCTGGGCCCGTTCTTCGACGAAGAACAGCAGGCCTACCTCAAGCAGGTTGATCGTAACCGCGCCGCTCTGGCGGCAGCGATGGAAGAGGCCATGGCCTCGGCAGAGCAGACCGCACGCAGCGCGGACAGCGGGCATGAAGACCTGTTTGGCGACCTCTTGGGACCGTCGACCGACCGGGACGTGTTCGAGAGTTATCGTCGCGTGAGGGAGTGGTCGTTCAAGGAGCGACTGCGGGGCGAAAAGGAAACGCTGGGTCTGTATCTCACCGGGCATCCTATCGATGAATATGAGAAGGAAGTCCGTCGCTTCGCCAGGCAGCGCATCATCGACCTGAAACCATCCCGAGAAGCCCAGACCATTGCCGGCCTGGTCTTCGACATGCGTGTCATGAAGAGCAAACGCGGCGACAAGGTGGGTTTCGTCACCCTCGATGATCGTTCCGCGCGGATCGAGGTCTCACTGTTTGCCGACGCTTTCCAGGCCGCGCAGAGTCTGCTCCAGAAAGACGCATTGCTGGTGGTCGAAGGTGAGGTCGCGCAGGATGATTTCTCCGGCGGCCTGCGCATGCGTGCCAAGCGCGTGATGAGCCTCGAGGATGCCCGTACCAGTCTGCTCGACAGTGTGCGAATCAGTATGGATACGGTTCGTCATGGGCCAGACTGCCTGGCTCAGATCGCCAACCTGCTGCGCAAGCATCGTGGCGGCTGCGCCGTGACGATCGACGTGACCCGTCCGGACGCCACAGCTTTGCTGCGCCTGGGCGAGGAGTGGCGGGTGGAGCCTGCTGATGAGCTGGTCCAGAGTCTGCGTGACCAGCTCGGCAAAGACAGCGTCTCCTTGCACTACAGATGACTGCTACCCCCGGGGACCGCTTGCTCGACGCAGGCTGCTCAATCCCGTAAGGTAATCAACAAAAAATCGGATGCCCCCGGCGGGCGCCCCGCGGATGATGGACGCTTATGAGCAAGAGTCAGAAGTATTTGGAGTTCGAACAGCCTATTGCAGACCTGCAGGCAAAGATCGAAGAGCTGCGCCTGGTCGGTACCGACAACTCGCTGAACATTGGCGATGAAATCACCCGACTGGAAGACAAGAGCCGTTCCCTCACCGAAAGCATCTTCTCCAACCTGTCGAGCTGGCAGGTCGCGCAAATGGCGCGGCATCCGCAGCGTCCCTATACGCTGGATTATATCCGGCACATCTTCACCGATTTCGAAGAAATGCACGGCGATCGTCACTTTGCCGACGACGCCGCGATCGTCGGCGGCATGGCCCGGCTCGATGGCCGTCCGGTCATGATCATCGGCCACCAGAAAGGGCGTGACGTCAAAGACAAGGTACGCCGTAACTTCGGCATGCCCAAGCCCGAGGGCTACCGCAAGGCCTGCCGGCTGATGCAGCTGGCCGAACGCTTCCAGATGCCGATCATTACCTTCATCGACACGCCCGGTGCATACCCCGGTATCGACGCGGAAGAGCGTGGGCAGAGCGAGGCGATCGCCTGGAACCTGCAGATCATGTCGCGCCTGAAGACGCCGATCATCGCTACCGTCATCGGCGAAGGCGGCTCCGGTGGTGCGTTGGCGATCGGGGTCTGCGACCGGCTGATGATGCTGCAATATTCGACGTACTCGGTGATCTCTCCCGAGGGCTGCGCGTCGATTCTCTGGAAAAAATCAGAGAAGGCCGCCGACGCTGCCGAGGCCATGGGTATCACTGCTGGACGGTTGAAGGAGCTGGGTTTGGTCGACAAACTCATCAACGAGCCGTTGGGCGGCGCGCACCGTGACCCCAAGGAAACCGCCGCACGAATCAAGACCCAGCTTCTGGAGCAGTTGACTTCGCTCGACGAGCACGATGCCGACTCGCTGCTTGATTCCCGCTACGAGCGGCTGATGGCCTTCGGTATCAAGTAATCATGTTCCACCCGCAGGCGCTGCTCGACAGGCTGGCGCCCTGCATGGATGCCCCGGCCTGGCGGCTGGGGTTGTCCGGGGGCCTGGATTCCATGGCCCTTCTTCATGCACTTTCGCTGTTACGCGGCTCGTCCGAGTTGCCGCCCATCTCCGCCGTTCATGTTCATCACGGATTGCACGCCGATGCCGATCGCTGGGCTGCACAGTGCGCAGACGCGTGCCGTCGCGCAGGTGTGCCGCTGCAGGTGATACAGGTGACGGTCGCTCCCGGTGCCAGTGTCGAGAACGCCGCACGTAACGCACGATATGACGCCTTTGAAGCGGCACTCGAGCCTGGCGAGGTACTACTGCTGGCGCACCATCGAGATGACCAGATCGAGACGGTCCTGTTTCGTTTGCTTCGGGGGACGGGTTTGCGTGGTCTGGCGGGCATGCCACAGCGCCGTTCTCTGGGGTCGGCCACTATGTTTCGCCCGCTGCTGGACTGGCCGCGAGCCCAACTGCAGAGCTGGGCGCAACAGCAGGGTTTGAGCTGGATAGAAGATCCGGCCAACAGCGACCCGCGTTTCGCGCGCACGGCATTGCGGCATGACATTCTTCCGCGGGTCCGGCAGGCCTGGCCCATGGCCGAGGGAAGCTTGCTTCGACTTGCCGAACATGTTGGCGAGTCGCTGGAACTGCTCGATGAGCGCGCCGAAGAAGATTGGAAGCGAGTCGTACCGTCCCCAAAGGATCCATGGCTTCACTGTTGGCCGGCTCTGATGGTCGAGCCACTGCTTGGCCTGAGCAGGGCGCGTCAGGCGAACCTGCTGCGTTTCTGGCTGCATCGGCTCGGCTGTCGGATGCCCGATCAGCGCCAGCTTCGTGAACTGATTGATCAGCTCGCTGCGCGGCCTGACAGCCAGCCGGCCATCACGCTCGATGGTTATCGTCTGATCCGTGCGTCCGGCTGTCTGTGGCTGCTGCCGCAGCACCTGCCGATCCCTCAGGCTCAGCGAATCGAGCCAGCGAAACAGATCGATCTGCCTGGCAATGGCAGGCTTTGTTTCGAGCCTGGCCCAGGTGGCCTGAGCGGCGACGGCCAGTGGGACATTCGCTATCGCCAGGGTGGAGAAACGATAAAACCTGCTGGCAGGCCCAGCCAGAGCCTCAAGCATCTGCTGCAGGATGCGGCAATCCCCGCCTGGCTGCGGGAGCGGGTGCCGTTGCTATACTGCGATGGCCGCCTGGTTTCGGTCGGCGGGCGCTGGCAGGCCGAGCTTGGCTGCGTCGGACCGGGCGAGACCGGTTGGCACGTACGATGGGAGCCGCAAGCCGCGCAGTAGCGCCTGTTTCGGCCGGCCATTGCGATTGAGCAAACCAGGGTCCTCTGGTATTCTGGCTTCCCATCTTGACGAGACTTTGGTCTCCCTTCGATTCCTCTGCGGCCGGCGGTCGCCTAACAGTCAATCTACGGGTTTTTATGACGCGCTACATCTTCGTCACGGGTGGTGTTGTATCTTCATTGGGCAAGGGTATCGCCTCCGCATCGCTGGCAGCGATCCTTGAAGCGCGTGGCCTGAAAGTCACCATGCTCAAGCTGGATCCGTACATCAACGTCGATCCGGGCACCATGAGCCCCTTCCAGCATGGTGAGGTCTTTGTCACCCACGATGGCGCCGAAACCGACCTCGATCTTGGTCATTACGAGCGTTTCGTCAAGGCGACCATGAGCCGCGCCAACAACTTCACTGCCGGTCGTGTATACGAGCATGTGTTGCGCAAGGAGCGTCGTGGCGATTACCTCGGCGCGACCATTCAGGTCATCCCGCACATCACCGACGAGATCAAGAGCCGCATCATCAAGGGTGCCGGTGATGCCGACGTTGCGCTGGTGGAAATCGGCGGTACGGTAGGCGACATCGAGTCCCAGCCATTCCTCGAGGCGATCCGCCAGCTGCGAGTGGAGGTCGGCGCACGTCGCGCCATGCTCATGCACCTGACTCTGGTGCCGTACATCGCTACTGCTGGCGAGACCAAGACCAAGCCGACCCAGCATTCGGTCAAGGAGCTGCGCTCCATCGGTCTGCAGCCTGACGTGCTGATCTGCCGCTCCGATCATCCGATCGACCTGTCTTCGCGCCGCAAGATCGCTCTGTTTACCAACGTCGAAGAGCGCGCGGTCATCGGCCTGGAAGATGTCGACACCATCTACCGTATCCCCTCGGTCCTGCATGCGCAGGGTCTGGATGACTTCGTGGTCGAGCGTTTCGGTCTGGAATGCTCGCAGGCCGATCTTTCCGAATGGGACCGCGTGGTTGATGCCAAGCTGTACCCTGAGAAGGAAGTCACCATCGCCATGGTCGGCAAATACATGGAGCTGCTCGAAGCCTACAAGTCGCTGATCGAGGCTTTGAGCCATGCGGGCATCCAGAGCCGGACCAAGGTCAACGTACGCTACATCGATTCCGAAGATATCGAACAGAAAGGTCTGGAGCTGCTGGAAGGCGTCGACGCGATTCTGGTTCCGGGTGGCTTCGGTCTGCGCGGTGTTGAAGGCAAGATCGCTACGGTGCGTTACGCCCGTGAAAACAAGATTCCCTACCTGGGCATCTGTCTGGGCATGCAGGTGGCGGTCATCGAATATGCCCGTGACGTGCTCGGCTGGCAGGACGCCAACTCCACCGAATTCGACAAGACCAGTACCCACCCGGTGGTTGGTCTGATCACCGAGTGGCAGACCGCTTCCGGTCAGATGGAGCAACGCTCCGAGGATTCCGACCTGGGCGGTACCATGCGCCTGGGTGCGCAGGAATGTGCACTGACTCCTGGTTCGCGCGCGCACGAATGCTACGGCCAGGACGTCATTGTCGAGCGCCATCGCCACCGTTACGAGGTCAACAATAACCTGTTGCCCGATCTCGAAGCGGGTGGCTTGAAGATTACCGGTCGTTCGGTCGACGGTGCGCTGGTGGAGATGGTCGAAGTGGGTGACCACCCCTGGTTCGTCGCCTGCCAGTTCCACCCGGAATTCACTTCCACGCCGCGCTATGGGCATCCGTTGTTCAGCGGCTTCGTCAATGCCGCCATTGCCCAGCGTGCCGCCAAGGCCTGAGGACAAGCGATGACGCAGAAAACCATCACCGTTGGCGACATCCAGATCGCCAACGACAAGCCGTTCGTGCTGTTCGGTGGGATGAACGTACTCGAAAGCCGCGACCTGGCCATGCAGATATGCGAGGCCTACGTCGAGGTCACGAGCAAGCTGGGCATCCCCTACGTGTTCAAGGCCAGCTTCGACAAGGCCAATCGTTCCTCGATCAATTCGTTCCGCGGTCCGGGGATGGAAGCGGGGCTGCGGATCTTCGAAGAGATCAAGCAGACCTTCAGGGTGCCGGTGATCACCGACGTTCACGAGCCGTATCAAGCCGCACCGGTGGCCGAAGTCTGCGACATCATCCAGCTGCCGGCTTTCCTGTCGCGCCAGACCGACCTGGTCGTGGCCATGGCGAAAACCGGCGCGGCGATCAATATCAAGAAAGCGCAGTTTCTCGCTCCGCAGGAAATGCAGCACATCCTTACCAAGTGCCAGGAAGCCGGCAACGATCGGCTGATTCTGTGCGAGCGTGGCTCGAGCTTCGGTTACAACAACCTGGTAGTCGATATGCTTGGCTTCGGCATCATGAAGCAGACGGGTTATCCGGTGTTCTTCGACGTGACCCATGCCTTGCAGATGCCCGGTGGACGCAGTGATTCGGCGGGCGGCCGCCGCGCCCAGGTGACCGATCTGGCCAAGGCCGGAATGAGCCAGGGCCTGGCTGGTCTGTTCCTGGAAGCGCACCCCGATCCGGACAACGCCAAGTGCGATGGCCCCTGTGCGCTGCGGCTGGACAAGCTCGAACCGTTCCTTTCACAGCTCAAGCAGCTGGATGATCTGGTCAAGGGATTCCCGACGCTCGAGACCGCGTGAACTTGTCGCGTCGAACCTGATCTACTTTCGGACGATTCATAAGGAGATAGCACAATCATGGCAAAGATCATCGACATCAAGGGACGTGAAGTCCTCGATTCGCGCGGCAATCCGACTGTCGAAGCGGATGTGATTCTGGATGGCAACATCGTTGGTAGCGCCTGCGCCCCGTCCGGCGCCTCGACCGGCTCGCGCGAAGCGCTGGAGCTGCGAGACGGCGACAAGAGCCGTTATATGGGCAAGGGCGTGCTCAATGCCGTGGCCAACATCAACGGTCCGATCCGCGAACTGCTGTTGGGCAAGGACGCGACCGATCAGGTTGCTCTGGACCGGGCCATGATCGACCTGGACGGTACCGAGAACAAGGCCAAGCTGGGCGCCAATGCGATCCTCGCGGTCTCCCTGGCTGCGGCCAAGGCTGCCGCCCAGTTCAAGGGCGTCCCCCTGTACGCGCACATTGCCGATCTGAATGGCACACCCGGCCAATACAGCATGCCGGTACCGATGATGAACATCATCAACGGCGGCGAGCACGCCGACAATAACGTCGACATCCAGGAGTTCATGGTTCAGCCGGTTGGCGCCAAGAACTTTGCCGATGCGCTGCGCATGGGCGCGGAAATCTTTCATCACCTCAAGGCTGTGCTCAAGGCACGTGGTCTGAGCACCTCGGTGGGCGACGAGGGCGGCTTCGCGCCGAACCTGTCTTCCAATGAAGATGCTCTGGGCGCCATCGCTGAAGCCGTGGCCAACGCCGGCTACAAGCTGGGCGACGACGTCACGCTGGCCCTGGACTGCGCATCCAGCGAGTTCTACAAGGATGGCAAGTACGACCTCGCCGGCGAAGGCCAGGTGTTCGATGCTGCCGGGTTTGCGGATTACCTGGCTGGCCTGACCCAGCGCTACCCGATCATCTCCATCGAAGACGGCATGGATGAATCCGACTGGGACGGCTGGAAAGTCCTGACCGACAAGATTGGTGAGAAGGTCCAGCTGGTTGGTGACGATCTGTTCGTCACCAACACCAAGATCCTCAAGGAAGGCATCGACAAGAGCATCGGTAATTCGATCCTGATCAAGTTCAATCAGATCGGCTCGCTGACCGAGACGCTCGAAGCCATCCAGATGGCCAAGAAGGCTGGCTACACGGCAGTGATCTCGCACCGCTCCGGTGAAACCGAAGACAGCACCATCGCCGATCTGGCCGTCGGTACTGCCGCCGGTCAGATCAAGACCGGATCGCTGTGCCGCTCCGATCGGGTTTCCAAGTACAACCAGCTGCTGCGCATCGAAGAGCAGCTGGACGGTCAGGCCCCCTACAAGGGCCGTGCCGAGTTCCGCGGCTAAGCACTACTCAGGCCGGATCAACAAAGCGCGCCGCCTGTCGGCGCGCTTTGCGTTGGAACATGGCAATTGGCTGGCTTGCCGATTAGTATCTGCTCACCGAATCGCTGCCCGCTGGGAGGCTGGACGTTGTGAAATGGCTTTGGATTGCCGCCCTGGTTTTGCTGGCTGGCCTGCAATACCGCCTTTGGGTGGGGGAGGGTAGCTTCGCCCATGTCGCCCAGCTCAAACAGCAGATTGCTCAACAGCAACAGGAAAACGAACAGTTGCTCGAACGTAACCGGGTGCTCACTGCGGAAGTCCTCGAACTCAAGCAGGGCCTGGAGACCATCGAAGAACGTGCCCGTCACGAGCTCGGCATGGTGCGGGAAGGCGAAACCCTGTTTCAGCTCAGCAACGAATGACTGCCTCGCCCTCATTCTGGGTGGTGATTCCCGCGGCTGGCGTCGGCGCGCGGATGCAAGCGGACCGTCCCAAGCAGTATCTCCGCCTGGGTGACCGCACTCTCATCGAACATACCCTCGATTGTTTTCTCGATCACCCTGGGCTGCGCGGTCTGGTCGTCAGCCTGTCGGCGGCCGATGGATACTGGCCGACACTAGCCTGTGCGGCCGATGATCGCGTTAATCTCGCAGCGGGCGGCGCTGAGCGTGCCAACTCGGTACTCGCCGGGATCAAGCGGCTTGTTGCGCTCGGTGCGGCTGACGGCGACTGGGTGCTTGTGCATGACGCAGCGCGGCCCAACCTTGCACACTCGGATCTGGCCCGACTACTGGAGTCGTTGGCAGACGATCCGGTCGGCGGCCTGTTGGCAGTGCCGGTGCGTGACACCCTCAAGCAGGTCGGTCCGGATGGCCGGGTAGTCGCTACCCCTGATCGCAGCCTGTACTGGCAAGCCTACACGCCGCAGATGTTTCGACTCGGCATGTTGCGCGAAGCGCTTGGCGGCGCACTGGCGGCGGGTATTCCGGTGACCGATGAAGCCTCGGCGATGGAGTGGGCCGGTCATGCGCCTCGGCTGATCGAGGGGCGGGCCGACAACATCAAGGTCACCCGCCCGGAAGACCTTGATTGGCTGACCGGTCTTCGGGGTTAATCCACAACTGCTTCTTCGGCTTCAGCTCCTTGCTCCCATTGGTCGCTTGGCAGGAACGGCCTTCGAAATCGCCGGGTCGCATCCACAAGGTGCTGGTCAATCTCGAACCAGCTCTTGGAGATATGAATTCCGAATTCACGACCGGCTGATTGAGGAGATCCTATGTTGAGCAAATCATCCCCGGGAAACACGCTGCTGTGGGTGGCTGCAGGTGCAGCTGCAGGAACCCTGGCCGTCTGGGTCATGGATCGATTGGATTGGTACGCCTACAAGCGCATGCCTGAGCGCGACCGTCAGCGCACCATCGATGCACGCCCGCAGGGCATGGATCCGGCTCACGTCATGGCCGACAAGGTCGCCGGCCTGGCTGGCAAGCATGTCGAACAACCGCACCCGGCGGGCATGGCGATTCATTACTCGCTGGGTATGCTTCCAGGCGCGCTCTATGGCGCGCTGTACGACAAGGTGCCGCTACTCGGAGCCGGACGCGGCAGCCTGTTTGGTCTGGGGCTGTTCCTGGCTCAGGACGAGGGTTTGAATACGCTCATGGGTCTCTCAGGCAAGCCTGGCGAGTATCCCTGGCAGGATCATGCGCGCGGCTTGGCGGCGCATGTGCTCTTCGGCGTGGTCACTGATACGGCCATCCGGTTTCTCAGAAATCGATTGTAAGGACGCAGGGCACCTTTGCCGGGACCGGTTAATCCGGGCCCGGTTGCCTGACAGCGCGCAGTGATCCAAAAATGCAAATCGCGCCAATCAGAGGCGATTTGCACTACCATACCGCTGCGCGACCTGAGTTATCATCGTTCTCATCAGACGATCACAGACTCATTGGGTTAGGGCAGATCGACTAGCTGGCTTACAACAGAGGAGAAAATCATGAGTCGTCAGGCAAAAGCTGTGGTGTGCCGCGAATGGGGCCAGCCCGTTCAAGTGGAGACCATCACCGTCGATGGGCCCAAGCGGGGCGAAGTCACCATCAAGGTCGCTGCATGTGGCGTGTGCCATAGCGATCACTCTGCAACGACCGGCAAGATTCAGTATCCGCCGCCGCTGGTCCTGGGCCACGAAGCCGCTGGCGTCGTGATTGAAGTGGGTGATGGCGTCACCGAGTTGAAGGAAGGCGACTATGTGGTCAGCACCTTCATTACCATGTGTGGCAAATGTCGTAATTGCGTTCGTGGCCGGCCGGTTCTCTGTGAGAACGCGCGCAAGTCACTGGTCACCCTGCCTGACGGCACCGTCCGTACCCATGGCAAGGATGGCGAGGATCTCAACGTGTTTGGCGCCTGTGGCGTGATGGCCGAATACGCGACCATGCATGTGGACAACTGCGTGAAGATCGACGAAGGCGTGCCGATGTCCAGCGCTGCGCTGGTCGGCTGCGCGGTCATCACTGGCGTCGGTTCGGTATTCAATACCGCCCAGCTGGAGCCGGGTTCGCGTGCCGCCGTGTTCGGTATCGGCGGGGTCGGTCTGAACGTCATCCAGGGTTGCGTGACGGCCGGTGCGGAAATGGTCATCGCGGTCGATACCAACGACACGAAACTGGAAATGGCCAAGGAGTTTGGCGCGACCCATACCATCAATCTCACCCAGGTAGACGACGTCAGCAAGTCGATCAAGAAGCTCAGTGGCGGTGTCGATTACGCGTTCGAGTGCGTTGGCAACGGCAAGGTCGTCGAACAGGCTTACAAGGCTCTGGGCCGCGCGGGTACGGTCGTCGTGGTGGGTGTTGCGGACATGCAGGACAAAACCACGATCAACACCTTTTCGCTGCCAGCAGATGAACGCACCATCAAGGGCAGCTGGCTGGGTTCGGCGCGTCCGCAGTATGACTTCCCGAAGATTCTCAATCTGTACAAGGCCAATCGTCTGAAGCTGGATGAACTGGTCACCAAGACCTACAGCATCGACGAGGCGCCGCAGGCATTTCAGGACATGCTGGACGGCAAGAATGCCCGCGGCGTTATCGTTTTCGAATAACCGGGTTTCAGCCAGGTAGTACAAGCAACGGGCACCGGATCGCTGATTCGGTGCCCGTTTTGCGTTGATATTCCTATAGTGTGTCGCTGTCCCCGACGCCTCTCATCCGGCACCGATTGACCCCCAACCGCTGAATGATATGCTGTATGCATATACAGTATTCAGGCGGTATGTATGTGCCCTGTCGTTGATACTTTTTCTCTTACACAACCTGGCCTGCGTTGATCATGGGGTCGGTTGTTGCACTCGATACGCTCATCGATGAGCGGCGCGTCTGGCGTGGCCAGTCGCTGTCCGGGCCGGCTGGGGTACAGCCGACCGGCCATGCCGTGCTCGATCAGGCTCTGCCGGCAGGTGGCTGGCCGGAGTCTGCTTTGAGTGAAATCCTGCTCCCTGCCGAAGGCATCGGCGAGTTGCAACTGTTGTGGCCTACGTTGGCGCGCCTGACCCAGGCGCGAGAGCGCATCGTTCTGGTGGCGCCGCCGCATGTCGCTTTCCCCTGGGCCTGGCAGGCTGCCGGCGTCGATCTGCGCTGGATGAGCATCGTCCGCTGCAGCGGTCGCGATGCGCTGTGGGCGACCGAACAGTGCCTGCGTTCGGGCAGCTGCGCTGCCGTGCTGTGTTGGCCGGAAAAGGTCGATGACCGCTCGCTGCGCAGGCTCCAGGTGGCCGCCGAAACCGGCCAGACCCTGGCTTTCGCCTACCGTCCGATCGGTGAGGAGGTGAATCCATCTCCGGCGGCCTTGCGGCTCGCCTTCGACGGGCCGGGAGAAATCCGCGTGCTCAAATGTCGGGGCGGCCTGGCGCCGGCTCGTACCATATCCCTTGCAGCGGGGCAGTGATGCCATGCGCTGGGCCTGTATTCTTCTGCCTCAATTGGCCATGGACGCCGTGCTGCGCAATTGCGAGGATCCCGACGCACCACTGGTGCTGATCACCGGCCCGACCCAGCGCCGGGTCGTGCAGGCAGTCAATCCCGCTGCCCGGGAGTTGGGATTGCGTCCGGGGCAGACCCTGACCGCAGCCCATGCGTTGACGCGCAGCTTTGCCACAGCCGAATACGATGTCGCGCAGATCGATCACTGGCATCGATTTCTCGCCGCCTGGGCCTATCGTTTCAGCTCGCATGTGAGCCTGGACTATCCCCGTGCACTGCTGATGGAGGTGGAATCGAGCTTCAACCTGTTCGGCCCCTGGCCGCGCTTCGAGGCGCGGTTGCGGGAAGAGCTGACTCGCCTGGGATTTCGCCACCGTATTGTCGTCGCGCCCAATGCGGCTGCGGCCCGATTTCTGACCAATGCACATGATGGGCTCGCCGTGCCGGAACGGCAGGCGCTGCGGGACGTGCTCGGCAACATGCCGGTAACCCGCTGCGGTTTCGATCATGACACGGCCATCGCTTTCGAGCGCATGGGGCTGCGGCGCTTCAAGCAATTGCTTGAGTTGCCACGAGACAGCCTGGCCCGGCGCTTTCCGCGCGAGGTACTGCAGCATATCGATACCCTGCTGGGTGACCGCTCGCTGGTGCTCGATTGTTATGCGCCACCGGATGAATTCGATCAGCGCATAGAGCTGAATTTCGATGTGGAATCACATCAGGCCTTGTTGTTCCCGCTGCGTCGTCTGACAAGCGACCTGGCGGCCTTTCTGGCCGGGCGCGATAGCGGCGTGCAGCGTTTCGTTCTATTGCTTGAGCACCGCGAAGGACCCGATAGCCAGGTCCCGGTCGGCCTGCTCGGTGCCGAGCGCGATCCGGCCATGCTGTTCGAACTGGCCCGGGGTCGCTTCGAGCAGTTGCAGATTCCCGGCCCGACCCAGGCACTGAGACTGGTAGCGCGCGACCTGCCGGCCTTTGTCCCGGAACATCGCGAGCTGTTCGAGGAAAGGCCGCAACAGTCGGTGCCCTGGGAACAGCTGCGCGAACGTTTGCGCGCGCGTTTGGGCGACGAGGCGGTTCAGGGCGTTCACGCCTTGGCCGATCACCGGCCCGAGGCCGCCTGGCAGATGGCTGATGCCGGTAGTGCAGGCAAACCGGCAGAACTGCCACCGCGTCCGGGCTGGCTGCTGCGGCAACCGATCGCCTTGCACGAGTTCGCGCCACGCGTGCTGGCCGGCCCCGAGCGTATCGAATCGGGCTGGTGGGACGGAGGAGATATCCGCCGTGATTACTATCTGGTGCAAACCCGCAGCGGCCAGCTGGCCTGGGCCTACTGCAGTGTCGATCAGCCGGGGCGGCTGATGCTGCACGGATGGTTCGCATGAGCGGTTACGCCGAACTGCACTGCCTGTCGAACTTCAGCTTTCAACGCGGTGCGTCCAGCGCCGAGGAACTGTTCAAGCGCGCCGCCCAGCACGGTTATCGAGCATTGGCGATCACTGACGAATGCACGCTCAGCGGCATCGTGCGTGCCTGGCAGGCGGCCAAGGAAAGCGGAATTCCCTTGATCATCGGCAGTGAGATGCGCATCGAAGAGGGCCCCAGGCTGGTGCTGCTGGTGGAAAACATCATGGGTTACCAGAACCTTTGCCGCCTGATTACCCTGGCGCGAAGACGCACGACCAAGGGTGAATACCGGCTTCTGAAAGACGATTTTGATCAGTCCAGGGAGGGACTGCTGGCGCTGTGGTTACCCGGCTCGCCAGAAGATGATGCCAACGGCTGCTGGCTCAAGGAGCTGTTTGCCGCGAGGCTGTGGCTTGCCGTGGAGCTGCATTGCGGAGCTGACGATGCGGGGCGTCTGAAAAGCCTGCTAACGCTGGCACAACGCTTGAAGCTGCCAACGGTAGCCAGTGGTGACGTACATATGCACGCGCGGGGTCGCCGGGCCTTGCAAGACACCATGACCGCTATTCATCACCACTGTACCGTGGCCGAAGCCGGTTATCGGCTGTTTCCCAACGGTGAACGGCATCTGCGCAGTCTCGATGCGCTGCCGCAGATTTACCCGCAGGAGCTACTTGCCGAAACGCTGCGCATCGCCGAGCGCTGCCAGTTCGATCTGGGGCAGCTCAAGTATCAATATCCACACGAGCTGGTTCCGGCAGGCCACACGCCCAGCAGCTGGTTGCGTGAACTGACCGAGCAGGGCGCACGCTGGCGCTGGCCTGGCGGTATCAGCGAACAGACCTGGCAGCAGATCGAGAAGGAGCTGGGGCTGATCGCCGAGATGAATTATGAAAGCTATTTTCTGACCGTTCACGACATCGTGCGCTTCGCCCGCGAGCAGGCGATTCTCTGTCAGGGCCGAGGCTCGGCAGCCAACTCGGCGGTCTGTTATGCGCTGGGCATCACCGAGATCGATCCGTCACGCTCGAACTTATTGTTCGAGCGGTTCCTGTCCAAGGAGCGCAACGAGCCGCCGGATATCGATGTCGATTTCGAGCATGACCGGCGCGAAGAGGTCATTCAGTACGTCTTCCGGCGCTACGGTCGCCACCGCGCTGCGCTGACCGCTGTGGTCAGCAGTTATCACGCAGCCGGGGCTCTGCGCGACGTGGGCAAGGCGCTGGGCATGCCGCCGGACCAGGTCAACGCGCTGGCCAAGTGCGCTGGCAGCTGGACCGACCGTCTGCCGTCACCGGAGCGTCTGATCGAAGCCGGTTTCGACCCGGACAGTCCGGTATTGCACAAGGTCATGGTGCTGGCAGGTGAGCTGATCGGATTTCCCCGCCATCTGTCGCAGCATCCTGGCGGCTTTGTGATTTCCGAGCAGCCGCTTGAAACGCTGGTGCCGGTGGAAAATGCCGCAATGGCCGAGCGCACGATCATCCAATGGGACAAGGACGATCTGGATCTTGTCGGTCTGCTCAAGGTGGACATTCTCGCCCTGGGCATGCTCAGCGCCATTCGGCGTACCTTCGATCTGATTCGCGATTACCGCGGGCGCGAGCTGACCCTGGCGACCATTCCGGCAGAAGATGGACCGACCTATGACATGATCAGCCGAGCCGATACCGTCGGCGTATTCCAGATCGAATCGCGCGCGCAGATGGCCATGCTACCGCGCATGAAGCCTCAAACCTTTTATGATCTGGTGATTCAGGTAGCCATCGTGCGGCCCGGTCCGATCCAGGGCGACATGGTGCATCCGTATTTGCGTCGCAGAAATCGTGAAGAGCCGATCAGCTATCCGTCCGAGGCGTTGCGCCGGGTGTTCGAGCGGACGCTGGGCGTGCCGCTGTTTCAGGAACAGGTGATGGAACTGGCCATCGTTGCGGCTGATTACACGCCGGGAGAGGCAGACCAGCTGCGCCGCTCCATGGCCGCCTGGAAGCGCCATGGCGGATTGGAGCCGCACAAGCTGCGGCTGACCGAGGGCATGCTGAAAAACGGTTATACGCTGGAGTTCGCCGAGAAGATCTTTGAGCAGATTCGCGGGTTCGGCAGCTACGGCTTTCCCGAATCCCATGCGGCGAGCTTCGCGCTGCTGACCTATGCCAGCTGCTGGCTCAAATGTCATGAGCCGGTGGCTTTCGCCTGCGCGTTGATCAACAGCTGGCCGATGGGCTTCTACAGCCCTGACCAGATCCTGCAGGACCTGCGCCGCCATAATCTGGAAACGCTGGCGGTAGACGTGCGCTACAGCGACTGGGACTGCTCGCTGGAGCCCGGGCAGGGCGAGCAGCCGGCCCTGCGCATGGGGCTACGAATGATCCGGGGGCTGCGCGAGGATGTTGGTTTGCGTATTGAGGCCGCGCGGGGCGAAGGTCCGTACATCAGCGTCGCCGATCTGGATCGCCGCGCCGGGCTGGATGCGCGTAGTCGAGAGCTGCTGGCTGACGCAGGCGCCTTGCGCGGGTTGGTCGGGCATCGTCATCAGGCACGCTGGGCCATGGCCGGTATCGAGCCGCAACTGGCTTTGTTCGAAGGCATCGATTCGCCAGCCGAAGCCGCTGTCGCACTGCCGGTACCCAGCGTTGCTGAAGATCTGCAGGCGGACTATGCCACGGTGGGCACTACGCTGGGCCCGCACCCGCTGGAGTTGCTGCGACCACAACTCCAGGCCAGGCGCTGCCGCAGCTCAAGTGACCTGGCCGCCATCGAACATGGCCGATACATCCGGGTAGCCGGCCTGGCGATCGGCCGACAGCGGCCCGGCACGGCCACAGGCGTGATTTTCGTCACGTTGGAAGACGAGTTCGGCATGGTCAATGTGATCGTCTGGGCGGACCTGGGTGAGCGGCAGCGCAAGGAGTTGATCGGCTCGCGCCTGCTCGAAGTGCACGGCCGGCTGGAGATGAAAGAAGGCGTCACGCATCTGATCGCTGGCCGCCTGGTGGACCTGACGCCTTTGCTCACTGGGCTGGACGTGCGCAGCCGGGATTTTCGCTAGGAGTCGAATCCTTCGAAAAAGCCCTTGATCCTGTCCTCATCGAGCTGGTCGATACTTGCGACTTTCCAGCGGGGTTGTTTGTCTTTATCGACCAGCAGCGCTCGTACGCCTTCGGCTATATCGCCATGTTCGAACCATTGCTTATCGAGGTGTAACTCGAGCGCGAAACACTCCTCCAGTGACAATTGCTCGCCGCAAGCCAGCAGTTCCAGCGTCACAGCCATTGCAAGAGGGGAGCGGGTCTCCATCAGAGCGAGCGTTTGCTCGGCCCAGCCACGCCAGGCCGGGTGCTGCTCGCTACGCAGCGAGTCGCGAATGTCGCGCAGATTGGCTGCTGCAAAATGTCGGTCGATGGCCGGCCGCAGCTGTTCAAGCTCGCTTTCCGGCGCCAGGCCCATTTCACGCAGCTGACGCTCGAACATGGAAAATACCTGGTCGGCGCCGTTCAGCCCAGCCAGAGCGAGTTCAACCGCCGCCACCCCGTCATCCTCGACGACGATGTCCAGCAATCCGGCGTACCGCGCATCGGCTGCGCTCAGCTGCAGGCCGGTAACTCCCAGATAAGCACCCAGGGCGCCCGGGAGTCGCGACAGGAAGTAGCTTGCGCCCACGTCCGGGAAAAATCCGATTGCCGTTTCCGGCATGCCCAGGCGTGAACGGCGAGTGGCGATGGTCAGAGCGCCCTGCGCCAGACCCATACCACCGCCGAGCACGTACCCGTCGACAAGCGCGATGATCGGCTTGGGGTAGTGATGAATCAACAGATCAAGAGCGTATTCTTCAGTGAAGAAGGTCTCGGCGGCCTCCGTATCACCAGCCTGGTAACTTTCATACAGCACACGTACATCGCCACCGACCGAGAATGCGCGGTTGCCTGCAGCACGGATGACCACCACCCGAACATCCGTACTGGCGAGCCACAGGTCGAGCTGCGCCTGTAACAGGCGGACCATGTCCAGATTCAGGGCATTCAGCGCCTCTGGTCGATTCAGCGTGAGATAACCGATGCGATGGCGAATCTCAGCAAGAACTGACGGTGGTGTACTACTCATACCGACTCCATGCATACCATGCTCCATGGTGCGGGCGTGGCTGGGCCAGCCTGCCCACCATTTATTCGAAGACGTAACGCAAGACAGGAA
Source organism: Halopseudomonas xinjiangensis (assembly GCF_900104945.1). Lineage (NCBI taxonomy): Bacteria > Pseudomonadati > Pseudomonadota > Gammaproteobacteria > Pseudomonadales > Pseudomonadaceae > Halopseudomonas > Halopseudomonas xinjiangensis. Next base: position 2,315,485 of record NZ_LT629736.1, on the reverse strand, counting down.
AATCGACGCTTCGATCAGCGTGGCGACGGCTCACTGACGAGCGGTACGCGAAAAATGTCTTCCAGTTCACCGGTCTCGCGCAGGATATCCAGTGCCGCGCGCAGCCTTGGTCCGTAGTCCGGGCGGGACGCTTCACGCTGCATGTACAGATGTCCCCCCAACCCGCTGGTGTAAACACGAAGCCTGAAGTCTGCCGGGTCGATACCCTTGGCCAGGAAGGTGTGATAGAGGACCACGTCACTACTCAGGAAGGCATCGAGGCGGCCTGCTTCAAGCATCTGTAGTGCCTGGTCGAGGTTGTGCGTCGCGATTTTGATCATCCCCTGATCGGCTTCGAAGGCTTCGCCATAATAAGTTCCCCTTATGTAGCCGACCGGCCGGCCGGCGAGGCCTTCGAAGGAAAGCGTGACTCTGGAGCCCGCGGGGGCGACGAGAAACATGTCGCTTCGCAGGACCTCGCCCAAGGGAATGGCGAAATCGTCCAGGGTGGGATTCTCGAATAGAACCGCAAAATCGCCATTGCCCAATCGGAAGTCATGCCGGAGACGCTGGTGCGGCAGCACCCGGTTGTGCAAAGGCAGACCGGCCACCTGCGTAAGCCGTTGGGCCAGCGTGTGCAGCAAGCCTGCAGGCTGCCTGCTATCGTCCAGATAGGCCCAGGGCCATACCTCGGCCGACATGAAGCGGGCAGGCGCTTCGTTCGCTACAGGCTCCTGTGCCGTGCACGGAGCAGACATCACCGCAGCAAGCAGTAAGACTAGAGAGGCTCGAAAGTAACGCATAGGGGCATCTTGCAATCAATGTGCCGCCAGTATACTCATTTTGTCCCATAGTTGAGCTAAGCAGGCACCGAGCTATATGATCCGCCTGTCGGAACTGAAAAAAATGTTTTTCGCATCAATCGCTTGACAGCTCACCGCCAATCCGTAGAATGGCGACCTCTGACGCGGGGTGGAGCAGTCTGGTAGCTCGTCGGGCTCATAACCCGAAGGTCGTAGGTTCAAATCCTGCCCCCGCAACCAATCAGAAAAACCCCGCACTGTTTCGCAGCGCGGGGTTTTTTTTCGTCTACCGAAAGGTGTTCTGGCGACGTTGTACTGCCGAACTGATTCCGGCCCCGAACAATAGCGCAAGAGCCGAGTTTCCGCTGGCTTGCGGCGTGGGAGCCGGTGTGTCATTGTCCGGCAATCTACCTATTCACGCCTTCGGTCGGGGGTGGGCGGAATCTTGACTGATATCACTTTAATACTGCGAAGTCTGCCGTATACTTCGCCTGAATATATAACAATAAAAACGCAGCACTTCCGTGCATGGCAAAACGGGGAGGGAACACCTCTTGAAGACACCCAACGAGCGATTCGCGCTGTCCTCATGGCGGGGCGAGTTCCTGGACCCTGTCGAAGAACGAGCCTACCGCAAGCACGTCGAACCTATGGTCGCCAAACACTTGAGAACCTCTCTCAAGGTGTGGGCGGGCCTGCTGTTGTCGTTCGGGTTTCTGGATTTCATCGCATTGGGTTGGAGCGTCGGCTTTGCCCTGATCATGGGTGCGCGAGCCATCAGCGCGGCACTATTGTTCCTGCTGGGGTGGCGCCTGCGCTATAACCCCCATTGGGCCACATCCGGTTACGCAGTTACCGCTATGGAAATCGTCGGTTTCCTGCTGTTCTTCCTCATTCACTTCGTTCGGCCGGACATCGCCATCTGGAACATCGGCGTTACGCTGATCCTTCTCATCTGTCTCTACATCTTCATTCCCAACCGTGTGGTGTTATCGAACCTCGCCGCAGCCTGCGGTATCGTCGGCACGCTGCTTTGCTTGAAGCTGCTCGGTGCCGAGGCGCCCAAGCTTGTTGGCGTGTTCTTTTTTATGTGCCTGCCGACCGTGGTCGGATTTGCTGCTGCGCTGCGCCTGCAGATCGTGCAACGCCAGCAGTTTGCCCTGCACAGCGAGATGGTCGAAATCAACACCTCGCTGCAACACGAAATCGAGCGTCGCGAGTCACTCGAGGTGGAACTGCAGAAGCAGGCGACTACCGATGCGTTGACCGGGCTGTATAACCGTCGTCAGTACGAACTTTTATTCCACCGCGAGCGAGAGCGCAGCCGGCGGCTCGGCACCCGGTTGTCGTTGTGTGTGCTGGATCTGGATCATTTCAAACATATCAACGACACCCATGGACATGACGTGGGCGACCAGGTGCTCAGGCATGTCGCGGCACTATTTACCCGGAAGTTGCGCCAGACGGACATCGTGGGTCGCTTCGGTGGCGAGGAGTTCATCGTGCTCCTGCCAGAAACCGATCTGGAATGCGCTGAGCGCCTGGTGGACCGGTTGCGGCAGTGCCTCGAACAGGCTCCGGTGGAAGCCGATGGCGAAACCGTCCATGTCACCGCCACTTTCGGTCTGACTGAAGTGGAAGCGCAGGACGGGAACATCGAACAAGCGGTCAAGCGCGCCGATCGGGCGCTATACGAGGGAAAGCAGAGCGGCCGGAATCGGGTCGTGACGGCCAGCCAGGAAGGCAGTGAGGACCGCGTCTGATGAACGAGCTGAGCAAGCACATGCCCGAACTGCCGCCGGCTGCGCTGACCAGCGATCAGTCCCTTTGGAAGATCAGCGCCTGGTCAGGTGAGTTCGTCGATCGGCAGGCCGAGCATGAATATCTGCACAAGCACAGTCAGCTGATCGCCCGACAGCTGCTCACGGCTCTGGCGATCTGGGCCATTCTGATGCTGTTGTTTGCGATTCCCGACTATCACGCGCTAGGGCCGACGCCAGCGTTCTGGGAGAGCCTGGCGATGCGGGGCGTGACCTGCCTGCTGATCGGTGTGTTGGCGTTGTTGGTGGCGCGCAGCCCGATTCGCGCCACCGAGGCACGCTGGATCACAATGCTGGAGCTCATCGCTATCTCGCTGTTCATGGGCGTGTATCAGCTGCGACCGGAGATCGTGGCCTGGATAGTGACACTGACGCTGATCATGTTGATTTCATTGTTCATCTTTCTACCGAACCGGGTACCGGCGGTTCTCGGTGTGGCGCTCTACATGGCGGTTGCCACGGTGGTTGCGGTTCATCTCGTGAGTCCCAGGTCTCCTGGCGAGATGGCCGCTCTTTCCCTGCTGTTGCTGGTGCCGATCGGCATTGGCTGGGCTGCCGCCTTGCGGACCCAAATCCTCCAGCGCAAGCAGTACGCTCTGTGGCGTCAGGCTCAGCAGGCCAACGAAGCGTTGAGCAGAGAAATGGACGAGCGGGCGCGCCTGCAGGAGGCGCTGGTCAAACAGGCCACTACCGACCCGCTGACCGGGTTGAACAACCGCAGACAGTACGAGACGCTATTCGCCACTGAACTGGCCCGTGCCCAGCGCAAGGGCAACGCGCTGGCGTTGTGCATCATCGACCTGGATCACTTCAAGCAGGTCAACGATACATGGGGTCATTCAGCCGGGGACCAGGTGCTTCGGGATGTCGCGCAGCTTTGTCGCGACAACTTCCGCGCTGTCGACATCCTCGGCCGCCTCGGTGGCGAGGAGTTTGTCGTACTGCTTCCCGACACTGACCTGCCGACTGCAGCCCATATCGCGCGCCGCTTTATCGAAACGCTGGCGGCGACACCGATTGCGCTTGGAGCCGAGGATATCCGAATTACCGCGACGGCCGGCGTGGTGCAGCGGGATCCTGACGAGGAGCAGCTGGAAAGCCTTGTTCAGCGAGCGGACAAGGCCTTGTACGAGGGCAAACGCGCCGGACGGAATCGGGTTATTACTGTTTGATGCAGTACACTAGGCGGCCAACTCGTCCGGGTATGTCTCGTGCGCAAGATCATCCACGTCGACTGCGACTGCTTCTACGCCGCCATTGAAATGCGCGACGATCCGCGGCTGCGCGGTCGGCCGCTCGCGGTGGGCGGAGACCCGGGCAGGCGCGGAGTGGTCGCGACCTGCAATTATGAAGCAAGAGCCTACGGCGTCCGCTCGGCGATGGCTTCGGGGTACGCCAAGAAACTGTGTCCGGACCTGCTGATAGTGCCCCCGAGAATGGCTGTCTACCGAGAGGTATCCGACGCTATTCAGGCGATCTTTTCCGATTACACGCCGCTTATCCAGCCCCTGTCGCTTGACGAAGCCTATCTGGACGTAAGCGACAGCCAGGCGTGTCGCGGAAGTGCCACCCTGATCGCCCAGACCATTCGCCAGCGGGTCCAGGCGGCGCAGCACATCACCGTCTCGGCCGGCGTGGCACCGAACAAGTTTCTCGCCAAGATCGCCAGTGACTGGAACAAGCCGGACGGGCTGAAAGTGATCCTTCCGGACGAAGTCGAAGCCTTTGTCGAAAAGCTGCCGGTCGAGCGGTTGCATGGGGTAGGGAAGGTCACCGCAACCCGGCTGAAAAACCTGGGCATCGACGTCTGTGGCGAGTTGCTGCCGTGGCGCAAGCAGGATCTGGTGCGCGAGTTCGGTAGCTTCGGTGAGCGGCTGTGGCACCTGGCGCGAGGAATCGATGACCGCCCAGTCGTCGTCGAGAGCAAACGCCAGTCGGTGAGCGTGGAAAATACCTACGATCAGGATCTGCCTGATCTCAATGCCTGCCTGGACGCACTTCCGGCTTTGTTGGAGACGCTCGCGCAGAGGTTGGGCCGGCTCGGCGATCAGTACCGGATCAGCAAGCCGTTCATCAAACTCAAATTTTCCGATTTTACCCAGACCACCCTGGAGCAGGCTGGCGCGCCGGTAAGCCCGGATGGATACCGGGAGCTGTGCAGTCGTGCGTTCGCCAGGGGTGGCCGGCCGGTGCGCCTGATCGGTGTTGGCGTGCGGCTGGACAATGCCCATGCTCCCCTGGGCGAACAGCTCACTCTGTTCTAGTCGACGCTTTTCTCGCGCACGCCGGACACAGATGGTTTTCTCCGCGCGGCTGCCAGCCGAGCTGGCCGATACGGCTGACGGCCTTTGCCGTGCGTGTCGCGAGGTCATCCTTTTCGGCGACGAGAAACTCGAAGGCCTGATCGCGGCCACATTCGTCGCAACGAATCGACCAGCCCAGCACCATCTGGCCGCGCAGATCCGGGCCCTGGGCTGTGGCCGTCCATTGCCCTGGCGGATTGATCAGATAACGCACCTTCTCCACGCGTAACGGCATCGGCAGGTCACGGCTGCCCTTGACGGTGCAGATGAGCTTGTCCCCCGGCTGTACACCTCCACCCTGGCCGGTCACCTGATACAGGCCCGCGCCCAGAGTGCGGCACTCGATAAGGGTGTGCGAAGGGTTGAGAGCGGTACGTCGAAAATCGTGTTCGGCCATCGGCTGGAGTCCGGCTGCGGTGAGAAGGCGAGGGCGCGCATGATAACACTGGCGCGGGCAGCGTCATCACTGACGTCACTGATGGTCGGGTCAGCTCCGTTACACCGGCTATGCTTGCCGGGTTACTGTCACAGCCACAATATCAAGAGGACACGTCATGAGCGTCAAACAACTATTCGATCTGAACGGCAAGGTCGCCCTGATCACCGGCGGCACCAAGGGACTCGGTCTGCAAATGGCGGAAGCTCTAGGCGAAATGGGGGCCAAGGTGTTCATCAGCGCGCGTAATGCAGCCGAGGTCGATGAAGTGGTTGCTCAGCTGGGCCAGCAAGGCATCGAGGCCGGCGGCTCCGCCTGCGACTTGGGCAAGCCCGAGAGCGACCCGGTGAAGAGCCTGGTGGACGCGGTCGAAGCCAAGTTCGGCACCATCGATATTCTGGTCAATAACGCCGGTACTACCTGGGGCCAGCCTGCTGCCGAACACAGCTACGAAGGCTGGAACAAGGTCATGTATCTCAACGTCGACGCCTGTTTCCTGATGGCTCAGGAGGTCGCGCGGCGCTTCATGATTCCGCGCCAGTCGGGCAAGATCATCAACATCGCCTCGATTGCCGGCTTCAAGGGCAACCGCCCGAATACCGGGATCCACACCGTTGCGTACAACACCAGCAAGGCAGCAGCGATCAACCTGACGCGGGCGCTGGCTGGCGAGTGGGGCCCTTACAATATCAACGTCAACGCAATCTGCCCCGGCTATTTCCCGACCAAATTGTCCAAGGGCCTGGAGAAGGTCAGTGAGCACATCAAGCAGGGCACCCCACTTGGACGCGTAGGCGGAGAAGAGGACATCAAAGGGCTGGCAGTGTTCTTCGCTTCCGAAGCATCACGTCACGTAACCGGCCAGGCAGTCGCGGTCGATGGCGGCAATTCGGTCGTCTAAATGCTCGTGGGAACGCCTGGCCGGTCACGGTTGGGCGTTCGTTCAGCGCAGACCGCTGCCGAGCTGCTCGGCAGCCTGAATGGCTCTGGGGCCATGCTCGGCTTCCAATTGTTCCATACGTTGCCGATAGGCGTTGCGCTCGGTCTTCGGCAGATCCTTCCAGCCCTGATGCGTAGGAATGTCGGCGGTCTCATCGTAGATCACGGTGAAAACGTCGGTATCGACACCATCAGGCAATGTGCGTTGATAGTTATCCAGCAACACCTTGATCCGGATCGACCCTTCGATGATCGGCACCTGGCCGGTCTGCAGGCTTTGCGCCAGAAAGCGGATATCTTCCGCGAGTCGATCATCGCGTTCACGCGTGACCCGTTCCAGTTCCTGGCGCTTCCGCCAGACTCGGCGCCATAGTACATATGCATAGGCTGCCAGGGCGACGATCACCACGAGGCCGGCTATAGCCAGCCAGTCAAATATGTTCATTGTCAGAACCGCATTTCGGAAGGATCGAGGCTACCCTCTTCCTTCAGATTGATTTTCGGCGAGAGGAAGAACCCGGTACGGATATGCCCCTCGAGTCGGTAGTCGACGGCCTGCTGCCGCTCGACCATCTTCGCCAGGTCACCCAGGTGCCGCCACAGGTTCGAACGCACGTTGAGGTGAAAATACTCAGAACCGTAGGCGGGCACGTCGAAGGTCGAATCACTCACGCCCGTCGCCAGCTTGGTGTCGTTGAGATATACCACGTAGTGCATGCCGCGGATCGGCAGGACGCGGTCGTTGGGGTTGTCCACGCGCAGACGTAGCTGAAAGGATTGTTCCCAAAGGTTCGACTTGAGCATCTCGACATTGGCGAGGGCGATCTCGGGCTTGGTGTACGAAGGTCCGAGGCCCAGCGCGGCGCAGCCGCTCAGCGATGACATGCCAAGTAGCATCAGCCACATACTCAACTGACGAACGAACATGAGCCCCTCCGTAGCGACGGCCGCGGGTGGAGTTGTGCGGCGGCCAGTGCCTGTCCATACTAACCGCAATTGCTGCCAGGGAGTGACAACATGCCGCTTTTCGAGATTGTTTTTCAGGGACAGGTGAAAACGGGCGTCGCGGCCGAGCAGGCGCGTGCGCGACTGGGCCAGCTGTTTCAGGCCGGAGAGCAGCAGCTCGACACGCTGTTTTCCGGTCGCCGGATCGTCATCAAGCAGGGCCTCGACGCCGCCGCAGCCGAGCGTTATCGCCAGGCCATTGATCGTGCCGGTGCTGTGTGCCTAGTAGAACCGATGGAATCCGTGGCGCAGGACCCGACGCGAGAGCCTGAAGCGCCTGCACCAGCGCCAACTTCCAGCGCCACCGCCGGCGCCCGCGTCGTGCCGCGAGACGAATACATGGCGGCCTTCTCCAATGTGCAGGCGCCGGACTTCGGAATCGCCGAGCTGGGGGCCGATCTACAGGACGAGTATGTCGACCATACGCCGTTGCCGCTCGATCTGTCGGCGCTGAGTCTTGCGCCCCCGGGGGCAGATCTGGATCAGATCAAGCCGGACACAGCGCCAGTCTCCCCCAATATCGGGCATTTGAAACTGGTCGAGTGAGGACCGCCGCTTTTCACGGCATGCAGCACTGCTTGAACTTGCGGCCCGACCCACAGGGACAAGGCTCGTTACGCCCGGTCTTGAGCGCATGGTTCGGATCCAGGAAATACCAGCGCCCGGCCCTGTGCAGGAAGTCCGAGCACTCCCGGTGACTGTGCGGACGCCCGCCGGGATCAGCCCAGTGCGCGACGAATGTCACCTGCGCGCGATCGCCTTTCGGCGGATCTGCATGCTCGACCTCCAGCCCTAGCCAGCGGCTTTCGCGACTCCATTGCTCCATCGCTTCCCGGTCCAGTTCCGCCTGCTGAGCGGGCAAGGTCGTGGCCACCAGGTAATTGATCAGGCCGAGCGTGTAGGCGCAATACCGTGAGCGCATCAGCCGTTCAGGGGTTGGTGCCGCAGCCCCGCCATGCAGCGGTTGGCAGCACTGCTGATAGGTCTCGGTAGAGCCGCAGGGACAGGCGTCGACTTCGTTCACCGCTACCACCAGTATTTGCCGAACATTTCCGGATTGGCCCAGTACTTGGAGTTCAGCCAGTCGGGGACTTGCTTGTACTCCGCGAGATCGTAGGTATAGAGCGTCAGCATCCGGTCGCCCTGCTCGAAGCGCGCGCTGCGCTGCAGAGCCAGAGCATAGAAATCAGTATCCTGCCAGACGCTCGTCTGGCTGTGATCGACCAATACCGCCATGCGGCTCACCGACAGGTTGCGAAGCCCTGCGAGCAGCTCGATTCCGGCGCGCTTGTCCAGTCGCTCCAGTTCGTTGGCGACGATTGCAAGGTCGTAGCGTTGGTTGGCCAGTTCGTCAGGCAGCGGAACCTCGGCCGTATTCACGCACTGGCACTCCTCGAATTGCCCGCAATAGGCCATAGCCGCCGGAACGGGTTCAGCGCTTACGCATAGAAGCCGCTTCGGCCGGTATTTGTCGAGAATGCCCAACAGGGCAGAGGTGGGGCTGACAGTCATCGCGTTAGGCTCCGGGCTGAACGTGCTACACGCTACAGGGTGGGCGCGGCAGTCGGCAAGCCGGGAGCAGTTACCCGCAGCCACCGGGTCTATGCGAGGTCTTTTCGCGCTCGGGTTCGTTCTCAGCTATCCCCGCTGGGTAGCTACCCCCGTCACGCCGGCTGGCGGGCTGGTGCCCCGCTGTAACCTTGTTTGGCGTATCATGCCCGCTGTTTCCCGGAGCCTGCATGCTGAACGATGATCTCAAGGGCCAGATCCAAACGGCCTACCGTACTTTCCTCGAAAACAAGTCTCTCAAGCCTCGTTACGGGCAGCGTGTGATGATCGCTGAAGTGGCCAAGGTGTTCGGTGGCGTTACGCTGGACGACGAGGGGCGTCGCGACGGTGAACCGGCCATTGCAGTGATCGAGGCCGGCACCGGTACCGGCAAAACCGTCGCCTATTGCCTGGCTGCGATTCCGATAGCCAAGCATCTCGGCAAGCCGCTGGTGATCTCCACGGCCACGGTTGCGCTGCAGGAGCAGATCGTGCTCAAGGATCTGCCGGATATTCAGCGCAACGCTGGCCTGGATTTTCATTTTTCGCTGGCCAAGGGTCGCGGCCGTTACGTCTGCCTGTCCAAGCTTGATCAGCTGTTCTCCGACAACCAGGCACTGTCCAGCCAGCAGCAGGGCTTCGCTGAAGAAGGCTTCCGGATCGACATCGACGAGGCGGGGCTCAAGCTCTACACACGCATGGTCGAGGCGCTGGGCAGCAAGAAATGGGACGGTGAGCGCGACTCCTGGCCGGAAGCTCTGGACGATCAGGACTGGTCGCGGCTGACCACCGATCATATCCAATGCAGCAACCGGCGCTGCGGCCACTTCAACCAGTGCGTGTTCTACAAGGCGCGCGAAGGTGTGCAGAAGGTCGATGTCATCGTCACCAACCATGACCTGGTCCTGTCCGATCTGGCGCTCGGCGGCGGGGCGATCCTGCCGGACCCGCGCGACTGTCTGTACATCTTCGACGAAGGGCACCACCTGCCTGACAAGGCGATCGCGCACTTTGCCCATCACACGCGCATGACCGCCACGACCGATTGGCTCGACCAGCTGGACAAGAACCTGACCAAGCTGCTCGCACAGCACCCGCTCCCCGGCGACTTCGGCCGGCTGCTGGAGCAGGTCCCGGTTCAGGCGCGCGACCTCAAGCCGCATCAGCAATTCATGACCCAGGCGCTGGGCGAAGTCGCTGACTTTGCCAGCGCCGAGGATCTGAGCGGCCACGTGCGGCCGCAGTTTCGATTCGAACACGGTGTGGTTCCGGATCATCTGCGCGACATGGGCACCGAGCTCAAGGCCGGTTTTGGCCGGATCACCGACTCGCTGCAGCGGTTGGTCGATATGCTCAAGGAGGCCATGGACGGGGAGTCGGTCGGCGTGCACCAGACCCAGGCCGAGGAATGGTATCCGCTATTCGGGGCGCTGCTGGCGCGAGCCGAGGGCAACTGGACGCTCTGGACACAGTTTTGTCTGATCGATGCCGAGGACAAGCCGCCGACGGCGCGCTGGCTGACGCTGACCGAAGCCAACGACCTTGAAGTGCACGTCAGCCCGATCCTTGCTGCCGATACGCTGCGCCAGTCACTGTGGTACAGCGCCTTCGCCTGCCTGGTCACTTCGGCAACGCTGACTGCACTGGGCCGTTTCGATCGCTTCAACCAGCGTGCGGGAGTGCCGCGCAACGCGGTCTGTGCCATGGCGCCGAGCCCGTTCAAACACGGCGAAAAGGGCGTGTTGCGTATACCCAATCTCGGCGCCGACCCGCGAGACAATGCCGGGCATAGCGCGGCGATCATCGAGCGGTTGCCCGACATGCTCGAAGGCGTCCCTGGGAGTCTGGTGTTATTTTCATCGCGGCGTCAGATGCTCGAGGTTTTCGCCGGACTGCCGGCCGCGTTCCGCGAACGGCTTCTGGTGCAGGGTGATCTGTCCAAGCAGGAGCTGATTCGTCAGCATCGCGCACGGGTAGACAAGGGCGAGCCCAGCGTGATCTTCGGTCTGGCCAGCTTTGCCGAGGGCGTTGACCTGCCCGGGCGCTATTGCGAACACGTAGTGATCGCCAAGATTCCCTTCGCCGTACCCGATGATCCGGTCGAGGCAGCGCTGGCCGAGTGGATCGAGCGCAACGGTGGCAACCCGTTCATGGAAATCGCCGTCCCGGACGCCTCGCTGCGGCTGATTCAGGCCTGCGGCCGTTTGCTGCGCAGCGAGCAGGATGCTGGCGTGATCACACTGCTCGACCGGCGCCTGGTGACCCAGCGCTACGGCAAGGCCATTCTCGATTCGCTGCCGCCTTTTCGTCGCGAAATCGAGTAGCCCGTTTGCGGCTATGTCGGCGGATACCCGCCGCTTATCCGAGCTGAAAAGACGCCTCCAGCACGCTTTAATAGCGCCAGAACAACAACCGATACGGACCAAGACATGACCACCATCCAAGGCTATTTCGATCCTCGCTTCGAGGCGGTGCGCGACCTTTTCGCCGAGCAACAGAGCGACGAACAGGCGCGCGGTGCGGCACTCTGCGTGACGATTGGCGGCGAGACTGTCCTCGATCTGTGGCAGGGCGTGATGGACAAGGACAACCAGCGGGTGTGGGAGCAGGACACTCTGGTCAACGTATTTTCCTGCACCAAGCCGCTGGGCGCGGTCGCGCTGTTGCAACAGGTCGAGGCTGGGCGTATCGAACTCGATGCGCCGCTCGCCAGTGTCTGGCCAGAGTTTGCCCAGGCTGGCAAGGAATCGGTCACGTTGCGCCACGCGCTGAGTCACCGTTCGGGGCTGTCGGGCATCGCCGCGCCGCTGCCGCCCGAGGCGCTGTTCGAGTGGGACACCATGGCCGCTGCGCTGGCTGCGCAGAAACCCTGGTGGACTCCCGGCGAGGCGCACGGTTACGCACCGGTCACCTACGCATGGTTGCTCGGCGAACCGCTGGCCCGTCTCAGCGACGAGCGCCCCGGCGCCTACATCAACCAGAATGTGTGCCAGCCGTTGGGTATGGATTTCTACGTTGGGGTGCCGGATAGCGAACTCGATCGTATCGCCTCGCTCTCGCGCCTGCGCAATCAGTACGGCGATCAGTACGCCCGCGCATTGTTCGCTGCCATGGGCCGGCCTGATGAGCTGAGCTTCAAGGCCTTCGGCAACCCGTCGAGCATGATGACCAGCAGCAATCGCCGCGAATGGCAGCAGGCGGAAATCTTCTCTGCCAACGGCACCGGCAACGCGCGTTCCATGGCGCGTTTCTGGCAGCTGCTGGCGCATGGCGGCAGCCTCGATGGTGTGCGGCTGCTGGACGACGAACTGGTCAGTCTGATGCAGCGCGAACACAGCCATGGCATGGACAGGACACTGCTGGCCCCGACGCGCTTTGGCCTGGGCGTCATGCTCGATCAGGACTACGAGGGCGGCGGCTTCGGCATGGGCGCGCGCGCCTTCGGTCATCCCGGCGCGGGTGGCTCGCTGGGTTTCTGCGATCCGGATGCGCAGGTCGGCTTTGGCTACGTGACCAATACCATGGGTCCATACGTGTTGATGGACCCGCGGGCACTGGTGCTCAGTCGGGCGATCTACGCTGTGCTGCGTCAGAGCGATTGATTGCCGCGGATCAAGGTCCCGCAGCATACGGCTGCTAGCATTGGGTCATTGCCAAAGGAGCATCAGATGAAACCGAACATTGCCGATCTGCGCCGTGACTACACCCGTGATGGTCTGACGGAAAGCCAGGCCCCTGACGAACCCATGTCGCTGTTTGCGACCTGGTTCCAGCAGGCTGTGGATATCGAGTCGACCGAGCCCAACGCGATGATGCTGGCGACGGTCGATGGCGAGGGTCAACCGCATTTGCGCACCCTGCTGCTCAAGGGGGTCGACCCGCGCGGCTTCATTTTCTTTACCAATTACCAGAGCGACAAAGGCCGACAGCTTGCCGAGCAACCTCGAGCAGCCATGACCTTCTGGTGGCACGACCTCGAGCGCCAGGTGCGTATCGAAGGCCAGGTCGAACGGGTCAGCCCGGATGAGTCCGATGCCTATTACCACAGCCGTCCGGTGGGTAGTCGCCTGGGAGCCTGGGCCTCGCCGCAGAGCCAGGTAATCGCTGGTCGTGAAGTGTTGGAAGAGAACCTTCAGTCCCTGCAAGAGCGCTACGCGGACAACCCGCCGCCGCGACCCGAGCACTGGGGCGGCTATCGCCTGGTGCCGGAACTGATCGAATTCTGGCAAGGCCGGTCGAGTCGCCTACACGATCGTTTGTGTTATCGGCTCGAGAACGGACTATGGAGCCGCATACGCTTGGCACCCTGATCTGCGGCTTGCGCCCGGCGGCGATATTGCCCACTCTTTGCTGAGAATAATAAGCGGGGGAGCGCCATGGCCGTTGGCATGTTTCAGCACAAGGTGGTTGTCATCAGCGGCGGTTGCGCCGGAATCGGTCGGGCGCTGGCCTTGCGTTTCGCCCAGGCTGGTGCCCGGCTGGCCATACTGGATGTTCAGGATGACGCTCTGGTCGCGCTGCGTCAGCAATTGCAGGACCGGACCGGAGCGGAGGTATTGGCGCTGCACTGCGACGTGTCGGACGAGCAGGCGTGCAACGAGGCCATCTGCCGGGTGATCGAGCAAATGGGCGGCATCGATGTTTTGATCAACAATGCCGGCATCACCCACCGCAGCGCGTTTGCCGACACCGATACCGCCATCTTCCAGCGCATCATGGCCGTGAATTACTTTGGCGCGCTGTATCTCACCCGCTATGCCATGCAGAGCCTGATCGAGCGGCGGGGGCAGATCATCGTACTCAGCTCGCTGTCCGGCTTCGCGCCGTTGCCTAACCGCAGCGCTTACACCGCCAGCAAGCATGCACTGCACGGTCTGTTCGAGACGCTTCGCCTGGAGCTGAAAGAGCAGGATGTGAACGTGATGCTGGTGGCCCCCGGCTTTACCGCCACCGATATCCGCAAGAATGCATTGGTCGGCGATGGTTCGATCAGCCCGCAGAGCCTGCACCCGACCATGAAGGTCGCTTCGCCGACCGATGTAGCGGAAGCCATCTTCCGGGGAGCGACGCGGCGCAGGCGGTTGCTGGTGCTATCCAATGTCGATTGGCGTGCGCGTATGCTGGCGCGCCTGTTCCCGCAGCTGTTCGAGCGCTGGATGGTGCCGCGTCTGAGTGGTGTCAGGTCGTCTCGCTGAGCTGCTGCAGATAGCGCAGCGCGCCGAGCCCGGCGATGCGGCCGCTGGCGAAACAGGCGGTCAGCAGGTAGCCCCCCGTCGGGGCTTCCCAGTCGAGCATCTCGCCCGCGCAGAACACGCCCCGGAGGTTCTTAAGCATCAACTGCTCGTCCAATTCCGCCCGAACGATTCCTCCGGCTGAGCTGATCGCTTCGTCCAGTGGGCGCGTGCCACGCAGTGTAACCGGCAAGGCCTTTATTGCGCGGGCCAGCTTGGGCGGGTCTTGCAGCGCATCTCTGGCGGTGCACTCATGCAGCAAGCTGACCTTCAATGGATCGAGGCCGGCGCGCTTGCGCAGTACCGAGGCGAGAGACTGACCTTTGCGCGGAGCTGACAATGCCGTTTCAAGCTGCTCGATCGGACGGTCGGGAGCAAGGTCGAATTCCAGCCGCGCCTCGCCATGCTCTTCCAGCGCGTCGCGAAGTTCTGCCGACAGCGCATAGATCAGGCTGCCTTCGAGTCCGTCGGCGGTAACCACGCATTCGCCGCGGCGCGATAACCGGTTACCGTTCGTGTCGGTTGTCGAGGCGATGACCTGTTTCAGCGGCTGGCCGGCGAAGCGCTCGACCAGCTTCGAACTCCAGCCCGCAATGAAGCCGCAATTGGCCGGCCTCAACGATCTCACCCGAACATGTCGCTGTCCGAGCCAGGGCACCCAGGCACCGTCCGAGCCCAGGCGCGACCAGCTACCGCCGCCCAGCGCCAGGATGGTGGCTTCGGGTCGCAACACCACCGTGCCCGTAGGGGAGTCAAACGCCAGCTCGCCGGCTTCGGTCCAGCCGGTCCAGCGATGCCGGGTATGAAAGCGCACCCCGCCGGCACGCAGGCGCGACAGCCAGGCCCGCAGGAGCGGTGCGGCTTTCATGTCAGTCGGGAATACCCGCCCGGACGAGCCGACGAAGGTCTCGACACCGAGATTGTGAATCCATCGGCGCAGCGCATCGGCGTCCCAGTCGGCCAGCCAATCGGTTACCCAGGGCGTGGCTTCACGGTAGCGCTCAAGGAAAGCCGGCTTGTCTTCGGAATGGGTAATATTCATGCCGCCGACACCGGCGAGCAGGAACTTGCGGGCAACCGATGGCATGGCATCGAACACGTCTACCTGCACGCCGCTGGCGGCGAGTACTTCTGCGGCCATCAGCCCGGCCGGACCAGCACCGATGACGGCCACCGTGGGTGATAGCGGAGTAGGGGGAGCCATGCGGTGCATCCTGGGGAGAGCGGGGCAGGGCGGGGAGTTTACCCCAAACCCCGTTCGCGCCAAATGTCGCGCGCACTGTGGTGGAGAATGCCGTGCCGCCGCGCCAGGGCGTGACGGTCCTTGTCGTACCCGCCGCCGATGACCGCACACACGGGGATGTCGCGCCCCAGACATTGATCGATCACCAGGCGGTCGCGCCTGGCTATGCCGGCATCGGTCAGATTCAGATAGCCCAGCGCGTCGTCGCGGTGCACATCGACTCCCGCGTCGTACAGGACCAGGTCGGGCTGATAGAGCGGCAGCAGGTAGTCCAGTGCCTGTTGCAGCACCTGCAGATATCCTTCGTCGTCCAGCCCGCGCGGCAAAGGGATGTCCCAGTCGCTGTGCGCCTTGCGTGCCGGGAAGTTGTTCTCGCAGTGCAGCGACACGGTCACCGCATCCGGTTCGTCCTGCAGAATACACGCCGTTCCGTCGCCCTGATGTACGTCGCAATCGAGGATCAACAGGCGACGCACCTGCCCGGTTGCGAGCAGATGGCGGCTAATAATCGCCAGGTCATTGAAAATACAAAAACCGGAAGCAAAATCATGATGAGCATGATGGGTGCCGCCGGCTAAATGACAGGCCAAGCCGTGACGCAGCGCGAGCTCGGCCGTAAGCACCGAGCCACCCACGGCGCGCGTTGTGCGTTGCCAGAGTTGTTCGCTCCAGGGCAGGCCCATGCGGCGGATTTCTTCGCGGCTAAGCTGGTTGTAATGGAATCGCTCGACGTACCCGGCGTCATGGGCCAGACCCAGCAATTCGTCGCTGGCGCGCTCGGGTTGGTGCAGGTTGTGGTTGCCCAGCACACCGGAGACACGCAGATGGTCGTGCAGCAACACGAACTTTTCCATCGGAAAGCGATGGGCCGATGCGAAGCGAAAGCTGTATTCCGGGTGGTAAACCAGCGGCAGATCCATGAGCGATCCGTAATGGAAAAGGCCGAGTATGGGTGAGCAGGCTGCTGATCGCCAGACCGGCTCGCGACGCGCAGGCCTGCTCGGAGGCTGCCGAAAATGTCTCGGCAAGGTACACTCCCGGCATTGATCGCTGCGGCAGGCCGTCGCAGCCAGGACTATCTTTCTTTCGGAGCACTCCGGAAGCGGTTGAGGATGCAAGATGACGCAAATGCTGGATGATCTGGTTCGCCTGCTGGCGCTGGAAAAGATCGAGGAAACGCTGTTCCGCGGACACAGTCAGGATCTGGGCTTCAAGCAATTGTTCGGTGGCCAGGTATTGGGGCAGGCACTGTCGGCGGCGAGCCAGACGGTGGACCCGCAGCGGCATGTGCATTCCGTGCACGGCTATTTCCTGCGCCCGGGCGATGCGCGCATGGCCATCGTCTACCAGGTGGATCCGGTGCGCGATGGCGCCAACTTCACTACCCGCCGGGTGCAGGCGATCCAGAAGGGCAAGCCGATCTTCACCATGATCTGTTCCTTCCAGGGCTTTGAGGAAGGCTATGAGCATCAGGCGACCATGCCCGACGTGCCCGGCCCGGACGACCTGATGAACGAGACCGAGCTGACCCGCAAATATCAGCACCTGCTGCATGAGAAAGTGCGCGACAAGGTGCTGGTCGACAAGCCGATCGAGATTCGCCCGGTAGGCGTGTTCAATCCGTTCGATCCGAAGCCCGCCGAGCCGGTACGGCACATGTGGCTGCGCGCCGACGGCAACCTGCCGGATGATCCGCCGCTGCATCGTTATCTGCTGGCCTATGCCTCGGACTTCCATCTGCTGGGCACCGCGCTGCAGCCGCACGCGGTCTCGTCCTGGTCGCCGAACATGCAGATTGCCAGTCTGGATCACGCGGTCTGGTATCACCGTCCGCTGCGTATGGACGACTGGCTGCTGTATGCCATGGATAGCCCTTCAGCGGCCGGCTCGCGCGGCTTGTCGCGCGGACAGATATTCAACCGCCAGGGTCAGTTGGTCGCATCGGTGACCCAGGAATCCCTGATGCGCAGCCTCAATCCATAGGATGGACGGCATCCGCGGCTGGGTTTTCGATCTCGACGGTACGCTCACGATCGCTCAGCATGATTTTCCGGCCATCCGTCGCGAGCTTGGTATCCCCGCCAACGACGATATCCTCACGTATATCGCCGCGTTGCCCGAACCCGGTCGCAGTGACCTGTCGGCACGGCTCGATGCGATTGAACATCGGCTGGCCGAGGCGGTTCAGCCAGCACTGGGGGCGGCGCAGCTAATTCGTTTTCTCCGCGATCGTGGGGACCGGCTGGGGATTCTTACCCGTAATCTGCGCTCGGTAGCGTTCTCATCGCTCCGTGCGCTCGGCGTAGCAGACTGCTTCAACGAGGAAGACGTGCTTGGGCGCAAGGATGCGCTGCCCAAGCCAGACCCCGATGGCATTCTGCAGTTGACCCAGCGGTGGCAGTTGAATCGGGCCGAGGTGGTGATGGTCGGCGACTTTCGCTTCGATCTTGAGGCCGGCCGCGCCGCGGGATGTCGTACCTGCCTGATCTTGCCGCAGAACAGCTGGCCCGATCTGGCCGACTGGCATATGCCGGATTGCCGCTCCGTATTGAACAGCCTCAGCCCCGGATTGGGCTCCGACCGTACGGCGGGCTGAGAACGCCGGTACTCGCCGCCCCGGGTGGCGCGGCTGTATGATGCGCGATCAAAGTGCTACTACCGGAACGCGCCTCATGTGGACCCGCTTCAAGGCCCTGTTTGTTTCGTTACCTCGAACCGCGGCCGTCCTTCGGGGCACCTCCTCTGCGTCCAGGGCGCAACGCGCGCCTGTGGAGCACTCGCAGGGCGCGGACATCGAACAGGCGTTCCTTGGTCTGCTTCTTGGCGTGCATTCGCCGTTGCCGCTCGCGCTGAACCAGTTCGAGCTTGCTTCGATCCGCAGGCTTGAAAGCATCGCTGATAGCGCTTTGAAGGATCATGCGCTGATACCGCGTGTGCCGGCGATCCTGCCACGGCTTCTGACCAGCTTTCGTGACCCGGCGACCTCTTCCCGGGATCTAGCGGAACTGGTCGGCCGAGACCTGGTATCGGTGAGTGAGGTCATGAGACTGGCCAACAGTCCGTTCTACCGCCGCTCCAGCGACGCTAGATCGCTGGAGCAGGCTGTGCTGGTGCTTGGGCAGCGCGGGTTGCGCCAGATGGTGGCCAACATAATGCTCAAGCCGGTCTACAACTCCCGGCGCGGGCACTTCAGCAGTATCGCCGCGCCCCTGTTATGGGGCCAGGCGGAGAAGACCGCAGCGATCAGCGCGGCGCTGGCGCGCGAGGAGGGCGATCCCGACGAGTTCTCCGCGTACCTGGCCGGTCTGTCGAGCAACCTGGGGTTGCTGATTGGCGCCCGCGTGCTCGATTCCTTGTTCGATGGCAGTGAGACGCCAAGCAGCCAGCTGTTTCGTGCACAGTGGCTGCAAGCCTCGCGTCGCCTGACTGCGCGGGTCGCCCGCGCCTGGGATTTTCCCGAGCCTGCCCGCGACGCGCTGGCGTCTCTACAGTTGGACGCGGACGTTCTGTTGCCTGCATGCGGTCGCCGGTTGTACAGTGCCGAGCGTTTCAGCCAATACCATGGCTTGCTGAGCCGCGGGCGATTGCCCGGAAGCGAGGGCACGAGTCCTCGCCGGCTGGCTCATGCAGAACATTTCTCCATAGCGATGCAGACCCTGGCGCGTTTCGACCGGCGGGCGTGATCGCTGGTTGCCGGCCGGAACGACACACGATCGATATTAGGAGTTGTCATGGGCTGGTTGCGCTCTCGGCGTCTGCATTATTTCCTTGGTGGCGTAGCCATCGTCTTTGTCCTGCTGCTGTTGCTGCGGACGATCTTCCTCATCGGCTTTTCGGCCGTTTCACCCGGCGAAGACCATTCCTGGCCGCTGGTACTCGAAACGCTGGGTGTCGGGGTGCGATTCGATCTCCGACTGGCCATTCTGCTCATGCTGCCGGTGATGCTGCTGGCCTGGCTGCCGGTCTGGAACAGTCTGCGTTCCAGCGTGCTGCGCTGGGTCGGCCGGCTGTATCTGATCATCGCGCTGGCGATCGTTCTGTTGATGTACATCATCGACTTTGGTCACTACGCCTATCTCGGGGTACGGCTCAACGCGTCCGCGCTGAAGTTCATCGCCGATGCGCAGATTTCCCAGCAGATGCTGTGGGAGACCTATCCTGTCGTATGGATCACCTTGGCCTGGCTGGCCTTGTTGTTGATCACGGTCGGTGCGCTGATCGGGCTCGAACGGTTGACCTTCAACCGGCCGGCAATACGGATCGGATTGTGGTCCCGCGTCTGGGGCAGCGCGCTGATGGTCGTCCTGGTGTTTCTGGCGATTCTCGGCCGCTACACCAATATCAATCTGGAAAACCCGGTTCCGCTGCGCTGGAGCGATGCCTTTTTCGCTGGCGACACGCAGCTCGGTGCGCTGGGCCTGAATCCGGTGATCTTTTTCTATGACACCCTGGCGGTCCCGCAGCAGCGTTACGACCTGGAACAGGTACGTCGTCATTACCCGCAGGTGAGCGAATATCTGGGCGTCGCCGAGCCACATATCGAGAAGCTGACACTGTCCCGCCAGGTTCCACAGCAGCCCCACCGCCTTGCTGGCGATAAGCGCCCGAACGTGATCTTCGTCATGCTCGAATCGCTGGGTACCACAGCGGTAGGCGCCTACGGGAACCCGCTCCAGCCCACGCCCAACCTGGACCGGCTGGCGAAGGAGAGCTGGTTCTTCCGGCATTTCTACGTTCCGGTCACCGGCACGGCGAAAACGGTGTGGGCGAGCATTACCGGCATACCGGACGTCTCGCGACAGGAAACAGCGACCCGCAACCCGCTGATCACCCGCCAGCATTCGCTGGTCAACGCGTTGGAGGGTTATCACAAGGTATATACCATCGGCGGGAATGCCGGCTGGGCGAACATGAGTGCGCTGATTCGCCAGAGTATCGATGGCGTTCAGCTGTATGAAGAGGGTGGCTGGAAAGCAGAAAACGTCGATGTGTGGGGCATCTCCGACCTCGACCTGTTCAAGGAGACCGACGAGATCCTTCGTGAGCTGCCCAAGGACAAACCATTCTTCGCCTACATCCAGACTGCCGGGCATCACCGCCCCTATACCATTCCGCCCGAGAACGACGGTTTTGAAGTCATCGACCGTCCGCTCGAAGAGGTCCAGGCGGCTGGTTCGCAGAGCGTTGCCCAGTACAACGCCGTGCGTCTGCTGGACTTCAATATCGGTCGACTCATGGAGTTGGCCGAAGAAGGCGGGTACCTGAACAACACCATCTTCGTCATGTTCGGCGACCACAACACCAGGATCGCCAATATCGATTACATGAAGCCTGCATTCGAAAAGCTGGGCCTGGAAAGCAACAACGTGCCGCTGCTGATTTACGCGCCAGGGCTGTTGCAGCCGCGCGAGTTCGATGAGGCTGTCGGTCTGGCTGACCTGCTGCCTACGGTCGCTTCGCTACTGGGCTTCGAGTACGAAAACCGGACCATGGGGCGCGACCTGCTGCAACCGGCACCCGAAGGCGAACGGGTAGTGCCGCTGGTGCTGCGTGAGGGTAGCTTCCCGCTGATCGGTGCGGTGACGCAGGACTTCCTGCTGCAGATGAACTACGACGGGACCGAGCCGAGCCTGCATGACCTGGACTCGGATACGCCGCTGGACAATGTGGCCGAACAGCATCCCGAGGAATACCAGCGTCTGCTCCCGCTGGCTCGCGGGCTGTATGAAACCTCGCACTACATGCTCTACGAGAACGTGCGCGACTGAAGTCGCGCACTGAGCGCTACATGCTCAGTCGCATGGACAGGTCGACAGCCTTGATGTCCTTGGTCAGGCTGCCGATCGAGATGTAGTCGACGCCGGTCTCGGCAACGCTGCGCAGGTTGCTTTCGGTGATGCCGCCGGATGCTTCCAGCTTGGCCCGCCCGGCGGTGATGGTCACTGCACTGCGCATGTCTGCATCACTCAGTTCATCAAGCATGATGATATCTGCGCCGGCTTCGAGCGCCTGGCGCAGCTCTTCAAGACTTTCCACTTCCACTTCGACCGGCTTGCCCGGGGCGATGGTGTGTGCCTGGCGCACGGCTTGGGCGATCCCGCCGCACGCGGCGATGTGATTTTCCTTGATCAGGAAGGCGTCGTAGAGTCCGATGCGATGATTGTGACAGCCACCACAGGTGACAGCGTACTTCTGCGCCATGCGCAGGCCCGGCAAGGTTTTACGCGTGTCTAGCAGTCGCACCCCGGTGCCCTCGACGAGGTTGGCGAAATACCGGCTGCGGGTAGCCGTTGCAGACAACATCTGCAGGAAGTTCAACGCACTGCGTTCGGCGGTGAGCAATGCACGCGCGGGCCCCCGCAACAGGCAGAACGGCTGATTTGGCTCGAGCTGGTCGCCGTCTGCCGCGCGCCATTCGACTTCGATTGCCGGATCGACCTGACGAAAGACTTCATCGGCCCAGGCAGTGCCGCTGAGCGTGGCCTGCTCACGGCTGATGATCGTGGCTGATGCCCGGCGTTCGGCCGGGATCAATGCTGCGGTGATGTCGCCTTCACCGACATCCTCGGCGAGGGCGCGGGCAACGTCGTCATGTATCGTCGCCTGCAGGTTGTCGAGGATGAGGTTCGGCATAGAGGCTCCCGTCGCGGATCAGATGATGGCGGCGAGTATAACCGATGGGCATGAAAACACCCGCCCGGGCCGGGCGGGTGTGGAAGGTCAACGCTTGAAGGAATTGGCCGGGTCGTCGAAGTACGCACGGGCCAGCTTGAACACCACCGGGCTCAGCAGCAATAGAGCAATCAGGTTAGGAATGGCCATCATCGCGTTCAGCGTGTCCGCCACCAGCCATAGGCTACCCAGATCGATGCCCGGCAATGTGCCGAGCGGTATGGCGATGATCCACAGCACGCGAAACGGGATGTTGGATTTCTCGCCGAATAGGAACTGGGTGCATTTTTCGCCGTAGAAGCTCCAGCCGATGATGGTGGTGAACGCAAAAATGGCCAGCCCGATACTGACGATGTACTGACCCCAGCCGCCCGGCAGACCTTCATTGAAGGCATAGGCCGACAGCGACGCACCGTTCTCACCGCTCTGCCAGGCGCCAGTCACCAGAATCACCAGGCCAGTGATCGAGCAGATCACGATGGTATCGATGAATGTACCGAGCATGGCCACGGTGCCCTGGCGAATCGGATTGTTGGTTTGGGCTGCCGCGTGGGCGATCGGCGCGCTGCCAAGGCCGGCCTCGTTGGAGAAGACGCCACGGGCGACGCCAAAACGTATGGCTGCCCAGATGCTGGCTCCGGCAAAACCGCCTGCTGCTGCGATCGGATTGAAGGCGTGGTAGAAGATGAGCCCGAATGCGTCGGGAATGCGATCGACATGCATGATCAGGATGATCAGGCCGCCGCCGACATAAAACAGCGCCATGATCGGCACCAGTTTGCCGGCAACATCACCGATGCGCTTGATGCCGCCGATCAACACCAGGGCGACCAATACTGCGATGACGATGCCGGTAACCAGCGGCTGCACGCCAAAGGTGCTTTCCAGCGCATCGGCTACCGAGTTGGACTGGATGGTGTTGCCGATACCGAAGCCGGCGAGCATGCCGAAAATGGCGAAAAGTATGCCCAGCCATTTCCATTTGGCGCCCAGGCCGTTCTTGATGTAGTACATCGGCCCGCCCACATGGCGACCATGAGCGTCCTTCTCACGGAAGTGGACCGCGAGCGAGGCTTCACAGAACTTGGTGGCCATGCCGACAAGCGCAATCAGCCACATCCAGAACAGCGCACCCGGACCGCCGAAGAACAGAGCGGTTGCCACGCCCGCAATGTTGCCGGTGCCCACGGTCGCCGAGAGGGCGGTCATCAACGCGTTGAAGGGGCTGATATCGCCGTCTTCGGTGCTCTTGCGGCCACGCCAGAGCATTTTGAAGCCGTAAACCAGCTTGCGTTGCGGGAGGATCTTGAGGCCTAGCGTCAGGTAGAGTCCCGTTCCGGCCAGCAGCGCGAGCATGGCTGGGCCCCATACAACACCGTTGATGGCGTTGATAGCGCCAATGAGTGATTCCATTAATGCAGCTCTCCAGGGTTGTTATAGTCGTTGGCGTCGCTGGCCCTGCGGCAGCGAAACGCGGCTAAGGGACTGACCATGCTGGAATTTTGCATGGCGTCCGTAAGCTGAGAACAGCATGGACGGCTTGGCTGTCGCCGGCCTGTCTGTGATCGTCGAATTGTTACATGAATGCGTCGAAACCCAGGCCCTTCCGCTTGCCAGCGGCTATTATGTGATCTACGTCGACAATCCGAACGAAAGGACTGGCTCGATTTTAAATATCTGTATACTGCGAATATTGACGCCAGATTAACGTCGTACAGGGATGGACGCTCAGGGTCGAGCAATCTGGTGCCGCTCAAAGACAAGCGAAGCTTGTCCGGAGATCAGACATGACACAGGATCGGAAAGTCGTTCCCATCGCGCCCGGCACGAATCGCCCGGGAACGACGAACGCACGCGCGGCAGCCTTGCCTGCCCCGTTGATTCCGGTTCGTGAACATGCCCTGGTGTTCTTCAAGTCTGCGCTGGGCGAGCTGTTCGACAATGCCGATGACAGCCTCTTCGAGATGGCTGACAAGGCAGGCAGCAATAACGAGCAATCCATGTACTTCGAGGCGATGCGGCAACTCCGCCTGCAGCGTCATGGGCTTGAGCGAACCTGTCTGAACAGCCTCATGACCCAGCTTGACGAGCTCAATCGGAGCGAGTCGGCACAGCCCGCGGTCGCCTCGACGTTCGAGCTGGACACCCTGTCGCTGGTGCAGCCGGACGACCTTGAGCAGACCGTAGCACTGGATGGCATGGTCGGCCGGGCTTCGCTGCGCAACCGTTCTGCGCTGGCCCATCTGGCGACGCGTATCAACAGCCTGATCAAGGCGCGTATCGATGAGCGCGACAACCCGCTAGGCCCCGGTTCGCTGGCCGATATCTTCGTGCAGAGCTATGCGCCGCTTGGCCTGCATATCAAGGTCAAGCTGATCGTTCTGAAGCTCTTTGAGCGTTATGTGCTCAATCGTGTCGATAATCTCTATGAGGACGCCAACGGTCTGTTGATCGGTGCTGGGGTCATGCCGGACCTGAAGCTGTCCGGCGTGCCGGGACAGGCACCGCGGAGCGGACAGGGCGGCCGTGCCGCATCGTCGTCTGCACCGGGGAGCGCCAGCAGTGCTGAGGGTGAGCAGGTGCTGTCCATGTTCAGTGACCTCATCGGTAGCTGGCGCCACGCCAGCGGTGATGTGGCTCTGTCGGGACTTGGAACCAGTGGCGGTACGCCGATGCAGACCCAGGAGTTGCTCGGAATGCTGTCACGCCTGCCCGTCAGCGACGGCAGTGCACAGTCCATTCGCAACCTCCGGCAGGGACTGCATCAGGCGCTCGATCGACAGCGCTACGAAACCGGGCAGGTGCGCAGCGTCGCACGCGTCGATGATGACGTGATCAGCCTTGTTTCCATGCTGTTCGATTTTATTCTCGACGATCCCCATTTGCCTGCCGCGTTGAAGGCGCTGGTTAGCCGTCTGCAATTACCCTTGCTACGGGTGGCGATTGCCGACAAGACATTTTTCAACCGTTCCGGTCATCCCGCTCGCCGCCTGCTCAACGAGATTGCCCGTGCGACCATGGGTTGGAGCGATCAAGACGACCTTCGCAAGGATCAGCTGTATAACCTGCTCGAACGTATCGTCGGCACACTGCTCGATGAGCCTACCCCTGCCCCTGAACTCTTCGAGCGTCTACATGACGAGCTGGCCGATTTCGTCCGGGTCGAGCAGCGTCGTTCGGAAAGGCTGGAACAGCGTACCCGTGACGCCGAGGAAGGCCGTGCCAAGGTCGAAGCGGCGCGTCGCGAAGTGGGGCTTGTCCTCAATCGTTTGCTGGTCGGTCGAACTCTACCGGTCTTCGTAGTCGATCTGCTGCGCGATACCTGGAGCCAGGTCATGCAGATCACCTGGTTGCGCGAGGGTGACGAGTCTTCTGCCTGGGTCGATGTCGTCACCACGGCTCAACGCACGCTCGACTCTGTCGAGCCACTTGGCAGCGCCGGCTTGGCTGAGCGTGAAACCTTGAATGCCCGAGTGATTCAGGCGTTGCGTGACGGTTTGCAGCTTGTCGGCCAGGACGAGACGCAGAGTGTTCCGTTGCTGGATCGCCTGGCGTTGCTGCAACAGAGCTTCGTGACGGTGAAGCCGGCCCCTGCGACGTCCGACTCGTCGTTCGAAGCGGCAGGCGTTGCCGAACCGAAAGCTGTTTACGTCGAATCATCCCTTTCGCTGGAAGAAGCTCCCCAACCCGCGAAGAAACGCGAATCGGATGTCATCGAGGCCGAGGCCGCAGACTTCCAGCAAGTTTTGGTAGCCGAGCCGGTCATTCAGGCCGCCACGGTCGAAGAGGCGCCGCAATCGGTCGATGACCTGGCGAGCGTCACCGCGTCGGCGTGGGTCGCTGATTTGCATCCGGGCTCATGGTTCGAGTTGGTGATCAATGAAGGGCAGCCGGCACAGCGTTGCAAGCTGGCAGCGATCATCAGCTTCAGCGGGAAGTACATCTTCGTTAATCGCAACGGCATGAAAGTGGCTGAATTCAGCCAGTCTGCACTGCACCACCATTACGACGCGGGCCTCGTTCGCCTGCTCAACGACAATCAGTTGTTCGACCGGGCCCTCGAGTCGGTTATCGGCAACCTGCGCAAGCTTCAATCGACGCGAAGCTGACCGGCAGATGCACCATCCTTTTTCGCCTGCTAGCATAGGCTTTTCGGCAGCGGCAGGCGGACATGGTGCACGTATCGGGAGATGGCTGGGTAAAGGAGGCGAACAAATGTCCGTCAGAGCATTTCAACGCCCGACCACCTGGCCTGCCGATATCCCTGTTGGTGATCCATAATATCAGCTTGCCGCCAGGCCAATTCGGCGGAGGTCATGTACAGGCGTTCTTCTCTGGCCAGCTTGATGGCAGTGCTCATCCGTACTTCGCCGAGATTGGCCACTTGCGGGTTTCAGCCCACTTTCTCATCGAGCGTACCGGCTGTCTGACGCAATTCGTCTCCTGTCTTGATCGTGCCTGGCATGCCGGCGCTTCGTCGTACGGCGGTTGTTCCGACTGCAACGACTTCTCCATTGGCATCGAACTCGAGGGGACGGACGAAACGCCCTTCACCGACGCTCAGTACCAGACGTTGACCAGCCTGAGTCGGGCGCTGATGCGGCACTACCCGCACATCACCCCTTATCGCATCATCGGCCACGAGCACATAGCCCCCGGGCGCAAAACCGATCCTGGACGCTGCTTCGACTGGCAAGGCTATCTGCGCGCGCTATCCTCGCCCACCGACGAGGCACCCGGACGATGAACTTTCTGGTTTTGTGCCTGGTTGCGCTGATCACCTGGCTTTCGCCTCGGCGTACCGGTCTCCCGCGCGATCCGGCACACCGTTGGATGGATGAGGTTCAGCGTCTTGCGCAGCGGCGAAGCGGCAAGCCCCATTGGTGGGTGGGGTTGGGTATCGCAGTGCCGCTGGTATCACTCGTAGGGCTGCTGTGGCTGATCGAAGGAATCGCCCATGGTTTGCTCACCCTGCTGGTGCACGTACTGGTGCTGTTAGCGTGTGTGAGCCGCAGAGATCCGCTCGGTGCGATGACGTCCTCCGTCGAGCTGGCATGGCAGCGCGGTGATCAGCAGGCGGCGGCCTTGATCGCTGAGCGCGACTGGTCGATACGCTCCGATAGCGCCGAAAGCCTGGGGCAGGCGGTCCGTGCCACAGTCGCCCTGGAAGCGCTGCGTGGCTACTTCGTCCCTGCATTCTGGTATGTGTTGCTGGGGCCGGTTGCCGCGCTGGGGTATCGACTCAGCTGGCTGGCCGCCGAGCGCAGAGGCGCCGCGGGCGCGGCCGCTGATGAGGCCTGTCAGGCCCTGGAGTGGATACCACTGCGCCTGCTGGGTGTGAGCCTCGCGCTGGGTGGCAGGCTCGACCAGACCATGAAGGTCCTTCGTCGCCACCTCGCTGACTGGGACACTCCGAGCCTACAATTGGCTGGTCATCTAATCGAGGCGAGCGTGCGTATTCCCTTATCCGCCGAGCCTCGACTACGCATTACGCGCAGACTCCTACAGCATTCCCTCCTGGTCTGGGCGCTCACCATCGCTTTCCTCTCGCTGGTCGGTTAAAGAACCATCCGGCGCTGCCGATAGCATCAGTATGAGACAATCCAGCTGATGGCTTGCAGACATTGTATTGCTATCATCTAGCGATTGGCCTGCCGAGCGGCGAGCGCCCGCTCAGGCAAACTGACCCGTCCCTGGCATCCAACCAGGCCGGAGCGCCAGATTCACGAGGAGAGTGGATGTGATGAGTTTCCTAGCGCCAGCGATTGCGCTGATGAACCGACTCGGTTACGGGATGAAATTCTGCCTGATCAGCGTGTTGTGTTTCGTGCCCCTGATCATCATCAGCAGCATGGTCGTTCAGCAGGCATATGATCGGGTACAGATCACTCAGCACGCCCTCGACAGCATGGCTCTGTTGCGGCAAACCAGTCGCCTGCTACGTGATGCCGAGACGCTTCGCGACCTCGACATGGTGCTGGATCAGTTGAGTCAGGGAGAATACGCAGCGGAGCTCGAGCGTCGCACCCAGGGTCTGCGTAATCAGGTGGTCGATGCGCTCAAGGGCTTGCCGCTCGATCCCAATGCAGAAGGCACCCAGGATCTTATTGCCAAGCGCGACGAACTGGTTGCTTCCTACACCCGTATCGCGAACGAATCGGTACGCAATCGTGGGTCCCTATCGACCCAGGCGTTCGGCGAAACGGCTTCACTGCTCAGTTTCGCAGCAGCCTATGCAGGGCTGCCGCAAGATTACGATCGTAACGTCCGCCACCTCAATGATCTGTTGATCAACGTGACGCCCCAGGTGACCCAGGCCATTGGCCAAGGCCGCGCGGTGGGCGCCTATTCGATCGGCCTGGGTTACCTTAACTCCGATGCCAGCCGCGCCATGGACGAGCTGATCGAAGTGCTTCAGCGTTTGTCCACCGACTACGAGCAAATGCTCGGCTTGGCGCTGGCCGATCCCGCTTTGACGTCGTTGCAGAGTGTCGCCCGCGACAGCCTGGCGACCCTGGAGGCCAGCCAGGTCGTCTTCGAGGAAGAAATCGTTCTTGCCAATACCCTGGAGGGCAGCTGGTCCGACTATTTCCAGAGCATCACCGCTGAAATCGACAAGACCTACGCCTTCAATCAGGAAATCTTCAATACGCTTGAGCAGGTGCTCGATGCTCGACTGGCCAAGAATACGCAGTCGATGCTCGGTTTGATCGTGGCGTTGGTCGTTGTGCTTGCGCTGATCGTGTATTTGTATCTGGGCTTCTACGTCGCCACCCGCCGTACCCTGAGCCGCCTCTCGGCGTTGATGAGTCGCGTCGCTGGTGGCGACATGACCGTCCGCGTTGAAGTCGACAGCCGTGACGAGCTGGGTGCCCTTGCCCGAGAATTCAACGAGACGGTAGGACGGATCCGCGGCTTGATCCAGCAGGTCAGTGAAACCTCCGGTCATGTTCAGGATCAGTCGCAGCAGGTCGAACGTGTGGCTGCTGAGAGCAGCCAGGCAGTGGCATCGCAGCGAAGCCAGATCGAACAGGTGGCCACGGCGATGAATGAGATGGCGGCCACTTCTCAGGAAGTGGCGCGCAGTGCAGCGTTGGCGGTTACCAATGCCGAGCGGGTCAACGCAGAGACGCTCGATGGTCGGCGTCTGGTGGAGTCGTCAGTCAGCGGTATCGAAAAGCTCGCCGGCGAGATCGACAATTCTGTGCAGGTGATCAACAGGCTGGCCGACGACAGCGCGTCAATCAGCCGGGTGCTGGACGTGATCAAGGGCGTTGCCGAGCAGACCAATCTGCTGGCGCTCAATGCTGCCATTGAGGCTGCGCGGGCAGGCGAGCAGGGACGCGGCTTCGCTGTGGTTGCCGATGAGGTGCGCACGCTGGCGCGGCGTACGCAACAGTCCACCGAAGAAATCGAACAGATGATTGTTCGACTGCAGGATGGCGTGGGTGCTGCGGTGAAGGCGATGGGCAGCAGCCATAGCATGACCAGTGCCACTGTCGAATCTTCCCAGAAGGTGCAGGTCGCGCTAGACAATATTCTGCGCGCAGTCAATCTCATCGTCGATCAGAGCCAGCAGATCGCTGCAGCGGCCGAGGAGCAGACCGCCGTCAGCCATGACATCGACCAGAACATCGTCGAGATCAATCACGCTGGGGAGCGCACCGCAGCGGGGGCACTGCAGGCCGAGCAATCCAGCGGCCGGATGAGCCAGCTGGTGACCGAACTGCAGCGGATCATCAGCGCCTTCCGCGTGTAATCGACTCGCAGCTCAGCCTTGCCCGCCGGGGCGAGGCTTGGGTTGCCAGAGTACCTCCGGGGTGTCCTGCAGTCGGGCAATGGTACGCGCCATGACGAACAGCAGATCAGACAACCGATTCAGATAGATCCTCGCCTGCTGATTCACATCCTCTAATGCCGCTAACGTCAAATACCGTCGCTCTGCGCGGCGGCAGACGCTGCGCGCCAGATGCGCCAGGGCGATGCCGTGCGAGCCGCCAGGCAGGATGAAATTCTTCAAGGGTTCCAGATCGGCGTTGTAATGGTCGATCTCGGCTTCCAGTGCGGTTACGTCGGTTGCATCGATGATTTGCTGGCCGGGTACGGCCAACTCCCCGCCCAGATCGAAAAGCCGATGCTGCACCGGGCCGAGCGTGTGGCACAGCGGTTCCAGTTCAGGATGCTGCTGGAGTATCGCGAGCATCATGCCAATCTGACTGTTCAGTTCATCCACGCTGCCCATGGCTTCAACCCGCGGATGATCCTTGCCCAGCCGCCGACCATCGGCCAGGCCGGTTTCACCAGCGTCGCCGGTACGCGTGTATACCTTGCTGAGTCGATACCCCATGTTCGCTTTCTCCGGTGCCTGGATGGTGCAAAGCGCAAGACTAGCGATAAACCGCTGGCGCGCCTAGCTCTTCAGCTGACCGGGAGGTCGCGGGAGGCGAGTAGTGCAAGCAGCTCCGCATATAGCCGTTCCAGCTGTGGTAGCTGCAACTGGGCTGATCGAGCGCTGCGACAGGCGAAACCTAGCAGGTAGTCGATTTCGGTACGGCGCCCGGCTGCCAGGTCCTGGCGCATCGATGAGCTGTTGCCGGCAGTGCGCGCGATGACATCCATGACCGTAGCGGGGAGTGGCTCGGCGACGTGATCCATGTGCTGGCTGGAAAGCAGTGTCTGCAGCTCGAGGAGCAGGTCAGGCAGCCGCGCGCCAGCCAAGGCGAGCACCTCGCCGTTCGCGCAATCGTGCAGCGCGGTGAATGGGTTGATCGCACAATTGACCGCAAGCTTCTCCCAGAGCACCGGCAGAATGTCGACTTCCCACTGGCAAGCGATGCCGGCAGCTTGCAGGTCTTCCACCCAGCCTGGCGGGGTGCCGTGCCGGGGATCACCCATGCGGGTCAGGCCTCTTCCAGCCCAGACGACAGTACATCGATCAGCTAGCCAGGCGCCGTCGGTCACGCTGGCATACAGGACTCGCTGTAAGGGCAACGCGTCGTTGGCTGCCTGCTGTGAGCCGAGCCCGTTCTGTAGTAGCAGAACCTCGCTGCCAGGACCTAGTCGGGTGGCGACGCTGTCCAGCGCATCGGTGACGGCATAGGCCTTGGTCGCCACCACCAATCTGTGGATGGGTTCGCCCTGGTCTGCCAGTTCTGCGGGTACGGTAAAGCGCTGATCGCCCTCGGCTTGACGCAACGTCAGGCACGAGCCTGCTGCCTCCCAGGCGGAGAGGGCAGTCTGGTCGCGAAGAATGAGGCGGCATTCAATGCCGGCGCAAGCGAGCCTGGCAGCCCACAACAGGCCCAGGCTGCCGGCGCCGAGAACGTGAAACATCAGGCGGTAAGTGGTCGACGCACTTCGGTGATCAGGTTGGTCGCGTAGGCTTCTTCGAGATGTTGCTCGACGGAGCTGAGCAACTGTTCTGCCTCCGGCAGGTCCTGATGGGAATTGACCGAGCCGACGGCCATGCCGGCTCGCACCGAGAGGTATCCTTCGCTGGTCTTGAACGCCTTGAGGTTCAACCCGTCGTGCAGGCGGCGGAAGCTTTGCGGTTTGCAGTCATGGGGATCATCGGCAAGCGTGACGATGGCGAAGGAGTTGGAGCCGACCCGCGCAATCACGTCGGTCGGGCGAACCAATTGCTGGAGGCGACGGGCAATCCCGCGCATCAGTTCGCTTTGAACGGCTTCGCCGAAGCGGCCTCCCATTTCATCCAGATTCTGCACTCCGAGCACCAGAATGCAGCAGGCTCCGCCGCGCGTATCGATGCTGCGAATGGCATCTTCCAGGCGCTGGAGCAGATAACGCCGGTTGCCCAGCGCGGTGAGGCTGTCGACCATGTTGTGCGATTCGAGCTGAGCGTTGTTGCTGGCCAGCAGGCGATTTTCGTCAAGCAGGCGGTTGATCAGCTGGGTCGTGCGGTCGGCAGCGAAAATGCGCGGCAGCAGTTGCTCGCTCATGGAGGATTTGCTGATGAAATCGTCAACGCCGCGGTCGAAGGCTTCGCCCAGAACATTGTCGCCTTCGCGTGCGGTCAGCAGCACTACATAGGTGTAATGCCCGCTCTGCTCATCGGCCTGCCGCACTCGAGTGGTCAACTCGAGCCCGTCCATCTCAGGCATCAGCCAGTCGGCCACCATCACGCTTGCCGGACGCTGTTCATGCATCGCCAGCGCGTCCATCGCTGAGCTGGCGAAACGGATGTCCTGGTAGCCGGCCTGGGTCAGGTTGTGACCTATGACCGCACTACTGAACTTGGTATCGTCCACCACCATGATGCTGAGTTGTGGGTTGGGCATAGCTTTGCTCCCTGCAGCTTGGTCTCTGGCAAATGTCGTTATAATGCCACGAGCATATCCGTTCTTTTGCTGGTTGGGTCATAAAAAAACATTAAATCAGGGGTAACTTATGCCTTCTTTCGATGTGGTGTCCGAACTGGACAAACACGAAGTCACCAACGCCGTTGATAACGCGATGAAAGAGCTCGAGCGGCGCTACGATCTGCGCGGCAAGGGCGAGTTCGAATTCAAGGAAAAGGAGCTCACCGTCACCATCACCGCCGACTCCGATTTCCAGCTCGAGCAGATGCTGGAGATACTCAAGCTCAACCTGGCCAAGCGCAAGATCGACATCCAGTGCATGGAGGTCAAGGACGCCTATGCCTCGGGCAAGCAGGTCAAGCAGGATGTCGTGCTCCGCGAGGGCATCGACAAGGAGCTGGCGAAGAAAATCGTCGCGCGCATCAAGGAATCCAAGATCAAGGTTCAGGCGGCGATCCAAGGCGAGCAGGTGCGAGTCACCGGCAAGAAGCGGGACGATCTGCAGGAAGCGATGGCGCTGTTGCGCGGCGCTGAGCTGGACATGCCGCTGCAGTTCAACAATTTCCGCGACTAGTGCCGCTTCAGGAAGCCAGGCAATAAAAGGGAAGTCTGATGAATGATGTAATCATCCAGTTAGAGGAGCTGCAGGAGGCCTGGCTGCCTCTGGTGCTGCAATACGGAAGCCAGGCATTGCTGGCGCTGATCACGCTGTTGGTAGGCTGGTGGGTCATTGGCAGGATCACTTCGGCAGCGCAGATGCTGCTGGAGAGGCGTACCGTCGACAGGACCCTGCACGGTTTCATTGGCGCGCTGATCGGCGTGGGATTGAAGGTCCTGCTCATTGTCAGTGTCGCCGGCATGATCGGGGTCGAGACCACGTCGTTCATTGCCCTGATCGGCGCAGCCGGTCTCGCGGTGGGCCTCGCCCTGCAAGGCAGCCTGGCGAACTTCGCCGGCGGAATGCTGATCCTGATGCTGCGTCCGTTCCGGGCGGGAGAATATATCGAGGCGCAGGGCGTCGCCGGCACGGTGGACAGCATCCAGATCTTCCACACCGTACTGAAAACGCCGGACAACAAGACCATCATCGTGCCCAACGGCAGCCTGTCCAATGGGAATGTGATCAACTATTCACGCCAGCCGACGCGCCGTGTGGACCTGAATATCGGCATCGATTACGGTGACAGCATCAAGCAGGCGCGCGAGATCCTGCTCGCCCTCGCTCATGCCGACGAGCGCGTGTTGAAGGATCCTGAGCCGGTGGTCTGGCTGGTGGCGCTAGGTGACAACTCGGTCAATCTTTCCCTGCGAATGTGGGCGAAGACCGATGACTACTGGAGCATTTACTGGAGCGTCATCGAACTGGCCAAGGAACGGTTCGATGAGGAGGGGATAACCATTCCATTCCCTCAACGCACTGTGCATGTTGTCGCAGAAAGCAGCGTGGAGACGCGGTAGATTCAGAAACAATTTCAATAAAAACCCAGCCTTAGCTGGGTTTTTTGGCGTTATTTGGTACGTTTGTCAGAAAACGTCAACAAAACGTTGAACGGGTCAGCATGAGGCTTGTCACTTGGTACAGCGATGCAATCGGTATCGCGCCTACCAATCAATAGTGAGAGGGGCAACCTCATGAAAAAACTTTTCAAAACATCTTTGCTCGTCGCCGCGATGGTCCCCGCCATGGCAATGGCCGAACCAATGACCGGTGGCCAGGAAATCACCTTGAGCGGTGCCGGCAGCAGCGACAAGGACTTCGACAGCACCGTGCTGTCCGTCCAGGGTAGCTGGGGTCAATATCTGAGCGAGAGCTCGCTTTGGGGTGTTCGTCAAACCATCAATGCCCGCGACAACGAAGGCGATAACGTCAATTTCGACGGCTCGACCCGCGTATTTTATGACTACATGTTCGGCACAGGTCCGGCTCGTCCGTTCATCGGCGCCAGCATTGGTGGTATCTACGGTGAGCAGGTCGATGAGACCTTCATGGGTGGTCCGGAGCTCGGTGTGAAATACTGGGTGCAGGACAACACCTTCATCACTGCGATGGCTGAATATCAGTTCCTCTTCAAGAGCGCCAGTGATGCACAAGATCGTTACGATGACGGTGCGATCTTCTACAGCGTCGGTATCGGTTATAACTTTTAATCGACCGTCGTAATGAGAAAGGGCGCCTTCGGGCGCCCTTTCTTTTGCCTGAATCAGTCGATCCCAGGCCGGCGCGCCTTGTCGGGGTGGGCGAAGCGCAACAGCATGAAGGCCAGTACGATGGCCGGAAGGCCGGTAAAGGCGGTCATGGTGAAGAAGCCGATCCAGCCGACATTGGCGGCCAGTAGGCCAGTGAAGCCCGCAGCGAACTGCCCGGGCAGAGTCATCAATGAGCTGAACAGTGCGTACTGAGTCGCGGTGTAGGCGGTGTTGGTGAGACTCGAGAGATAGGCGATGAACACCGAGATAGCCAGGCCGCCGGTGATATTGTCGGCGATGATTGCCAGTACCAGTCCGTAGCTCTGGGGGCCAATATAGGCCAGCCAGGCGAAGGCAATGTTAGTCGCCGGCGCCATAAAGGCCGTGGCGATCAGCATCGGTGCGATGCCGAAGCGCGCGACGAGCAGGCCGCCGAGCGCTGCGCCCGCCAGAGTCATGCCCAAACCGAAGGCGGCTGCGATATTGGCGATCTCGGCCTTGGTGAACCCCAGGTCCAGATAGAACGGATTCGCCATGACGCCCATGAAAATGTCGCTGATACGGAACGTGGCGATGAAGGCAAGAATGAGCAGCGCGGCCTTGCCGTAGCGTTGAAAGAAGTCGGCAAACGGGCAAAGCATCGCACCGATGAACCAGGCGGTCAGGTCGCGCTTCCAACCGGTCTGCCGCGTCTGTGCCAGGTACTGTTGAACCCGCGCTTCCATCCGGTTGGTTGACTCCGAAATGCTCACCGCCGGTTCGGCTATGATCAGCGTCGTCGCTACCCCGACGCCCATCAGCACGGCCATCGTCAAGTAGGCCAGCGTCCAGCTATCGAGACTCGCGAGGTGCAAAGCCCCGGCCCCTGCAGCGAGAATCGCGACGCGGTAGCCGGTCACGTAAGTAGCTGCCATTGCTGCCTGGCGGTGCTTGGCTTCCGCCTCGACCCGGTAGGCATCGATGGCGATGTCCTGAGTGGCGGAGCCGAAGGCGGTCATCACCGCGAACAGCGCAACCAAGCCGAGGTGTTCCCGCGGATCGCTCAAAGCCATGCCGGTGAGGGCGAGAATGATGATGAGCTGCGACAGTAGCATCCAGGCCCGGCGGCGACCCAGCAGGCGCGACAGCAGCGGAATGGGCGCTCGGTCGATGATCGGCGCCCACAGCACCTTCACCGAATACGCCATGCCAACCCAGCTGAGAAACCCGATTGCCGATAGCTCAATGCCCAGATCCCGCAACCAGGCGCTGAAAGTGCCGCCCACAAGCAGTAATGGCAGGCCGGCGGAAAAGCCGAGGAACAGCATGGCGATCACGCGCGGCTTGAGGTAGACCTGCCAGCCTTCGCTTGGCAGGTCCGCCGAACCCGCCTGGTTATCAGTCATAAAAATCCCGTGAGGTGAGGCGAGCCGGTTAGTCCGGCCAGCCGTAGCGTTTCATGTCGATGCGGCGGTTGCGAATGCTGACGCCTTCCTCGGTCAACCGTGCGAATTGTTCCTGCCCGGCGGGCGAATCGGCGGGTAACGAAAGCCGTCCCTGACTGTTGACCACCCTGTGCCAGGGCAGCGACGAGCCCTCCGGTAGCTGGCCAAGCCAGCGGCCTGCGAGGCGCGCGCCGCGGCCAAGTCCGGCCAATCGGGCAAGCGTTCCGTAGCTGCATACTCGGCCGTGTGGAATGCTTGCGAGCGCTGCCCAGAACGCCTCCTTGACCGGGTCGGATACCGTTCGGCAATCCGACTGTGAGGCGGGTAGTAATCGACTCTCAGGCATGGATAATGGCGCTCTTCTCGAATCGGTCTCCCAAGGTTGTCCCATGTTTTACCGTCTACTTGCCGCGCTGGCTCTGGTCGTTTCGCCGCTTGCCATCGCAGATACCGTCTGGCTGGACAACGGCGACAGGATAACCGGACGGATCGAATTACTCGATAGGGGCCGACTGGTGGTCTTCACCGAATTCGCTGGCGAAGTCACCATCGATGTGAACCGCATCAGAACCCTCGAAAGTGACCAGCCGCTGCTGGTCAAGCGCGCAGACCAGGCCGAAAGCGCCCTCTCCATTCTTCCATCTACCGTCCCCGGTCAGATCCGGGTGGTCAATGGTCTGCCGGATGCCTACGAAGTCACGCTGGGCTCGATTGACCAGATGATGGTCCCCCAGCCATTGATCAAGGACTGGTTGCTCGAAGGCAACGCCGATGTGGCGGTGTTCATCAAGGAAGGGCAGGTTGACGAACGCGATCTGGCACTGCGTGGCAAAACCCGGGTGCGGCACGGCGATTGGCGGCATTCGCTGGCGGGCAATTTCGAACGGTACTATCTCGACGATGTGAAAAACCGCGATTTATGGCAAACCTCCTACGATCTGAGCTGGTTCTTTGATGAGCAGTGGTTTTTGCAGTCGGCCTGGAATTACCAGCGCGACCGGATCGGCTGGGTATCCAGACGCACTCAGCTCGGTATCGGTCCGGGCTACGAGTGGTGGAACACGACGCTGAGCCGCTTCGAGACGGCAGCGCGGATCGATCGCGTCGAAATGGTCGAACGGGACGGTACCGAGCGCGAGTTCGAAGCATTGGGCCTGGAGTGGGACTTCAGGCGGTACATGCTGGGCAAGCGGTTCGAACTCTTCCACCGGGCCGAGACGCTGATCCCCAGCGACCCATCTGTTCGGTACATCATCGACACCGAGCTGGGCTTGCGTTACATGCTCAACAGCTGGGCATCGCTCAACCTGCTGACCGAGTGGGACTATACCGATAGCACAACGGACGCCGATATCGATGACATCCGCTATCGTTTCGGACTGGGGATCAGCTGGTAGGGCCGCCCCCCGGCCCTTGGGCGTTACAGGCGCAAACCGCCGTCCAATTCGAGGACGCGACCGGTGTAATAGTCGTTTTCCAGCAGATAGGCAGCCGAGTGAGCAATCTCTTCGGGCTTGCCCATGCGTCTGAGCGGAATGCCCGACGTCATCTTTTCCAGAGCCTCGGGCTTCATGCCGCCAGTCATTTCGGTTTCGATGAAGCCCGGTGCGATACCGGCTACTCGAATGCCGTAGCGAGCGAGCTCCTTCGCCCAGACCACGGTCAGGGCGGCTACGCCGGCCTTGGCGGCGGAGTAGTTCGACTGGCCCATGTTGCCGGCCCGGGAAATCGAGGAGATGTTGATGATCAGGCCCTGATTACCCAGCTCGATCATCTTCGCGCCGACCTCGCGGGTACACAGAAATACGCCGGTCAGGTTCACATCGATCACCGACTGCCACTGAGCCAGACTCATCTTCTGGATTTCGCCATCCTTGTTTTTCAGCAACAGGCCGTCGCGCAGGATCCCGGCGTTGTTGATCAGGCCGTTGATTGCGCCGAAGTCACTGGCCACACGCGCAACCAGGTCGGTGACCTGCTCTTCGTTGGCCACGTTGCAGACATATCCCTTTGCGTCGCCCCCAGCTGCATTGCACGCCGCTGCGGCTTCATCCAGCCGTTCCTGCCCCAGATCAACCAGCGCCAATCGGGCGCCCTTGGCTGCGAGAAACTCGGCCATTGCCCGGCCCAGGCCCTGGCCGCCGCCAGTAATAATGATCACGCTATCTTTGATTTGCATCGCTTCTACTCCCGTTCGCCATGCTTAATGAAGGACGCAAGAATGCATCAGATTGCGGCGGTAATGAATACCTCGGATCGTCAGGCCAACAGGGCCGCTGTCGGAGCGCGCTTGAAATCGACTTTTGCGCCCCCATACCTGACCTTTACAGTTTTCGCGAGGTTGTGATGATTCGACTTCTTCTCATTGCCGTGCCGCTGATCGAACTGGCCGGGTTGATCATGCTGGGGCAGCGCGTTGGCGTGGGTTATACGCTGCTCTGGGTGCTGGTCAGCGGCTTGCTCGGTGTCGCGGTCATCCAGCGCCAGGGCTGGGGCACGCTGCAGCGATTGCAGGAGCGCCTGGCGGACAACCGCAGCCCATTCAGCGTACTCAAGTCGGGTATGTGGGGCGTCGTCGCCGGGCTTCTGCTGATGTTTCCAGGCG
The DNA here is from genome assembly GCF_900104945.1 of Halopseudomonas xinjiangensis. Classification (NCBI taxonomy): domain Bacteria; kingdom Pseudomonadati; phylum Pseudomonadota; class Gammaproteobacteria; order Pseudomonadales; family Pseudomonadaceae; genus Halopseudomonas; species Halopseudomonas xinjiangensis. The sequence goes on along the minus strand of NZ_LT629736.1, from coordinate 2,276,971 downwards.
TGATCACCGACGCTCTGGCTGTCGCAGCGCTGATCGTTGCGTTGCGCCACCGCGGCCAGCCCGAGCCGGGGGAGCCGGGCGGCCCGCGTGTCTACCGGCGCGGAGACAACAATATTATCGAGGGCGAGTGGGAGAGTCCCCAAGGCAGCGAGCGCCGTGACGACCCGGATTCGCGAATCGACAAACATTGAAAAATTTTGCCGAAGCGCCCTTGAAAAGCCTTTGGCCAGCCCCATTAACCCTGCACCAGTTATCGCGGGGCACCTGTCTGGTGATCCGCGCAGGACAGTGACGCGACCGAGAGGCGCGTCCTTCGGGTCGCAAGACCTGACGTTAACTCGAAACAGCCGGCAAACCGGTATTTGACATTTATATGGGAGATCCAAAACGATGAAAATCCGTCCGTTACACGATCGCGTCGTCGTTCGTCGCAGCGAAGAAGAGACCAAAACCGCTGGCGGTATCGTTCTGCCTGGCTCGGCCGCAGAGAAGCCGAACACCGGCGTGGTAATCGCTGTAGGTACCGGGCGTCTGCTGGACAATGGTGATGTTCGTCCGCTGGCCGTCAAGGAAGGTGAAAAGGTTGTTTTCGGACCCTATTCCGGTAGCAGCACCATCAAGATCGATGGCGAAGAGCTGCTGATCATGAGCGAGTCCGAAATCTACGGTGTGCTCGACAACTGATCATCGAATCGTTGACGCAACACGTCCCTTAACGAATTCAACGAAGGAAAGCGAAAATGGCTGCTAAAGAAGTTAAGTTTGGTATTCCCGCCCGCAACAAGATGTTGGCCGGTGTAAATATCCTGGCTGACGCCGTCAAGGCAACCCTGGGTCCGAAAGGCCGTAACGTGCTGATCGAGCGCAGCTTCGGTGCTCCGCTGATCACCAAGGACGGCGTATCGGTAGCCAAGGAAATCGAACTGAAAGACAAGTTCGAGAACATGGGCGCCCAGCTGGTCAAGGACGTTGCCTCGCGCGCCAACGATGACGCTGGTGACGGCACCACCACTGCTACCGTTCTGGCTCAGGCCATCGTCACCGAAGGCTTGAAGGCCGTCGCTGCCGGCATGAACCCGATGGATCTCAAGCGTGGTATCGACAAGGCCACCACCGCCATCGTTGCCGAGCTGAAGAACCTGGCCAAGCCGTGCGCTGATTCGCGCGCCATCGCTCAGGTTGGCACCATCTCCGCCAACTCCGACGAATCCATCGGCAAGATCATTGCCGAAGCCATGGATCGCGTTGGCAAGGAGGGTGTGATCACTGTCGAAGAAGGTTCGGGTCTGGAAAACGAGCTGTCGGTCGTCGAAGGCATGCAGTTCGATCGCGGCTACCTGTCTCCGTACTTCGTCAACAAGCCGGAAACCATGCAGGCCGAGCTGGACAACCCGTACATCCTGCTGGTCGACAAGAAGATCTCCAACATCCGCGAGATGCTGCCGGTCCTCGAAGCTGTCGCCAAGGCAGGCCGCCCGCTGATGATCGTCGCTGAAGACGTCGAAGGCGAGGCGCTGGCTACTCTGGTCGTCAACAACATGCGCGGTATCGTCAAGGTCGCTGCCGTCAAGGCGCCGGGCTTCGGTGATCGTCGCAAGGCCATGCTGCAGGACATCGCTATCCTCACCGGCGGTACCGTAATCAGCGAAGAAGTCGGTCTGAGCCTGGAAAGCGCTGCTCTCGAGCACCTGGGTCAAGCCAAGCGTATCCAGATCAACAAGGACAACTCGACCATCATCGACGGTGCTGGCACCCAGGTGGATATCGAGGCGCGTGTTGGTCAGATCCGCAAGCAGATCGAAGAAACGTCGTCCGACTATGACAAGGAAAAGCTCCAGGAGCGTCTGGCGAAGCTGGCTGGTGGCGTAGCCGTAATCAAGGTGGGCGCCGGTTCCGAAGTCGAGATGAAAGAGAAGAAGCACCGCGTAGAAGACGCTCTGCACGCAACCCGTGCGGCAGTGGAAGAAGGCGTGGTTCCCGGCGGTGGTGTAGCGCTGGTTCGCACCCTGAAGGCTATCGAAAGCCTGGTTGGCGACAACGAAGACCAGACCGTAGGTATCAACCTGCTGCGTCGTGCGATCGAAGCGCCGCTGCGCCAGATCGTCACCAACGCGGGTGACGAGGCAGCTGTAGTGGTTCAGCAGGTCAAGGCCGGCGAAGGCAACTACGGTTACAACGCAGCGACAGGTGAGTACGGCGACATGATCGAGATGGGTATTCTCGATCCGGCCAAGGTCACCCGTAGCGCTCTGCAGGCCGCGGCCTCTGTAGCCAGCCTGATGATCACCACCGAAGCCATGGTTGCAGAGCTCCCGGAAGAAAAGCCGGCGATGCCTGACATGGGCGGCATGGGTGGAATGGGCGGCATGGGCGGCATGATGTAATTGCTCCCCGGCTACCAAGCCTAGAAACCCGGTCCAGCAATGGGCCGGGTTTTTTATTGCCCGCCGTGTGAGTTTTGTAAGCGATTGCCTACAAGTGCTGTAAGCCGATGCACTCAGGATGCGTGCGTGTAAGTGGAAACGGCTGTGTCGCTAAACGGTAAGTACTTGATATGTAGCGTGATAATGGTCATCCAAGCCCCCTCGGAGGGATAATTGTCGGGCTATCCAGAAGGGATTTGTAACCGTATTATTCACACATGCGCGACGGATTGCGCAGCTCGGCAGGACGCTGAGCCAGGGATACACCAGGATGGGAACGTCGGGACGACGGGTCACGGATGGCACATAGGGAATGAAGAGTGGGCGGGTAAAACCGCCCCTTTTTTTGCCTGCGTTTTACCCCGGACATAAAAAAGGCCAGCTCGAGCTGGCCTTTTGCGTTGCGCGTTCAGCGCTCGAGATACTGCAGCTTGTCCGGGACGCCGTCCCATTCTTCCGCATCAGGCAGAGCGTCTTTCTTCTCGGTGATGTTCGGCCACACATCTGCGAGTTCAGCGTTAAGCGCGGTGAACTCCTGCTGGTCTTCTGGCACCTCATCCTCCGAGAAGATCGCGTTGGCTGGGCACTCCGGCTCGCACAGGGCGCAGTCGATGCACTCATCCGGGTGGATAACCAGGAAGTTCGGACCTTCGTAGAAGCAATCGACAGGGCAGACCTCAACGCAATCGGTGTACTTGCACTTGATGCAGTTGTCGGTAACAACAAAAGTCATGGTGGGGGCTCCATCGGAATCAGGCGTGACGCAAATGTGGCGCGTAGTCTATCAGCTTTTGTTTGGCGGTACAGTGCATGACAGGGGCTTTTGAGACCGCTGCTGAGATGCTGCGCGTTTAATGAAAATCAATATCATTTGATCGCCGTTCAAAGCATTTGGTCTTTCCATTTGTATAGCAGGTCCAATGCCTGACGCGGACTGAGGTCGTCCGGTTTCAGCCGTTGCAGCTCGTCCACAAGCGGGTGCGTTGCGCTGGCGAAGAGATCCACCTGCATCGGCTGGTTGGCTGAGCCAACGCTGGCCGCCTGTTGAGAAAGACTTTGCCTTTCCAGGTTCGACAGATGTTCGCGTGCTCGCTCGATCACCGGCCTTGGAACGCCGGCAAGCTGTGCGACCTGCAGTCCATAGCTCTGACTCGCAGGACCGGCCAGTACCGTATGCAGGAAGACGATCCGGTCGTTATGCTCGGTTGCGTTGAGGTGCACGTTGGCTACGCCCGGGTCGGTCTCAGCCAACCCGGTCAACTCGAAGTAGTGGGTGGCGAATAGCGTGAATGCGCGTACTCGCGCGAGGTATTCTGCGGCAGACCAGGCCAGCGACAGGCCATCGAAGGTACTGGTACCGCGGCCGACTTCGTCCATCAGCACCAGGCTGGCCTCGGTCGCGTTGTGCAGGATGTTGGCCGTCTCGCTCATTTCGACCATGAAGGTCGAACGACCACCAGCCAGATCGTCACTCGAGCCGATCCGCGTGAAGATGCGATCCATGAGGGACAGTTCGACCTGCCCGGCAGGAACGTATGCGCCGATATGTGCGAGCAGAGCGATCAGCGCTGTCTGGCGCATGTAAGTTGACTTGCCGCCCATGTTGGGACCGGTGATGACCAACATCCGGATGTCGGCATCCAGGCACACTCCGTTCGCCACGAAGGGCCCGTCGAGTACATGTTCGACCACCGGATGGCGCCCCTGGTGAATGATCAACTGGCTGTTTTCAACGAACTGCGGGCGGCAGTAGTCGAGGTTCGCGGCTCGCTCGGCCAGGTTGGTCAGCACGTCCAGCTCGGCAAGGCTTGCGGCGGTGTCCTGCAATTGAGCTAAGTCGGCATTCAGGCGGTCGAGCAGTTCGTCATACAACGACTTTTCGCGTGCCAGCGCCCGGCTGCGAGCCGACAGTGCCTTGTCTTCGAAGGTCTTCAGCTCCGGAGTGATGAAGCGCTCTGCCCCCTTGAGCGTTTGCCTGCGGATGTAGTCGGCAGGAGCCTGTTCGGCCTGCCCGCGGGACAACTCGATGAAGTAGCCATGAACCCTGTTGTACCCGACTTTCAACGTGCTTAGGCCGGTCCGTTCGCGTTCGCGGACTTCCAGATCGAGAAGATACTGCCCGGCGTTCTCACTGATGTTCTGCAGGTCGTCGAGCTCGGCGTCATAACCCGCCGCAATGACGCCGCCGTCGCGGATCACCGCAGGCGGGTTATCGACTACCGCTCGTTGCAATAGCTCGGCAAGTTCGGGGTAGGTAGAAATGCTCCCGGCCAGTTGCCCGATATGCGGTGACTGGAGATCGCGCAAGGCTTCCTGAAGGCCAGGCAATGCACCCAGGGCGTCACGCAGGCGAGCCAGATCGCGCGGCCGCGCCGAACGCAGGGCAACACGTGCGAGAATGCGCTCGATGTCACCGATACCCTTGAGCAGGGGATGGATGTCTTCGTGATAATGCTGGTCCAACAGGGCGGCGATACTCTCCTGTCGGGCCTGCAAGGTTGCCATGTCGCGTAGCGGGCGGTTCAGCCAGCGCGCGAGCAGACGTCCACCCATAGCCGTGGCGGTATGATCCAGCACGTCGAGGAGGGTATTCTCGCGACCGCCACCGAGGTTGCAATCGATCTCCAGATTGCGCCGGCTGGCGCTGTCGATGACGACGCTGTCTTCGAAGCGCTCCTGGACCAGTCCGCGCAGGTGCGGAAGGGCAGTGCGCTGGGTTTCCTTGGCATAGCTGAGCAGAGCGCCGGCAGCAGCGAGGCCGAGCGTCAGATCGGCACAGCCGAATCCGACCAGATCCTTGGTTCCGAATTGCTGCGTCAGGCTCTTGAACGCACTGCCCTGATCAAATTCCCACGGTGCCCGGCGTCGCACCGCTCGTCGTCGCTCAATCGGCGTATCGGTTTCCCAGTCATCGGGGATGAGCAGTTCGGCGGGGGCCAGGCGTTCCAGTTCGCCGAGGAGTGTTTCCCAGCCGGCGAATTCGGTCGCGATGAAGCGACCACTATTGATATCCAGCGTGGCCAGCCCGAATCGCCGCTCACTGCCTACCAGCGCTGCCAGCAGATTGTCCCGACGCTCGTCGAGCAGGGCCTCGTCGCTCACTGTGCCTGGAGTCAGGATGCGAACTACCTGCCGCTCGACCGGTCCCTTGCTGGTGGCGGGGTCACCAATCTGTTCACAGATGACGACCGATTCACCCAGCTTGACCAGGCGCGCCAGGTAGCCCTCGGCGGCGTGGAAGGGAATGCCGGCCATCGGGATCGGTTGTCCGCCGGATTGACCGCGCGCGGTCAGGGTAATGTCGAGCAGACGCGCGGCCTTCTTCGCGTCGTCGTAGAACAGCTCGTAGAAATCACCCATGCGATAGAACAGCAACTGATCAGGATGATGCTGTTTGATGCCGAAATATTGCTGCATCATTGGCGTGTGGCTGGCGGATTTCTCGGCGCGGCTCATGAAAATCTCTGATCGATGGAATGCGGTGTGCGAAGGACGGCCTAGTCTACGCAAAGCCGCGTTCGCTTTTAAGCGCAAAATGAGAGGTGCACTAACGATGTCCCAATACGATCCCCTGATCGATTCTGTCGCGGCGCGACTGGGCAATGGCTTGCGCCGGCTGGGGTTGAAGGTCACGACGGCCGAATCCTGCACCGGCGGCGGAATTTCCGAAGCCATCACCCGCGTGAGCGGCAGCTCCGGCTGGTTCGAAACCGGTTTCGTCACCTATGCGAACAGCAGCAAGGTACGCCTGCTGGGCGTTACCGAGGAAGACCTGGCCAACCATGGCGCGGTCAGTGAACAAGTCGTCCGTGCCATGGCTGAAGGCGCGCTGCAGGCTGCTGATGCGGATCTCGCGGTTGCCGTTAGCGGCGTGGCCGGACCGGAAGGTGGTACACCGGAAAAGCCGGTGGGTACTGTCTGGTTTGCCTGGGCGATTCGCGGGCGCGGCGTGTTTGCCCAGTGCAAGAGGTTGCAGGGCAGCCGCAAGGAAGTGCGCGCTCACACGGTACTCAAAGCGCTCGAAGGCCTGGTAATCGAGGTCGAGCGGGCGCTCGCGGCACGCTCGTCGTAAGGCTTGGAAAAGGGGTAGGCGAAGAAAACGTTCTGTGGAATAATACTGACCAAATATACAGTAGTTCCCGGGCGCTAGGCTCCCGCCACTTCCAAGAGGATGCACAATGGACGACAACAAAAAGAAGGCGCTTACTGCGGCTTTGAGTCAGATTGAACGTCAGTTTGGCAAGGGCGCGGTGATGCGCATGGGCGACCAGGAACGCATGGCGATCCCGTCGATTTCCACCGGTTCGCTCGGGCTGGATATTGCTCTGGGTCTCGGCGGCCTGCCCAAAGGCCGTATCGTCGAAATTTACGGTCCGGAATCGTCAGGCAAGACCACACTTACGTTGTCGGTTATTGCCCAGGCTCAGAAGAAGGGCGCCACCTGTGCCTTCGTTGATGCCGAACATGCACTGGATCCGGAATATGCCGGCAAGCTGGGCGTGAATGTCGATGACTTGCTGGTGTCCCAGCCGGACACTGGCGAACAGGCACTGGAAATCACCGACATGCTGGTGCGCTCCAATGCCGTTGACGTGATCATTGTCGACTCGGTCGCCGCACTGGTGCCGAAGGCAGAAATCGAAGGCGAGATGGGCGATCACCACGTTGGCGTGCAGGCTCGTCTGATGTCGCAAGCGCTGCGCAAGATCACCGGCAACATCAAGAACGCCAACTGCCTGGTGATTTTCATTAACCAGATCCGCATGAAAATCGGTGTGATGTTCGGTAACCCCGAAACCACTACCGGCGGTAATGCATTGAAGTTCTACTCTTCTGTCCGCCTGGATATCCGCCGCACCGGGGCCGTGAAGGACGGTGACGAGGTGGTAGGCAGCGAAACCCGAGTCAAGGTCGTGAAGAACAAGGTGGCTCCGCCGTTCCGCCAGGCCGAGTTCCAGATTCTCTATGGCACTGGCATCTACCACAACGCCGAAATTATCGATCTGGGCGTGCAGATAGGTCTGGTTGAGAAGGCAGGCGCCTGGTACAGCTACAAGGGCAGCAAGATCGGTCAGGGCAAGGCCAATGCGGCCAAGTTCCTCGAAGAAAATTCAGCGATTGCCGAAGAGATCGAGAAGGCGATTCGCGAGCAGTTGCTGCCCAAGCCGACCAAGCCTGGCGCGTCCGTGGTTGAAGACAGCGCTGAACTGGACGCCTGAACCTGAACCGGGGCGCGCAGCGTAAAGCGGGGCGCTCCGGTCCGTCCGCATTCAAGCCCGTCATTTTTTACTCGCTTCGGCAGGCAACGCATGTTCCGTCGAACCACGCTCGAGACACCTCAAGCCATTCGCCGCTCGGCAATGGATCTGCTTGCGCGTCGCGAACACAGCCGAACCGAACTGTCACGCAAGCTTCGTCAGCGCGGCGCTCCGCCCAATCTCGCCGATATCGAACTCGATAAGCTCGAAGAGGATGGTTTGCTGAGCGACGAGCGTTTCTGCGAAGCCTATGTCCATGCGCGCAGCCAGCGGGGCTACGGGCCTGTCCGACTGCGAGAAGAACTGCGTCAGCGTGGCGTCACCGACCGTCTGGTCGAGTCCATCCTCAGCGACCCGGCATACGATTGGGCAGCTTTGGCCCGTCACGCTTTCGACAAGCGTTTCCCCGAAGGCAGGGCCAATGATCTGGCAGAGCGGTCAAAGCAGCTGCGCTTCATGCAGTACCGTGGGTTTGCTGGTTTTCCGGACGATTGATCAGGTCGATCAGGCCGCGCAGTCGGCCATGGTCGCGCCCGTTGAAGACAAAGCTCAGCCTGACCAGGTGTGCCAGTTCCGGCTCGTCGGCTTCGGCCGGGTCCGATGACGTCTGGTCGAAGCCCGGCGTTTTGCAGATCCCCGCAAATTCGCTGCGAATCCGCTCGAGCGCGGCATCTGTCAAAGCCCGGTGTAGCCGAATCACATATCTGCCATCTATCCAGCGTGCCGAATGATAGTTGCTGTAGAAATCGAGGATGTGCTGCATCGCCTCGCTTGGAGAGGTAGCGAGCGTCATCAGATTCAGGTCGGTGTCGAGGACGTAGCCGTTGTGGCACAGCTGCTCGCGAAAAAACTCGAGCAGGCTGGCCCAGTACCGCCCTCCGGGCACATCCAGCAACACGACGGGGACCAGCGGGCTTTTCCCGGTCTGAATCAGGGTTAGCACTTCCAGCGTCTCGTCCAGGGTGCCGAACCCGCCAGGGCACAGAATCAGCGCCTCGGCTTCCTTGACGAAAAACAGCTTGCGCAAAAAGAAGAACTTGAACGACAGGTCATGTTCGGTACCGTGGACGATATCGTTCGAACGTTGCTCGAAGGGCAGGGTGATGTTGAAGCCCAGGCTATGGTCCAATCCCGCGCCTTCGTGGGCGGCCGCCATGATGCCCGCGCCAGCGCCGGTGATGGTCATGAAATCGTTCTGCGCCAGCAGTCGACCGGTTTCCTTGGCGAGCACATACAGATCGTGGCTGACCGGTGTTCGCGCCGAGCCGAACACCGTCACCTTGCGCCGCCGCTTGAACAGCTCCAGCCGTGCGAAGGCCGCCTCAAGCTCACGTATCGTCTGGAGCATGATCTTGGCGTCCCAACGGTTTCGCTCGGCCTGAGCCATGCGAACGATTGCCAGCACCATCTCCTGATACAGCTCGGTCAGTTCCTGGCTGCCATGACTCGCCCGAATCAACGCGTCGACCTGTTGCTGAATGCCTGGCGAACCAGTGCTCCAGTGTCGATTCAGATAGTCGACGTCTCCTACGTCATCGGACATCGGTAGCTCCTATTGCCAAACATGAGGTGTCAGGCTGATGTGGCACGCCATGGGAGTTTTTTCGAGGGGGGTTGCAGGGTGATGGGCAGCCGGTGCTGCCTGGCTTTAACGCATCGGGTGCCTGGGTCAACGATGCGTTCAGAGCTGCTGGCAATGATCGGCTATGAAGCTTTGCGTCAGCACAGGTTGCGTGCTCCCGCTTAGTACGAAGTGATAGGTGAGCGTAGCGCCCATATCCATCAGCCGACGCAGGCGTTGATCGCGACAGACGCTGGCCTGTAGCTGGGTGCGCACTACCAGCGGTTCGCCCTGGATCTGTTCGGCATAGTCAGGCTGCACCGAGAGGAAGTTGATCAGTTCGGTACCGCTTACGGTCAGTCCTTCATCGACGATGTGTTCGTTCATGCGACGAGGCCGGTCCTGGTTGTTCTGCTCGGCGACTTCTTGCAGGGTCTCTTCGAGTTGCAGATCGCGCAGTGAAGCCGCCGACGCGGGGAGGGCGAGCAGCAGGGCGAGGACCAGGACCGGAAAGCGCATGAAAATCTCCAAGTTGACAGTGTTCGATGTACTGATCGTCAGACTACGCCGCTGGCCCGTGGTTCGCCTGGTAGATTGGCTTCACTCGCTCAGTGATGTCCTGCCGGTTCCTGTTGAACCGGGACGATGCCGCGGCGCTTTTCAACGTACAGCGGTACCAGTTGGGCCACCAGCATTCCCGTCAGCATCAATGCACAGCCGAGCAAACCACGCAGACTGACCGTTTCGTCGAGAATAGCCCAGGCAAACAGCGCGGCGAACACGGCTTCCAGGCTCAGGATAACCGCAGCGTGGGAAGTGATGGCATCTTTCTGCGCCACGACCTGTAGCGTGAAACCGACACCGACCGCGAGCAACCCGCCATACAGTACAGCAGGCAGCGCAAGGTGAATTGCCTCCCAGCGCACTTCCTCAAGTGCCAACGCCAGGATCAGGCTGATGGCCGCACATACCACGAACTGCACAAAGGCCACACGAATGGCGTCGTAACGACTGGCCAGCGCTCCGACCAGCAACACGTGAACGGCCCAGCAACAGGCACCCAGAAGCTGCAGCCAGTCTCCGGAGGCCACGCGGTAATGCTCGTTCACGCTGAGCAGCAGCATCCCCACCAGAGCCAGCAGAGCGCCGAGCCAGGTACCGGAGCCGGTGCGCATGCCAATCAGCAAACCCATTACCGGGACCAGAATCACGTACAAGCCCGTGATGAAACCGGAATTGGTCACGCTGGTGAACATCAGTCCGATCTGCTGCAGGTTGATGCCCAGCGTCAATACCAGGCCCAGAACGAGGCTTCCGCCAAGCATCGGCCAGCTGAACCCCGAGTGCCTTGCCTTGTCCTTGGGTCGAACCAGCAGCACCAGCGGCAGTACGGTCAAAGCACCCAGAGTGAAGCGCAGCCCGGTATAGAGAAAGGGTCCGATGTGCTCCATGCCCAGTGTCTGGGCGATGAAGGTGCTACCCCAGATCAGGGCGGTGAGGATCATCAGCGCGTCAGCGCGGTAAGCTCGCAGGTTCATGACTGGTCCGGCTTGGAAGGCAGCCGCGCATTATGCGCAATGGTGGCGCTGCGAAACAGATACAGTGATGCACGAAATGTGGCGGCGAGGCTTCGCGTGGCGGCGAAGTAAATTGACGTAACGGGCCGTGGATGGCACGCTTCTCAGGCTCTACCCGAAACACCAGTTTGTCTCATAACAATAACATTCGAGTCGGGAAACAAGGCATGGGCCAGACCTATGACATTTTGATCGCGGACGATCATCCGTTGTTTCGCAGCGCTCTGCGCCAGGCCCTGAGCGCCGGGCTGGACGCCACCATGGTGTTGACCGAGGCCGGCAGCATCAGCGAGCTGCAAGGGCTGCTCGATCAGCGCAGCGATTGGGATCTCGTGCTACTGGATCTGAATATGCCGGGTGCTTACGGCTTTTCGGGGCTGGTACTGATCCGCGGACAGTATCCACACATTCCGGTGGTAGTGATTTCAGCCCTGGAAGAGGCCGCGGTTTTCAAGCGGGCCCGCGATTTCGGCGCCAGCGGATTCATTCCCAAGTCCTCATCGCTGGAAGGCATTCAGCAAGCGGTGCGCGAGGTGCTCGAAGGCGGCGTCAGCTGGCCGAGCGAGGCCGACGAAGCAGGCCCGCTCTCGGATGACGAACAGGAAATCAGCGCGCAACTCGCCAGCCTCACGCCGCAGCAGTTCCGCGTACTGACGATGGTCTGCGATGGTCTGCTGAACAAGCAGATCGCCTATGAGCTGAGCGTGTCCGAGGCCACTGTCAAAGCTCACGTGACCGCGATCTTCCGCAAGCTGGGGGTGCGCACGCGTACGCAAGCAGCGCTTGCCCTGCAGCATATGGAGCTGGCGAGGGCGGTGCATTGATCAAGCAACCGGCCGAGCGAGTCGATTCGATGGAAAACCCTCACAAGGGCGTAACCGGAGTACGCCGAATCTGGCGCGCCATGGGTTATTCCTTCGATGGCCTGTTGGTGGCCTACCGTGGTGAAGCAGCCTTCCGGCAGCTGGTGTGGCTTGCCATGCTATTGGTTCCGTTGACCTTCGTTATGCCGATCACCCGGTTGGAAAGGGCGCTGCTGGTTGCTTGCGTGTTGTTTTCACTGGTTGTCGAATTGCTCAATTCCGCCATCGAGGCGGCCATCGATCGAATCTCCCTCGAGCGTCACCCGCTGTCCAAGGCGTCCAAGGACATGGGAAGCGCTGCGCAAATGATCAGCCTGATCATCATCGCCGTGGTCTGGGGCCTGGTGCTGGTCGGCTGATGTTCGACTTAGGTCTTAGCGCAGCTGGCTGGGCAAGCGCGCCGGCGTTTGCCAGACTGGCGCTTTAATTCTGGATGCTCGGGCTGAACATGACCCTTTCCGGCGGCCTGGTCGCCAGTGTCTTCATTCTTTACATGGCAGTCCTGTTCGCCATCGCCTTCTGGGGCGATCGCCGAACGACTGAGTTCAATCCGCGTCTGCGGGTCTGGATCTACAGCCTCTCGTTGGCCGTATGGTGTACCAGCTGGACGTTCTTCGGCGCCGTGGGAATGGCCTCGGGACAGCTGTGGGGTTTTTTGCCGATCTACCTGGGCCCGGTAATCCTGTTTCTGTTCGGCTGGCGGCTGTACGCACGCATGATCGCCATCAGCAAGCAGGAAAACATCACTTCGATCGCCGATTTCATCGCCTCGCGCTATGGCAAATCGCAAGCCCTCGCGGTTGCCGTCACCCTGTTGTGTCTGGTCAGCGTGCTGCCCTACATCGCTTTGCAGCTCAAGGGCATCGTTCTGGGCTACAGCCTGCTCAGCGCGCCGAGCGTCGCGCATGGGTTCCCCGCCGACCAGGCCAGCGGAGCGGAAGACACCGCGCTCATCGTTACGCTGGTGCTGGCGCTGTTTACCATTCTGTTTGGCACGCGCAGCCTGGATGCCACCGAGCACCACCGCGGCATGATGCTGGCGATCGCCTTCGAGTCGCTGGTCAAACTGCTGGCGTTTCTGGCCGTCGGCGCTTTCGTTACCTTCGGCCTGTTCGGCGGCTTCGCTGATCTGATCGAGCGGGCCAGAACCAGCTCGGAGCTGGCCGACTACTGGCAGCGGCAAACGCACCTGACCAGCCTGTTGTTCCAGACGTTCATCGCCGTGCTCGCGTTCCTCTGCCTGCCGCGCCAGTTCCAGGTGACGGTGGTCGAGAACAACGAGCCGGGAGATCTGCGCCTGGCCCGCTGGGTATTTCCTGCCTACCTGATCCTGGCCGGCCTGTTCGTCATCCCTATCAGTCTCGCCGGGCAGATGACGCTGGGTCCGGCCACTAGCGCCGATTCCTACGTCATCAGCATTCCGTTGCTTGAAGGCCATCCGATCCTGGCGCTGCTGGCCTTCATTGGTGGCGCATCGGCAGCCACGGGCATGGTCATCGTCGCGGCCATCGCGCTTAGCACCATGGTCTCCAACGATGTTGTGCTGCCTCTGTTGTTGCGCAGCAAGAACCGCCCCGAGCGTTCCTATGAAGAGTTCCGCGGTTGGCTGCTGAATGTGCGCCGCACCAGCATCCTGGTCATTCTGTTGCTGGCTTATGTGGTGTATCGGCTTATCGGCTCGGCTGGTAGCCTGGCCAATATCGGTCAGTTGGCGTTCGCTGCGATTGCGCAGTTGGCGCCGGCGATGTTCGGCGCCTTGTTCTGGAAGCAGGCGAATCGAACCGGGGTGTTCGCCGGGCTTGGCATCGGGATTACCCTGTGGGTGTACCTGTTGATTCTGCCGCTGATCGGTAACGGCATGGGCTGGAATCTGTATGGGTGGCCGGGCATCCAGGCCCTGCATTCGACTTCGTTCGGATTGCCGGTCGACCCGATCACCCTCGGCAGTCTGATTGCGCTGGCCTGTAACGCGGGGGTATTCGTGCTGGTATCGCAGGGGAGCCGCACCCGGGTACTGGAACACTGGCAGGCGGGCCGCTTCGTCAGCCACGACGGGCAACATGCCACAGACGGTCCGAGCCGGGCACTCCTGCGAGTGATGGTCGAAGACCTCCTGACGCTGGCTTCACGTTTCGTTGGTGAGGAACGCGCCCAATCCTCGTTTCACCGCTACGCCGAGGTCCAAGGCGCTACGTTCTCCAATACCCAGGTTGCCAACACCGGCTGGATCAGCCACACCGAGCGCCTGCTGGCGGGGGTGCTGGGAGCCTCTTCGGCACGTGTGGTGGTGAAAGCAGCCATTGAAGGGCGCGATATGCAGTTCGACGATGTCGTGCGTATCGTCGACGAGGCGTCAGAGGTTTTGCAGTTCAACCGCGGGCTGCTCCAGGGTGCCATTGAAAACATCACCCAGGGCATCAGTGTGGTCGACAAGGAACTGCGTCTGGTGGCCTGGAACCGGCGTTACCTCGACATGTTCGAGTATCCGGATGGTCTCATCGCTATCGGCCGTCCGGTGGCCGATATCATTCTTTGCAATGCTCAGCGCGGGCTCTGCGGACCGGGCGACCCGCAATCCCACGTCAACAAGCGCATCGGCTGGATGAAGCAGGGCACCGCCCATCGCTCCGAGCGGTTGTTCCCCAACGGACGCGTCATCGAGATCATCGGTAATCCGATGCCGGGCGGCGGTTTCGTCATGAGCTTCACCGACATCACCGCATTCCGTGAGGCCGAGCAGGCACTCAAGGAATCCAACGAGAGTCTCGAGCAGCGCGTTGCCGAGCGTACCCACGAGCTGTCTGAACTGAACCAGGCGCTGTTGCGGGCACAGGCGCAAACCGAGCGTACGGCGCAGTCCAAGAGTCGCTTTCTCACGGCGGTCAGCCATGACCTGATGCAACCGCTGAACGCCGCGCGGCTGTTTTCAGCTTCTCTGTCACATCAGCCGAACCTGCCGCCGGAAGCCGAAGAGCTGGTGCAGCATCTCGACACCTCGCTGCGATCAGCCGAAGACCTGATTTCAGACCTGCTGGATATCTCGCGCCTGGAAGCCGGCCGCATCAAGCCGGAATGGAGTGACTTCCCGCTCGAGGAACTGTTCGAGCCGCTGCGGGTGGAGTTCGGCGCGCTGGCCGGGGAGCAGAAAGTCGATCTGCGCGTTCACGGCTCGCGTATGCGGGTACGCAGCGATATGCGCCTGCTGCGACGAATTCTGCAGAACTTCCTCACCAACGCGTTTCGCTACGCCGGGCGCTCCAAAGTGCTGCTGGGCGTGCGGCGCGTCGACAACCGGGTGCGTATCGAGGTGTGGGACCAAGGCCCCGGAATTCCTCGGGACAAGCTGCAGGTCATTTTCGAGGAGTTTCAGCGTCTGGACAGTCATCGCACCCAAGCGGAGAAGGGGCTGGGTCTCGGGCTGGCGATCGCCGATGGACTGTGCCGCGTGTTGGGCCATGAATTGCAGGTGCGGTCCTGGCCTGGCCGCGGCTCGGTTTTCAGCGTCACGCTGCCGGTCGCGCAGTACGCGCAGCGACCGGCGACAAAGGCTGCCGCGCAGGCGGTTCCCGCTCTGGCCGGCGCGCAGATTCTCTGTATCGACAACGAACCCAACATCCTTACCGGCATGAACAGCCTGCTCGGCCGCTGGCAATGCCATGTCGCGACCGCACGTGATCGCAGCGATGTAGCCAGGCTGCTGGAACAGGGCTTCCGTCCGCAGTTGGTGCTGGTCGACTATCACCTCGATGGTGGCGATACGGGGACTGAATTGATGCAATGGCTGCGTGAGCAACAGGGCCATGACCTGCCGGGCGTCGTCATCAGCGCCGATGGCCGGAGCGAACTGATCACTCGGATTCGCCTGGCCGGGCTGGACTACCTTTCCAAACCGCTCAAGCCGGCTGCTTTGCGCGCGTTGATCAGCCGCTACGTCACGCTTCATTAGCGCTGTTACGCGGTAACTGTATCTTGCCCGGATAAACCCACGGCTGTTAGCGTGATCGGCCCTTTTCAGGTCAGAACGTCATGTCTTCCCGCCTCAGTCAGAGCCTTTCAGGCGCACGCGATACTTTGCCGATGCTGGTCGGTGCGCTGCCGTTCGGCATCATTTTCGGCACGCTGGCGACTTCGTCCGGGCTGTCGGTCGCGGCCACCCTGGCGATGTCGGCGCTGGTTTTCGCCGGCTCGGCGCAGTTCATCGCCATCGGCCTGATCGCGTCGGGCACCGGCCTGGTGGTGATCTTTCTCACTACGCTGATCGTCAACCTGCGGCACATGCTCTACAGCGCAAGCCTGCTGCCTTATGTGCGCCATCTACCGCAGCGCTGGCGCGTGCCCTTGGCCTTCTGGCTCACTGACGAGACCTTCGCGGTCGTGCACCGGCAATTCATACTTCATCCCGCAGCCGAGCAGCATCGGCACTGGTACTTCCTCGGATCCTGTCTGGCGATGTACAGCAACTGGGTCGCCTGTACCTTGATTGGAGTTTTGTTGGGGCATGCGCTGCCGGGCATGGCGGACTGGGGTCTGGACTTCGCCATGGTCGCCACCTTTATCGGCATAGTGGTACCAGCGCTGCGAACCCGGCCGATGCTCGTCGCCGCCCTTGTCGCCGGCGCGGTGGCGCTCGCCGGCCACGGTTTGCCGTACAAGCTCGGACTGATGTTGGCGGCGTTGTCGGGCGTGGTAGCGGGAATGTTGGCTGCGAAGCTAGCGGGCAGCGCCACTGATGCGCAGGGGGCGCCAGATGAGCGGATATGAATGGGTGCTTGTAACGGGTATGGCGCTGATTACTTTCGCCATTCGCTACGGGTTGTTCGCGGTCGGCCACCGGGTACGCTTCAATCCCTGGCTCAGCCAGGCACTGACCTACGTGCCGGTGGCGGTATTGACCGCGATCATCATCCCGGCGATGTTCATGCCCGACGGGCACACGCTGCAACTCTCGTTGGACAACGCGTACCTGATGGGCGGCCTGGTAGCCATAGCGATTGCCGCCAAATGGCGAAATCTGCTGGCTACCATCGCAGGCGGCATGGCGTTTTTCTTCCTGTGGCGCTGGTTGCGCGGATGACTACCAGATCCAGGCACGCTTGCTGTGGATGGCTACCGCCATCAAGCTCGCGGCCGCAATCGAGATGAGCACGGTGAAACCCAGCACGGTCGTTCCGAAGCCCAACTGATCGCTGACGAAGCCTACGCTCAGCACAACCGTGGCCATGGTCAGGTACGCCATCAGATAAAACGCGGAGATGATGCTGCCACGTTCTCCGGGCGGCGCGACATTGCTGATCGACGCTACCGCTACGACACCTGTGCATCCGGCGCCGACCGCGGTGCCCAGCGTGGCGAGCGCGAACAGCCAGGGCGAGCTGGTCAGTACCGCACCGGCCATCGCCATCAGGCCGAAAATCAGCATGCTGGGCCCGGCGATCAGTAACCGGTTGACCGGCTGGCGCTGGCAGGCGAATTGCGTCATTCCGGCAGCCAACTGCCAGGCTGCAGCGAACAGACCGGCGATCGCCCGATCGTCGATACCGACCAGATAGCGCGCAAGCGAGGGTCCGAGCGAGGCGTAAAGACTTCCAGTCGACCACGCCAGGCAGATCGCTGCGGCGCAGAAGATGAACGCGCCGAGCAGTTCGCGTGGGACCTTGACCGTTGTCGGTCGCCAGGCGCGCAGACTGAAGCCCTCCATGCGCTGGCCAACGCCGGCTGGCCAGGGCGCGGTCAGCATGAGCATGATCGAGCCTGCACTGAGCAGAATGACCACGAAGAAGGGCCAGATATCGGCGCCCGGCCCGAAGCGCAGCGCTAATGAGCTGACCGTAGGCCCGGCAAACGCACCCAGCGTGAAGAAAAGTGCTGACAGCGTCGCCGCGCGGGTCCAGTTGCCATTCGGTTCTAGTTCCACCAGGGCGGCAGACGCCGCGCCAGTGACGATCCCGGTACCGACGCCGGTCAACACCCGCGCCACACCCAGGCCGACAATGCCGTCTGCGAGCAGGAAGGCCACGCCGCCGGCAAGAATGAACAGCAATCCTGGCACCATCATCTGCCGTCGGCCTAGCTTGTCCGATAGCGCGCCGAGCGTCAGCAGCGTGCTAACCACGCCCAGCACGTATATCGAGAATACGCCGGTCAATGCCGCCGAGGAGAATCCCCAGCGAGCCTGCCATACGGAATAAAGCGGAGTGGGTAGATTGCTGGCAAAGATGGTCGTGAATATCGCCATCAGCGCCGCCGACATGGCCATGGCGCGAGAGGGGGTTGCGGTGTGCTGGGCCGTGTCGCCGGGCATTGTCGGTACGCCTCGCTTAAGTTGCGCCCATTATTGCAGAGCGCAGCCTTGAGTGCGCCCCCGTCACAGCGGTTTTTGACCAGCCTCGCGGTTCATGTCTGCCGCTAGATCGGCAAGCGAAAGCTGGTAATCCGGATCGATCGCCCGGCGCCATAGATCGTTGAGCCGCGAGTAGTCTGCTTCAGGTACCGGCCAGTGCTCGGTATGGCTGATGAGGTCAGTGCCACCGTGTGCGGTCTGTGTGGCCAGTGCGAAGCGAAATGGGTGATAGCCAGTCATGCCCAGACGCAGATCGGTCACCACCCAATGTCCGTCGACGAAGTCGTACCGCAGAACCTCCTGGGTAAACCAGCGCAGGCGGTCGTGTTGCGGCGAACCTTCAAGCGCCGCCTGCCCAGTCGCAGCATTACGTGGGAAGCGCTCCAGATCCGGTGGAGTCTGATCCAGCCAGCTAACCAGTCCCTCGTAATAGTCATCGTCATCGATTGCGACCACACGCCATAGGAGTGTGTTGAAAGGCGTCGGCGAACTGAAGGTCTGGTCGGCTTCGATACCGGCCTGTTCCAAGGCCTGATCGAGGCGCTGTTCAGCCATGTGTTTTCCGGCAAGCGTGCTCAGCAGGTAAAGGGTGCTCACCGCCAACGCACCGTATTGCCAGCGCAAGCCGAACCGGCCGAGACCGATGATCAGACCGGCAATGACGGCAATCAACAGCGGTACGGTATACAGCGGATCGATAATGAAAATGCTTGAGATCGCCACGGGTGGCGTCGGTAACGGCCAGAACAGCTGAGTGCCGTAGGTGGTGAAAGCATCCAGCGTCACGTGTGTCAGTAGTACCAGCGCGATGCAGGCGAACAGGCGTCCGGTACTGTATCGAGGATCCGGAAACAGACGCCGGGTAAGCCAGGTGAGCAACACCGCCAGCGTGCTCAGCACGAAGACCGAATGGCTGAAGCCGCGATGGTAGGTCATGTCGGCGACGGCATCGCCGAAATCGATGAGGACGTCCATGTCCGGGAGAGTGCCAAGCAGGGCGCCATACACCAGCGCCTTTCGCCCCTGGAACCGGCCTAGCACCGCGCCTTGAACCGAAGCTCCCAGAACCGCCTGCGTTAACGAATCCATGTATCTCTCCAAGTCGGATGCCAAAGCATACCGAAGCGGCAGGAGGTTGAGGCGCCGTTTTCGCTACGATTCGTTTCGACGACGGGGGCTGGGCTCAGAGGCTGTGCTGCTTGTCGATCTCGATGGACTGATCGAGCAGCTCCAGAAGGGCCGTGCGGCTCTTGCGCTTGGTATTGCGATGCGCGCCCATGTTCAACTTGGTCAGCGCCTGAGCAGCCGCAGCGACCTCCTGCTCGAACTGTTCCGGGGCAACCACCTTGTCGAGGAAGCCGGCCGTCACGGCATCAGCCGGATCGAACATCTCAGCGTTGATTACCGACCGATTGAAAGCAGAAGGCGTCAGGCGCGCCCGGGCGAGCTCGATACCGACATGGTGCATGGTCATGCCGATGGCGACTTCGTTCAGGCCGATCTTGAAGGGCCCCTCGACCCCGATGCGGTAATCGGCGGACAGCAACAGGAAAGCGCCCTTGGCGACGGCGTGGCCGGTGCAGGCGACGACAACTGGGTAGGGGTGGGCGAGCATGCGACGGGCGAGGGTCGATCCGGCGGCAACCAGGCTCTTGGCCGAATCAGCGCTGGCGGTCATTACTTTCAGATCGTAGCCACCGGATAGAATGCCGGGCTTGCCCGACAGCACGACTACAGCCTTGTCCTGTTCGGCCTGGTCCAGCGCCTTGTTCAGCGCGACGACTACGTCAGGAGATACAGCGTTGACCTTGCCATTATCCAGCCCGAGATAGGCCACGCCATCGGCCAGACGATAGGAAACCAGTTCGCTCATGGGAAACTCCTTGTTGATGATCGCGCCGGGAGGCTGCAATCAGAAGAGTGTACCAACTAAAAAATGACCGGCGAGTGCTGCGCTCCAAGCAGCTGTAGCCAAACAATAAATCGCCTGAAAAGCGTTTGCCAAAGCTGCCCATTTTCGGTACATTGGCGCGCCTTGGAGCAGGCCATGCCTGCCACCCAGGTTCCGGAGAGATGTCCGAGTGGCTGAAGGAGCACGCCTGGAAAGTGTGTATACGTTAATAGCGTATCGAGGGTTCGAATCCCTCTCTCTCCGCCAGATAAAGAAAAAGGCTCTTGCGCAAGCAAGGGCCTTTTTCTTTATCTAGGGGAAATCTGAGTGAGAACCCTAACGGTTCGACCGAAGCCAGCGAAGCTGGCGCAGGAACGCCAGAGCGCAGCGACGGCGGCCCCCGAAGGGGGTGAGGTGCGCAGCGCCGAATAATCCCCCTCTCTCCGAAATATTTCGTTGTTAATCAAAATACCCCGCGTGCTGAAAATGGTGATTGGGACGTTTTTTTCTTCCGTTTCGGCGTGTTAGCCATCCGGTCGGTGTCTGCCGCGATTGCCCCCTACGGTTAGTAACCGATCCACAGCGATTACCTAAGCCTGCAGCTTGCTTCCCAAGATCGGAAATGTGCATTGAATGTACAGCGTCCGTTTAGACCACTCGCGGGCTGGCACCGTCCGCTTTCGGCCATAAGCAGCCGCTCGCTAGCTCTCTCTCTCTGCACGACTCGACTAGAGAGTCTACAGACCTGCTCTAGCAGGAAGTCAGCCGACCTTCTCACGCCTGTCGCTTGACCATTTTCTCCCGCCAGCGATCCCAGGGAGGAGAGGGCGAGACTGTCTCGAACAGGTATTCCATAAACGCCTGTACCTTGAGGGTGCTGAGCCGTCGTTCTCGGGTTAACACATAAAGTTCGCGGCGGCCGGGCATGACCTCGCATCGCCATGGCTGGAGCACTTCCACCAGAGCACCCCTGGCCAGTTCCGCGGCGACCAGCCATGTCGGAAACAAGATCAGCCCCTGGCCGAGGACCGCCGCTCTCAACAAGCTTTCGGCGTCGTTGCTGGCGAGACTGCCGTCTACCTCGTAAGCAACTTCCGCCGTGCTGCCCCGCTGGAAGTACCATCGCTGGCGGCCGAGTTCGCCCTGATAAATCAAGCAGTCGTGCTCCGAAAGTGCCTCGGGCGTCTCCGGTGTTCCCCGCCTTGCCAGGTAGTCGGGCGACGCAGCCACGACATAATTCATCGGCGCAAGCCGACGTGCCACCAGCGACGAGTCGGATAAATTACCGACCCGGAAGGTCATGTCATGACCTTCGCGCACCGGATCGACCACTCGATCATTCAAAAACAGTTCAGCCTTGATGCCGGGGTAGCGCTGCTGGAAGTGATAGAGCAAAGGCACGATTTGGTGCTGACCGAAGGCCGCCGGGGCATTGATGCGCAGCACACCGCTGGGCTCCGCGTGTGGCTGACTTAGCGCCTCGGTCGCCATGTCGAGACGTTCGAGAATGTCGCGTACTTCTTCGTAGTACCGTCTGCCCGCTTCCGTCAAAGTGACCGCACGCGTATGCCGGTAGAGGAGCGGTTGCCCAACCGAGTCCTCCAACGCTCGAATCTGACGCGAGATTGACGACACGGCACGACGGAAGTGGCGCGCGGCGGCAGTAAAGCTGCCGGTGGCAGCGACGCGCTCGAATACCAGCAAGGCGTTAAGGTCCATCGGGTTGGGTCTCGTTATGGTTGCGTCTTGCGCAATAAAGATTTGCGATGCTTTCGATTGTAGCAACAGGTTCTGTCTACCAGACTGCATTCATCGATCTGGCGTGACGCCGGGTTTTCCGAATCTTCAAGAAAGGGCTCGATCATGCGTAAAGGTACAGCGCTCGTCGTCGGCGCCACCGGTATCACCGGTGGCAACCTGGCTACTCATCTGGTTGCGAGTGGGTGGACGGTCTATGGTCTGTCACGCCGGGCCACTGAGCAGAGCGGGGTGATCCCCGTCGCGGTCGACCTGCTCGACAAGCAGGCCGCGGAGCAGGCGCTAGCGGGTTTACCCATCACCCATGTCTTCTATTGCAGCTGGGTTCGGCGCGAGAACGAGAAAGCCAACGTCGAAGCCAACAGCACAATGATGCGCAACCTGTTCGAGGCGATCGATAGCGACAACTTGAAGCATGCCTCGCTAGTGACAGGCACTAAACAATATCTCGGTTCGTTTGAAGCCTACGGCAGCGGGCGTATCGAGACCCCGTTCAGGGAGTCCGAGCCACGCGTACCAGGTGATAACTTCTACTACGCGCAGGAAGACGTGCTGTTCGATGCCGCCAAGCGTTACAACTTTGCCTGGAACGTGCACCGCCCGCATACGGTGATCGGATACGCCCGTGGCAATGTCATGAACATGGGCACGACACTGGCGGTTTATGCGTCGATCTGCAAAGCGACCGGGCAGCCGTTCGTGTTCCCAGGCTCACAGACGCAGTGGCATGCGCTGACTGACATGACCGATGCACTGGTGCTGGCGCGGCAGATGGAGTGGGCCGCGACCACGCCGGGCGCAGAGAATCAGGCGTTCAACACCGTAAACGGAGACGTTTTCCGCTGGCGTCGCATGTGGCGCGAGATTGGCGAATATTTCGGTCTGCAGGTCGCAGACTGCCCCGAGACGCCGCAGCCGCTGGAGCAGCGGATGGCGGATGCAGGGTCTGTGTGGCGTGAGATTGCTCAGAAGCATGACTTGGCGGAGCCGGACGTCGAAAAACTGGCTTCCTGGTGGCATACCGACGCCGATCTGGGTCGTGAGCAGGAATGCGTTAACGACATCACCAAGTCCCGCGACTTTGGTTTCGACCATTTCCGCGAGACGCGGGGCGCTTTTTTTGACCTGTTCGATCGCCTGCGAGCCGAGAAAATCATCCCCTGAGCTAGACGGCCCCGTAGCGAGTCTGAGCATTAAGGGCGGGCCGTTCTGATTGCATATTCGACGCTGCGGGCATCCTTGCCGTCTCGTAGCAGCCGCCCGAAGGGTCTTTACTCGGGCGTTACCGAGGGCTCTACAGCAGCGCTATGAGCGTCAAGGTCGGTCGGATCGATACTTGTTCCTGGCGCAGGTTGCCACGAGGTGGCGAGGAACGCTATCGCGAGCGTCAGCATGGCGATGCAGGTCGAGCGCATGAGGAGTACCGCTCCCGCAGAGGTCACGTCGTTTTCGCCATGCGGCCGTACGGATCGGTGGCGTAGTTCTCCCGCCGAATGCCATAGATAGCCAGCAAGGACTACCATCGCTATGACAGTTAAGGTGACCAACATGCGTCCTCCTTCCTGAGTCAGATCAGGTTTCGAAAAGTCGCCGAAGCGAAGCAACCTGAAAAAAAGGCTTACCTGCTATTCGATAGCTTTTTTTCGATTCAGTTCTACGCCTGTGAAATCAAAGACTAAAGTGGCCCCATCGCTGGATAGCCACCGTGCTGCGCGCACGTCGGCAAAGCGGTCAACAGAACACCACGTCTCTTTCAGCTATGCGAGGCTGGGACTGATCATGTGGCTTGGCCGGATTCCGGCCTTGGGAATCTCCAGGGTAAACGCACTACCCTGATGAGGGCCGTCACTGGCGACGGCTATGCTGCCTCCATGAAGCTCGACCAACTGTTTGACCAAGGCCAGGCCGATACCGAGGCCACCGTGCGCATGCTCAAGATGATCCTCGACTTGCTCGAACATGCGAAATATCGCGGCTGACGCCTCTTGCGTCAGCCCCAGGCCGTTGTCAGCAACGGTCACCCGAACAGCACCGAAAGTATCTTCGATCGTCAGCTCGATGCGTCCGCCCCGCGGAGTGTATTTGGCCGAGTTGTTGAGCAGATTGCCGATGCATTGCGTAATGCGCAGCTTGTCGGCCACTAGCTCGATGGGGTGATCGGTTAGATGGATGACCAATGCGTGGTCTTGCTCGTCGATCGCCGGCCTGGCCATCTCGACTGCCGCCAGCGCGGCATCACGCAAGTCGAACACAGCCGTGCGTAGTTCGATTTTGCCTTGAGTGATGCGTGATGCATCGAGGAGATCATCAACCAGCCGCAAGAGATGAGTCATCTGCTCCTGCATGAGGCCGCTGATGCGAGCAGCTTTGGGTTCGTCCGGCTTGCGCAGAAGCAGCTCCAGTCCGCTACGCAGTGCAGCCAGGGGGTTGCGAAGCTCGTGCGCCAGTACCGCGAGAAATTCGTCCTTGCGCTTGTCGGCGAGCTGAAGGGCCTCTGCCTGGGCCTGAAGCAGATCACGCTGCTCGGCGATCATTTGTCGTTGACGGTATATCTCGAAAAAGACCTCGGTCTTGCTGCGCAGGATATCGGGTTCGATCGGCTTCTGAATGAAGTCGACTGCGCCGGCTTCGTAACCCTGGAACCGGCGCTCGGCGCTATGGGTTCCGGCGGTAACGAAGATGATCGGAATCCGCCTTGTCCGTTCGTTGCCGCGCATCAGTTCGGCAAGTTCGAAGCCGTTGAGTCCGGGCATCTGCACATCAATCAACGCCAGCGCCACATCGTGCTCGAGGAGCAATTCCAGCGCTTCGTCTCCGGACTTAGCCATCAGTAACACAAGATTGTCGCGGCGAAGAAGCGCCTGCAGCGACAGGAGGTTTTCGGGCAGGTCATCGACCAGCAGAAATTTGACCGGCGTCGTCATTCCGAAATACTCCACAGGTAAGCGGACATGTCGGCAAGCGTCATCACCTGAGCCCCTGGACATAGCGCTGTCGCGGCTTCGGGCATGGCCCTGGCATAGGCAGTATCAGGATTCTGAACGATGGTGGTGCCACCGGCTTGTGCAATGGCCTTAAGCCCCCGGGCTCCGTCCTGATTGGCGCCGGTCAGGATGATGCCGATCAGCCCGTCGCCCCAGACATCGGCAGCGCTTTCCAGCGTTACGTCGATGGAGGGTCTGGAAAACAGCACCGCTTCCTCGTTGGAGAGTGCGATGGTCAGCTTGTCTTCGAGCAGCATATGGTAATCGGGCGGGGCGAAGTATATGACGCCAGGCTCGACCGGTTCCTTGTCTTCCGCCTCTATCGCGCGCAGCCGGCACTTTGCACTAAAGATGTCGGCCAGCACGCTGGGCTTGTCCGCCGGTACATGGACGACGACGAATATCGGGAGCGGAAACGTGGCAGGAAGTGCCGGCAATAGAACCGACAGCGCCTCGAGTGCGCCCGCCGAGGCTCCGATAACCACAGCACGCCTGGCCGGAACGGTCATGAATCAGTCCTTTGGTAGATTTTCTCTTTGCGCACGAAATCGCGAAAGGCGTCGGCGTGTCGGGAGAACCTCAGGCTTTCCTTGGAACCGAGTCCCAGGAAGCCGTGGCGTAGCAGGGAATCCTTGAACAAGCCTACTGCACGGTCCTGCAGAGCGCGGTCGAAATAGATCATGACGTTGCGGCAGGACACGAAATGCATTTCCCCGAATACCTGATCGGTAACCAGACTATGGTCTGAAAACACAACGTTGCGACGCAGACTCTTGTCCAGGATGCAGCGGTTGTAATTGCTGTGGTAATAGTCGGACAGCGAAGTCTTGCCGCCGGCTTGTCGGTAGTTTTCGGAAAACAGACGAACCCGCTCCGCATCGTAGATGCCTGCTGTGGCCTGTTCCAGCGCTTCCGGATTGATATCGGTGGCATAGAACAGCGTTCGCTCTTCCAGGCCTTCCTCACGAAAGAGAATGACCAGAGAGTACAGTTCCTCGCCGGTGCTGCAACCTGCGATCCAGACTTTCAGGGAAGGGTAGGTACGCAGATGCGGTACCACCGTCTCCCGAATGGCCAGGAAGTAGCTCGGATCGCGAAACATCTCGCTGACCTGCACTGTCAGGTAGCGCAGCATCTGCGGCAACATGTCGGGGTCATGCAGGACGCGTTCCTGCATGGCAGAAACGGTCGCGAACCCGAGATTTTCCCTGGCCTGGCGCAGCCTGCGCCTGACCGATGACATGGCGTAGCTGCGGAAGTCATAGTGATAGCGATGGTACAAGGCCTCGAGCAGAAGACGGATCTCGATGTCCTCGACCTTTTCAAAGGTGTCGGTCATTGTGGCATCCACACCCGGACCAGCGACAACAGCTTCTCGACATCAAGCGGCTTGGCCATGTAGTCATTGGCGCCTGCTTCAATGCACCGCCGTTGATCGTCGGGCATGGCTTTCGCTGTCAGCGCGATGACCGGCAGTTTCTTCCAGTTCGGGTCCTTGCGGATATGCCGGGTTGCGGTCAGCCCGTCCATGACCGGCATCATCACGTCCATCAACACGAGATCGATGCGACTGTCAGGTTCGCTGCGCGACTGCTCCAGTTTCTGTAGTGCCTCTTCCCCATTGCGTGCGATCTCGATGATCGCCCCTCGGGGCTCGAGGATGTTGGTCAGCGCGTAGATATTTCGCACATCATCTTCCACGATCAGAATGCGCCGTCCTTCTAGCAGTGCGTCGCGGTTACGCGCCTTGCGAATCATTTTCTGCTGTTCGTCTGGCAGTTCGGATACCACCTGGTGAAGAAACAGAGTTACTTCATCCAGAAGCCGCTCGGGCGACTTGGCGCCCTTGATGATGATGGACTTGGAATAGCCGCGCAGCATTTGCTCTTCTTCGCGCGTGAGGACGCGACCGGTGTAGACGATCACCGGTGGGAAGGAGTGCGCAGCGTCCCCGCTTATTCTTTCCAGAAGCTCGAAGCCCGATGCGTCCGGAAGAGACAAGTCGAGCACCATACAGTCGAACGTCTGCTCCTTGAGCAGCGCCAGGCACTCGGCGGCCGTCCCTGCGCCAACAGTCTCCACGTCATGAGAGCCGATCAGGTTGCTGACCGCCTCTCGCTGCACCTCGTTGTCTTCCACGATCAGGACGCGCCGCAGGTTCTGCGAGACTTTCGCTTCGAGGGACCTCAGCACGTCAACCAGCTGGTCGCGCTGCACTGGCTTCAACGCATAACCGATGGCCCCCATGGACAGTGCACGTTCCGAATAGTCCTCTGCGGAGATGATGTGAATCGGGATGTGGCGCGTCCGGACATCGCGCTTGAGCCGGTCCAGGACCGACAGCCCGGACTGATCAGGCAGGCCTACGTCCAGCACGATGGCACTGGGCAGGCATTGCCGGGCAAGCTCCAATGCTTCCTGCGCGGTTTCCGCTACCAGTGCCTGGAAATTCGATTCTCGCGCGAGATCGCGCAGGATCATGGCGAAGGACCGGTCATCCTCGACGATCAACAATCGGCGCGCAGTGTCATCGGGCTGAAGGCGATCATCATCCACGGCGGTCGGTTCTTGCGACCGAGACGGCGCAGGGGCAGGTCTTGGCGAGACGGAAGGAGGCGGGGGTGCCGTTTGGACCTCAAGGACGGTTGAGCGCACCGCTGCGCCGTCGTACTGCTCTGGAATGACCACGGTGAAGGTGCTGCCGGATCCCGGGCGGCTTTTCAGATGAATGGTGCCACCCAGCAGCCGGACCACCTCACGTGAGATGGACAGGCCGAGACCCGTGCCGCCGAACTTGCGGCTGATGGTGCTATCGGCCTGGTGGAAGGCCTCGAAAATCCGCGCCTGTTGCTCCTCGGCGATACCGATGCCTGTATCGGTTACCGAAAGGGAAATTTGCTTGTCGCCCAGTGCACGCAGGCCCAAGGTAACGCTGCCCGCATCGGTGAACTTGATGGCGTTGGCGATGAGATTTTTGAGCACCTGCTCCAAACGCTGCGGATCGGTTTCGATGACAGGCGGAACATCAGAGGAGACGTGGACCGAGAACGCTAGACCCTTGTCGCGAGCAACCGGGTCGAACAGATGACGAAGCGAGTTGACCATGCGCTCAAGCGACACCGATTCGGGCCGGATTTCCACGTGACCCGCCTCGATTTTCGACAGATCGAGGATATCGTTGATGAGATTCAGCAGGTCATTGCCGGACGATTGAATGGTCTGGGCGTACTTCACCTGCTCGGGGGTGAGGTTGTCCTCTAAATTGTCCGCGAGCAATTTGGCGAGGATCAGCGAAGAGTTGAGCGGGGTGCGCAGCTCATGCGACATATTTGCAAGGAAGTCCGATTTGTACCGGCTTGCCTGCTCCACCTCGCGCGCCTTCAACTGGATCGCCGTATTCGCCTTTTCCAGCTCATCGCGCTGGCACTCCAACTCCTGCGCCTGTTCCTCCAGCTGCGAATTGGTCTGTTCCAGCTCGACCTGCTGTTGCTCCAGACGTGACTGGGATTCTTTGAGGGCGCGGCCCTGTTCCTCCAGCTCCTCATTGGACACGCGCAATTCTTCGCTTTGAACCTGCATCTCTTCCGCCTGGCGCTGCGTCTCGGAAAGAAGCGTCCGCAACTGGGTACGGAACTCGGCAGACCTTATCGATGCGGCGATCGTATTCGAGCAGTGTTCGAGCAGGGAAAGAATGTGGTCGCCCACCGGGTTCAGAAAGCCGAGCTCCAGCACGGCTTTCACCTCGCCATCCTGAAGCGCCGGTGCAAGTGCCAGGAACCGCGGCGACTGCTGGCCGAGACTGGAACCGAAGGCGATATACCCCTCTGGCAGCTCTCCCACGGTGACCGGCCGGTGATCCTCCAGCACGTGGGCGAAAAGACCGTCTTTCCCGTCGAAATCGCGCGGAATAGTGACGTCGGCGGGCACTCCACGGCTGGCTAGAAGCGCGTACCGCCCATTTTCCTTCATATAAAGGGTGCCAGCGACAGCGCCAAGATGATTGGTGAGGTAGCCGAGGATGTTCTGGCCCAGCTCGTGTGTGGACTGTTCGCCCATCACCACTGAACCGAGGCCGACTTGTGCGGCTTGCAGCCATTGCTCCCGCCGCCGCGCCAACGTGGCCCTGCGTATGAGCGCGGCGATAAGGATGGTCAGGGCAATGCCAAGCGTGCCGGACAACGCACTGGTGATGAACGCGACGGTATAGGCTTTCTTCATGGCCTCGACGCGCTGCGCTCGGAGCTGGCTTTCCTGTTCGCGAAGCTGACCAATCGCGTCGCGGATAGCGTCCATCTCTGCCTTGCCGCGCTCCAGATTGGCGTTAGCGATGGCTGCGGCCTGGCCTTCCCTGAGGTAGATGCCAAGGATTAATTCCAGCTCCTGGAATCGTGTGGTGATGTAGCCTTCAAGCTCTTCGAAACGCCAGTCTTGAACCTCGTTGCGAGCAAGTAGCGCCTCGACGCGCTGCATGCGCTTGTGTATCTGGGCAACCGCTCGGTTGTACGGTTCGAGATAACGCTCATCGCCGGTAAGCAGGAAGCCGCGCTGGCCCGTCTCGGCGTCCTGGACATCCACCAACAGACGGTCGATGGCCACGATCACGCTATGCGTCCGGGCGACCCGTTCATTGCTCGTTTTCAAGTGCTGAAGGGTGTAGACCGCGACCACCGTGCTCAGGATGAAGAACAGGAAGACGATTGCCAGACCCGCAGCGACTTTGGGATCCAGGCCAAGCTTGCCCTTGTTGCTGATGCTCGCGCTTTTTCTATGCATTTAACCCACGCGTATCGAATTCAGCGACACCGGGCAAAGTCCATGGCAACCGTAGATGGACTATTTGGTGCTCCCAATGCGCTGTGAATTAGTTGGCTGAAATCTGAGCTTGAAAAGCAGCGGTCGAGCGCCTCGCTTGACGGCCGCTCGGGAGTTTACCACCAAATGTATCGGGCACATCGAAGCGGGGGTGACTGCAGGGCTGGGGCCCGGTCATTCTCCGGCTGCGTACCGCCTGGGCTGGAGCCGCGGAGGGCTGCAGGCAGGGCCCCTGAAGCTGTTGTCGCGCCCAATCAAAGCTGTATCCAAAGGGTCGTGCCGGTTAACACCAGCCAGAACGTTGCACAGCCGGACGGCGCGAGCTTGGCGTATAGCATGGCCCGCTCCTGATCCTCGATTCGCTCTTCGCGCCTAGAAAGAAGCGGATTTCGGTCGCGCGCCAAATCCCGAGGAGACAATTTGCCGATGATTGCCAGTTGCTTGCCTTGCCAGTGCAGGACCGTCTCACTGGCTGCTCTGATGCTCGGCCAGGCGTGCATGCAGCAGGCCATTGCGAAGAGACCAAGCGCTGCAGGAGTGATCAGAGTGAAGGTGTCTGCCCAGCGCGGATTCTCGTTCAGCATCGAAAGGCCGTAGGTGATCGTCAGGCATGACTGGATAGCGAGGAATGCTGCGACCTTCTGAAACAACACGTCCAGCGCTTGCTGGCCTTCCTTGCGAAAGAACTCCAGACAATCCCTCGGCGAGCCGAGTGCGTCCTGCTCCGGAACCGGTTTTTTCGTTTCATTGAAAATGGCGACCATCTGAAAGTCCCGGCGAATTTTGGTGCATGTCCTCAGCGGGATGAAAGTCTCCGTTTGGCGTCGAGCGGGTCAGATTGTTCCATGCTGCCTGGCGTGGTGCTGCCCCGGTCCGGGACCCTCACGCGATTGGTCTCACCCCGGTGCCTCGGAACAGGATCAGGTTGAAGCTGTCCCAGCTTCGAGCCTTCAGCGTCCTGCATGGCGCAGCGCTGCCAGCGTCACGAGATATCCCGAATCAGCTCTGCCAACCATGGGAGGCATCATGGCCTACGATATATCGCACGATTCAGACAACAGCGAGTTCTACCTTCAGAGCGAAGAAGGGAGAGCTCATCTTGCCTATAGGCAGATGGGTGAGGATACGCTGGACCTCTACCACACCTCGGTGCCGGAAACACTGCAAGGCGAAGGTATCGCCGCAGCGCTGACCGAACGAGCGCTCAGTTTTGCAGAGGAAAAAGGCTACAAGGTGGTGCCTTCGTGCCCCTACGTGCAGAAGTACATGAGCGAACACGGTCTGAGCTAGGTGCCCCGACCGGTTTGGCCGTCACTCGCGAGTAAGGGCCCGGGCGCCATGGGGCGCGCCCGATCCTTGCGTGATCCGAGCAAGCGCCCCGATT
Organism: Halopseudomonas xinjiangensis; assembly: GCF_900104945.1. Lineage (NCBI taxonomy): Bacteria > Pseudomonadati > Pseudomonadota > Gammaproteobacteria > Pseudomonadales > Pseudomonadaceae > Halopseudomonas > Halopseudomonas xinjiangensis. The sequence goes on along the minus strand of NZ_LT629736.1, from coordinate 2,246,120 downwards.
GGCTCCGTTAGTTGCGCAAACTACGCGGTGATGCAGGAGCGCACCATCCCGCTCAGCCCAGCTTGGCAGAGTAAAGCTTCTCGTAATACTCCCGAGCCATGCGATCGGAATCGAAAGCCGGCGTCACATCCCGCATGCTGGCCATGGCGATCTCGTTCCAGCGCTGCGGCTCGTCGTAATACAGCGGGATGATCCGGTCTTCAAAGATCGACATCAGATTCTGATAATCCGCCTCGTTCTGCTCATGCTCGCTCAGCTTCGGCTCGGTAACCGGGATGATGAAGCTGTTTTCACCGTCTTTGGCAAACTCAGGAATCCAGCCATCATTGATCGAGAAGTTCACTGCACCATTCATGGCAGCGGTCATCCCGCTGGTGCCCGACGCTTCCCGTGGCCGCACGGGCGTGTTCAGCCAGACATCCGCGCCTTGCTTGAGCTGGCGCGATAGCTCGATTTCGTACCCGGTCAACACGGCTATGTTGCGCTTCTTGCGAGACAGTCGTACCAGCCCGTTGAATACGCTGATGGCATCGTGATCGAACGGGAACGGTTTGCCGGCCCAGATGATCTGCACTGGGCGATCGGTGCGCTCGATCAGGTTCAGAAAGCGATGAAAATCATGCAACAACAGGGTGGCGCGCTTGTAGTGCGCAAAACGGCGGGCCCAGACGATGGTCAGCACGTCCCGATTGAACAGTTTGCCGGTCTGATCAGCGACGATGCGGAACAGATCGTCTTTCATTTCTTTCTTACGCGTAATCAGCCGCTTGGGGTCGTTGCGATCGAGAGCCTGACGCAGCTTCTTGTCCTGCCAGAACAAGGCATTCTGTGAATTGGTGATCGCCTCGATGGAGCAGATGCCATCATTGCCTTCCCACATCTGGTTCGCCACCGCCCCGTGTAACCGGGATACCCCGTTACATGCATGGGAAACGCGCAGCGCTGCCAGCGTATGACTGAACAGGTGCTCGTGAATGCCGGTGAGGTTCACTTCCTGCTCATGGTTGAGCGCACCGAAGAAACCCATGCGCTTCAGGAACGAGGTCTCATGCTCTTCGTTACCGGCTTTCTCGGGTGTATGCGTGGTGAAGACGATGCGCTTGCGCACTTCGCTTGCCTCACCCAGGCGATCCATCAGATGAAAGGCCAGGGGCAGGGCATGCGCTTCATTCATATGGTATAGCTCAGCGCCGCCCATTGCTTCGACCACCTTGGCTCCGCCCAGGCCCAGTACGATGCTCTGGGCTATGCGTGCGGAAGGTTCGACGTCATACAGGCAGTGGGTGATGGTGCGCGCCAGATGATCGTTTTCCGGGATGTCGGTGGTGAGCAGATAGAGCGGCGCGCTGCCGAATGTCTGTGCCGGGAGACACAATGCCTTCACTTTCACATCGTGACCATTGACCTGCACCGTGACGGTGATGCCCGGGTCGGTCAGGAACGGATAGTACTTCTTGGTGAAATCCACGCGCAGGGTCTGGTCCGCATTGCGCGCCTGATCGTAATAGCCGTACTTCCACAGTATGCCGACGCCGATCACGTTCTGACGCAGCTGATAAGCACTGCGCATGTGCGATCCGGCCAGAAAGCCCAGGCCGCCTGAGTAGATTTTCAGCGCCTGATCGATGGCAAATTCCATGGAAAAATAGGCAACCTTGCGCGCATACGCAGGGTTGACGCGATAGGGCAGGGGCCAGTTGGTGGTATCCGTCATGTCTTGCTCCATTGTCCACCGGCAGGGAGGGTCGGGTGGCGCTGTCGAGCTGACCATTCTCGTTTTCGCGCAGGCTTTTGCAACGTCTCGCGACGAACGGCATCGGGGGAAGGGAACTTTTCAAAAGCGCACCAAAAACGGGAGTCTGCTCCTCCGGCGCACAGTTCTGGTTCGTTTGGGCAAGCGCGCCGAAACGACCTTTATACACATTCCTGCGGTTCTTTGGCTGTCTCTGGATTTTATAAAAGACCTTAATATTCAGTCGCATAAGGTGATCTGGTAATCGACAGTCGGCCGACTTGAGGCGTATTGGCACAGCCGTTGCTTATTCATACGCAAGATCTGCGTGATGCTTCGCAGGTGTCCCTCGGTCAACGGCGACCAATAAAGGGACCAGCAACATCGGCGACGCTGCCTGATGGTGCTGAACAAACCAAATGAATATCAGGCAAAGGCGCCTGGAGTCTGCAGAGATTCCAGGCGCCTTTTTGTTTTGGCCGGCGGTGCCGGCAAACGCTTCGACTGAGGAAAGGCTATGAACTCCATCGTTACTTCGATCAAGAGCGAGACATTGGTCGTCATCGGCAACGGCATGGTCGGCCACCATTGCGTCGAACAATTGATCGAACAGGGCGCTCTGTCGCGCTATGACATTCATGTTTTTGGTGAGGAAAAGCAGCGTGCGTACGACCGCGTGCATCTCTCCGAATACTTTGACGGACGCGACGCCGACTCGCTGGCGATGTGCGACTCCGATTTTTACGACTGCAACGGGGTGCGCCTGCATCTGGGCGTGCAGGTTCTTGAGATCGACCGCGAGCGCAAGGAAGTCATCACCAGCGAAGGCCGCCAGGCCTACGATCAGCTGATTCTGGCTACCGGCTCCTATCCCTTCGTGCCACCGATCCCCGGTGCGGAAGGCAATTCGCGCCTGGTGTACCGCACGCTCGAAGACCTCGACGGTATCCGCGCAGCCGCTGCCACGGCGCGCCGTGGTGTGGTGGTCGGCGGCGGTCTGCTGGGTCTGGAAGCAGCCAATGCTCTGAAGTCGCTGGGCATCGAGGCACATGTCGTCGAGTTCGCTCCACGCCTGATGCCGGTACAGCTGGATGCCGATGGTGGCGCAGCACTGAAGGCGCGTATCGAGGCACTGGGTGTTTCCGTACATCTGGCGCGAGCCACCAAGGAAATCGTGGCTGGGGAAGAGCATGCCTATCGCATGAACTTCAATGACGGCGAGTTTCTCGAAACCGATCTGATCGTCTTTTCTGCCGGCATTCGGCCGCAGGATGCCCTGGCACGTGCCTGTGGCCTGGAAGTCGCCGAGCGCGGCGGTGTGATGATCGACAATCATTGCCGTACCAGCGATCCGGCAATACATGCCATCGGTGAGTGCGCCTCCTGGAACGGCAGCATCTTCGGACTGGTCGCGCCGGGCTACACCATGGCCCGCAACCTGGCCAAGCAGATCGCCGGCGTCGATTACGATCCCTTCACCGGTGCTGACATGTCGACCAAGCTGAAACTGCTCGGCGTTGACGTCGGTTCGATCGGCGATGCGCATGCCGCCACGCCGGGCGCCAAGAGCTACCGGTTCATCGATGAAGCCACCTCGACCTACCGCCGGTTGGTGGTATCAGCTGATGGCAAACACGTGATCGGCGCGGTATTGGTCGGTGACAACAGCTATTACGACACCCTGCTGCAATACGCCCAGAACGGCATCAAGCTACCTGCGGATCCGTCTAGCCTGATTCTGCCGATGTCTGACGGTGCACCGACACTGGGCGCTGATGCATTGCCAGACACCGCCACCATCTGCTCCTGCCACAACGTCACCAAGGGCGCGGTGTGCTGCGCTGTTGATGCCGGCTGCACCGATCTCGGCGAGCTGAAGGGACAAACCAAGGCCGCTACCGGCTGTGGCGGCTGCAGCGCACTACTCAAGCAGGTTTTCGAGCACGAGCTGACCGCTCGCGGCGTGGAAGTCGACAAGAGCCTTTGCGAGCACTTTGCCTACACCCGCCAGGAGCTGTACGGCATCGTGCGGGTCGAGAACATTCACAGCTTCGACGAGCTACTGGCCAAGCATGGTCGCGGTCACCATGGTTGCTATACCTGCAAGCCGGCTGTGGGCTCGATCCTGGCATCTTGCTGGAACCAGCCGATCACCGATCCGCTGTTGATTCCGCTGCAGGACACCAACGACACCTTCATGGCCAACATGCAGAAAAACGGCACCTATTCCATCGTGCCGCGCATCGCAGGTGGCGAGATCACACCCGAGAAGCTCATCGTGCTGGGTCAGGTGGCGAAAAAGTATGACCTGTACACCAAGATCACCGGCGGCCAGCGCATCGACCTGTTCGGCGCCCAGCTGCACGAGCTGCCGGACATATGGGGCGAGCTGATCGCCGCCGGATTCGAAACCGGCCACGCCTATGGCAAGTCGCTGCGCACGGTCAAATCCTGTGTCGGCAGCACCTGGTGCCGCTACGGCGTGCAGGACAGCGTGAGCATGGCTCTTCGGTTGGAAGATCGCTACAAGGGTTTGCGCTCGCCGCACAAGATCAAATTCGGCGTCTCCGGATGCACCCGCGAATGTGCTGAAGCGCAGAGCAAGGACATCGGGGTGATCGCGACTGAAAACGGATGGAACCTCTACGTCGCCGGTAACGGTGGCATGCGTCCGCGCCACGCCGAGCTGTTTGCCACCGACCTCGATGACGAGACGCTGGTGCGCTACATCGACCGCTTCCTGATGTTCTACGTTCGCACCGCAGACAAGCTGCAGCGCACCTCCGTCTGGCGCGAAAGCCTGGAGGGCGGTCTCGACTATCTGAAGGACGTCATCATCAATGACAGCCTCGGCCTGGGCGAAGAGCTGGAAAGCCAGATGCAGCTGGTAGTCGATCGCTATGAATGTGAATGGGCCAATGCGTTGAACGACCCGGAGAAACTCAAGCGTTTCCGCACCTTCGTCAACGACGAGCGCGGCGATCCGGACATCCATTTCGTCAAGGAGCGCGGCCAGCGTCGCCCGGTTAATGCCTCCGAACTTCATCTGATCAAAACCGAGGAGATCGCCTGATGAGCTCGATCCAAGCCGCACGTATCGAACCCGGCCGCACCGATGCCGCCATTGTCCAGGCTCCGTCCGAGTGGAAAGCTCTGTGCAAGCGCGCCGACCTGGTCGCCAACTCCGGCGTGGTCGCCTGGCTCGAGGGCCGGCAGGTAGCGCTGTTTTACCTTCCCGCTACCGAGGACGGCGAGCAGGTGTTCGCTATCGAGAACCGTGATCCGAAATCCGGTGCGAATGTGATTGGCCGGGGCCTGGTCGGCCAAGTGCAGGGCGATTTGGTTGTCGCCTCGCCACTCTATAAGCAGCACTTCCGTCTGGAAGACGGCAGTTGTGTCGAATATCCCGAGCAGAGCCTGCAGGTCTGGCCGGCTCGGATAACGGGCGATGTGGTCGAGGTCGGCCTGGTTTGATGCCAGCGCCGATCACCAAAGCAATTTCATACGCGAGAACGTTCACATGTCCTATTTGATGCCTTCGGAATTCGTCACCAAGATGGTCGACTCTGGCGAGTCGAAAATCTTCATGTCCACCCGGGACACGCTGATTCGCGCGTTCATGGCCGGTGCCATTTTGTCGCTGGCCGCGGTGTTTGCCGTTTCCATTACCGTGCAGACCGGCTCGCCGTTGCTTGGCGCGTCGTTCTTCCCGGTCGGTTTCATCATGCTGTACCTGATGGGCTTCGACCTGCTGACCGGTGTGTTCGTGCTGGCGCCACTGGCATTGCTGGACAAGCGACCGGGTGTGACTGTCGGCGGAGTTCTGCGCAACTGGGGGCTGGTATTTCTGGGTAATTTCGCCGGCGCGCTGACGGTAGCGTTCATGATGGCATTCGTCTTCACGTATGGCTTTTCGATCGAGCCGGGTGAGATCGGCAAACGCATTTCGCATATCGGTGAAGACCGGACATTGGGTTATGCCGAGTTCGGCACGGCCGGTTGGGCGACCATTCTCCTGCGCGGCATGCTGTGTAACTGGATGGTGTCGATGGGCGTCGTCGGCGCGATGATTTCCACCTCGGTCAGCGGTAAGGCGATCGCCATGTGGATGCCAATCATGCTGTTCTTCTACATGGGGTTCGAGCATTCGGTGGTCAACATGTTCCTGTTCCCGTCTGCAATGATCATGGGCGGTAACTTCTCGGTCATGGACTACATGCTCTGGAACGAGATACCCACCGCACTGGGCAACCTGGTGGGTGGTCTGGCCTTCACCGGGCTGACGCTTTACGCAACGCACGTGCGAACTGCACCGAAGCGCGCATATAACTAAGTCAGGGGATCGGGCCTCGTTCCAACCAGCGGGGCCCATGAAAATGACCAACCACCTTGGCGTGACCGTAGGGCGGTACTCTGACAAAGGCTGCAAGCCAGGCAACCAGGACTTTCATGGCGCCTACCTTCCTCGCGAGCCGCAGCTGACCGCAAAGGGGGTCGCGGTGGCCCTGGCCGATGGCATCAGCAGCAGCGAGGTGAGTCACATCGCCAGCCAGGCTGCGGTGACAGGCTTTCTCGAAGACTATTTCTGCACCTCGGAGACCTGGTCGGTAAAAAAGTCCGCTCAGCGTGTACTGGTAGCGATCAACTCGTGGCTCTATGCACAGACACGCCAGAGCCAGTACCGCTACGATCGTGACAAGGGTTATGTGTGCACCTTTAGCGCACTGGTGATCAAATCAACCACCGCTCACTTGTTCCACATTGGCGATGCGCGTATCTATCGGCTGCGCGATGCCCGTCTGGAACAACTCACCAATGATCATCGGTTCTGGGTATCCCGCGAGAAGAGCTATCTGGCCCGCGCGTTGGGGATAAACCCGCATCTGGAGATCGACTACCACAGCGTCCAGCTCGAACCGGGCGATCTGTTTCTCCTGGCAACCGATGGCGTCTACGAGTTTCTCAGCGAGGCGTTCATCGTCGATACGCTACAACGTGATGACGGTGACCTGGACCAGGCGGCTCGTCGCCTCGTATCAGAGGCGCTGCAGCAGGGAAGCGACGACAACCTTACTGCCCAGCTGGTGCGCATCGACAGCCTGCCGGCCAGCGGCGCAGGGGAATTTCAGCAGCAGTTGTCGGACCTGCCGTTGCCTCCGGTTCTGGAGCCGAGGGCGACGATCGATGGCTACCGCATCGTGCGGCATCTGCACGCCAGCAGCCGCAGTCATGTCTATCTGGCTATTGATCCGGAAAGCGGTGCGGAAGTCATTCTCAAGGCGCCGTCGGTCGATCTGCAACACGATGTGCCGCACCTGGAGCGCTTTCTGACCGAGGAATGGATTGCCCGGCGCATCGACAACCTCCATGTGCTGCGGACCTTTCCGCCGAGCCGGCGTAGAACCGCCCTGTATACGGTGACTGAATACATTCCGGGCCAGACCCTGGCTCAATGGATGATCGACCACCCACAACCCAACCTTGAAACGGTACGCGGGATCGTCGAGCAGATTGCCAAGGGATTGCGTGCTTTTCACCGGCTGGAGATGCTGCATCAGGATTTGCGACCGGCCAACGTAATGGTCGATCACAGCGGTACGGTGAAGATCATCGATTTCGGCTCGGCTCGGGTGGCTGGGATAGAGGACAGCTCCCAGCCGGCGGACACTGCACGGCTCGGCACCGCTCAATACGCGGCGCCTGAGTATTTTCTGGGCGAGGGTGGCTCGCCAAGATCGGACATCTACTCGCTCGGCGTCATAACCTATCAGATGCTCAGCGGACAGCTTCCCTACGGCGCCCAGGTTGCCCGGTCTCAGACGCGGGCAGCACAGAACCGCCTGGTATACCGCTCGGTGTTGCATGACAAGCGCGACATACCAGCCTGGGTCGATGACGTGCTGCGGCGCGCCGTGCATCCGAATCCGGCCAAGCGCTACGCTGAACTGTCCGAGTTCGTCTACGACCTGAGGCATCCCAATCAGAGCCTGCTGCATCGTAGCCGGCCACCGCTTATCGAGCGAAAACCGGTAGCGTTCTGGCAGGCCATCTCGGCGGTGCTCGCGGCCACGGTGGCTTATCTGCTGGCGCGCTGAATGGATTGAATGAACCAGTTCACGCCGCCGACGATCGGATTTCATCTATCTGGATAATTGTCGTAGGCTAGCGCTCCGGGAGCCGCCGCCAAGCGTGGCTCGTAGTCCCCTTTCCGAGCAAATCATGTCTGGAACCCATCACGGCGCTCTGGTCTGTCTGTCGATCCTGATCGCTATCACCGCTTCCTTTACTGCGCTTGATCTGGCGACGCGTGTTCGCGTCTCGCTGGGTTCGGTGCGTTACGCCTGGCTGGCAACGGCTGCACTGGCCATGGGCGGCGGTATCTGGGCGATGCACTTCGTGGGGATGCTGGCGTTCCATATCGCCGGACTCGAGGTGCATTACGATTTCCGTCTCACCCTGGCCTCGCTCGTGGTGGCAGTGTGCGTCACCGGCATAGGTTTCGCAGCGGTGTCGCGAAACGGGTCAGGACTGACGACGCTGCTCCCGGGCGGGTTGTTCATGGGGCTCGGCATCGGAGCGATGCACTACCTGGGCATGGGGGCGATGACCATGCACGCGCACCTGAGCTACCACAGCGGATGGGTCCTGCTTTCGCTGCTGATTGCCGTCGGTGCTTCTACCGTGTCGCTCTGGCTGTCGGCGCGCGCTTCCGGACTGGTGGTCAGACTCGTTGCTGCCACGGCTATGGGATTCGCTATCTCCGGTATGCATTACACGGCGATGCAGGGGGCCGTCTTCGAACCGGTCGCAGGCACATTGCCGGTGCCCGACGCGCGCAGTCTCGATCTGTTCGCCCTGGCGCTGGCGGTTGCCGCCTCCACTTTCCTTATTTTGTTTCTGGCTCTTGTCGCGGCGATGTACGACCGCCGCCTGGCCATCATGTCCGAACGTGAAACGCGTGCGTTGCGCCAGAGCGAGGAGCGCTTTCGTTCGTTGTACAGTCGTACCCCCTTGCCCTTGTATCAGCTGGATTGCTCAGGCCGCCTGCGTTACGTCAGCGAGTCCTGGCTGGAGTTGCTGGGCTGCGATCGCGCCGACGCGATCGGCCGACCGCTGTCCCATTTCATGACCGACGCCTCGGCTCGTCAGGCGACTCATGAAGACTGGCCCCGCCTGCTCGAAGCGGGGCTGATACAGGACGCCGAGTATCAAATGGTGACCGCGCAGGGAAAGCTGATCGACGTACTCGCGTCGGGGCGGGTGGAGCGTGATCACAGCGATTTTCTAGTGCTCGGTGGATTGAACAATGTCACCGAAAGGCGGCTGGCCGAACAGGCCTTGCGTCAGGCGCAGAAGTTGGAGGCGATCGGCAAGCTCACCGGCGGGGTGGCGCATGATTTCAACAACCTGCTGGCTGTCGTGGTTGGGAATCTGGAGCTGTTGCACAAGCGGGTCGGCGACGACGCGCGCGCCCGGTCGCTGATCGACAATGCCTTGCAAGGCGCCACACGCGGCGTAACGCTGACCCAGCGCATGCTGGCTTTCGCCCGCAAGCAGGAGCTGCGGCCGGTACCGGTGTCACTGGCCGATCTGCTGCGAGGCATGAATGAACTGCTGCAACGCTCGGTAGGGCCTACGATTAATATCGAGATGTCGTTGCCATCCGATCTGCCGCCCGCATTCGTCGATGCCAACCAGTTGGAGCTGGTGCTGATCAACCTTCTGGTCAACGCTCGCGACGCCATGCCTGAGGGTGGCAATGTGCGCGTCAGTGCGAGCCTCATCACTCAGGACGCCAATCCGATCGGTGCAGTTGCCCACGAATTCATCTGCCTGACAGTCCGCGACACCGGGACAGGCATGGATGCTGACCAACTGGCGAGGGCGACCGAGCCGTTCTTCACCACCAAGGGCATCGGCAAGGGGACAGGTCTGGGTTTGTCGATGGCTCAGGGGCTGGCCGAGCAATCCGGGGGGCGGCTGGTCCTGCTAAGCGAGCCAGGCCAGGGGACCACGGTGGAGCTCTGGCTCCCGGTAGCCAGTGCCCAGCAGACCGCTGCGTCCGAGCCAACGGTGACCGAGGTGTCGGAGCACCCGCTCGGCCCGCCGGCGCCTTTGGGTATTCTCGTGGTCGACGACGATCCGCTGGTCCTCGCCAACACCGGGGCGATGCTGGAGGACCTCGGACATTCGGTGCAGCTGGCTTCGTCGGCGATAACGGCGCTGGCGCTGATTCGAGCGGGTCGTGCCCCGGACCTGGTCATCACCGACGAGGCGATGCCGTCCATGAGCGGGAGCCGGCTGGCGGCGATTCTGGAAAACGAACGACCGTCGCTTGCGGTCCTGCTGGTCAGCGGCTATGCGGAATTCGATGGCGGGCTGCCCGACAACCTTCCACGCCTGGCCAAGCCTTTCACGCAGTCCGAACTCTCCGTGGCGGTAAACAATACCGTGAGAAGCAAGTCAAACTCGCTACCGACACAATAGAAACGGGAGCGGGTAATGAAGTTTATCTTCGAGGTTCGCGTCAAGCCTGGCTATAGCGTAGAGGAATACGCCGAGGCCTGGGTCCGGGCCAGTGAGGTGATTCAGCAGACGCCGGGTGCGCTCGGTACTCGCCTGCACCGCAAGATTGGCGAGCCGGACACCTTGTTGGCAATTGCCAGCTGGGAGTCCAAGGCTGCCCGCGACGCCAAGGACGACAACCGTGACGAAATGGTCAAGGCAATCATGGAGAAGCATGCCCGCTTCTGCGAGTTTCGCCTGGTAGGCGAGTTCGAAGAACCCGAGTGGGAGGTTCTGCCGCCGTATGCGTCTAGCGCCGCTGGGTCAGAGGCTTCGGATTGATGGCTACCTGCAGTTGCCAGCCTTGCGATAGCCAGCCCGGATCGCCTGCACTTCGTTATCGAAGTCGACGCGGTTAGCGCCGCTCACACGCGAGTAGCTGGGACAGCCGGTTGGAAGGTGGTAGACGCGGCTGCGACTGTTACCCCGAACCGATGTTTGCGGCCGGGTTTCGGGCTTGGCCAGCGCGCGCAATCCCTCGGCCTGGTTTCGATGCCCCGGCAGCCAGCCGCGCTCCCCGCGGACGAAAGGGTTGCCGTGGCCCATGATGCGTGCGACCCGGCGGTCTCGCTCAAGCTCCCAGGCGTCCGGCGGATGTTGCAGATTCCAGGCCATCAGCAATTGTTCCTGCTGGCGGGAGAGGCGCAGGTCGTATCGATCATGCATGTAGAAGTAGACTCGGGCAATCAACCCTTTCACCTCATCCCTGGGCTCGACCGTGCGCTCATGGAAAGCGACGCGAATCGGACACTGGCCGTGCTGAAAAGGCGTGGCAGGCAGCACGCCGAAGCGGAAGTTGCTGCGGTCGGCGTTCGCCTCGCCGATGGCCGGGGCCAGGTTGTGCAGGTCGGCCTCCATCAGGTTGTATAGTGGGTCCGTACGCTTGCAGTTACCGCGGCCGCCTTGCTGCCAACACAGGCGCTGCTGCCCGAACAGCGATGCCGGTACGATGTGCTCCCATTCGATGCGTACTGCGCGGTTGGGCTGGGCGCGGATGCGGTAACCGCAGCTGTCCAGATCCACTCGTCCACCGGAACGACCAGCCCATTCCCAGTCGCAGCCGCAATAGAAGCTGCCCAGTTGGTTTCTGTCGTGATAAACCTGCTGGCGTGCGAGTATTTTCGCCGCCTCGAACGAAGCAGGCGCGGCGCTGACGAGCACACTGAACACGAAGAGCGCACTCGCGAGCGCGCCCAGAAGGGTACTTCTACCTGGTCTATACATTGAACTACTGGATGCAATGTTTATCGGCAACCCTGAGCCGCGGATTGTATCCGATCGGTTGACGAGGCGGGCGTTACGCTCTGTACCAGCGGTCGGTTGCCGTGAACGGCTCCCAGACGGGCGGAGGAGTTCATTCACAGCGTGAATACGCCCGATGAGCAAGGAGCAGTTTCAAAGCGGTGGTGCTTTTGCGTAAGGTATCGGTCCTTGTCGATGCGACCTGAGGTCACATCGTTCCGACTGCCCCGGCAGTTACGTTCATCTCTTTTCAGGAGGCAAAGCACCATGGCTTCGTTCGAGAATATCAAGCATGTTGGCGTGATCGGTGCCGGTACCATGGGCCGCGGTATCGTCATGAACTTCATCAACGCCGGCTATCCGGTCACCTGGCTGGACGTCAACGGGGAAATGCTGGACAAGGGCGTCGACGAGATTCGCAACGTCTACAAGCGTTCGGTCGCCCAGCAGCGCTTTGACGAGGCCGAGGCCAAGGCGCGTGTCGATCGAGTCAGCACGACGCAGGACTACAACGATCTGAACGACATGGATCTGGTGGTCGAAGCGGTGTACGAGAACATGGACCTGAAAAAGAAAATCTTTGGTGATCTGGACAAGGCGGTCAAGCAGGACGCCATCCTCGCCACCAACACGTCCTACCTCGATATCGACGAAATCGCCTCAGCTACCCAGCGCCCCTCCCAGGTGCTCGGCCTGCATTTCTTCAGCCCTGCGCACATCATGAAGCTGTTGGAAGTGGTGCGTGGCAAGGCCACTGCGCAGGACGTGATGGATACCTGTCTGGCCGTCGGCAAGAAGATCGGCAAGGAAGCGGTACTGGCCGGCAACTGCCACGGCTTCATCGGTAACCGCATGCTCGAGAAGTACTCGCGTCAGGCACGCCTGTTGATGCTGGAAGGCGCTACGCCTTGGCAGATCGACACGGCTCTGCAGGGCTTCGGCATGGCCATGGGTCCGTACCGCATGTATGACGTGGTCGGTGTCGATCTCGGATGGCGCTCTCGTCAACTGGCGGGCGTCGGTCGTGGCGAGCCTGTGGTCTGGCTGGACAACAAGCTGTGTGAAATGGGTCGCTTCGGTCAGAAGAGCGGCCACGGTTTCTACAAGTACGAGCCGGGCAGCCGCCAGGCGATCCATGATCCGGAAACCGACATGATGGCTCGTGAAGTGGCTGAGGAAGCTGGCTACACACAGCGTGACATCGGTGACGAGGAAATCGTCGAGCGTTGCATCCTGGCTCTGGTCAACGAAGGTGCACGCATTCTGGATGAAGGCTTCGCCGAAAGCGCGGAAGACATCGACCGCGTGTATCGCTTCGGCTATGGCTTCCCCGCTGAGCGCGGTGGTCCGATGGCTTATGCTGACAGCCTGGGTCTGGACAAGGTGCTGGCGAAGATTCGCGAATTCGAATCGGACCAGGGTGACTTCTGGAAGCCGGCTGCAGGGCTGGTCAAGCGCGCAGAAGCGGGTGAGCGCTTCACCAAGGCCTGAACCCAAGGCATAAAAAAACCGCGCTCAGGCGCGGTTTTTTTATGCTCGAGTAGCGCTACTCGGAACCGACCGGAATGCCTTCCACCGGGTCGCCGTCGAGCACGGCGTCTTTCAACACGATCTGGTATTCCTGACCGTCAGTTTCGATCTGCTTGAGGCGGACCAGCAGGTACTGCCAGTCCTTGGCGAACCAGAGCGTGGTCTGGCGCTTCGATTCCGGCTCGCGCACGCGCTCGACCTCAATCGCGTCGAACTGACCGACACGGGTGGTTACGCGGTCCTCGCCGACGACGCGAAAGCGGTATTCATCAATGCTGTCGCCATCGACCACCCGATAGGTCATGTCTTGCTTGCCGGCCGCCAAGTCCCGCTGCAAGGCGAGCTGGTAGGTGGTTTGATCGAGCAGCCCGGGTTCGGTGGGAAGCGTGAAAGGCTCGCCCTTGTGTTCGCCGGTGACAACGCCCGAGGTCCAGTCGAAGAATTGTACCGTCTCCCGTCCGCGACCCAGCCCACGGCGCTGATAGTGATAGGTCAGGGGAACGATGCGGTCATCTTCGAGACGCAGTACGCTCTCTTCGCTGAGGCGAGCGACGAACATGCCCGCATTGAAGCTCAGTCGCCAATTACCGTTTTCCGTGGGTTCCAGGCTGTGCGTGGCTTCGCCGTTCACCGGTATCTTGCGCATATCGGCGGCGTAGCTGGCTGTGAAGGGCACCAGTTCCTGGGCCATGGTAAGGGCGCTGCCGAGCAGAAGTGGCAACAACAATGTCCAGCGCACCGGACGTCTAGCAAAGCGGTAATTGCGGCGCTCACGCATCGGGCATCTCTCGCATGTCGAAATCCGTGTTTTCCAGCCTTAAACCATCAGGACCAATGAGGTCCCCGTCGAGACAGGCGCGACCGTTCTGCAATGCCAGTCGGCCAGCTGCGAACCAGTTCATCACCCGGGGATACAACAGATGTTCGCGTTGCTGGACCCGGGTGGCCAGGGTCTCGGGCGTGTCATCGGCTGCGATCGGCACGGCAGACTGAAGAATCAATGGCCCGCCATCCAACTCCTCGGTGACGAAGTGAACGGTAGCTCCATGTTCGCCGTCTCCGGCTTCGAGCGCCCGCCGGTGAGTGTTCAGGCCCTTGTATTTCGGCAACAGCGAAGGATGGATGTTCAACAGTCGGCCATGATAATGCGCGACGAAGGCGGGAGTCAGAATGCGCATGAAGCCGGCGAGGATCAACAGATCAGGCCGGTAGCTGTCGATCAGCTCGATAAGCGCGCGGTCGAAACTGTCCCGATTCGCAAAGCCGGTATGGTCGAGAACGCGGGCGTCGATTCCTGCCCGGCGCGCCCGGTCCAGGCCGAGCACAGCGGGGCGATTGGAGACGACCGCGACGATCTGGCACAGTCCGGGATCAGCCTGGTCGATCAGAGCCTGCAGATTGCTGCCCGATCCCGAAATCAGTACGACAACGCGACAGCTCACGCGATCAGCGACCGTTACGCAGCATGACCGGTTCGTCCGCCTCGGTGCCGGTCCGGATGCGGCCGATGACCCAGGGTTTTTCGCCCGCTTGCTCAAGGGCCTGGAGGGCTGCGTCGGCGTCTTCGGCGCCGACGCAGATCACCATCCCCACGCCGCAATTGAGCACCCGATGCATCTCGGTTTCGTCGACATTCCCCTGCTGCTGGAGCCAGTCGAATACCGCCGGCCGCTTCCAGCTGGCCAGATCGATGTCGGCAACTGCGCCCTTGGGCAGAACGCGAGGAATGTTTTCCAGCAGACCGCCGCCAGTGATATGTGCCATCGCCTTCACAGCACCGGTTTGCTTGATCAGCTGCAGCAGTGCCTTGACATAGATCCGGGTGGGGGCCATCAACAGTTCGGTCAGCGGCTTGCCATCAAGCGTGATGCTCTGGATGTCGGCTTTGGAGACCTCGATGATCTTGCGGATCAGCGAGTAGCCATTCGAGTGGGGCCCGGAGGAGGGCAGGGCGAGCAGCACATCGCCCTCCTGCACCCGGCTGCCGTCGATGATCTCTGACTTTTCCACCACACCGACACAGAAGCCGGCCAGATCGTAGTCATCGCCTTCGTACATGCCCGGCATTTCTGCAGTTTCACCGCCAACCAGGGCGCAGCCGGCCAGCTCACAACCACTGCCGATCCCGCTGACGACCTGCGCTGCCACGTCGACGTTGAGTTTGCCGGTGGCGTAGTAGTCGAGGAAAAACAGGGGTTCGGCTCCGCAAACCACGAGATCGTTGACGCACATGGCGACCAGGTCAATACCGATGCTGTCGTGCTTGTTAAGGTCCATCGCCAGGCGCAGCTTGGTGCCGACACCGTCCGTGCCGGAGACCAGTACCGGCTGCTTGTAGCCCGCCGGAATTTCACACAGCGCTCCAAACCCGCCCAAGCCGCCCATGACTTCCGGTCTCGCAGTACGCTTGGCGACATGCTTGATGCGGTCGACCAGGGCGTTGCCGGCATCGATATCGACGCCAGCGTCCTTGTAGCTGATGGAAGGTTTGGACGTGGGCTGGTTGCTCATGGGCGGCTCTCGATGGAGATATTTCGGGTGGTCGGCCGTACCGGACGGCCTCGACAATTTAGCGGCCTAGTGTAGCAACTCGCTTGGCGCACGACCATGGCAGCGACGGCCCTGGCGCGTCCAATCGGGGACTGCCCGCTGCAGTCCGGCGCCCTTTGGTTGCCGCCACCCTGACGCTTGTTTAATGTATGCGTCTGGTTTGCTGCTTCCAGGCCGCCCCCGGCACCATGCAGCGCAACTTAACGGAACCCTCCATGCCCGTGATGCGTCGTCTCCTGTCTGTCTTGTTGCTTCCCGCTGCGCTCGCTTCGACCAGCGTACCGGCTGCCGTGGTGGAGAGCTTCTACCGCGTGGAGATCCCCCAGACCGAGGAGCAGAGCCGCGACGAGATCATCCGCGAAGGCGCTGAGGTGATGCTGAGGCGATTAGCCGGCGATCAGCTGGACCCCAATGCCGCGCCCTTTGCGCGGGCCTTGAGCGACCCGCGCAGCCTGATGCGGCGGATCGCCAACACCGACCGGGGCACGGTGGCGATGGAATTCGAACCGGCGCTTCTGCGCGACGTGCTGGCCAATGCCGGATCAGCGATGCTCGGACGCAATCGACCCGGCGTGCTGGTGTGGGCGGTTGATGCTCAGTCGCTGGGCGACGAACTGGTCAGTCAGGGCAGCCGCTGGGCAGACATCCTGCGCCGCGCCGCGGAACATCGAGCGGTGCCGGTGAGTTTTCCGCTGGGCGATATCGAGGACCGCGGCCGCGTGAGCGAAGCGGACATCCGTCAGGCCGACGATGACGTGCTGGCCGCGGCGAGCGAGCGTTATGGACCGGAAGGTGTGCTTGCGATCGGCGCCAGGAGCACCGAGGACGAGGCCCAGCTGAACTGGACGTTGTGGCTCAACCAGCAAGAGTACTCAGGTGAAGTCAAGGCGGCCGATCCGGAGACGGCTGCAGACGAACTGATGAAAGCTGTGGCGGGGCAGATCTTCGAGCAGTACGCCGTTCCGGCCGCCAGCGATAGCGAGTTGACTCGCTGGACTGTGGTCGTCAATGAAGTGGATACTCTCGCGGAGTTCGCTGCCATCCAGCGCATGATTCAACAGCTGGGCGCGCGTAGCGCGCCGCAGCTGCTGGCGGTCGATGGAGATCAGGTGACCTTTCAACTGGCCTTTCCTCAGGATGAAGCTCAGTTGGAACGTATGCTCGCCCTCGAGCATCGGATGCGCCGCACCGAACCGCCTGAGCCTGAGCCAGTCATCCAGCCCTTGACCACAGCGGCACCCGCCGGCCCGATCGCGGACGAACCGGCTACTGCAGGCGAAACAGACGCGCCTGATTCGCAGGCAGCCCCGGCGGACGCCGGCAGCCCTGTACAGGAAACAGCTGATACCGATCCGGTGCCGTCGGCAGAACCGAGTGAACCGCAGGCAGCCGTCCCCGAGCCTGATCCGAATACCCTCTATTACCGCTGGCGATAGCCGCCCGGTCGTTGCAAGGAGCATCGATGAACGCCGACTATCGTTGGTACTGGGCCGTCGGACTGGCTGCCCTGGTGGCTGCGCTGTATTTCCTGAGCCCTATCCTGTCGCCTTTCCTCATAGGCATGCTGCTCGCCTATCTTGGCGATCCACTCGCTGATCGCCTGGAAAGGCTCGGGCTGTCGCGGGTCATGGCGGTATTGGTGGTCTTTGCGCTCGGCACCGGGATACTGATCCTATGCATCGGTATCCTGGTACCGCTATTGGGCAATCAGATCAGTTGGTTGCGGGACCAGATACCGGCGATGATCGATTGGGTGAACCACACCGCGCTGCCCTGGATCGAATCTCGCACCGGCGTCTCGACGGATGACTTTCGCCTGGACACCGTCCGCGAGACGATCCGCGATAATCTCAGCAGCACAGGCGGCGTCCTCGGCATGATTCTGGCGCAGGCCACGCGGTCGACCATGGCCTTGATTACCTGGCTGGTCAATCTGTTCATGATCCCGGTGGTGGGGTTCTATCTCCTGCGCGATTTCGACTACATCATCGAGCGCTGCCGCAACCTGCTGCCCCGCGAGCGGGAGCCGGTCATCGTCGCGCTGGTCAAGGAATGCGACATGGTGCTGGGCGCATTCATCCGCGGTCAGTTACTGGTGATGTTGTGCCTTGGCATTCTCTACTCGCTGGGTTTGTGGCTGGTCGGGCTGGACCTGGCGGTGTTGATCGGCATGGTCGCCGGTCTGGCTAGCATCGTGCCTTATCTCGGTTTTGCCGTAGGCATCGCCGCGGCGCTCATAGCGGCTGCCTTTCAGTTCGGCGACATCTTTCATCTGGTGATGGTGGTCGTCGCCTTCAGTGTCGTGCAGACGCTGGAAAGCGTCGTGCTCACGCCCTGGCTGGTGGGTGACCGGATCGGCCTGCACCCGGTTGCGGTGATCTTCGCTGTGCTGGCCGGTGGGCAGTTGTTCGGGTTTGTCGGCATCCTGGTGGCGCTGCCAGTCGCAGCGATCATCATGGTGCTGGTGCGTCACGCCAACCGGCACTACAAAGCATCGGAAGCGTACATGCAGTCGGCGGACACCGAAGACATCATCACCGACATCGACCAGGCGAAGCCTGACTGATGGGTTCCGGCCAGCCTGTCCAACTGCCGCTGGGTATCAAGCTCCGCGACGAGGCGACCTTCAGCAATTTTCACGCAGGCCCGAATGCCGGCGTGGTGGCGGCTGTACGTGCTCTGGCCGCGCCAGGTGATAGTGCCGGGTCGCAGATTTATCTCTGGGGGCCCGCGGGAAGCGGTCGCTCTCATCTACTGCAGGCGGCCTGTCACGAGGCCGCTGCTGCCGGGTCCCTGGCCATGTATCTCCCGCTGGAAGAAGTGCTGGCACACGATGCGAGCATCTTCGAGGGGATGGAGCAGTTCGATCTGCTCTGTCTGGACCAGCTCGAGGTGATCGCAGGCGATAGGGCGTGGGAAGAGGCTCTTTTTCATCTGTACAACCGCCTGAACGAACATGGCGGAAAGCTGCTAGTGGCCGCCACAGCGGCGCCGCGAGCGTTGGGAATCGAACTGGCGGACCTAGCCTCACGGCTTGGCTGGGGAGTGGTGTTTCAGCTGCATTCTCTGAGCGATGAAGACAAGCAGCAGATGCTGCAGCTTCGCGCCTCGCTGCGGGGTCTGCAGCTCTCCGATGACGTGGCCCGCTATATACTCAGTCGAGGCGCGCGGGGGATGGGCGAGTTGTTCGAGGTGCTGGAACGGCTCGATCAGGCTTCGCTTCAAGCCCAGCACCGGCTGACGATTCCTTTCGTCAAGCGGGTCATGGGCTGGTAGTCAACGTTCGCCGGCGGCTACTCTCGCTGCCTGGAAAGACCAGCGCACATAGCCCATCGACGCCATGAAGTAGACCACGCTGAAGCCCACCAGTAGCGCTCCGTAGCCCAGCCTGCCAGTCTGAAAACACACTAGAACCCCATGTATGAAATACAGGTTGATGGCGAACATCAGCCAGGCGTGCGTGCGCACGTGCCCGATGGCGATGCCCGGCGCAAAGATCAGCAGCGGGATCAGCAGGACGCCCAGAATGATGACAGGATTGGCACCGTGCAGATCGGCGATGAAGGTGTTGTAGACAAACAGCGTGAGTAGAAGTCCAGCGTAGCTGACCGCGGCCAACACCCGGGTGACACGGACCCGGGGCTGCAGATACGCCATGCTCGGCAACGGCTTGTCAGCTTTGGCCACGAGCGGCTCCTTTTTCAAGCTGCAGTGTAATTGCCGCTACACGCGCACCAAGCGCGCGGCACAATTGTGTTTCGTGTGGATCGATAGGCCGGCTGCCATCTGCGCCGGCATGGTGGCTCGCGCCGTAGGGTGTGCCGCCGCCCCGCGTCTCGGTCAGTGCGCTCTCGGTGTAGGGCAGTCCGACGAGCAGCATGCCGTGGTGCAGCAGCGGAAGTTGCATGGAAAGCAGCGTGCTTTCCTGGCCGCCGTGCAGACTGGCGGTGGAGGTGAACACCGCGGCGGGCTTGTTCGCCAGCGCGCCCGACAGCCACAGGCTGCTCGTGCCATCGATGAAGTACTTGAGTGGAGCAGCCATATTGCCGAATCGCGTGGGGCTGCCCAGAATCAGGCTCGCGCATTGCTTGAGATCGTCCTCGGTGCAGTACACGGCGCCGCTCTCCGGGACCGCGGGAGCCGTCGCGCGCGTATCGGCGGAGACGGCGGGAACCGTCCGGACACGTGCTTCGAGCCCGGCCTTTTCTACGCCTTCGGCGATGAACCGGGCCATGGCCGCCGTGGCGCCGTGACGGCTGTAATAGAGAACCAGCACATAGGAGGCGCTCATTGAAAGAGCTCCTCGACGCGTTCCGGGGGGCGCGCGACGATAGCCTTGCCGTCGGCCACCACGATGGGGCGTTCGATCAGCTTGGGATAGTCGACCATCGCCTGGACCAGCTGGGCCTCGCTCAGCTCAGGGTTATCGAGATTCAACTCCTTGTAGATATCTTCGTTGCGACGCATCAGGTCACGCGCGCTCAGGTCCAGCTGCTTGAGGAGTTCGCTGAGCGTAGCGTTATCCGGCGGCGTCTCCATGTAGGCGATAACCTCCACCTCGAGACCGCGTTCCTCCAGTAGTGCCAGAGCCTGTCGCGACTTGGAGCAGCGCGGGTTGTGATAGATCCGTACGGTGGTCATTGAGTCATGCTCCGTCTGTGTTCGGTTTGCTGGCGGGTGGCCGCTACCGCTGTTGGCGGCTATTCTAAGTCTTTCCGCCCACACTGTCAGGGAGACTGGATGCCGCCGCAAGTGCAGCAGCTTACGTTCTTTTGCCGCTATCTGGCCAAACGCTTCCTCGAAGACAACTGTCCGAAGAATGCGGCGGCGTTGACCTATACCACGCTTTTCGCGGTGGTGCCGATGATGACCGTGAGCTATGCCATGCTCGCCGCGATTCCGGCTTTCTCCGAGGTGGGCAACCAGATCGAGAACTTCATTTTCCAGAATTTCGTCCCGGCGACCGGCGTGGCGGTTCAGCAGTACCTCTCCGATTTTTCCAATCAGGCCAGGCAGCTCACCGGGATCGGCGTTGCCGTCCTTATCGTGACCGCTTTCCTGATGATCACCAACATCGAAAAGTCGTTCAACGCGATCTGGCGCATCAAGCAACCCCGCCGGGGCGTGTCGAGCTTCCTGCTTTATTGGGCGGTGCTCAGCCTGGGGCCATTGCTGCTGGGTGCCGGCTTCGTCGTCAGTACTTACCTGACGTCACTGGCCTTCATGGGGGAGGGCAGTGCGTACGCCTCCGCAGGCCGCTGGATGCTCGGATGGGTTCCCCTGTTATTGAGTATGGCGGCTTTTACCTTGTTGTTCGTGGCAGTGCCCAACACCCGTGTACCGTTGCGCCACGGTTTGGTCGGCGGGATACTGGTGGCCCTGCTGTTCGAAGGCGCGAAAGCCTGCTTCGCGTTGTACGTCGCGTTATTCCCTGGATACCAGCTGATCTACGGCGCGTTCGCTGCGTTCCCATTGTTCCTGTTATGGATCTACATCAGTTGGTTGATCATCCTCGCCGGTGCCGAGCTGGTCGCCAATCTGGGCAATGGCAGCGCCTGGAATCGGCCTGTCTACCCATGGCTGGTGAATCTGCTTGGGTTGCTGAAGATGCTGCTGGATGCGCAGCACCGTGGTGAGTCCGTCGATCTGCACAAGGTGAACCGGGCCGGCTGGGTTGTGCATGAACATCTCTGGCTTGATCTCACCAGCTGGCTGGAAACACGCCGTCTGATCACCCGCACCCACCAGGGCGGCTATGTACTCAGCAGGGACCCTGGCCGTATGGATATGGCTGAACTTTTGGCGATTCTTCCCGAACCCATGCCTCCCGTAGCAACGTTGCCGAATCAGCTTGAAGGCAACCCCTCCTGGTACCCGCGCTTTGTAGCGGCCGCCGCCGAACTGGAAGCTCAGCGGGAGCGAATCCTGTCGGGCAGTCTGAAATATTGGTTAGGCGAGGGTGAAGACGACGTCGTCGACGCGGCCTCGTCTGGCCAGCGCGGAGCAGATCGATGATCAGAACGAAACTTGTGCTATTGGCAACCGTCGCTCTGATGGTCGCATGCGCCCCCGATAACTGGACCGACCAGCATGGCAAGCGAATCGAACAGCAGAGCCTGACCAGCCGGTGGCTAGTGGTCAATTACTGGGCAGAATGGTGCGGCCCTTGTCGCGAAGAAATTCCGGAGCTGAATGCTCTGAGCATCGAGCGCCCGGATGTAGCGGTTGTCGGCATCAACTTCGACGGTCTGACCGGCGAGCAGTTGCGTGAGGTCAGTGACCAGATGAATATTCGTTTCCCGGTTCTGGAGCATGAGTTTGCCGCGGCAATGGGGCTGGCCAAGCCCGCCGTTATACCGACCACCTATCTCTTTGCACCCGGGGGCCAGCAGACAGCGGCCCTGCAAGGTCCCCAGACGGCGGAAGCCTTGTTGTCAGTGATCGAAGGGCGTAGCGAGCAACCATGACATCGCTCTGTCTCAAAGGACGCGTCCGCGGCAAGGTTCAGGGCGTCGGTTTCAGACAGTCGACGGTCACCCGGGCCCGGCGTCTGGATCTGGCGGGCTGGGTGCGCAATTGCGAGGACGGCTCGGTCGAGGTACTGATCGCAGGCGACCCCAGCGCGATCGCTGCCATGCAGCAGTGGCTACGAAGCGGACCTGCGGGAGCTCGAGTCGACGAGCTGGATCTTGCGCCGTGCGAAGACCAACCTGGAAAGGGCTTCGTCCGACGCTGATCAATCCCTGACGTACCAGTAGCGATGCCAGTACTCGAATACCTTGTCGGGGTATTTGGGGCTGCCCAGACTGCCGTTGTATCGAGCAAGGGCACGGCGCATATCGCCCTTTTCCTTGTCCAGGTAGTACTTGAGGATAGTGCAGCCATAGCGCAGGTTGGTGCTCAGGTCTATGAGATTGTCTTCGGGTCGCCCAAGCTCATGCTTCCAGAAGGGCATGATCTGCATGACTCCCTGAGCCCCGACGCGGGACAAGGCGAAGCGGTCGAACAGACTTTCAACGTGGATCAGGGCGATTACCAGATCAGGCTTGAGCCCGGCTTTGCGGGCTTCGCTATGGACTTGTCGTAGAAACGTCAGCCGTTCCCGCTCATTGGGAAGGTAGGGCCGCATTCGGGTCGACATGTCCATGAGCCAGACTTCGGCATCGAAACGGTCCTCGAAGCTGTCGGCCTGGGCAACCGTTTGCATGAGGTAGGCTTTCAACTCTGCGTCGACCGGCGGCGGGGAACCGGGCTGTTCAAGTGCGGCCGACGCAGGGCCTGCAAAGACTGCCAGCACGACCAACCAATTGACCAGCCGTGAACGGTGAGCCATGTCAGGGTTCCGGTGCGGATTCCAGCGCGGCGACGAATTCCTTCTGCAGCTCCGGGTCACCGGTGGTGAGCAGGATCAGCATATTTTCGAGCTGGCTCGACTCTTCCAGCAGTTCCAGTTCAGCAAGCCGGTTGACCCGAAACGCCCATTGCGAAACCTCGGCTTCTTCCAGGTCGTCGTAAATCAGCGCCACGGCTTCGGCCAGCTTCGAACGTAAATCGCGCCCTACCAGCAGATTCAGCTCTCCGCGTACGCTGGGGGCTGCCGTCGCGCTGAGCTGGATGACTCTTAGCTGATCGTAGTCCAGCTCGACGAAGCCGTTGTCGAGCAGGTTCAGGCGGGTGACACCTTCCAGATCGGTAGTCAGCGTAGTAGTGAAATCACCGGCGGTGACCTGTACCGGTTTGTCTGCCCAGGGCAAGTTGCGAAAGTCGTCGTGCTGGTCCACCGCGTTGCCCGCTGCGTCAAATTCGGTGACGCGGTAGAGCATCTGCTCGCTAACGCGAATAGCCCGTTGCGGCGTACCAAGTACCAGAGACTCCCCGGCATCGATAGTCAGGCCATGATTGATCAGCTGGCGCTCGATGCGTCGCTCGGACGCTACTGACTGGGGCGGCTCCGAACTGCAGGCGGATAACAGCATGCCCAAGGGCATGAGCAGGCAGGTCAATAGCCTGCCTGCGGATGAAGAGGCGGTGTTCACGTACGCGCGATCCGTTGCATGAGGAAATCAAACATGTCGTCGACGGGAACGGTCTGCGCTTCGCTGTCACGACGATACTTGTATTCGAGTTGCCCGTCAGCCAGACCGCGATCGCTGATGACCACGCGGTGCGGGATGCCGATCAGGTCCATGTCGGCGAATTTCACGCCGGGGCTGACTTTCTTGTCGCGGTCATCCAGCAGAACCTCGACACCGGCTCCCTTGAGCTGCCCGTACAGTGTTTCGGTTTTCTCGCGCACGGCTTCTGACGCTTCCATCTTCATCGGTACGATCACCACGTCGAACGGGGCGAGGGCATCCGGCCAGAGGATTCCGCGATCATCGTAATTCTGCTCTATCGCCGCCGCGACGACACGGGAGACGCCGATACCGTAGCAACCCATGGTGAGGGTAACGGCTTTGCCCTGCTCGTTGAGCACGTTGCAGTTCATCGCCTGGCTGTACTTCTTGCCGAGCTGAAAAATATGACCTACTTCGATGCCGCGCTTGATGACCAGATGGCCTTCACCGTCCGGGCTGGCATCGCCCTCGACGACGTTGCGTAGATCACAGACTGCGTCCTGGCGCGCGTCGCGCTCCCAGTTCACGCCGGAAAAGTGCTTGCCGTCCTGGTTTGCACCGCAGACGAAGTCGCCCAGCACAGCTGCGCTGTGGTCGACCAGAACGGGGATCTGCAGCCCGACCGGGCCGATCGAGCCGGGTTTGCAGCCAATCACAGTCTGAATCTGCTGTTCGGTAGCGAAGGTCAGCGGAGCATGCACTTCGGGACGGTTCTCGGCCTTGATTTCATTCAGTTCATGATCGCCGCGCAGCACCAGGGCAACCAGGGGGTGTGGCTTGCCTTCCTCAGTGGCTCCCAGAACGATCAACGTTTTGACGGTCCGGGTAGCTGGCAGATCGAGGAATGCGCTCACCGCCTCGATGGTGAACTGATTCGGCGTGTCGATCATCTCTCGTTGCTGTGTTGGCTCGGGACGCGGCTCGGACGGTAGCAGGGCGGTAGCCTTTTCCATATTGGCAGCGTAACGACCGGTGTCAGAGAACACGATGGCATCCTCGCCGGAGTCGGCCAGGACGTGGAACTCGTGCGAACCTTCGCCGCCAATCGACCCGTTGTCTGCCACCACGGGACGGTAGTCCAGCCCGAGCCTGCCGAACACATTGCAGTAGGCCTGGTACATGCCATCGTACGTCTGCTGCAGTGACGCCTGGTCGAGATGAAAGGAATACGCATCCTTCATGGTGAATTCGCGCGCGCGCATCAGGCCGAAGCGCGGACGGATTTCATCGCGGAATTTGGTCTGGATCTGGTAGAGATTGAGCGGCAGCTGTTTGTAGCTGGTGATCTCGTTGCGCGCCAGTTCCGTGATCACTTCCTCATGGGTCGGGCCGACACAGAACTCGCGGTCATGACGATCCTTCAGGCGCAGCAGTTCCGGTCCGTACTGCTCCCAGCGCCCCGACTCCTGCCACAGCTCCGCTGGCTGAATCGCCGGCATCAGAACTTCCAGCGCACCGGCGTTGTTCATTTCCTCGCGCACTACATGCTCGACCTTGCGCAGGACGCGCAACCCCATTGGCAGCCAGGTGTACAGGCCCGACGCGATCTTGCGGATCATGCCGGCACGCAGCATCAGCTGGTGGCTAATGACCGACGCGTCGGCAGGCGTTTCTTTCAGGGTAGAGATGAGAAATTGGCTGGTACGCATGAGGCAAGCGGATCCTGGTATCGGAGGGCGATTCTGGCCGGTATTGTACGGGCCGGCTGATGCTCCGTACAGTGCGCGCGAAGTGACTGGCGACCAGCTGGCAGGCATAAAAAAACCCGGCCTGAGCCGGGTTTTTTTCTATTTCTGCTACCTAGGGATTACAGCAGATCCCAGGAATAGGAAACGATCAGACGGTTCTCGTCGACGTCACCGCCGCCGATGTTGGCGTCCTGACGGATTGTAGCGTTACGCCACAGTACGTTCAGGCCTTCCAGTGCGCCCGACTGAAACTCGTAGTTCAGGTGGCTGTTGCGCTCCCAGCGAGTGTCGCGAGCGATGAACGTGCCGGCGCCTTCGAAATCGGTGTCGATGTCGTAGCCACGCACGTAACGGGTCATGAAGCTCAGGCCGGGAATGCCGAGGCCTGCGAAGTCATAATCGTAACGAGCCTGGTAGGACTTCTCGTCCTTGGCGTTGAAGTCACCGTACTGGATCGAGTTGGCCAGGAAGATGGCACCGTCATAATAGTTGAAACCTGCATCACCGCCCATTTGCTGGTAAGCAACGGTGAAGCCGTGGTTGCCGGCGCCCAGGGTAACGGCGATCGAACCCGCCTGGTTGTCGTTTGTTTCCGCGCCAGGAGTTTCGTCGGAGGTGTCGTAGAAGGCGAATTCGGTACCCAGCGCCAGACCTTCGTTGATGTCGAAGCTGTGGCTCAGGCCCAGGAAGTGGCGCTTCCACTCGTCTTCGGCCTTGGAGGTATAGAGGCTAGCGGCCAGTGCGTCGTTGAAGGTGTAGCTACCGCCGAGGTAAGTCACGTCGCCGTCTTCAACGCCGAACGCGCCGTCGTTCTCATCGGAATACGCCATTTCGCCGCGGTCGGTCATGCGACCGGCTTCGACGAACAGACCTTCGATGGAGTTGTTGGCAACGCTGTAGCCGTGATAGTGGTTCGGCAGCAAGCGAGCGTCGTCATAGGCGATGACCGGGTTTTCCGGGAAGTGCAGGCCATAACGCAGGACGGTGTCGCCCAGTACGTTAGCCTTAACGGCGCCGCGGATTTCGGAATATTCGTTAGGAGCTTTGCCGTCAGGATCAACGGGCAGCAGGCCGGTGTTGGTGCGGGTCCGACCGCTATCGAGTTTCAGGCCACCCATAGCAGTGATGTCGAAGCCCAGGCCGATCGGGCCCTGGCTGAAGCCGGACTGGAAGTCGAGCAGCAGGCCGGTAGCCGCTTCTTCGCGCTTGCCGGGAGCATCACGGAAATCGCGGTTGAAGTAGACTGTGCGGCTATTGAGGGTCGCGGTAGCGCCTTCAACGATGCCCTGATTTTCGGATTCGGTTTGCGCTACAGCTTGCGACGCGATCAGACCGTTGCCCATGGCAACCGCAAGCGCGATCGAACTCCATTTGACTGCATTTTTCATTGTGTACTCCTTCATCAAAAAAGCTTGAGGCTACTGTTATCGTTACCGTCTGTTTTTATTATCGGCCTGACTCTAAAACATCGCATGGCAATATACAAAAGCAAAAGCTTGGAAAACAGTGATTTGTCGCATACTCCTCACAAGCTGTCGCATCCGCCGCGCGTTTCGTCCCGCCGCGTTTGCGGCGAAGCGCAGCTATCTTAACCATCTTTTCGGTATGGCTGGAATCCTTGCGGCATTCATCCCTTTTCAATCGGAGCGGCAGACATGTTCGAACTTCATCCCCAATTGGCGCAGGACTGTATAACAGTAGGCGATCTTCCGCTATCGCGGGTGCTGCTGACGAACGATGCGCAATACCCCTGGCTAATCCTGGTGCCTCGACGCGAAGACGTCACTGAAATATTCGAACTGAGCGAAGGCGATCAACGTCAACTTCATACGGAGACCACTGCCGTCGCCCATGCCTTGAAAGATGCCTTCGGTGCCGACAAGATGAACATTGCCGCGCTGGGTAATATGGTCAGTCAGCTGCATGTGCACGTAATTGTTCGTTATCGTGGAGATATTTCCTGGCCTGCCCCAGTCTGGGGCAAGTTTCCGGCGGTGCACTATACCGACGAAGCTCGTCAGCAGCGGCTGGATACACTCCGAGCGGTATTCGATAAAGACTTCAATTTTACGGAGGTCGAGCTATGAGCACCGAGCATGAGCAGCGTTTGGTCGACTTGGAAGCGCGATTGGCATTTCAGGATGACACCATCCAGACGCTTAACGACATGGTCAGTCGGCAACAATTGGAGCTGGACAAGCTGAACCGGGCGTTGGAATTGCTGGCTCGCCGGCAGGCGGACATTGCGGCGTCGATCCCCATGGATTCCGAAGACGCGCCCCCCCCGCATTATTGACGACTATCGGACCGATGGCGGAAGGCGGGGCCAGAGAGGCGCGGGCACCAGTCCCGCGCCTTTCTTTCAGCCTTCGAGAAGGCTGCGCAGCATCCATGCATTCTTCTCGTGCACCTGCATGCGCTGGGTCAGAAGATCCGCGGTTGGCTCGTCGTTGGTCGCGTCGCAGATCGGAAAGATGCTGCGCGCCGTCCGTACGCAGGCTTCCTGGCCTTCTACCAATAGACGGATCATGTCGCGCGCTTCTGGCACGCCTTCGTCTTCCTTGATGGAGCTCAGTTCGACAAATTGCTTGTAGGTACCCGGGGCCGGAAAGCCCAGCGTGCGGATTCGCTCGGCGATGTCGTCCACGGCGAGAGCGAGCTCGGTGTAGTGCGTCTCGAACATCACATGCAGCGTCTGGAACATCGGACCTTTCACGTTCCAGTGGAAATTGTGAGTCTTCAGATAGAGCGTGTAGGTATCGGCCAGCAGGCGAGACAGCCCGTCAGCGATTTTTCCACGGTCTTCTTCGGTGATACCGATATCGATCTTCATATTCACTCCTTTTGATCCGCTGGTTCTGCGTCTTTCATCGATCAGTATAAGCATAGCGGGCAAAGCCTCAATGCTACGAAAGGACGCGGCCCTCCGCGTCGCCCGGCTTTTCCCGCGGAAGCGAAAATTCGGGTATATTATTGCGCTTTTATCCGAGCGCTAAGCGGCCGTCAGGCAGCTCCCGCGCCGAATCGTCGAACACAGGAACAGCACACCATGATGCGTACCCACTATTGCGGCCAGCTGAACGAATCGCTGGCGGATCAGGAAATCACTCTTTGCGGCTGGGTCCATCGCCGTCGCGACCATGGTGGCGTGATTTTCCTCGATATTCGCGATCGTGAAGGCCTTGCCCAGGTGGTGTTCGATCCGGATCGCGAAGACACCTTCGCTCTGGCTGACCGGGTACGCAGCGAATACGTCGTCAAGGTGCGGGGCAAGGTGCGTCCGCGCCCCGCTGGCGCGGTCAACCCGAACATGGCGTCCGGCGCCATCGAGGTGCTGGGCTATGAGCTGGAAGTGCTGAACCAGGCGGAAACGCCGCCGTTCCCCCTGGACGAATATTCCGACGTGGGTGAAGAAACCCGGTTGCGCTATCGCTTCATCGACCTGCGTCGCCCGGAAATGGCGGCAAAACTGAAGCTGCGCTCGCGCATTACCAGCAGCATTCGCCGCTATCTCGACGAGAACGGCTTCCTCGACGTCGAAACCCCGATTCTGACCCGCGCTACCCCCGAAGGCGCCCGAGATTATCTGGTGCCTAGCCGCACACATCCCGGCAGCTTTTTCGCCCTGCCGCAGTCGCCACAGCTGTTCAAGCAGTTGTTGATGGTGGCCGGCTTCGATCGCTACTACCAGATCGCCAAGTGTTTCCGCGACGAAGACCTGCGCGCCGATCGCCAGCCTGAATTCACCCAGATCGACATCGAGACCAGTTTCCTCGACGAGACCGACATCATCGGGTTAACCGAAGGCATGATTCGCGGTTTGTTCAAGGAGGTGCTCGATCTGGAGCTGGGCGACTTCCCGCACATGACCTTCGAAGAGGCGATGCGCCGTTTTGGCTCGGACAAGCCGGATTTGCGTAATCCGCTGGAGCTGGTCGACGTGGCCGATCAGCTGTCCGAAGTAGAATTCAAGGTATTCAGCGGTCCGGCCAAGGATCCGAAGGGTCGCGTTGCGGCGTTGCGCGTGCCAGGCGCCGCCAGCATGCCGCGCAGCCAGATCGACGACTACACCAAGTTCGTCGGCAACTACGGCGCGAAGGGCCTGGCCTACATCAAGGTCAACGAGCGTGCGAAGGGCGTTGAAGGTCTGCAGTCGCCGATCGTCAAGTTCATTCCCGAGCAGAACCTGGAAGTCATCCTGGATCGCGTCGGTGCGGTCGACGGCGACATCGTGTTCTTCGGCGCCGACAAGGCCAAGGTCGTCAGCGACGCTCTGGGCGCGTTGCGCATCCGTCTCGGTCACGATCTCAAGTTGCTGACCTGCGAGTGGGCACCGCTGTGGGTGGTCGACTTCCCGATGTTCGAAGAAAACGACGACGGTTCGCTGTCGGCTCTGCACCACCCGTTCACTGCGCCGAAATGCTCGCCGGAAGAACTCAAGGCGAACCCGGCGACCGCGCTCTCGCGCGCCTATGACATGGTCCTCAACGGCACCGAACTGGGCGGTGGTTCGATCCGTATTCACCGCAAGGATATGCAGCAGGCGGTGTTCGATATTCTTGGTATCAGCCCCGACGAGCAGCAGGAGAAGTTCGGCTTCCTGCTCGATGCGTTGAAGTACGGCGCGCCGCCGCATGGTGGTCTGGCTTTCGGTCTGGATCGACTGGTTATGCTGATGACCGGTGCCAGCTCGATCCGCGAAGTGATTGCCTTCCCGAAAACGCAGAGCGCTGCCGACGTCATGACGCAGGCGCCGGGTGCGGTGGACAACAAGGCGTTGCGCGAACTGCATATTCGCCTGCGCGAGCAGCCGAAGGCGGAGTAAACCAGGGTTTTTTACAGCGCTCAGCAACTACACGCTGAGCGTTGTGAGGTGTCCGGCGCAGTCGCACGACTTGCTGCGCTAAGCACCGATCTCGCAGCACAAAAGAAAACAATCCGGAGAATCTCATGGCCGGTCATTCCAAATGGGCCAACATCAAGCATCGCAAGGCTGCGCAGGACGCCAAGCGGGGCAAGGTCTTCACCAAGTTGATCCGCGAGCTGACCATCTCGGCGCGCCTCGGCGGGCCGGTACCGGCAGATAATCCGCGTCTGCGCTCGGCGGTCGACAAGGCGTTGGGTGCGAACATGACCCGCGACACCATCGATCGCGCCATTGCCCGCGGCGCTGGCAGCAACGATGCCGACAACATGGAAGAGCTGACCTACGAGGGCTATGGCGCCGGCGGTGTAGCGATTCTGGTTGAAGCCATGACGGACAACCGCAACCGGACGGTGGGCGAGGTTCGTCACGCCTTCAACAAGTGCGGCGGTAACCTGGGAACAGATGGCTCGGTTGCGTATCTGTTCACTCGTCGCGGCCAGATCAGTTATTTCCCGGACGTAGACGAAGACGGTCTGATGGAGGCGGCGCTCGAAGCGGGCGCGGAAGATATCGTCAGCAACGACGATGGCTCGGTCGATGTGTACACCGCGTTCGAGGATTTCGGGGCAGTCAAGGATGCGCTAGATGCCGCAGGCTTCACCGCCCAGTCGGCAGAGGTCTCGATGATTCCTTCGACTACCACGGCGCTTGATGTGGATACAGCGGACAAGGTGATACGGCTGATCGATATGCTCGAAGACCTTGATGACGTGCAGAACGTCTACAGCAATGCGGAAATTTCCGACGAGGTCATGGATCAGCTGGGATAATCCGTTCGCGCCGGACGATGGGAGGCATTGCCTCCCATTTTCATTTCCGGCATCGTGTCGCCCAGATACACCCGCGCGTTTCCCACGGCTAGGACGTAGAACACATGGCATTGATACTCGGGGTGGACCCCGGTTCGCGCATTACCGGCTTCGGGATCGTGAAGGAGGAGGCCGGACAGTGCTGCTACGTCACTTCTGGTTGTATCCGTTTGGGAGATGGTCCGTTTCCGGAGCGGCTGAAACGCATCTTCGAGTGCCTGACTGAGTTGATCGAACACCATCGGCCCACGATTCTCAGCATCGAGCAGGTATTTCTCGCGCGCAATCCAGATTCGGCGCTCAAATTGGGGCAAGCCCGTGGCGCTGCGATAGTCGCGGCGGTTAATTGTGGACTGGAAGTGCGCGAATACACCGCCCGGCAGGTCAAGCAGTCGGTAGTCGGAACGGGCGCGGCGGACAAGACGCAGGTCCAGCACATGGTCACTCAACTGCTCGGGCTATCCGGCACGCCTCAGGCGGACGCCGCCGACGCTCTGGCAATCGCCCTATGCCACGCTCATTCGGCCGCGCTGCATGCGCAACTGGGTGGCGGGCTGATTGGGCTCCGTGCCGGGCGTGTGCGGCGGCGCTGATGAATAGGAACTGAAATGTGATCGGTAGACTCACCGGCGTCGTGCTGGAAAAACAACCTCCCTTTATCCTCCTCGACGTGCAGGGCGTGGCCTACGAGCTCGATGCGCCAATGAGTACCTTTTACGAGCTCCCCGCGGTTGGGGAGCGAGCGGTGCTGCATACACATATGGTGGTGCGCGAGGATGCGCAGCTGCTCTACGGTTTTTCGCACAAGCGTGAGCGGGAGCTGTTTCGCGAGTTGATCAAGCTCAACGGGGTAGGACCCAAGCTGGCGCTCGCGCTCATGTCGGGCCTGGATGTGGACGAGCTGGTCCGGGCCGTGCAGGCGCAGGATACCTCCGCCCTGGTGAAGGTTCCCGGCGTAGGGAAGAAGACCGCGGAACGGTTGCTGGTCGAGCTCAAGGATCGTTTCAAGGCGTGGGAAACCCTGCCAGGTCCGCTGAAACCGCTCGGTCCGGGCAGGCAGGCGACGCAGCCGGCATCGCAGTCCAGTGACGCGGTCAGTGCGTTGATCTCGCTGGGTTACAAGCCCCAGGAAGCGAGTAAGGCAGTGGCCGCGATAGAGGAGCCCGGGCTTAGCAGCGAAGAGTTGATTCGTCGGGCACTGAAAGGCATGGTGTAAGCATTTACAGCGTAACGCGCACGGACATGACATGTTGGAAGAAGACCGCCTGATCGCCGCCTCGCCGCGGCAGCAGGAAGAAGTGATTGATCGAGCCATACGGCCGTTCCGGCTTGCCGATTACATCGGGCAGCCAACCGTGCGCGAGCAGATGGAGCTGTTTATCAAGGCTGCCAAAGGGCGCGGCGAAGCCCTGGACCATGTGTTGATTTTCGGCCCGCCTGGCCTGGGCAAGACGACGCTTGCAAACATCATCGCTCAGGAAATGGGCGTGAAGATCAAGAGTACGTCCGGTCCGGTGCTCGAGCGCGCAGGCGATCTCGCGGCGATGCTGACCAACCTGGAAGCCGGGGACGTGCTTTTCGTTGACGAGATACATCGGCTGTCGCCCGTGGTGGAAGAGATCCTGTATCCGGCGATGGAAGACTATCAGCTGGATATCATGATCGGTGAAGGCCCGGCGGCTCGCTCGATAAAGCTGGACCTGCCGCCGTTCACGCTGGTCGGCGCGACCACGCGGGCCGGCATGTTGACCAACCCGCTGCGCGATCGCTTCGGCATTGTCCAGCGGCTGGAATTCTATGGCGTCGATGATCTGTCTACGATCGTGTCGCGTTCGGCCGCCATCCTCGGTCTGCAACTGGAATCGGCCGGTGCGCGCGAGATTGCCCGGCGCTCGCGTGGGACTCCGCGCATCGCCAACCGACTGTTGCGCCGCGTAAGGGATTTTGCCGAAGTCCGCACCCAGGGCGCCATCTCCCGGGAGGTGGCCGACCAGGCGCTCAATCTGCTGGATGTGGATGAGCAAGGGCTAGACCACATGGACCGCCGACTGCTATTGACCATGATCGACAAGTTCGACGGCGGGCCCGTAGGTGTCGATAGTCTGGCTGCGGCGATCAGCGAAGAACGCCACACCATCGAGGACGTGCTGGAGCCGTATCTCATTCAGCAAGGCTTCGTCATGCGCACGCCGCGTGGGCGCGTCGTGACGCGCCACGCCTATCTGTACTTCGGTCTCGATCTGCCTGCACGCATGGAACGCAATACACCGGATCTGTTCGGGGACGGCTGATCCCCGGGCAGATGGAAAATATTTTCGTTTTGGCGAGACAACCCACTATGCAAACGACCAGCTTGGCTCTACATTATGCGCGCTGACAGTCCTGGGCCGCCATTCGCGCTGAGAGCCCGTGTCTATTTTGAAGATACCGATGCCGGTGGCATCGTCTACTACGTCAATTACCTCAAATTCATGGAGCGCGCGCGAACCGAACTGGTCCGCTCCCTCGGGTTTGACCAAAGCGTTTTACAACGCGAAAACATCATCTTTGTCGTGCATTCGGTTGCGGCTCGCTATCACGCGCCCGCAAGGCTGGATGATGAACTAGTGATAAGCGCGGCGGTCTCGGCACTCAAGCGAGCGAGCGTCCGCTTCGCTCAGCGGATACACCGTGCCGATGGCACGCTGCTGTGCGAGGGCGAGGTACTGGTGGCCTGTGTCAGCGGCGACCGTTACAAGCCCAGACCCATACCCGCTGCGTTGGCTGAGGCTTTTGCCGCCAACGGACAGGAAACACGTAAGACCGAGCAAGGAGTGGTAGATAGTGCAAGCTGATCAAATGTCGATGTGGCACCTGGTATCCAGCGCCAGCGTGCTGGTGCAGCTGGTCATGCTGACCCTCATCGCCGCGTCTGTCGCCTCATGGATCATCATCTTCCAGCGCACCACCGCGCTGCGTGCCGCGAAAAGTTCACTGGATGACTTTGAAGAGCGTTTCTGGTCAGGCATAGACCTTTCCAAGCTCTATCGTCAGGTGACCGGCACGCCGAACGCGGATTCGGGGATGGAACAGATCTTCCGCGCCGGCTTCAAGGAGTTCTCACGGATGCGTCAGCAGCCTGGCGTCGATCCGGAGGCTGTCATGGATGCCGTGCAACGTTCGATGCGCGTCGCCATTTCCCGTGAAGAGGAAAAGCTCGACAACAACCTGTCGTTCCTCGCGACGGTCGGTTCGACCAGTCCTTACATCGGTCTCTTCGGTACCGTATGGGGGATCATGAACTCCTTCCGCGGCCTGGCCACCGTGCAGCAGGCAACACTCGCCACGGTCGCCCCGGGCATCGCCGAAGCGCTGATCGCAACGGCGATTGGCCTTTTCGCGGCGATCCCTGCGGTCATCGCTTACAACCGCTTCTCTGCCCGATCGGAAATGTTGATCGGCCGCTATTACACCTTCGCCGACGAGTTTTCTAGCATCCTGCACCGTCGCGTGCATGCCAGCGAAGAGTAATCGGGAGATTCCATGCAGGTTCGAGGCAGACGCCACAAACGCAAGCCGGTAGCCGAGATGAACGTCGTACCTTATATCGACGTCATGCTCGTACTTCTGGTGATTTTCATGGTCACCGCACCGATGCTGAATCAGGGGGTCAAGGTAGACCTGCCTCAGGTATCCAGCGAGGTGCTGCCTTCGGATAGCAATCAGCAGGTGCTGACGTTGTCGGTGCTGGCTGACGGGACCTATTACTGGAACCTTGGCGAGAGCGTCGACACTGAAACCCAGAGTGACACCGCGGTCTCGCTCGAGCAGATGATCGAGGGCGTGAGCAAGATCATTCGCGCCCGACCTGACACCCAGGTGTACATCCGCGGTGACCAGGCGGCCAATTACGGTGTGGTGGTCTCGGCGATGGCCGGGTTGCAGCAGGCTGGCGTGCCCAATGTCGGGCTGATTACCGAGGCGCCGTGAACACACGCGAAGATCAGCCGCGCGAAAGCGGGTCCGGACGGTACGCAGCCCCGGCCATAAAAGCCGTCGCGCTTCACGCGGCGGTAGCGGCGCTGCTGTTCGTTTCGTTTTCCTCTGCACCGGAGTTCGAGCCGGCCAAGCCGATCGTGCAGGCCCGACTCGTTCAGCTAAACTCGAAAAGCCCGGCGACCACACAAACAAACCAGCGTATAGCCGGTGAGGCGGAACGAACTGCTGCGCCGACTCACGAGGCTGAAGAGCTCGAGCGCAAGAAGGCAGAACAGCAGGAAGCACAGGAAGCTGCCAGCCGCGCTGCAGCGGAAAAGGCGCGCCAGGAAGCGGCCGCCGCAGCACAGGCCGAGCGGCAAAAGCAGGTGGCAGCGGCAAGAGCCGAGGCGGAAAAGACTGCCAAGGAAAAAGCTGAAGCCGAAGCCAAGCGTCAGGCCGATATCGCTCGCAAGCGTGCTGAGGAAGAGGCCAAGAAAAAGGCTGCGGCTGCCGAAGCGGCGAAGAACAAGGCTGCGGAAGAAGCCAAGCGTAAAGCCGCGGAGGAAGCCAAGAAGAAGGCGGCCGAAGATGCCAAGCGCAAGGCAGCCGAGCAAGCCAAGAAAGAAGCCGAAGCGGATCGGATCGCCCGCGAAAAGCGCGAACAGGAACAGGCTCGCGCCAAGGCGTTGTCCGAATTGCTGGCGGAAGAAACGCAGTATCAGCGCGCACAGGCAGATCAGATTGGTGACGAGGTCGCGGCCAGTTACGACGATGTGATTCGCCGCTATGTCAGCGAGCAATGGCGTCGGCCGCCAACGGCTCGAAACGGGATGGTAGTGGAAGTTCGGATCAGCATGCTGCCTACTGGCCAGATCACTGATGTTGTGGTCACCCGTTCGAGTGGCGATGCCGGCTTCGACCAGTCTGCGGTGCAGGCTGTCAAAAACGTGGGTCGGATTCCAGAGATGCAGCAACTGTCTCGGGAAAACCCGGCCACCTTCGATCGTGAATATCGGAACAAGCTTTTGCGATTCAGACCAGAGGACTTATCGTTTTGATGACTTCAAAGAAACTCGGCGGACTGTTCATCGCACTGGTTATGCTCTGCTTTGCCGCTTTTGCGCAGGCGCAGAACGTAATCGAGATCACTCGCGGTACCGATCGGGCCACTCCCATCGCCGTCGTCCCCTTCGGCTGGAGCGGTAGCACGCCACTGCCGGAAGATCTCGCACAGGTCACCAGCGCCGACCTTTACCACAGCGGTATGTTCGCGCCGTTCGATCGGCAGAATATGCTCAGTTACCCGACACGGGCCGAGGAGATCTTTCCTCGTGACTGGAAAGTACTGGGGGTCGATTACGTCGTGGCCGGTCGGGTTACGCATGATGCCGCGGCCGATCGCTACGAGATTGCCTTTCACCTGTACGGTGTCGCCCGCGAAGAATTGCTGATGTCCAAAACAGTCAGCGGTTCGCGTAGCCAGCTGCGTGATCTTGCACACCATGTCAGCGACCAGGTTTTTGAAGAGCTGACCGGCATCCGCGGTGCGTTCAACACCAAGCTGCTGTACGTCGCCGCGGAGCGCTTCTCGGTCGACAATACTCGCTACACCTTGCAGCGCTCGGATTACGATGGCGCCCGCGCGGTGACCTTGCTGCAGTCGCGCGAGCCGATCCTGAGCCCGACGTACGCGCCGGACGGACAGCGAATCGCCTATGTATCGTTCGAATCCAGACGCCCCGAGATTTTCGTACACTATGTGCAAACCGGTCGGCGTGAACGCATAACCAGTTTCCAGGGGCTCAACGGCGCACCCGCCTGGTCACCGGACGGAAATCGGCTGGCATTCGTGCTCTCACGCGATGGCAACCCGGAGATATACGTGATGAATCTCTCGACCAAGGAAATGCGTCGGGTCACCAATCATTTCGCGATCGACACCGAACCCACCTGGATGGACAACGAGACGATCGTGTTCACGTCGGACCGGGGCGGGCGCCCGCAGATTTACAAGCAGAACATCAACACGGGCGGAACCGAGCGGCTGACCTTCGTCGGCAACTACAACGCCAATGCCAAGCTGTCAGCCGATGGCCAGACCATGGTCATGGTCCATCGCCAGGATGGCTACCAGAACTTCCGTATTGCTGCGCAGGATCTCAAGCGCGGCAATTTGAAGGTATTAACAGAAACGTCGTTGGACGAGTCACCCACTGTCGCGCCCAACGGCACTATGTTAATTTATGCTACCCGTCAACAGGGACGGGGCGTCCTCATGCTGGTCTCTACCAATGGTCGTGCACGGTCGGCAATCCCGACTCAGTTCAGCGACCTGCGCGTACCATCATGGTCCCCATACCTGCCTTAGGGTGCCAACACCAAACCATGGGGTTTTCAGGAGTTTTAAGATGCAAGTTATCAAGTTCGGCAAGTTTGCAGCTCTGGTTGTAGCTTTCGGCGTAGTTGTGGGTTGTTCCTCCAAAGGTGGTGACGCCGCAGGTACTGGCGCTGTCGATCCGAACGCCGGTTACACCAGCAGCGCCCCGACCTCCTCCGGCAGCGACATGAACAGCGAAGAAGCTGCTCTGCGCGCCATCACCACCTTCTACTTCGAGCTGGACAGCTCCGAACTGAAGCCGGAAGCCATGCGCGCTCTCGACGTTCATGCTCGTGATCTGAAGTCTGGCAACAACAACGTCGTTCTGGAAGGTCACACCGACGAGCGCGGTAGCCGTGAATACAACATGGCTCTGGGCGAGCGTCGTGCCGCTGCCGTTCAACGTTACCTGGTTCTGCAGGGCGTTTCTCCTGCTCAGCTGGAACTGGTTTCCTACGGTGAAGAGAAGCCGGCTGCTATGGGTTCGGACGAAGAGTCCTGGGCTCAGAACCGTCGCGTAGAACTGCGTAAGTAATAAGCATGAAAAAGGGACACAGGGGTTATCTACTTGGTCTGGCGCTGTTGCCGCTCTCGGTTGCAGCTCAGGTTCCGGTGTATGACGGCAGCTCGGGTGGTTACCAGAGCGGCCAGTCGTCGGCCCCTGCGTCCTCGCAGTCTGCAGCTGGCCTCTCGTTAGAGGGCCAGCTCATGCAGCAGCTCTACCAGTTGCAGCAGGAAGTTTCGATGTTGCGTGGTCTGGTTGAAGAGCAGGAACATCGCATCAAGCAGATGGAGCAGAACCAGCTCGATCAGTATCAGGATATCGACCGTCGCCTCTCCGCTTTGTCGAGCGGTAGTGGGCAGACTCAATCACCCACGGCTCCCGAGACGTCGAATGGCGATGGCGCCATCGATGCACGGGCTCCGCTGCCGGCTCCGGTTGGCGATTCAGCAGCTCCGGCCGACCCGGCTCGAGAGAAGCTGATGTACGAAGCTGCGTTTGACCTGGTCAAGCAGCGGGATTTCGAAAAGGCCGCCATGGCGTTCAGCGCTTTCGTTCGTCGCTACCCAAACAGTGAGTATGCCGGGAACGCGCAATATTGGCTCGGCGAAGTCTACCTGGCTCAGTCCGATCTTCAATCTGCCGGCAAGGCTTTTGCTCAGGTCCCGGCTCGTTACCCCGGCCACCGCAAGGAGGCTGATGCGCTGTACAAGCTCGCCGACGTCGAGCGGCGTCTGGGCAATTCACAAAAGGCCCGTGATCTGTATCAGGAAGTGCTATCCAAGCATCCGAACACCTCTGCTGCGCAACTTGCGCGCCGGGACCTCGAATCGCTCGGCTAGATCCGCCCTGTTTTTTTATCCCGCCTCGGCTAAACTAGGCGCCTTCTAAACCGTAGCCCGCTGC
Organism: Halopseudomonas xinjiangensis; assembly: GCF_900104945.1. Taxonomy (NCBI): domain Bacteria; kingdom Pseudomonadati; phylum Pseudomonadota; class Gammaproteobacteria; order Pseudomonadales; family Pseudomonadaceae; genus Halopseudomonas; species Halopseudomonas xinjiangensis. The sequence goes on along the minus strand of NZ_LT629736.1, from coordinate 2,207,218 downwards.
GATCGCGCATTTCGATGCGTTGTTGCCTCTTGCGGGCTTTGAGGGCCTCTGCCTGTTTAGCAGTCCAGCCCGGGATCATGCGATGCCAGACCAATCGAATCCGACTCTCCGGCTCACGGAGATTTTTTATTCTATCCAGGGCGAAAGCCGCACGCTCGGCTTGCCGACCGTCTTCGTACGGCTCACCGGCTGCCCGTTACGCTGCAATTACTGCGATACCGCGTACGCCTTCAGCGGTGGCGAGGTGATGTCCCTCGACGCAATCCTCGACAAGGTTCGGTCTTTCTCCCCGCGGTACATATGCGTCACCGGGGGCGAGCCGTTGGCTCAGCCCAACTGTCTGACGCTTTTGCAGCAGCTTTGCGACGCAGGTTACGAGGTTTCGCTGGAAACCAGCGGTGCTCTGGATGTATCCGGAGTCGATACGCGCATCAGTCGCGTGATGGACCTCAAAACGCCGGACTCCGGCGAAGCGCACCGTAACCTCTACACCAATGTCGAGCATCTGGGGTTGAATGATCAGGTCAAGTTCGTGATCTGCAGTCGCGACGATTACGATTGGGCGAGATTTCAAACCGATCGGTTCCAACTGCCGGGCAGGGTAGGGGAGGTTCTGTTCTCGCCAAGCCATGGTCAGGTCGAGGCTCGCCAATTGGCAGAATGGATCGTCGCAGACAATCTCCCGGTCCGCTTTCAGATGCAACTGCACAAATACCTGTGGAATGACGAGCCGGGACACTGATATGACGTATCCAGATGAACGCAAGGCGGTCGTGTTGCTTTCCGGCGGCCTAGACTCGGCCACTATACTCGCCATGGCTCAGGCCGAAGGCTATGTCTGTTACACGATGAGTTTCGACTATGGCCAGCGGCATCGCGTCGAACTGGATGCTGCGGCCATCATCGCCCGTGCCGCAGGGGCCGCGGATCATAAGGTCATCGGCCTGAATCTCGATGGCATGGGAGGATCGGCGCTGACCGATCCAGGCATTGCAGTGCCTGAATCCGAACAAGCCGGTATTCCGGTGACTTACGTGCCGGCCCGCAACACCGTGTTTCTGTCGCTGGCGTTGGGTTGGGCGGAGGTGCTTGGAGCGGCGGACATCTTCATCGGGGTCAACGCGGTGGATTACTCTGGTTACCCGGATTGTCGCCCGGAATTCATCGAGGCGTTCGAGCGGGTCGCCAATCTGGCCACGCGCGAAGGCGTCGAAGGAGAGGGTTTTACGATCCGTGCGCCTCTGCAGCAAATGAGCAAGGGCGAGATTATCCAGGCCGGGCTCGCTCGGGGGGTCGATTACAGCCTCACGGTTTCCTGCTACCAAGCTGACGACCAGGGTCGCGCCTGCGGTCGCTGCGATAGCTGCCGCCTGCGCTCGGCGGGATTTGCGGCAGCTGGGGTGGTCGACCCTACGCGATACGCGTAGCGGAAAAAAGTTGTTGAATTCCTCCGCAAAATCAGTACTATAGCGCGCGTTCCGGGTCGTTAGCTCAGTTGGTAGAGCAGTTGGCTTTTAACCAATTGGTCGTAGGTTCGAATCCTACACGACCCACCATCTTCCCTTCGACGCGTTAGCCTTTCGCGACGAAGGGGCAGCAGGCGCCACCCCTCCATATCAATCAAGCGGCGGTCAGTGCTTGGTCGCTGCTAGTAGCTGCTTCTTTTTCTTTTCCATGCGTTCGCCGAGCTCGGCCAGCTGCTCTTTGCTCAGAATCTTCTCCGCTTCGGGGAACATGTCGCTTTCCTCTTCCTCGATGTGGTGTTCCAGCAGCTCCTTCAAAACCTTGATCCGCCCGGAAAACTCAACAGTACCCACGTCGGTTTTCTTGAGGTCTGGAAGTACCAGTGCTTCTACCGCACGGTGCTCTTCCTTTGCTTCGTGATAGGTCTTGGCTTCGTCTTTGCCCCCCGCTTCCTTGTAGGCCGGATAGAAATCCTCTTCTTCGATCTGCGTGTGGGCGTGCAGCTCCGCTTCGATCTGAGCAAGCAGTTCGGTCCGCTTCTTCACTGCCCTGTCAGTCGTGTCGGTGATCTCGGTAAGCAGTTTCTTGAGTTTTTCGTGGTCTTGGATAAGTAGTTCTGTCGCGTTCATTTTTCTTCTCCTCATCACGTAAACCTGCTTCAGACTGGCTAAAGCAGGCATCGTCACGGTTCCGTGTTGATCGATCAGGACAGGGCGCTTTTTAGGTGATCGCGCAAGAGCCCCTTGATCGTCGCCAGGTGCCTTTCTTCCTGGGCCAAGGCCTTCTTGAAATTTGCGGCTATATCTTTCTGGTGAGCCTGTTCCGCGAGCTCGATCAACAGCTCCCAAGCGGCGTTATCCGCCAGCTCAACAGTCAGCAACGCGTTCAGTGACTGGGGAATATCGGTACGCGGGTCAGTCAGGACCTGCATTACGCCGAGCGCAATAACCCCGGACACGTCAGCGTCGGGAGTCATTGCAGTTGGGTCGGCGCCGAGCTTCTCCAGAGCAGAAACCAGCAACTGGAAGTGTTCTTCCTCGTCGTTGCGAATCTGCTGGAGGGTGGTCACCAAGCCTTGGTCGACCTTCTCCGCGCCCTGAACCTTGGCCAGCGTTGCCTCGTACAACCGCACCCCGGTGCGCTCGTACGCCAATCGCTCACCAAGCTTGTTGATCAGTACTTCAGGGTTTTTACCCATCAGCTTTTCAAAGGTGCTCTTGAGCATGCCTTTCGCAGAGCCCGGCACCGGCACCGAGCCAATGCGGCCGGCGTTGCCAGTGACTTCCTTGCGTGCGATCAGGAGCTGGGAAGCGTTGCCTGGCACGTCCGGCGGAAAGTGCTTCAGTGCATCAAGCTGCCGTTCGGTGTCCTTGGGTGACATCTGGGCGCCCGTGAGGTTGTGCCCCATTTTCGATCCAGCGTTAGTCATGACGGTCTCCTACTTAGCCTTGTTGCGTGCGAGTTCGGTACCCGGATACCAGGCATAGCCAGCCGACGCGATGTCGGCGGGGATGCCCTCGGAGTTCATCTGGTTACGGTATTCCAGAGACAGCGGGCTTTCATCGATCTTCCCGACGTATTGAGTGCCGGAAGCGCGCATATCGACCTCTTCCGCGAGCACCTTGCGCACAAAGTCGCGCTGGCTCTTGAACTGAACCATGTCAGGAAGCGTCCCGCCGAGAATTTCCGCTGGGTCGCGGCGCTCCATTCGCTTGAACAGATCGCATACAAGATTCAAGTGGCCGAGCTCGTAGTCCAGGAAACGCTCCCACATGGCCTTGATGCGCGGGTTGTCTTCCTGTTCGGCACAACTTTTGTAGTTGTAGACCTCCATGGCCTCGTGAATCATCCATTTTTCGAGGAATGATTCGCTTGGGTCTTTGAGCGAGCCGTACTGAGTGACGTGCTGCTCTTCGACCGATGCGATCTCCGCATACAGTTGACGAGCCACCGGATCGGCGAATAGCGGGCCGATATTCATGTAGTAATCGTGGGTCTGGAATTCGGCGGCGGTGATCATCGCTGCGTGAATCTTGGTGATCAGGGCTGCTTCTTCCTTGTGGTAGTTGTCCCTCAGATCGCTCTCGGGTGCGCGGTGATGCTCAGAAGTCGGCCTACCGGGAACGATGTCGGTGTAGCCCTGCAGGATGTTGTTCGCATCCTTGCCTTCGAGCCGGTCAAGCATGGCTGAGTAACGATAAAGGTGGTCAAAATCTTCCAGCAGCCCGTATCGATACGTCTGGGCCTGGTAAGGATCTGGCTCGGTTTGCGCCACGGCGGCGGTCACTTCGATCGCGACCTGCTCATAGGCCACCGTGGTCTCCAGCGGCGAATGATCAGATGAAAGCAGCCAGTTGATACTGGTCATCTGATGCTGTTCTACACGCCGCACCTGTGCCAAAGGCAGCTGAAGCTCCTTGTTGAACATCGCACCGAAGTGCTTCAGTCGCAACGCATCCTGCTCGATGCCGTTCATCAGAATGACACGTACTCGGGTGAACGCATCGTCGTCCAGCTTGCTGATCGGTTTGCTGGAGATATCTTTCCAAGTGAACGTCTGCTTCTCCAGCGGGACGCCCTGGTTATCTAAAATTCCGGATAATCCGTGCATGGATGCCTCCTCAGGCATAGGCAATATATGATCAAAGCTAGGTAGAAGTCTGCGATGCGCAACTGCCGAATGCGGCACGCAATCCACTCACAGATAGAAGGGTAATGTTGAGAGATGGTTCAGAGTTTTTTTATATATAAAATAAATTAGCTCGATAGCTTCCGCTAAACGGTCGGCAATAGCGCATGACGATACTGTATTGATATCAAATCACCACTAATGCGAACTATCGCTGACTCGGTGAACTAAACTTCATGGAATGTTTCCTAATAAGGATGAGGAATCCCGATATCTGGAGAGTCGCCAATGAATATCAATGATTCGAAAGTGAAGAACCTTGTCGACTGGTTGCGTGACGCTCACGCGATGGAGCAGCAGGCTGAGACTATGTTGAAAGCGCAGTCTGAGCGTCTCGAACACTATCCGCAGTTGCGAGCACGCATTGAGGAACACATTACCGAAACGCAGGGTCAGCGCCAGTTGCTGGAAAAATGCCTTGCACGCTTCGATGCCAGTCCTTCTACGGTCAAGGATCTCGGCGGAAAGCTAATGGCATTCGGTCAGGGTATTGGCGGCAGCATCATGTCCGACGAAGTGGTCAAGGGTGCAGCCATGGGCTACGTGTTCGAGAATCTCGAGATCGCGTCCTATACGGTACTCATCGCGGCAGCCAAGGACGTCGGTGACGTCGAAACCCAGCAAGCTTGCGAACGGATCCTCGAGCAGGAGGTCGCTATGGCGCAATGGTTGAGAGACCATCTGCCTGAAGTCGTACACGCATTCCTTGCCAGGGACGCAGACCCGGACGCGGTCGCCAAGCGATGAAAGCATGGCTGACGGCCCATTTGGCCCGTCATACCCGAAGGACACTGGCGAAGACATTGAGCTTCGCGGTCGTGCACTTCACTGTCGCCTTTGCCGTGGCTTATTGGCTCACCGGTAGCGTCATCACAGGTGGCTTGATTGCGCTGATCGAGCCTGCGTGCAACACCGTCGCCTATTTTTTCCACGAGCGGCTTTGGCAGCGTTTCGGCTCCAGTCCCTCTCCAGCTAAAGGTTACGGTCACGGCAACCTGCTGCAACAGAAGGAACGGTGATCCAACTGTCGACTCCTGAACCTCTACTTAAGTGACCTGTCACTTGAGTAGACGAAGGAGCCGTCGAGTTTTCAATCCGACGAACAAGAGGTACACATATGAATCAAGTACAGTCTTCCCAGGGCGGCAATCCGCTCGACAAAATCAAGTCCGTGGTCAACGGCCCGAACAACGTGCAGGGAATGGAGCGTGCTGCTTCGCTTGCCGGCGGGGCTCTGTTGGTTTTCCGTGGTATGCGTCGAGGTGGGATTTTCGGCCTCGCCAGCATGGCGATGGGTGCGGCAGCGCTTATGCGCGGTTCGACCGGCCATTGCGAAATGAAGCAAAAGCTGCAACAGCGCAAGGCCTGAACAGCGCCTGCGCGACGTACGACTTCCACCAGACCAGGAGAATAACCAATGGCTGCAGACAACGTTAAAGACGTCATCTCTACGCTGAACAATCTCATCGAAACGAGCAAGGACGGCGAAGCCGGGTTCAAGGATTGCGCCGAAGACATCCAACGCCAGGACCTGAAGAGCCTCTTCACCTCGCGGGCTCAAGAGTGTGCGAAGGCCGCTGCAGAGTTGCAGGCGATCGTTGTCCAGCTCGGGGGTGATCCGGAAGATAGCACCAGCATGAGTGGCGATATGCATCGTCGCTGGGTCGACATCAAGGCAGCCGTCACTGGCAAAAGTGACGAAGCGGTGTTGAGCGAATGCGAGCGCGGCGAAGACGTGGCCAAGAAGAACTACAAGCAAGCGCTTGAAAAGGATTTGCCACCGGAGATCCGTGCTGTGGTTCAGCGCCAGTATGACGGCGTGCTGCGTAACCATGATCAGGTCAAGGCGTTGCGCGATTCCGAGCGTGCCAAGAGCTGACGGCATAGTCGTTCCGCGAGAGAAAAGGGCAGCTTGGCTGCCTTTTTCTTTGGCTGAAAATTAGCCATGAAAAAGGGCGCCGAAGCGCCCTTTTTCTTCTACAGCGGATTAGTTGCCGCCGGTGTTGCCCTGGCCAGAACCACCGCTGGTGTTGTTCATGCCAGTGTTCGAACCGCTACCGCCGTTTCCGGAGTTGTTGTTGCCCCCGTCTTCTGCGCCGGTCTGGGTCTGCAACTGCTTGGCTTCGCCGTAGTGATCTCGCAGCATGCCCAGCTGATCGGAAGCCCACTTCTTGAGCTCTTCGTCTTGCAGCTCCTGTGATGCCTGTTCGTAGATCTCGATGGTCTGCTCGTGCGCTACGACCTGATTATTGGCATAAGCCTGGTCGAAATTCTCACCTTCGCGCAACTGGAGAATCATCGCCTTGCCGCGATCCATCAGCGTGGCGTCATCAGGAAACTCGATGTTTTTCTTCTGAGCCATCTCCTTCAGCTCTTCATTGGTAGAACGATGATCTTCAATCATCTTCTGGGCGAACTGGTTCACTTCTTCAGCCTGACCCCGCTCAAGCGCCAGTTTGGAGGTCTCAATTTCAGCGAAGCCCTTTTCAGCAGCGCTGTCTACGAATTCTTCTGCTTCCATTGCCCAGGCCGAGCTGGCGGCGAAAGACATTGCGACGGCAAGTGCTCCGGTTTTGAACATATGTGCTGTCTTCATAATTCATTCCTTATCTGGTAATGAGCGTTTTCAGACTTGAGGTCGGCGCCATTTCGATACGCTCGGTGGTCTCTGTCTGTTCGACTCTTGGGTGTAATCGTGCTGAACGAGTACAAAGCCATGGAAGAGTGCCTGGGTAAGGCATAGGCGAAAGAAGTTCCTTCGCCTTCTTCAGGCTGTGCGAGCAGAGTCACCCACTCAGTTATTTTGAGTGGCCCTGGGGTTAAAAGTTCGAGATGCGAAATTGCGAAATCGGACACGACTGGAAGATCGTTCTCCGACCGGCGGACTTGCAACGACGTCGATTGCAATGTCTCGTTGATATGATATTGATTCGTCAATGATTGTTGTTTGTCGCCAGTGCGCAGAGTTAGTTATTGCGCCGCATTTTTTCAGTCGGAATATCTCTAAATCGTCCGCGAACGTTTCACTGCATATACGCTTCAAAACATGTGAGCGCTTCCGTTGCGCTCGACAACCTGAACATCAGAGGATTTTGAACATGGCTCAACATCAAGGTGGTAAAGGTAACTTCGCAGAAGATCGGGAGCGTGCGGCAGAGGCGGGGCGCAAAGGTGGGCAGCAGAGTGGAGGCAACTTCAAGAATGATCCCGAGCGCGCGTCTGAAGCCGGCCGCAAGGGCGGTCAAAACAGTCAGAGCGGACGTAGCGGTAGTCAGTCTGGTCAGTGAATGAAATAGCGGAAGCAGGACGCTTCCGCTACAGGTTCCCGGTTTACTCCAGTCCCTGCTCCGCTTCCTGACTGCCGATGTAGCTTGCATCGGTTTGCGCAGCTCTCCACATATGTTGAAAGATGAACGCGTTGCTCACTACCACCAGGAAGCCGACCGCTACGATGCAGGCGGCATAGAAGCGAGTTTCGTCGGTGCGCTTGAGGTGCATGAAAGCGGGCAACCCCTTGAACAAAAGAACAATGGCCCACGCGGTGGTGACGAAAGCGCCCCCGACGATCAGCAGTCGATACGGAAACGCCCCAACGATTCCCCCGAGCATCAGCGGAAGCGATACGAAAGTAATGAATGCCATCCCTCTGGCAAGCGTCGGGCGGCCTGGCGTCCGAAATAGCACCCACCGGGTGATGAGTCCCATGACTCCAACGCCGAAAACAAAGCCTACATAAACCAGAATAGCTAGCGTGAGAGCACTGGAGTTCGTCAGCAGATGAGTGTCCTGGCTTCCGAACAGCTCCCAGCCCACATGGGCCGTGCCAATGTAAATACAGATGGCAGGAATCAGACTGAACAACAGCAGAACCGGGACAAAGCTCCAAGGATGCGCATCAGCATGATCGCGCAGCCGGCTCCATCCAGTTGCGGGGGAAAACAGCACTCCAGGCACGTCTTTTAGCATCTCAAGCTCCTTGGGTCCGTTGCGAAATGAGAAGTTCGCCATACCTCTCTTGACTGGCCCGACGGAAGGTAAGTTCATGTAGGCATCCGCGTCGGGTTGTCGCGAGAGGGGCGCTGGCGATTGATGCGCTGCGCGTCGTGATACAATGCGCGCTCATCCCCCTCTATGGTTCGATCAATGTCTCAGATTCCCGAGCGTGTACTTGTACAGGCCCATCTGGCGGCAAAGCAGCCGCCGGTGCTGAGCGAAGCAGAGCAGGCCGACTATTGCGCCCGCATCGCCGCGAGTCTCAAGGAGCGGGACGCGGCGCTCGTCGCTCACTATTACACTGATCCGATGATCCAGGCGCTGGCCGAGGAGACCGGCGGGTGCGTGTCCGATTCGCTGGAAATGGCGCGTTTCGGCAAGGAGCATCCGGCCTCGACGCTCATCGTCGCCGGAGTGCGCTTCATGGGCGAAACTGCGAAGATCCTGAGCCCGGAAAAGCGCATCCTCATGCCAACCCAGGAAGCGACCTGCTCGCTGGATATCGGCTGCCCAATCGACGAATTCTCAGCGTTCTGCGATCAGCACCCTGACCGTACCGTCGTCGTCTATGCCAATACGTCGGCAGCCGTGAAGGCTCGCGCCGACTGGGTCGTCACGTCGAGCTGCGCCCTTGGCATCGTCGAGCATCTGATGGACCGCGGCGAAAAGATCATCTGGGCACCGGATCAGCATCTGGGTGGCTATATCCAGAAGCAGACCGGTGCAGACATGCTCTTATGGCAGGGATCGTGCATCGTCCACGAAGAGTTCAAGGCCAAATCGCTGCTGGATCTCAAGGAGGTGTATCCCGATGCCGCGGTGCTGGTGCATCCGGAATCGCCAGCATCGGTTGTCGAACTGGCGGACGTGGTCGGCTCGACCAGCCAGCTCATTCGTGCGACGCAGACGCTGCCCAATCCAACCTTCATCGTCGCGACCGACCGCGGGATTTTCTACAAGATGCAGCAGGCTGCGCCGGATCGACGGCTCATCGAAGCGCCTACCGCTGGCAACGGCGCAACATGCCGCAGTTGCGCTCACTGCCCGTGGATGGCCATGAATACCTTGCCGAGGGTGCTGCAAGCGCTGGAGCAAGGTACCGACGAGATCATCGTTCCGCCGGAGCTTATCCCACGCGCTGTCAAGCCGTTGGACCGTATGTTGTCGTTTACCCGGAATGCGAATCTGGCGGTAGCCGGCAACGCCTGATGCGCTGGCGGGCCGGGTTACAGGCTTTCCAGCAGCTTCCGCTTGCGCGCCAGCTCTTCCTGGCGCGCGGCGATTCTTGAGCTCTTCACGAAATTACCTTCGGCACGCTTCGCCGCCAGCTCCAGCTGTTGAGCGGCCTGATCGAGGTCGCCGGCGAGCATGAAGTATTCGGCCCGTGCGGTATGTACGCCGAGAATGTCGCCGGCAAGACCGCGCACTTCAGCAACCATGTACCAGACATCGGCGTCCTCCGGCCGCTGGCGAGCCAGTGCGTCATAAACGGCTTGTGATTCCTCATACCGCCGTGCACGCAAAAGAGTATCTGCCTTGGCTTCGAGTAACGGGTAGTTCTCCGGGTTGACTCTGAGCAGTTCTTCGATGCGCTCGAGTGCCGAAGCGTAGCGTCCGCGAGCCACGTCCAGCTCTACCTGCGCAAGGTTTATCGCGATGTTCTTACTGCGCTCGGCGAGAAGCGGCTGCAGTGCCTCGCCAGCTTCGTCCAGCTGACCGCCCCGGGTCAATGCCAAGGCGAGTCCGTAGCGCGCCGCCGCGTGATCGCCGGAATGTTCGTCGAGTAACGTCCGGAAACGGCGCGCCGCGAGCCCGGGACTCTGTTCGTAGTGCAGTTGGACGCGCGCCCGGATCATCTGGTAGTTGACGCTGTCGCGCGTGCCATCGGCGCTGATTTGCGCGGCGCGGTTCTTGGAATCGGCGATCCGCGTCTGGCTTACCGGGTGGGTGAGCAGAAACTCCGGCGGGTTGCGGTCGAACTGGCTGAGCCGCGCCAGGCGCTCGAACATGGCAGGCATGGCCTGCGGGTCATAACCTGCCTGCTGAAGATTGAGAAGGCCAAGCCGATCAGCTTCCAGTTCGTTCTGACGGGAGAAACGGCGTTGTTCCTGGATCGCGGCTGCCTGCGTCGAGGCCATCGCGGCGAAGCCCGCGTCGCCTCCGCCAGCCGCGGCGAGAATCACACTGGCGAGCATAGCGGTCATGACAGGGATGCGCATCCGCTGTTGGGCTTCCAGATTCCGGGCGAAGTGTCGCTGCGACAAGTGCGCAAGTTCGTGCGCCATTACCGAAGCGAACTCTGCCTCGCTCTGTGCATGCAGAAAGAGACCGCCATTGACGCCGATCACGCCGCCCGGCGCGGCGAACGCATTCAGCTGGGGGCTGTCGATGGCTACAAAGGTGAGACGTTTATCCGCGAGCTGGCTGGTCTCGGCAAGCTTGAGCACTCGCTGCTCGACGAAGTCCTTGAGAATCGGATCATCCAGTGTTTTGACCGCGCCGCGCAGCATCGACAGCCAGGCCCGGCCGAGCTGATATTCCTGTTCCTGCGACATGAATGACGAACTGGTGTCGCCAAGCGAGGGCAGGTCCGATTCGGCGCTGAACCCGGGTGGCGACAGGGTGAAAAGCGCCGGTACCAAAAGCAGCTTGAGCGTGGCTGCCAGCACGGCTTTCTTGCCTAGCATGGGGTCTTGACCTATGCAATACGGATATCCGCCCCGAGAGCGGCAGGGTTATACTGAGGCACCTTTCAGGAGTCTGCAAATGGTAGTTGAAACAGAAATTGCGCAGGTCGACGAGTACCTCGATGCGCGCGGCCTGGCATGCCCGATGCCGTTGCTGAAGACCAAGCTTGCGCTCAATGCGATGCGGTCCGGGCAGGTGTTGAAGGTCAGCGCGACCGATGCGGGGTCAGAGCGGGACTTTCAACGTTTTGCCGAGTTGTCGGGCCATGCCTTGCTCCGCTCCGAGCAGGCGGCAGGTGAATATCATTACTGGCTGCGTAAAAACTAAATGCTACGAATTTTTCAGAACTGGATTCACCGATATTTCTCTGACGAAGAAGCAGTCGTTCTGGCTGTCCTGCTTTTGCTCGGTTTCGCCATCGTCATCAGTTTCGGCGACCGAATCGCACCGCTCCTGACCGGCCTTGTCCTGGCCTACCTCCTGCAAGGTCTGGTCACCCGGCTTCGGCAGTGGCAGGTTCCGCACAAGTTGTCGGTATGGATCGTATTCCTGCTGTTTCTCGGTGCGCTGGGGGCGCTGATCGGAGTGATCATTCCACTGGTCTGGAAACAGATGTTCACGCTGTTCAACGAACTGCCGCGCATGTTCATCGAATGGCGGGCGCTGCTCATGCACCTGCCCGAGCGCTATCCGACGTTTGTTTCCGAGGATCAGGTCGAGAGGGTGATTCAAACTGCGAGCGGGGAGCTCGGCCTGTTCGGGCAATGGTTGCTGTCACAGAGCCTGGCCAGCGTTCCGATGCTTCTGACCATTCTGGTTTACCTGATTCTGGTGCCCATCCTGGTGTTTTTCTTCCTCATGGATAACCAACAGATATCCGAATGGCTCAAGGCGAGACTGCCCCGCGAGCGCCGGCTGATGAACAACATCGCCACCGAGATGAACCAGCAAATCGCCAACTACATACGCGGGAAGGTGCTCGAAATCGTCATCGTCGGGACCGTGAGTTATATCTGTTTTGCGGTTCTCAAGGTCAACTATGCTGCGCTGCTTGCGGTCATCGTGGGAATTTCGGTACTGGTGCCCTATATCGGCGCGACCGTAGCGACCATTCCCGTCGCGCTCATCGGGATCTTCCAGTGGGGGCTGGGCAACGAGTTCATGGTGCTGATGATTGTGTACGCGGTGATTCAGGCTCTGGATGGGAATGTGCTGGTGCCGATCCTGTTCTCGGAAGCTGTGAATCTGCATCCTGTGGCGATCATTGCCGCTGTGCTGATTTTCGGTGGCCTGTGGGGCTTCTGGGGGGTATTTTTCGCTATTCCGCTGGCGACGCTATTCAAGGCAGTGCTCTATGCATGGCCGCGAGGCGTGGAGGCTGACATCGAAATCCCGCAGGAAATCGAAGCCAGCTGATCTCGCCTCGGGCAGGGCGGTTCAGGCTAACGCTCGAACCGCCTCGAGTACCTGGTCGACATGACCCGGAACCTTGACCTTGCGCCATTCATGCCGCAGCACGCCCTGAGCGTCGATCACGAAAGTGCTGCGCTCGATACCTTCGTATTGCTTCCCGTACATCTGCTTCAGTCGAATCACGTCGAACAGGCGACACAGGCTCTCATCGCTATCGCTGATCAGCTCGAACGGAAACGCCTGCTTCTGCTTGAAGTTCTCATGGGTACGAAGGCTATCCTTTGATACCCCGAATACCAGCGCGCCCGCGTCCTCGAACTCCCTGTACAGGTCTCGAAACGCCTGCCCCTCGGTGGTGCAACCGGGCGTGTTGTCTTTCGGGTAGAAGTACAGGACGACCTGCTTCCCGGCCAGCTCGGCAAGGTTGATCGTCTGCCCGCTGGTAGCCTGCGCGGTAAAATTCGGTACGGTGCTGCCCAGTTCGATGCTCATGTCTTGCGTCTCGTGATCAGTGGAGGGGGCGCCAGGGTTCGATGACTGCGTCCAGGTTGAGCTCGTCGCAGAAGTCCAGGAACTGCTCGCGCAGCCAGCTCAGCTGCATCTTGCCTGGAATGGCGATGGTGAGCGTCAGGTTGAGCATGGGGGTGCCGGTGTGCTGCGCCTGGTAGGTGAAGCTGAACATCTCTTCGATGTCGATGCCCAGTTGCTGGAAGAACAGGCATAGCTCGGCAATCAGCTCCGGTCTCTGGGCTGCTGTCACGAATACGTTGTACGGCAGCGCCTGAGGTCTTTCGTCCAGGCTCTGGCTGCGGCTCATCGACAGCGTGAAGTGCTCGCGGCGTGCCAGCGCAGGCAGCAGGCTCTCCAGCCGGGCCAGTGCATCCCAGTTGCCACTGACTTGCAGTACCAGGGCGGTAGAGGTGCCATGGCGACTCATCCGGCTGCTGACGATCAGGCAACGTTGTTCCATGCACAGCCGTGTGAGCAGGGTGGCAAGCGCCGTAGTTTCCTGGCCCATGGCGGTGATCACCAGGAATTGGTCCTTCTGGCCGGCAGGTTGCGACATGATCATCCTCGGAAATGGCGTTCGGATGCCGGTGAAAGCGTCGCTTCGCCGGCTGTTGGCGCCTATTGTCCCCCGTCACGGGTCGGCGGTTCAACCTCCGCTTCGGAGCCCGCTATTTACCGGCTTTGCCGGGTCCGCTCCTTGTGCTGCTGGCGGCGCGAAAGTACCATTGCCGATTAACGTTTCAAGTGGAGCAGTTGCATGATTTCAGGCAGCCTGGTGGCGCTGGTTACACCCATGGATTCCCGAGGCGGCCTGGACTGGGTAGCGCTCGAGCGCCTGATCGATTTCCATCTTGAACAAGGTACCGACGGCATCGTTGCGGTGGGCACCACCGGCGAGTCCGCGACGCTCGACATGACCGAGCACAAGGAAGCGATCCGCCGCGTGGTCGAGCAGGTTGCCGGGCGTATCCCGGTGATCGCCGGCACGGGCGCCAACTCCACCCGTGAGGCGGTCGAGCTCACCGAAGCGGCGCGAAGTGTGCGGGCCGATGCCTGTCTGCTGGTCACCCCGTATTACAACAAGCCGACGCAGGAAGGTTTGTATCAGCACCATCGGTATATAGCCGAAGCCGTCGCGATTCCCCAGATCCTTTATAACGTCCCCGGCCGTACCGCTTGCGACATGCTCCCCGAAACGGTTGACCGCCTGGCAGGGATCCCGAACATCGTCGGGATCAAGGAAGCGACCGGAGACCTTCAGCGTGCACGGGAACTGATCGACCGCGTGGCCGACCGCATCAGCGTTTACTCGGGTGATGATGCCACCGCTGCCGAGCTCATCCTTTTGGGCGGCAAGGGCAACATCTCGGTGACCGCCAACGTGGCGCCGCGGGAAATGCATGAGCTTTGCGCCGCTGCGTTGGCCGGCGACGCCGATACTGCGCGGCAGCTCAATGAAAAGCTGATGGTATTACACAAGATGCTGTTCATCGAATCGAACCCGATTCCGGTCAAATGGGCCCTGCACGAAATGGGTCTGGTCGGGGAGGGCTTGCGCCTGCCACTCACTCCCTTGAGCGCGCGCTGCCATGAACCCGTCCGCGAAGCGCTGCGTCAATGCGGCCTGCTATGAATGAACTACGCCACGTATCGAGCAAGGAAAACAAGATGAAGGCAGTGTTGGGTCCGCTGGCAATAGGCGTAATGGCTGCCAGTCTTGGTGGCTGCGGTTATGTTTTTGGTGAAGACGGTTACTTTCGTGATCGCGGCTCCGACTATCAGTTGGCAACGGTCGAGCCTCGGATGGATATTCCCGACGGCGTCGATAGCAAACCGATAGGCGATCTGCTGCCCGTACCGGGGCAAGTGGAGGCGCGGTCCGGCAAGTTTGAAACGCCTCGTCCGCAACCAATGCAGGTAAGCGCGGGTGGCCAGGACTTCTCCGTGCAGCAGGATGGCTCACGCCGTTGGCTCCAGGCGCAGCGTTCTCCCGCCGAGACCTGGGCACTGACTCAACAGTTTCTCACCGACTACCAGATCGAGCCGGCGCGTGAAGCCGCTGACCTGGGCGAGATCGAGACCGAGTGGCTCTCGTTCGAGCGACAGAATGCCAATCCGCTCGTACGCCGACTGATTCCCGCTGTGAGCGAAGGTCGCCGCACCGACGGTCAGGAGCAGCGGCTGCGTATCCGCATTGAACCTGGCGTACGCTCAGGTACCAGCGAAGTGCATGTCCTGCAGATGGCGCGGAGCGAAGGGGGCGATTTATCGGAATGGCCGGAACGCTCGCATGATCCGAAGGTGGAAAGCGCAGCGCTTGCGGAACTGGAGACCTATCTCAATCAGAGCGGTGATAGCGATGTCGCCTCGCTGGCCGCTTCGCGCATTCCCATCGCGCAACGCAGCGAGCTGGTACGCGACGGCGCCGGTAATCCGGTGCTGCGCATGTCAGTCGACTTCAACCGTGCCTGGGCTGCTGTGGGTAACGCGCTTGAGCGCTCCGAAGTCGTGGTCAGCGATCTAAACCGTAGCGCTGGCGTCTATTACGTCGATCTGTCGCAAACGGTCAGCGAGCGAGAGAGCCGGGGTTTCTTCTCACGGCTGTTCCGCCGCGACCAGACCGATGATGAGCAGTCAGAGCCGCGGATCCAGGTGCGCCTGACCGAAATCGGCGACGAAATTCAGGTCACCGTGGACCAGGGCATCGAGACTGCCGCTGACGCTGAGTTGTCTCGTGACCTGTTGACGCGCATTCGCGACAACCTGAGCTGAGGAGGGCGGTCGCGGCGGTGCGCTATTGTTCTCTGGGAAGCGGAAGCCGCGGCAACGCCACGCTCGTCGAGTCGGGCCGAACCAGGCTGCTGGTCGATTGCGGATTCAGCTTGCGCACTACTGAACAGCGGCTGGCGGCCCTGGGGCTGAGTGCCAGGCAGCTGACAGCGATTCTGGTCACCCACGAGCATTCCGACCATGTGCAGGGCGTCGAACGGCTCGCGCGCCGCTACGGGCTGCCCGTATTCATGACCCCCGGCACCTTTCACGGCATGCGCAATGCGGACCTGGCGTTCCAGCCCATCGAGCTGGACCGTTGTTTCAGCATAGGCGAGATAGAGGTGACCCCGGTCGCCGTGCCGCATGACGCGCGCGAGCCGTGTCAGTTCATATTCGATGATGGTGACTGTCGGCTGGGCGTGTTGACCGATACGGGCACCATTACGCCGTGGATCATCCAGCGTTACAGGCAGTTGGACGCATTGTTCCTCGAGGCCAACTACGATCCGCATATGCTGGCAAACGGTCCGTACCCGCCGCGTCTGCAAGCGCGGGTTGGCGGGGCGCTCGGGCATTTGAGCAACCAGCAGGCAGCGGCCATGCTGGCCGCTGTCGATCGCAGCAAGCTACGTCACGTGACCATCGCCCACATCAGCGAGAAGAACAATCGTCCCGACCTGGCGCTTGGCGAGCTAGCTAGTACTTTGCAGGATTGGGACGGCCAGTTGTTACTGGCCGTGCAGGACCAGGGTCTGCCCTGGCAGGACATCAGCGCTTTACCTACTTACCATTTCGCGGACACCGGGAGCCGATGATGGAAAAACGCACAGAACTGTACCGTGGCAAGGCCAAGTCGGTGTATACCACCGACGACCCGGACCGCCTGATTCTGCTGTTTCGCAACGATACTTCCGCCTTCGACGGCAAGAAGATCGAGCAGCTCGACCGCAAGGGCATGGTGAACAACCGCTTCAATGCCTTCATCATGCAGAAGCTCGAGGCCGCTGGCGTCCCGACTCAGTTCGACACCTTGCTGTCGGACACCGAGTGTCTGGTCAGGAAGCTGGAGATGATCCCGGTCGAATGCGTGGTGCGCAATTACGCCGCGGGCAGCCTGGTGCGCCGACTGGGTATCGAGGAAGGGTGCACGCTGAATCCGCCGACGTTCGAGCTGTTCCTCAAGAATGACGCGATGGGCGACCCGTTCATCAATGATTCGCACGTAGTCACCTTCGGCTGGGCCACCGCCGAGCAGCTTGGCCGGATGCGCGAGCTGACCTTGCAGGTCAACCGCATACTGAACGAGTTGTTCGATCAGGCCGGGCTGTTGCTGGTGGACTTCAAGCTCGAGTTCGGCCTGTTCAAGGGAGAGATTGTGCTGGGCGACGAATTCAGCCCCGACGGCTGCCGTCTGTGGGATAAGGAAACCCGCAAGAAAATGGACAAGGACCGGTTCCGCCAGGGGCTCGGCGGGGTCATCGAAGCCTACGAAGAAGTCGCCCACCGGTTGGGGGTCGAGCTGCCTTAGCAGGGGGCCGGAACAGTCCTGAAACACTTTCGTCGCATCCTGCTTGCTGCTATGATGCGCGCCGACTTGGAGAGATGCCGGAGTGGTCGAACGGGACGGATTCGAAATCCGTTGAACAGGCAACTGTTCCCAGGGTTCGAATCCCTGTCTCTCCGCCAATAAACAAAAAAGCCCAGCGAATGCTGGGCTTTTTTGTGCGTCGACACAGTGTGAAACAGTACTTCCAAAGACGACTCCCCCTCAGCTCTCCGCCGATCCTTCCACCTCATGCGGCAAAATACCCCATATCCACTTTGATGAGCGCGATCTGCCCCTTACCGCTCGTTGAGGGTTAAATCTTCTTTCTGCCCCTACCGCAGCGCTGGACGCTCATCGGATGCCGGGAACTCAGGCATGCCTTCATCGTCAATTCTCCGCAGGGTGCGCCAGTGTGCCGCACTAAACCGCTGCGCAAGGCTGCGCTTGACGCTAGCTAGCGTGTGCTGAAAAGGACCTCGGGCCACGACTAGCCGTACACCGAGGTTCTCTGATGAGCTGGGCTGGTCCCTACCAATACGACATCGGCAAGTCGCGCGACGCCGAAGCCACACCTGCGGAAGTTGTCTTCGACCCGAAGGTGCCCACGCTGCTGTGCCTTTCACATTTGCGCTGGAGCTTTGTTTACCAGCGTCCTCAACATTTGATGACCCGCTTCGCTCGCGACTTCAACGTCCTGTTCCTGGAAGAGCCCATTGCCACCGAAGCTGACCAACCCTGGCTGGAAGTCAGACCTGCCGAGAACGACGTGCAGGTTCTGATCCCCCGCCTTCCAGACGGCTGTACCGGCGAAGCGGCAGAACGCGTGCAAAAAGGGTTGGTTGACGGTTATCTGGACCGCCTCGAAGTGAAGGACCTGCTGCTGTGGTTCTACACGCCAATGGCCTTGTCCTATGCCGAACATCTCAAGCCCCGGGTCGTCATCTACGATTGCATGGACGAATTGTCAGCGTTTCGCGGAGCGCCTCCCGAGCTGATCGAGCGCGAAAAGCAGTTGCTCGAGCGCGCCGACCTGGTGTTTACCGGGGGATACAGTCTGTGGGAAGCCAAGCGGGAGCTGCACGACAATGCGCACCCGTTTCCGAGCAGCGTAGATGTCGAGCATTTTGCCTCGGCACGTGATCGCCGCGCCGATCCTGAAGATCAAGCCGCCATCGGGCGTCCGCGCCTGGGCTTCTACGGCGTCATCGATGAGCGGTTCGATATCGAACTGGTCGGTTCGGTGGCGGAGCTGCGGCCGGATTGGCAATTCGTTTTGGTCGGTCCGGTGGTCAAGATCGATCCTGCCGACCTTCCGCGTCGCAACAACATTCATTACCTCGGCGCCAAGACGTACGACGAACTCCCGTCCTACCTTGGCGGCTGGGACGTGGCGATCATGCCTTTCGCGATGAACGAGTCGACCCGTTTCATCAGCCCGACCAAGACACCCGAATATCTCGCAGGCGGCTGCCCGGTGGTCTCCACCCCGATCCGCGATGTCGTCCGGACCTATGGCGACACCGGCATCGTGCGTATCGCCGATACCACCCAGGCATTCGTCGAGGCGGTGGAAGCCTCCCTCGACGATGCAGCTGACCGTGAACGCCTGCTTGAAACCGCTGACCAGATCCTGGGCGAGATGTCCTGGGACCATACCTGGACCCTGATGAAGGAGAAGATCTCATGCGCAATGTGACACGAAGCCCCAACTCTCACCGGACGCCCGGGAGCAGCGGAACGTCGGTGAGTGCATTGCAGGGCGAGGACTTGCGCAACCATCGGTTCGATTATCTGATCGTTGGCGCTGGGTTCGCTGGTAGTGTCCTGGCCGAACGTCTTGCTGCGGGGTCGAACAAGACTATCCTGGTGGTCGACCGTCGTCCGCATATCGGTGGCAACGCTTTTGATTACTACGACGATGCAGGCGTGCTCATTCACCGCTACGGCCCGCATATTTTCCACACCAATTCGCAGCGAATCGTTGATTACCTGTCGCGTTTCACTGATTGGCGGCCCTATGAACACCGTGTGCTGGCTCAGGTGGATGGCCAGCTTCTGCCTATCCCCATCAATCGTGACACCTTGAACAATCTGTACGGGCTGAACATGGCGACCGAGCAGGAGGCAGCCGATTTCCTGGCCAGCCGCGCCGAGCCCGTCGATGACATCCAGACCAGTGAAGATGTGGTGATCAACCAGATCGGCCGGGAGCTGTACGAGAAGTTCTTCCGGGGTTACACGCGCAAGCAGTGGGGGCTTGATCCTTCACAGCTCGACAAGATGGTCACAGCACGCGTTCCTACACGCACCAATACCGACGATCGATACTTCGGCGATACCTTCCAGCAGATGCCCAGGGAAGGCTATACCAAGATGTTCGAGCGGATGCTGGATCATCCCAATATCAAAGTGCTGACCGATACCGACTACCGCGAGATCCGCAACGAAGTGAACTTCGGCGAGTTGGTGTTCACCGGCCCGATCGACGAATATTTCGACTACCGCTTCGGGAAATTGCCCTATCGTTCGCTTCAGTTCAAGCACGAGAGCCTGGAGCAGGAGCATTTTCAACCGGTGGCAGTAGTGAACTATCCAGCCGAGGATGTGCCCTACACGCGTATCAGCGAATACAAGCATTTGACTGGTCAGGTACATTCCAGAACCAGCATCACCTACGAATATCCGTCTGCCGAGGGGGATCCCTATTACCCGATCCCACGGCCGGAAAACGCTGAACTATACAAGCGCTACCAGAAGCTCGCAGACGAGACGCCGGGCGTCACTTTTCTCGGTCGGCTCGGGACCTATAAGTACTACAACATGGATCAGGTCGTAGGCCAGGCGTTAGCGCTCTACAAGCGCATCGAGGGGGCTGCACACACGCAGGGCGAGCGGGCCGGGGCGGAAGAGGCTCGCCAGGTTGCGCGGCAGGCACAGTAACCGGGGGAGAGGGCATGTACACGCCGAATCTGTTCGACAGCTTCTTTTTGGGCGGCTTCGAGTGTTCGAATCATCGACGTAGCGATGGCCGGAGGCTCGATCTTCTGGCCGCTACCGGCCATGATCGCTGGGTCGCTCACGATTATGCGGCGCTGAAGCGGCACGGTGTGACCACGGTAAGGGATGGGTTGCGCTGGCATCTTATCGAGCGAGCACCCGGCCAGTACGACTGGTCGAGCTTTCTGCCGATGCTGCAGGCGGCAGAACAGCAGGGGATACAGGTTATCTGGGACCTCTGCCACTACGGCTGGCCGGATGACATCGATATCTGGCGACCGCAATTCGTCGAGCGTTTCGCCCGCTACGCTGCGGCAGCGGCTCAGGTGATTCGCGACAATACCGGTCGCGTCCCGTTTTTCGCCCCGCTCAACGAAATCTCCTTCTGGTCATGGGCAGGGGGCGACGAAGCCTATTTCAATCCCATGGCGCGCGGCCGCGGGTTCGAACTCAAGCATCAGCTTATTCGTGCCACCATCGCAGCTATAGATGCGATTCGTGCGGTCGAGCCGCGGGCACGTTTTGTCCAGGTAGAGCCAGCCATTCACGTCATTGCCAGCAACGATCGTCCGGGGCCGCGCAAGGCCGCCGAAGACTTTCGCCTCTCCCAATTCCAGGTCTGGGACATGCTCAAGGGCGACCTGTGGCCCGGGCTGGGTGGAGCGCCGGAGTACCTGGACATCATCGGTATCAATTATTACTCGGACAACCAGTGGTACCTCAACGGTGGCGTGATCGAACTGGGGCATGCCGATTATCGGCCGTTCAAAGGGATTCTCAGCGAGATTCAACACCGCTACGAACGGCCCATGCTGATTGCCGAAACCGGCGCCGAGGGCGATCAGCGTGGCGAGTGGCTGCGCTATGTCAGCGAGCAGGTCGGACTCGCCATGCAGCGTGGCGTGCCGGTCGAGGGCATCTGCCTGTATCCGATTGTGGACTACCCGGGCTGGGCAGACGAACGGCATTGTCCGGTGGGTTTGCTGGGATTCGCCGACGATAACGGCCACCGTCCGGTGCACAGCGGGCTGGCAGAAGAACTGCACTTGCAGCGAGTCCGCTTCGACCGCAGTGCATTCGAGCCGGAATCGGTCGATCTAGCCCAGTGAACGCGCCTGCTCCTGTTTCGCCAGAGCATGACGTGCCGCTGCCCAACCGGCCGATAGCCTTTCTCTGGCGTTACATCTGTCTGCGGCCCTGGCACTTCGGTGGGCTGCTGGCGCTTATCGTTGGCGCCGCGGCCTGCGCGGTAGCTGTGCAGTACGGTATGAAGCTATTGGTGGACGCAATGGCCGCCGATGATCGCCAACGCGCCGCAGTCTGGTTTCCACTGGGCCTGTTTCTCAGCCTGATCGTCATCGAGAACGTGCTGTGGCGGCTGGGCGGCTGGCTGGGATGTCGCACTGTCGTGGCGAGCGTCGTGGATATCCGCGTGGACCTGTTCAAGCATCTCACGGGTCACCCGATGCGCTACTTCACCGAGCATTTCGCCGGGTCGCTGGGCAACCGTATCTCTGCCCTCGGCGCCGCAGCCGGCGGCATCTACGGCGGGCTGGCCTGGAAAATCATGCCGCCAATCGTCGATTTCATTGGTGCGGTGGTGGTGCTGACCACGGTGCATTGGGCCATGTCGGGCGCACTGATCGTGTTCGTGGCGATAGTCGCGGTATTGATTACCGGCTTTGGGGTGCGCGGACGCCGAAAGCATCAGCGGTTCGCCGCGCAGGCGGCCCGTGTTGGCGGGGAACTGGTTGATGCCGTCTCGAACGTCTGGACAATTAAGGCGTTCGCCGCGCGAGACCGGGAAAGTCAGCGCCTTGCAGACGAAATCGGTTACGAAGCAAAGGCGCAGCGGCGCAGCTGGATGTATCTGGAAAAGGCACGAGTCATCCACGATATCTGCCTGTCGCTGATGGCGGGCGGGATGCTGATATGGGCCATCAATCTCTGGGTGGCCGGCACGGTCACGGCTGGGGACGTGGTACTGGTCAGTGCGCTGACCTTCCGCATCTTGCACGGATCCCGGGATCTGGCGCTCGCTCTGGTCGACGCCACCCAGCAGATCGGGGCCATGGACGATACGCTTCGCATCATCGTTCAACCGCATGGCCTGGCTGACCCAAAGAACCATCTTGCTTTGGCTCAGGGCGACATCACCTTCGAACATGTCGGCTTCGGCTATCCTTCGCGCGAAAAGGTGTTCGATGATTTCAATTTGCATATTCCGGCCGGGCAGAAGGTGGGCATCGTCGGCGCCTCCGGGGCGGGCAAATCCACGTTGATCAGTCTGATACAACGACTGGACGACGTTCAGGAAGGGGCCATCCGAATCGATGGGCAGGACATTCGCACCGTCAGCCAGGATAGCTTGCGCGACAAGATCGCCGTGGTGCCGCAGGAAACGGCCCTGTTCAACCGCACCATTCGTGAAAACATTCGCTACGGCCGTCCCGGCGCCTCGGACGAGGAGGTGTTTCAGGCTGCACGCCATGCATTTTGCGACACCTTCATCCGGGACCTGCCCAAGGGCTATGACACCCTGGTCGGCGAGCGCGGGGTCATGTTGTCGGGCGGACAGCGACAGCGGCTGGGCATTGCCAGAGCGTTTCTCAAGGACGCGCCGATCCTGATCCTCGACGAGGCGACTTCTGCGCTGGATACCCAGTCAGAGGCAGAGATCCAGGTCGCGCTCAACGACCTGGTGCAGAACCGTACAGTCGTTGCGGTCGCACACAGGCTGTCGACTCTTTCCTCGTTCGATCGCATTTTGGTGTTGCGCCAGGGCTGCCTGATCGAGGACGGATCACCCCAGGAGCTGCGCGAGCGGGGCGGGGAGTTCAATGCACTCTGGCGCATGCAGTCCGAAGGCTTCGGTGGCCTGCAATCGAGTCCATGAGCGTGGTGCATCACGTCGAGCTGGATTCCGAAAGCATCGAATCGCTGGACTATGATCCTGATGACTGCGTGCTGGAAGTGCGGTTTCGTGGCGACGGTCGCTATCGCTATTTCGACGTCCCGGCGGAGGTGGTCATCGAACTGCTCGAGGCTGAATCAGCCGGCGCCTGGTTCAATCAACAGTTCAAGGCGTTCGGTTTCGATTATCAACGAGTCGACTAACAGCGTCTCCGGTCGGTTCCGCTCTCATCAAATGTTCACATAGCTGTTTTCTTTCTGTCATCGGCGATTCCCAAGATGTGCTGGTCCGTAAAAAACACCAGAGGAAAGTCCGGATGTCCGTTGATAACAGCAAAGACCTGATGATGATCGACAATGGGGAAGGGGATGAGCCGCTGAGTCAGCGTCAGCTGAACCCGATTTTCGCCAGCGTACTCGAAGCCCGTCTGGCGCGCCGCCAGGTGCTCAAGGGCAGCATGGGCGCCGCTATGCTGGGCTTCCTGGGCGTAGGCCTGGCTGGTTGCAAGAGCGACTCCGATTCTGATGAGCCAGTGACTGACCCAGGTACCGAACAGCCGCCCGTCGAGCAGCCACCGGCTGAACTGCTGGGTTTCAAGGCGGTGTCGGTCAGCTCGGCTGACCAGATCGTCGTGCCGGAAGGCTACAGCCACGCAGTCATCATTCCCTGGGGCACGCCCATTTCCGGCGCCTTGCCGGCGTTCAGCCTGGCCAGCACTGGTGAAGACCAGGCCGACCAGGTCGGCAATCATCATGACGGCATGCACTTCTACCCGATTGATGGCAGCTCCACAGACGGTTTGCTGGTGCTGAACCACGAGTACATCGAGCCGCGCTTCATGCATTTGTCGGCGGCGGGGCAATCGCTGGGTAGCGGTGGCGTTCCGGCTTTCGACGCTCAGGTCGGCCGCCCGGTTGATGAAGTCCTCAAGGAAATCAATGCACACGGCGTATCGATCGTTCGCATTGCCAAAGCGCAGGATGGCAGCTGGGAAGTCGTCCAGAGCCCGTTCAACCGTCGTATCACCGGTCTGACCCGGATGGAGCTTACCGGCCCGGTTCGCGGCAGCGACTTCGTCAAGACGCTGTACAGCCCGCAGGGTACTGCAACGCGCGGTACGCTCAACAACTGTGGCAGCGGCCCGACCCCATGGGGCACCTACATGGCCGCCGAGGAGAACTGGGCAGGCTATTTCCGCAATGGCGCTACCGAGACAAACCCCGCTCCACGCGAGCACGCCCGCTATGGCGTACCCAGCGCCAATGGCCGGTATGGCTGGGAGCTGGCTGCAGACGGCTCCGATCGTTTCGTGCGCTTCGATGCGAGCGAGAACGGCGCATCGGCTGAAACCGACTATCGCAACGAGCCGAACTGCTTCGGCTGGATGGTCGAGATCGATCCTTTCGATCCGGACAGCACGCCGAAGAAGCGTACCGCTCTGGGCCGTTTTGGCCATGAAGGTGTGGTGTTCGCCCCGGTGACCGAAGGCCAGCCGGTCGTGTGCTACTCAGGCGACGACTCGCGCTTCGAGTACATCTACAAGTTCGTCAGTGCCGGCACCTACAACGCTGCAACAGCCGACGGCTCGCTGCTCGACGAGGGCACGCTGTACGTCGCGCGCTTCAACGAAGATGGCACTGGTACCTGGTTGCCCCTGGTTTACGGTGAGAACGGGCTGCACGAGGACAATGGCTTCTACAGCCAGGCTGACGTGCTGGTCAACACCCGCACCGCTGCAGACTTCCTTGGCGCTACGCCGATGGACCGTCCGGAGTGGGGCGCGGTAGACCCGGCCAACGGTGACGTGTACTTCACTCTGACGAACAACTCGCGCCGTACCGAGGAGCAGGTTAACGCCGCCAACCCGCGCGCAGCGAACCTGCATGGTCACATCATCCGCTGGGCCGAACAGGACGCGAATCATGCAGCCACCTCGTTCGAATGGGACATCTTCCTCAAAGGCGGTGATAGCGGAGAGAGCGGTGTCGCGACCAACATCGGCTACGATCCGAAAGGCGATCGCCTTGATGCGGACAACGTCCTGAGCTCGCCGGATGGCCTGTGGATCGACCCAGACAGCCGCGTCTGGATTCAGATGGACAGCGGTGCCACCGATCCGTTTGGCAACTGCGCGATGCTGGTGGCCGATCCGAACACCGGAACCGTCAAGCGCTTCCTGGTCGGGCCGATCTCGAACGAGATTACCGGTATCACCATGACGCCTGACCAGCGCACCTTGTTCATCAACGTCCAGCATCCCGGCTCTGGCACGTCGGGGGCCGAGTTCGCGGCTGGCAACTACGTCAGCCGCTGGCCGGACTTTGATGACTCGTTGCCGCCCCGTTCGTCGACCGTGGTGATTTGGAAGGACGACGGTGGCGTGGTAGGTAGCTAAAAAAACTGGGCTCGTCCTTACCGGCGAGCCATCCCATTGCCGCCATGCCGTCAAGGTATGGCGGCCTTTTTCGAGGTGATGAACATGGGTATTGGCGGAGTTAGCATCGGTTCGTTGTTGATCGTGCTGGTGATCGTGATGTTGTTGTTTGGAACCAAACGGTTACGCAGCGTGGGTAGTGATCTGGGCGGGGCTCTCAGTGGTTTTCGCAAGGCAGTGAAGGACAGCGAGGAAGCGCGTCACGAGCTGACGCTAGATGTTACGGCGACAGAAGCCGGCCGGCGCTCGAGCGAGCACACTCACTCCTGAAGCAGGAGTCAGGTCATGTTCGAGAATGGGCTGGGCGAGTGGGTACTCGTCGTGATGATGATGCTGTTTGTGCTCGGGCCGAAGAAGCTGATCGTGGTGATGGGTTTTGTCGGGGCCGTGGTGGGGCGGGCACGCAATACGTTCGCCAGTGTCAGGGCGGAAATCGAGAAAGATCTGCCTCTGGAGGAGGCGCGCGAGCTCGGTGACAAAATCGTCGAGCTGCGTCCGAGCAATGTAAAACGGCGCCTGGAGGGCGCCGTGACAGGGAAGCAAAGCGAGACCGGGACTTGAACCGGTCTCGCCTGCAGTGGTTTACGGCGTCGCAATGCTACAAGCAGGCATGAAAGCGCGCATCGTCGTCTGTGGAACACCGTCGATGGTGTACTCGCAGCCGAAGTCTGGATCCGCCATGGCAGCTGGATCGAGCAGATCGTCCCCAGCGGGCTTGGTACCATTCTGTTCCCACTGGATCATCGCATCGAAGGTTTGAGTCCACTCGGCAAGCGAGAAGTCACAATGGCCTGGCGCGCGTACGGCACGTTGTACCAGATTGTCACCGAAGCCATTGCTCTCCATGCGCTCACGGTAGACTTGCTGCATGCGGATCGGAACGAACAGATCGCCCAGTGTGTGAGCAGTAACAACCGGGATATCCGCATAGAGCTCGCCGTTCACTTTCGGTATCCAGCGCAGGCCATCGTCACGTAGCGCATTCGCACCTGGGGTGGGTTGCGCCTGGACGATCGAGTTATTGAAGGCCTGTTCTGCGGGGGTCAAGGGTTGGCCCCGGACCGTCTGGAAGCGGTAGGTGATGTTGGTGGTATCGGCTACGCTTTCGTTCAGAATGCCGGTAATGGTGCCATCCGACCCGGCGAACCCTTGCAGCAGATCCTGGAAGCTGCCAAAGGACAGCGGATAGATCGGCCGCGGTCCGCCACTGAGGTTTT
The DNA here is from genome assembly GCF_900104945.1 of Halopseudomonas xinjiangensis. Taxonomy (NCBI): domain Bacteria; kingdom Pseudomonadati; phylum Pseudomonadota; class Gammaproteobacteria; order Pseudomonadales; family Pseudomonadaceae; genus Halopseudomonas; species Halopseudomonas xinjiangensis. The sequence continues at coordinate 2,180,581 of NZ_LT629736.1, read as the reverse complement.
GCAGGATCGCGTAGAACTGCCCACCCAAAGGCGTCAGTCCGTTAGCATTCTTGTTGTTCTCATAATCTACCCACAGCGCTTCGCGAGCTGCCTCGAGCCGGGCTTCGGAATCTTCAACAGGGAACGAATCGGCTCCAACGCCGGCAACTTCGAACAGTGACAGGCTATAGGCTGTGAAGTAGTCGAACAGCTCCGTATCGCCCATCACACCGCACATCGGGTTGGCGCCGGCATAGGGCACGAAGTTGTTGGCGGTCTGTTGGGTTTCAGCTTCGATTGCGGCACCGGCGACATGTCCGCCCATGGAGGCGCCGGCTATGTAATACTTGGTCGGTGCAGCGAGGCTGCGACCATTTTGAGTCGCGATGTCATTGAAGGCCAAGGCCAGAGCGTTGGTATCTTCGACACCAGCCCGAACATCGTAGTAGTTGGTGCTGTAAGTCGAGGCCGCCCAGGCGTAGCCATTATCGAGCAGGTATTTGCGCATCGGTGGGCTGTCGACAGTCAGGTCCGGACCTTCGCCGCGAAAGCCGTGCGCCCACATGACCAGTTGGCCGTTCCAGTTTTCCGGCACTTCCACACGGTAGCCGGCTCCGTCGAGGACGCCGGTCCAGCGACTGGTGTTGGCGTACGCAGGTACGTCGGGGGAAAGCGCGGTGAAGGCCAGTTGTTCCTCGTCGACGACGAAATAGCCAGTGTCGATACGCCGCTGCTGGTCGGTTCGGGTATCGACGTCGTTGCTGCTATCGCCGCCAAGACAGCCGGACAGCGCCACGGCGCTGATGGTCAAACCGAGCAGGGCGCTCTTCTTCAATGCATTCATTATTGTTCTCCGTGCGAAGCCGTTGTTGTTGTTGGCATACCCGCGGGCAAGGCTTCGCTGCGCTAGAGTAAAGACTCAATGATGAGACAATTCAACCCCTGATAAAGCCGAAAGATACAAGCGCTTTTACTCTGGATGGTGAGGCATAGTTCAGATCTATGGCTGTAACCCCGTATCCACCCAAACGGGTGATTGAGCGGGGCTCGTTCCGACGAGTAGCGTGCCTTTCCCCTACGCAGAGCCGGTTTAACCCGTTCAGGGGGTTGTCGGGGTATGGCAAATTCGTGACAATCACGTTCCGTTGCAGCCTGTTTCAGGCGTATAACAATAATTTTGCAAAGAAAGGTCAGTAGCCTTTGTCGCCTGACTCCGGCCTCGCTTGTTCGGGCTGGTTTGCCCTGGAGAGCGCATGCCTTTGGTTGCCCGTTTACCCCTAGATCCCGTTTTGCGCGTCATCACGCTCGTACTGATCGGCTTGGCCGCGGTCGTGCTCGGCCGTCTCGTATGGGTTCTGGTCGAGCCTGCGAGCTTGCTGCCGGCCAGCGATGTAGCAGCGATAGCTGTCCCCGAAGAGTCCACCGCTCGCGATGCGGGCGGTTTCCGTGAACTTGCTGCGCTGTCCGTCCTGGGTGAGGCACAAACTGCCGGGCCGGCGGTTGTCGATGCGCCGGAAACCAATTTACGCTGGGAACTCAAGGGCGTGTTCACCAATCCGGACCCTTCGCGTAGCGGGGCGATTCTGGCGCCCCAGGGGCAGGCGGAGAAACTCTACCGGGTTGGCGCCGCGCTTCCGGGTAATGTCCGGCTTGATCAGGTCCTGCAGGATCGGGTCATTCTGGCGCGCGACGGCAAGCTGGAAACGTTGCGGCTCAAGCGCGCCCAGGCTGAAGGGGGCTCGCGAAGCCGCCAGCGCCCCGCGGCCAGTCTCCCGCAAACCGACTCCAGTGCCAGTTTGGCAGCGGACGGCGGCCTGGCCCGTATCGATCGTGACGCCTGGATGCAGGACCCGGCCCGCTTCATGGAAGTCATCACAGCCAGTCCGGTCCTGCAGGATGGCCAGATGTACGGTCTTGAGGTGAATCCCGCGCGCAACGAACGCGAGTTCGAGGCCGCCGGGCTACAGCCGGGCGACGTGATCATCGCCGTCGAGGGGACGCCGGTATCCGAGATCAATGACTACCGCGATATTCTTCAGGAGTTGGGTAGTGCTAGCTCCGTGTCCGTCTCGCTTGAGCGAAACGGCGAACCGATGAACATAACGATAATGATGGACTAGGACACGATGCCGATCTTGTTTGCTAAACGCCGTCTCACCCTGTCAGTGGCATTGAGTCTGAGCTTGCTGAGCGCGTCTGCCATGGCTCAGTCGGGCAGTGGTCAGAGCGACGCTGCCCAACCATTGGTGGTTCCGGCTGGAGACCCCAACGAAGAACTGGTGCTGAACCTGCGCCAGGCTGACATCAATGGCCTGATCGAAATCGTCAGCGAGGAGACCGGAATAAATTTCATCGTCGACCCACGTGTACGGGGCGAGGTGAACGTGGTCTCCGGTCAGCCGATCCGACGCGGCGAACTATATGACCTGTTCCTGGCTGTTCTGAAGTCGTACGGCTTCGCGGCAGTCACCGGCAGCGGTGGCGTGGTGCGCATCGTCCCGGAGGTCCAGGCGAAGGAGAACGAAGTCCCGTCGCTGAGCGCCGAGACCCGGGGCGATGAAATGATCACCCATGTCATTCCGGTGCGGCACATCAGCGCCGGTCAGCTGGTGCGCATCCTGCGTCCGCTGGTCCCCAAGGGTGGTCACCTGGCCGCAGCGGCTGAATCCAACTCGCTGGTCATAGCCGACACGGCAGCGAACGTGCGGCGCATTCAGGGTCTGATCGAACGGATCGATCAGGAATCCATGGATGGTGTGGAAATCGTTCCGCTCGAGCATGCTTCGGCGCTGGAAGTCGTACGTATCGCCCAGGGACTGGAAAGCGGTAGCGAAACTGAAGACTTCACCAAGCGCGCCAAGGTGATTGCGGACGAGCGCACCAACAGCGTCATTCTCCGCGGTGACCCGGAAAGCCGGGCGACGCTGCGCAAGATGATCCAGCGTATGGATGTACCCGGTCAGGGTGGGGACACTCAGGTCCATTACCTCCGCTATGCCAAGGCTGAACAGGTAGCCGAAGTGTTGCGCGGTATCGCCGAAGGGCGTAACCGTCAGGGCGAAACGGCGACGACCGGCGACCCGAACGCGGGTATGTCCAGCATGGGCGGCGCTTCCGAATCGCAGGTACGTATCCAGCACCACGAAAGTACCAACTCGGTGGTTGTCCATGGTCCGGCGGAGCTGTCGCGGGAAATGGCTTCGATCATTCGCCAGCTCGACATCCGCCGTGCACAGGTTCTGGTCGAGGCGGTCATTGCGGAAGTCTCGTACGACCGCGCCAAGGAGCTCGGCGTGCAGTGGGGTGTGGGTAATGAAAGCGGCGGGGTAGGCGTCATCAATTTCAACCGCAACGGGCGCGGACTGGTCAATCTGGCCGGTGCAGTGCGGGGCTATCTCGACGGCGATATCACCACCCCCCCATCGTTTCCGGACGGAGGCAGCTTTGGCGGTATCGCCAGCATCGGCAGCACGCAGATTGCCTTGCTGGTCAATGCCCTGCAGGGCGACAGTTCAAGCAACATTCTGTCCACACCCAGCTTGCTGACGCTGGATAACGAAGAGGCCGAAATTGTCGTTGGTCAGAACGTACCGTTCATCGTTGGCCGCTCGGTGGAAAATTCAGGCCAGGCGTTCGACACCATTCAGCGTGAGGACGTGGGTATTAAGCTGCGTATCCGCCCGCAGATAAACGAAGGCAACGCGGTGCGGCTGGAGATTTCCCAGGAGGTGTCGCAAATCGCCCCTGGAGCCAGTGGGGCAGCGGACATCATCACCAACAAGCGCAGCCTCAATACGCATGTCATGGTTGATGATAATGAACTCATCGTTCTGGGCGGTTTGATTGACGATCAGATGGTCGAGACCCGCGACAAGGTGCCTGGGCTCGGTGATATTCCCGGGCTCGGTCGGCTGTTTCGCTATGACACGGCTGAGTTGCAAAAGCGTAACCTGATGGTGTTCCTGCGGCCGGTCATCGTCCGCGATACGGCGGTATCGGAAAGCCTGACTCACTCAAAGTATTCCTATATACGTGACCAGCAGGTCCGCGAACGCCAGCGCGACGACCGTCTGCTGCCGAGCAACACCATGCCGGTCCTGCCGGACTGGAACTACCTGTTGTCGCTGCCTGCACCGTTCGAAAATGCCATGCAGGGCATGGTTCCGGTGGAACCGTCGATTCCGGTGCCGCCGACAGTCAACTGAGGTTTTGGAATGAGCGAAAGCGAGATCAGCGCCATCATCCCGGAGGCCGGCCCGCAGGCGGACACCGGCTACCGTTTCGCACGGCGCTTCGGTCTGTTGCCAGGCGACCTGCACGGCGGTGAGCTGGATGTGTATGTTCGCGCTGATTGCGACTCGCAGGCCCTGCTCGAGCTGCGCCGTCTTGCCGGGCATCCGCTGCGGCCGATGCTGCTGGACGACGATGCTTTTGCCGCGCGCCTGCGTGACCGTTACGAGCGCTCCGCCAACGATGCCATGCAATTTGTCGAAGGCCTGGGGGACGACGCCGATCTCATGTCGGTTGCGCAGTCGCTTGCCGAGCCCGAAGATCTGCTCGAATCGCAGGACGAAGCTCCGATCATTCGTCTGATCAACGCGTTGCTGTCCGAAGCGGTGAAGGAAAACGCCTCGGATATCCATATCGAGCCGTTCGAGAATCGACTATCGATCCGTCTGCGCGTCGACGGCGTGTTGCGCGAGGTACTCGAACCGCCGCGGGCGCTGGCGCCGGTGATCGTCTCGCGCATCAAGGTCATGGCCAAGCTGGACATCGCCGAGAAGCGTCTGCCGCAGGACGGCCGGATTGGTCTGCGCCTGGTAGGGCGAGCTGTCGACGTTCGTGTTTCGACACTGCCGTCCGGTCACGGAGAGCGGGTAGTGCTACGTCTGCTCGACAAGCAGGCCGGCCGCCTCGAGTTGCGACAGCTGGGTATGTGCCAGGAGCACTACGATGCCATGGAGCGGGTGATCAGTCGCCCGCACGGCATTGTGCTGGTGACCGGTCCGACCGGCTCGGGCAAGACCACTACGCTCTACTCGGCGTTGATGCGCCTGAACGATCGTACGCGCAATATCCTCACCGTTGAGGATCCCATCGAGTACTACCTGGACGGGATAGGCCAGACGCAGATCAATTCCCGGGTCGATATGACGTTCGCCCGGGGCCTCCGGGCGATCCTGCGCCAGGATCCCGACGTGGTGATGGTCGGTGAGATTCGTGACGTCGAGACGGTGCAGATCGCCATTCAGGCGAGTTTGACCGGCCACCTGGTGTTCTCGACCCTGCATACCAATACCGCCGTGGGGGCGATTACCCGTCTGCGCGACATGGGTATCGAGCCGTTCCTGCTGTCCTCCACGCTCAACGGCGTGCTTGCACAGCGCCTGGTCCGAACATTGTGCGCCAGCTGCCGCAAGCCGCACCCGGCTACGGCCAGCGAATGCCGCTTGATGGGAGTTGATCCCCAAGAGGCCCCGACTCTATACAGCGCCGGAGCCTGCGCGTTGTGCAATGGCACCGGCTACAAGGGGCGTACCGGTATCTATGAGCTGATCGAAATCGACGAAACCCTGCGTGGACTGATTCACGACGGGGCGAGCGAGCAAGCCATGGTTCGTCACGCCCGGCTGGCGCAGCTGGGGATACGTCAGGACGGCCTGCGTCGGGTTCTTGCCGGCGATACCACGCTCGAAGAAGTCCTCCGCGTTACCCGGGAGGACTGAGCATGCCGGCGTTCGAATATGTTGCGCTGGACCAGGCGGGGCGCACCAAGAAAGGTGTCGAGGAAGGTGATTCGTCCCGCCAGGTAAGGGGCCGTCTGCGCGAGCAAGGTCTGATGCCCATGTCGGTCAATCAGATCGCGGAGCGACAGTCGACGTTGCGCATGCCGGTCATGCAGCGACGGATCAAGCCGCTAGAGCTGGCGTTGGCAACGCGGCAAATGGCAACGCTGGCACGGGCCGGAATGCCCATCGAAGAGGTATTGGGTACGGTGGCGCGCCAGAGCGAGTCGCAGAAAGTGCGCTCCACGCTGTCAGCGGTGCGAACTCGCGTCATGGAAGGTCTGCCTCTGGCGCATGCGCTAGGCGAGTTTCCATCGGTGTTTCCTGCCATCTACCGCACCACGATCGCCGCTGGCGAACAGGCCGGCCGTCTGGATGTGGTACTCGAGCGTCTGGCCGATAACGTCGAAGCGCAGAATGCCATGCGCCAGAAGATCATGCTCGCCATGTTCTATCCCGCGATTCTCACTGCGGTCGCGATTCTGGTGACGGTCGCGCTTCTGACCTATGTGGTGCCGGAGGTGGTGCAGGTTTTCGCCGGCATGAATCAGGAGCTGCCTTGGCTGACGCGCGCCCTGATCGCTACCAGCGACACGCTCCGGGACTGGGGCCTGCTCATGCTCGTAGCGCTTGTAGTCGGCGTGGTAGTCGCCAAGCAGCTTCTAAAGCGGCCCGGGCCGCGCCGCGCCTGGGACAGATGGCTGCTTCGTTTGCCGCTGATCGGCCGCTTGACCCGCGGTCTCAATACGGCGCGATTCGCGCGTACTTTGAATATTCTCGCCGGAAGCGGAGTACCCTTGCTCGACGCGCTCAACATGAGTGCCAGCGTGGTTTCCAACGTGCCGATGCGCGAAGCGGTGGGCGACGCGGCAAAGCGCGTTCGTGAAGGGGCTGGCGTCGGTCACTCGCTGGAGCGCAGCGGTTACTTTCCGCCGATGACCTTGAGTCTCATCAAGAGCGGTGAGAGCAGCGGTACGCTCGACAAGATGCTCGAGCGCGCTGCGGAAACGCAGGAGCGCGAACTGGAGGCGCGGATCGCTATCGTCATGGGTGTATTCGAACCTCTGCTTATCCTGGCAATGGGCGGCGTAGTGCTGATCATCGTGCTCGCCATCCTGTTGCCGATCTTCGAACTCAACACACTGGTTAACTGAACAATGGCAAAGACATTTACTCGCTCCGCCGCGTTGCAGCGCGGTTTCACACTGATCGAAGTCATGGTCGTCGTGGTCATCCTGGGCATCCTCGCAGCGGTAGTCGTCCCGCGAGTCATGGACCGGCCAGACCAGGCACGCACGACCAAGGCGCAGAATGACATCCGCGCGCTGGAGAGCGCACTGAACCTGTACCGCCTGGACAACTTCAACTACCCCAGCACGGAGCAGGGTCTGGGCGCGCTGGTCACCCGGCCGACCGGTACGGATGCTCCGCGCAACTGGCGCTCCGGCGGTTACATCGACCGTCTCCAGCAAGATCCCTGGGGTAACGATTATCAATATCTGCGGCCCGGACGCGATGGTCGCGAATTCGACCTGTATAGCCTGGGTGCTGACGGCCGTCCGGGCGGCGAGGGTTCGAACACCGATATCGGCAACTGGAACATCGAGCGCTCCGCGGACCAGCAGTAATGAACAGAGCCCAACCCTACCAGTGTGGCCGCTCAGGAGGGTTCACCCTCATGGAGCTGCTCGTCGTGCTGGTATTGGTGGGCATCGTTGCGAGTCTGGCGACCCTGGCGGTCGGCGACGGGGCAGAACGACAGGTTCGCAGCGAGGCTGATAGGTTGGCAGGCGTCCTCAGGCTGGCGAGGGACGAGACCATGATCACCGGCCAGGCCGAGCGCGCGCTCGGCTTGCGGCGTGATGGATACAGCTTCCTCGAACTGGTATTGCTTGATGATGCGACTCGCGAATGGCGACCGGTGACCGACACGCAGCTCGGCCCGCATCCCATCGATCAGCAGATTGTCGAGCTCGATCTGGTAGTGGAGGAAAAGCGCCTTGCGCTGCCGCAGACCAGTGGCTGGGAGCCGCACATAAGACTGAGCAACACCGGCGAAATGACGCCCGCCGTGATTACGCTGCGCAAGCCTGGCAGCACAATCGAACGGCACATCGAGGTGGGTGCGGATGGCCGGGTAGAGGTGCTGGATGCGCAGCCGGAAGACTGATCGCGGGTTTACCCTCCTCGAAGTGCTGGTAGCCCTGACGGTACTCGGGGTGGCACTAGCTGCGCTGGTCAAGACCGGTTCCGAGCACGCCCGGAACACGGGTTATCTGCAGGAGCGCACGCTGGCGCACTGGGCCGGGCAGAATGTGCTCGCTGAATACGAAGCCGGTATGCGGGCGGTTGCAGACGGCAACCATACCGGAGAGGTGATAATGGGCCCGTATCGCTACGGCTATGAGGCGAACGTGAGCGACTTTACCGCCACCGCGCCCTTCCCGCTGCCGCCGGTCAAGCGTATCGATGTCCGGGTCTGGATGGCTGAACGTGGCGAAGAGCACCAGCGAGCCAACGTCACCGGATTTGTCTTGCCATGATTCACCGCTCACGCCGGACGCGCGGTTTCACACTGCTGGAAATGCTGGTCGCCATGGCCGTGTTCGCAATCATGAGCATGGTCGCGTATCAAGGGCTGCGCGCGGTGTTGGACGCAGATGCGGTCACGCGCGAACAGGCTCAGCGTCTCGCGGATCTGCAGGTGACCTTGAGCGTCCTGGAGCGCGATCTCGCCCAGGTCATTGATGTCGCGGTTCGCGATGAGTATGGCGATAGCCTGCCGCCGCTGCGTCTGCGTGCGGGTGGCGATACGGAATTGCTGGAGCTGGTGCGGGCCGGCGCTGGCGGCGACCAGCGTATCCGCCGTACCGCCTGGAGGATCACCGAGCGGGGCCTGGAGCGCGAAATGTGGCCGGGCATCGATATCGTCGACACCGAGGCGATGCGGGTGCGACCCTTCGCCGAGCTGGTCGGTACGGAACAGGTGCTTGGGCTCGATAGCGGATTCTTCTTCATCATTCGCACCGAGGAAGGCCTGCAGCGAGTCGAATCCTGGCCGCCAGCGGACGCGGATGGTGAGGGCGCCTCTTTGCCGCTTGCGGTCGAGTTGGTGCTCGATTTACCGGGTGTAGGTCCGGTACGCCGGCTGATGGCGGTGGGACTGTGAAGCCGACCAGACAGCGGGGTATCGCTCTGGTCACGGCGCTGCTCGTGGTAGCGCTGGCGACGGTTGCAGCGGTGGCCATGGCCCTGCGTGGTCAGGCCGACATTCGCCGCACCAGCGCGGTGTTCGAGCGAGACATGTCCAGGCACATCGCGGCTGGTGCCGAGGCCATGGTATTACAGGTTCTCGAACAGGCTGGCGGGCCCGATGATCTGCCCTGGGACACATGTCTGTCACCGGTGCTCCCGTTCGAAGTGGACGGCATCCGCTTGCAGGCGACGCTGGACAATATGCAGTGTCGCTACAACGTCAATGCGCTGGCTGGCGCAGACGAGGTCGAGCAAGGGTACTTCGCCAGCCTGGTCGACAGGGCCTCTCAGGAATCGGGGGTCAGCATGCCGTCCGGTGCGCAGTTGGCTGTGGCGGTGACCGACTGGATGAATCCGGAAACGGACGATCCGGTTTATCGACTGGCTGACCCACCGAAAGTATCCGGAAACCGGCCGATGATCACGGCGTCGGAGCTGGTGAGCGTCAGCGGTATGACCGGCGAAGCCTGGCAGGCCCTCTCGCCCTACGTGACGGCTTACCCCGGTGCTGCCAGCGCTATCGATCTGGAACGAAGCAGCGACGTCATCAAGGAAGTATTCGCGGAGCGACCGGCACCGCAGGAAGCGCCCTGGTACATGCGCCTGCAGATAGTCGCCGAGTTTGGCGAACGACGTTATTACCAGTGCACCCTGCTTGACGCACCCAACGGAAAAGTGGTGCTTCGAGAACAAACGGCCTGTGAGCCCTGACAACGGATCGGCAATATGTTGATAGTACTTTTACCGGAATCGGAAAGCGCCTCGACCCAAGCGCCCGCTACCTGGAATTGGTGGCGCCTTGATAAGGAGGGGAGCGTCCTCGACAGCGGCGAAAGCCGGCTGGCGGAGTTACGCACTCGCTTTCCCGCCGAGCGCATTCGAGGGTTGGTACCGGCTTCCGCTGTCACGCTGTATCGCGTGGCGATGCCGGTTCGACGCCAGGCGGCGATTCGAGCTGCGCTTCCCTTTGCACTGGAGGACAGTCTCGGTCAGGAGCTCGAGGAGCTGCATTTCGTTGCCGGACCGCGCCGAGCGGATGGGCGGGTAGCCGCCGCGGTGGTCGAGCACGAGAACATGCAGGCCTGGCAGAGCTGGTTCAGCGAGGCAGGATGGCGGGTCGAAGCGTTGATTCCGCTGGCAGCGTTGTACGTCGATCAGATTCCCGACAACGGATTGCGGGTTCAAATGTCGCCGTGGCCGAGCGCCGAGGAGCAGCTCATCGCAACCGCGGCCGATCGGGAGCCCGCGATCATCGAGCGCAGTCTGGCCAGTTTCTGGCTGCAGCGAACGCTCGCCGAGCGCGAGGCGGACGATCGACAGCTTGAATTGCTCGGAGTGACCGCAGACCGGCTTGGACTGGGCGCTTCAGATCAGATCATCGAATCTGCTCAACGCCCGATTCCACTCGCTCCTCTATTAGCCCGTTGCAGTCGACCGCTACCGCCAATGAATCTGCTTACCCACCCCTATGCAAGCGGGGTAGGGGCGCCGCCGTGGCGCAAACTACGTGGCGTGGCGATTGCAGCCGGGATTCTGCTCGCCGTGCTCGGCGCGCAGGTGCTCTCCGAATGGCTGGTGCTGAGTAGTGAGCGGGATCGGCTCCAGGCCGATATCAATGCCTTGTTTGATCGCACTTTGCCCGACTCGAGACGGGTGCAGCCAGTTACCCAGTTCCGCCAGATTCTCGACGGTGCCGGTGGGCAAGGCGCCAGTGGCACCGGAAGCATGGGGCCTTTGCTGTACGAAGCGCTCGCCGTTACCAACGCGGGGGGAAAAGGCCGTATTACCCAGTTCCGGGCCACACCGGCGGAAGTCGAAATAGAGCTGCAGTTGCAGTCATTCGCCGACCTGGAAGCCATTCGCGAGAGCCTCGCTGCCAAACAGGGGCTGCGGGAGAATCTCCAGGGTGCCGACTCCGGCGCAGAGGGCGTTACCGCCAGATTGAAAATCGAGAGGGGCGAGTCATGAAGACCTGGTGGGCAGGGTTGGCGCCTCGCGAGCGAGCCATTCTCGCTGCGGGTCTGGCAGTATTAGTCGTCCTGATGCTGTGGCTGCTGGTATGGGAGCCGATCGCGAAGTCGCGTGCGGAGCTGCGGGCCGAAGTCGCCACACTGTCCGCCGAACTTGGCTGGATGGAGCAGGTAGCGGATCGGGTACGGCGCAAGGCTTCGCAGGGTAGCGATGCCGCATCGGCGGCAGCGGGTGGTTCGGTCCTCACGCTTGTTGAAGTGGCGGCAAATGCCTCGGGGATCAAGGCGAACATCGAGCGGGTCCAGCCGGAGGGGCAGGGCGCCCGTCTCTGGTTCGATCAGGTTGGATTCGACCGTCTCATCGCCTGGTTAGGGCAGCTCGAACAACGGCACGGCTTGAAGATCAGCCAACTGGCTGTCGATGCGAGAGGTGAAGCCGGAATGGTGTCGGCGCGTGTACTGGTGGAGCCGCGCTGATGGCTGTCAACGTCCGAAAGCGTACTGTCATCTCTGTCGCGGCGCTGCTTTTCCTTGGTTCACTAATCTGGAATATCCCGGCGGCGTTCGTCTGGTCGCTGGTCGAGTCCCGGCTGCCGGCGAAGGTGACTGTGACCGGCCTCACCGGTACGTTGTGGTCCGGTCAGGTGCGTAACATGCAAGTCGGCGGTATCGAACAAGGTGCGTTGATCTGGTCGTGGAATCCTGGACAGGCTTTTCTCGGCCGGCTCGGGCTGGATGTCGCGTGGCTACCGCGCAACGGGCGCGTTGATGCGCAGCTGAAGATGGGCGCAAGCTCATTGCGAATAGAAAACGCCAACGGGAGGCTGGATGCCGCAACCATGGCGGCTTTGAACAAAGCCCCTTTCATCCTCGGTGGCACCTGGCTATTCGATGTGCCGCTGCTGGAGCTCGAGGACTTCGAGCGTGTGCAGGCGGCCGAGGGACGGCTAGTCTGGCAGGACGCCGCAGGAGGGTTGCCTCAACCGTTGCCGCTCGGCCATCTGGCGGCTGACCTCGGTGCAGAAGACGGATGGCTGGTACTCGATTTGTCGGACGAGGGGGGCGGACCGCTGGGGTTGCGTGGCAGTGCCCGCTGGCGCCCTGCCGAGCCGATGCACATCGACGCCAGGCTGCGTGCCGAGGCCAGTGCGGAGCCTACGCTAACCCAGGGGTTAGGGCTGCTGGGCAGACCGGATCAAGAAGGCTGGGTGCAGTGGCGCGCCCGTCTGCAATGAACATCACCAGACAAACTGGAGTAAAGCGGTGAAGCGCACTGGAGTACTGCTGATGATGCTGGCCGGCCTTGGCGGTTGCGCCGGGCTTGGACAGAACGATGCCGAGCGTACCGGCGAAGTTGCCGATGTCCGCGCCAAGCTGGGACTTGGACGATGCGACGCGGACCTCGCGCGCCAGACACTAGCCCTCAAACAGCCGGAGCTGGAGCAAGAAGCGGCGTTCGTATGTCTTCAGCAGGCTGAGTTCGGCCTTGTCGACCGGTTATTGGCTGACTATGAAGAACGTTACGCGTCGCCGCCCAACCCGGACTATTCGGCGTACCTGCTGGCGCTAACCGAGTTTCTTCGCTTTGAGGCGGCGCTTGGCGACGCCCAGCAGAGATTGCTCACCGGGCGAATCGCACACGCTGCGCTGGTTGGCTTCGTGCGGGACTATCCGACCTCGGAGTACCGCGGCGAAGTGGCGCCGAGGCTGCAACAGATACTGGAAGGCATGGCCACGGCCGAGTTCGATCTCGCCAAGCTTGCCGCCGAAACGGGAGATCCTGCCGCGGCAGAAGCGCGGATGCGCTATGTCACTCGGCAATATGCGCGGACTGCGGCAGCCAAGGAAGCGCGGGCGTGGTTGGAGCTTATTCCGGACTGATATGCGCTTATGAAGAGCCGGTGCTCCAAGTCAAGCAGCATTTTTTTAAGTTGCAGCTTGACATTGTACACAGCGAGTTGCTTGGCTCCTTACCGCTCGGCGACTTGCCGCAGGCCGCGGGTCACTTCCCTGCTGAAGCTATAACCTGTTGATAAATATAGTATTTTGGGGCTGATCAAAAATTACCCAGGTTAAGCCGATGCCCCGTGGTTCAAGCGTCGAGGCGATATTTCAAGCGGCTATCCACATAGTTGTCCACAGTTTCTGTGGATAGCCGAGCGGACTCATACTCCCTGCGGCATGTCCTCGCCGCCGAGTGCTGCGGTCAGCGCCGGTAGCAGCTCGGAGAGCGTGCGGGACATGATGATGAAGCTCGCATCGAGCTGGCTCGCCATATCATCGCCGCCCTGATCATCTGCCTCGTCACGCAACAGTTCTTCGAAGCGCAGCCGTTTGACGGTGAGCTTGTCGTCGAGGGTGAAGCTGACTTTTTCCTGCCAGGCAAGCGCTAGCTGGCTGACCTGCTTGCCGACGGCCAGATGTTGTTGGATCTCGTCACTAGCAAGGTCCTGCCGCTTGCAACGGACGACGCCGCCATCTTCGTGGGTGTCGCGCAGCTCGCATTCGTCCCCGATCACCAGTCCCTCCGGAGCCTCTCCCTGCTTGACCCATTCGGTCATGCAGGCAGCGGGGGCCATTTTCACGTTTACCGGGCGGACGGGCAGGCTTCCGGTGCACTCGCGCAGCAGGTTGAGCAGGTCTTCGGCGCGCTTGTTGCTGGATGAGTCGACTGCAATCCAGCCTTCGCTCGGTGCAATGCAGGCCAACGTTGTCTGGGTCCGGGTGAAGGCGCGCGGGAGAAGCGACATGATCACCTCGTCCTTGATGGTATCGCGCTCTTTCTTGTACACCTTGCGCGCATCACGCGCTTCGATCTCCTCGACCTTCTCGCTCACAGCATCCTTGACGACACTCCCCGGCAGGATTCGCTCTTCCTTGCGAAGAGCGATAAGCCAGTAGCCGTCCGCGACTTGCAATACATTTTCCGAATGCCGGCCGAAAGGTGTGGTCCAGCCCAAAGTATGTGTTTCCTGGCTGGCGCAAGGGCGGGCAGGGCGTTGTTCGAGAGCTGCCAGCAGCGCTGCTTCATCGAAAGGAACATCCTGGCTGAAGCGGTAGAAGAGCAAATTGCGAAACCACATGGGTGCTGTCCTTTGTTGCGTATCGATATCCTCGCGGCCGGCGGAATCTTCACGCGACCAACAGAAGGGTTCGGCATATTGCCTGAGAGCGCCGTTGCCGACCAGTGCACCAGGCCGCAAATAACGTATTGAAAAAGAGTCGGATTTTTTTCGAAAAAGGTATTGCCAGCCAACGGAAAGCTGCCTAGAATGCGCCCCACTTCGAGAGTAAACGGGTGATTAGCTCAGCTGGGAGAGCATCTGCCTTACAAGCAGAGGGTCGGCGGTTCGATCCCGTCATCACCCACCACTCGAAGTAATGCGCAGCGGTAGTTCAGTCGGTTAGAATACCGGCCTGTCACGCCGGGGGTCGCGGGTTCGAGTCCCGTCCGCTGCGCCATTTTTTCCCCTCCTGTGACACTTCTATTTGTTCCTCTGCCTCGGTTGGCAAACTTTAAGCTCTTCGGTAGCGCATCCGCGCCCAGCCCTGTTAAGCTTCGGTCTTTATTTCTGCCCCTGTGGCGCGTTCGATCGAGGTAAGCATGAAGCGAAATCTGCTGGCAGCCAGCGTTGCACTCAGCGTATTGACCCTTGTTGGTTGTGGTGAGAAAGAACCAGAACTGGAAACTTCCATCCAGCAAGCATCGTACGGTATTGGCCTGAACATGGGTGAGAGCCTTCTTCAGGACGGCCTCGATGACATCGATCCCCAGGCGCTCGCGCTCGGTATGCAGGACGCGCTAGAGCAGAAGGAGCCGCGTGTTGGCGAGGAAGAGCTGCGGACCGCCTTTACGGAGCTGCAGACGCGCGCTGAAGAGCGCGCTGCAGGGTTGGTCAACGAGACGCTCGAAGCGAACAAGAAATACCTTGCCGAGAACGCAGAGCGCGAAGGTGTAACCACGACCGAGTCGGGCCTGCAGTACGAGGTCATCGAGTCCGCAGAAGAGGGTGCACCTCAGCCGGATGCGGACGACGTCGTCTCTGTTCACTATGAGGGCAAGCTGGTCGATGGCACCGTATTCGACAGCTCGATGAGCCGCGGCGAACCAGTGGATCTTCCAGTAAGCGGCGTGATTCCGGGTTGGGTTGAAGCCTTGCAGATGATGCGCGTGGGCGACAAGTGGAAAGTCACCATCCCCAGCAATCTTGCCTACGGCGAGCGCAGCCCGAGCCCGGTTATCCCGCCGAACTCGGTTCTGGTCTTCGACATGGAATTGCTGGGTATCCAGAGCGAAGAAGAATCCGAGATGACTGTGGACGAGCCCGAGGCCAACGCCGAGTAACACGGCTGGAGCGCGTTCCAGGCAGCTCCGGTCCATGAGTGTTACCGTTATGCACAGAAGACGGTAACACTCAAGCCCTGCTAAATAAGTTCCCCGCCGTTTATCCACTAGTCATAACTTATTGTTTTTTCTAGTTATTTTTTTGAGCAAAAAGTGTGCGATCTAAGCGTAATGCAGGCCAGACAAGCCTTTGCCGACGTTTCCCAGATGTTGCTCACAGACTTATCCACAGAAGCTGTGGGTAACCTGTTCCGAGGCTGATAGCGGTTCGGTCCCCTGCTCGGCAGGCAGCTGCAATTCATACACGCTGAATCCGGCGGCCTGTTTCGCCTGATGCTTCGCATGGGAAGCCAGTTCGGCAAGATGTGCCCCGCCGGACAATGAATAAGGCCCGCCGTGCAAGTGCACGACCCCGACGGACAGGCTGAGCAGTTCGTGTTCGCGCCACTCACCTTTACGATCGGGTGCGTGGAAGAAGCCCGCCGCTATATGTTCCTCACGATATAGCCCACGGCAGAGCGCCTGGAATCGGTCATTCACACTGCTCAGCCGGCTACGCCAGTCTGAGCTGCGCAATACAAGCATGAAGTCATCGCCGCCTATATGCCCGACGAAGTCACAACGCGCATCGCACGCGTCACGCAGGATCTGAGCGAGACCGAGCAGTATCTCGTCGCCCTTGCCGTACCCGTACAGATCGTTGAATGGCTTGAACGAATCGACATCGACGTAGCAGAGACTCGCGGCCTGCCCGTTGGCGAGGATGCGGTTGATGCATTCCTGGATCGGCACATTACCGGGCAGAAGGGTCAAGGGGTTTGCATGCCTAGCCTGGCGGACTTTCAGCTCGGTAATCTGGCGCAGCACGTCGATAACGCGGCCGAGGCCGGCATAGGCTCCCTGGTCGACCAGGATGAAGTCCTCTTCCAGGCGTTGTCGGGCCCGGCTCGTCAACAGGCGGCTGACTCTTTGCAGGCTCTGCCTGATGTCGACTACCAGATAGTCCCGATCCATCAGCTGTTCAATCGGCTTGCGTGCGTATAGCTCGTGTGCGAACGGCTTCAGCATGGTCTGGCTGAGCTGGTACCCATGTACGGTGCCGATCGGACGTCCCGCTTCGTCGAGCACCGCAAGGCTGTTGAGGCTGGCCTGTTGCTGAAAGCGGGCCAATACTTGGGCGACGGTTTCGCGCCGGCTTATGCCCGGGACGTCCAGGCGCAAGCCGTGAAGCGTCGCCTCCGGATCCGCGCGCGGATCCCTTTGTGCCAGCCGCTGAATGATCTCGCTATGCGAGGTTGATGGCTTGGCCTCGGGACGGCCCAACCAGTAACCTTGCACCCAGTCGACCCCCATGTCCTCCAGTACGCCGAGTTCTTCGGGCCGCTCGATCCCTTCCGCGATGATGTGTGCCTGCGATGCCTTGGCCATGTTCAAAATGCTGCCGACAAATTCTCGCTTGACGCTATCGAGATGAATGCCGTCGATGAAGTGGCGGTCGATCTTCACGAACTCGGGCTGTAGCTGGGACCACAGGCGAAGGCTCGAGTAACCGGCCCCCAGATCATCGAGTGCGATGGAGAAGCCCATGGTGCGATAGTGTTGCAGGGCGGCATGCAACAGGTCGAAGTTGTCGATGGGTGACTGTTCGGTGAGTTCGATCACGACCCTCGAAGGCGGCAGGGCGGTCTCCTCAAGCGCCTTGAGGGTGAGGCCGCGCGTATGCTGATGTTCCAGCAGCGTCTCAGGCGAGACATTGAGGAACAGTCGCCCCGGCAGCTTGAGCTCGACGAAGCGACGAATCGCCTGCTTTCTGCACAGCGCTTCCAGCTCTGACAGCATGCCCCAGTGCCGCGCGGCGGCGAATAAGGTCAGAGGGGAATGCAGAGGGCTGTTGGACGGGCCTCTGCTGAGCGCTTCATACCCGACGATGCGTCGTTCAACGGTCGAAGCGATCGGCTGGAAGAGCACCGAAATGGCCTGATTGGCCAGAATCTGCAGAAGGGCGTTGCGCTGCTCGATGACAGTCATGGAGTTTCCGGGACAGGGAAGCGTGAAGGCCCGGTGCGCGTTGCAGCCCGGCTCGCACTCGCAGGCAGATGCCAGCGAGTGTGAGACCGGATTATTGCGTGGTTATGACAGCGGTGCGTCAGCTGGCCTTGACGACCTGTTCCTTGAGTTGCAGAAGGTCGATGAGGATGTGCCCGGTTTCAGCCAAAAATGGATCGTCTTCCTTGTCCTTGTCTTCCAGCGGTTCGGTCATTGGGTTGTTGCCCGCTTCGAGGAAAGGGTCTTCCTCCTCCAGCGATTCCAGCGGCTCTTCGCCCTTCGCCTTGCGCCGGGTGTTCTCAAGCGCCAACAGCTTGTCCTCGAATGCTTTCTGCTCCTCGCGGCGCTTGGCTTCGTTGAGCGGCAGGACTTTGCGCTCTTTCATGGCTCGATCCAGTTCGATGCGTGCCAGGGTGTAGGTAAAGTCCGGATCGTCCGCTGCGCGCCGGCTATGTCGCGCAGTGAGCGGTTCGATGAGCGATCCCAGCTCGGCTTCCATGCGATACGGCACCGGTTTGATCGTATCCCAGGGTAATGCGCGCGGCAGGCTGCTTTCGCCGATGTCGGTGGTCTCGAGCAGCGACGGATAGCTGATGTCGGGGACTACACCCCGGTGCTGGGTGCTCTGACCGGAAACGCGGTAGAACTTGGCCAGGGTCAGCTTGAGCTCGCCATGGTTGAGCGGCTGTATAGACTGCACGGTACCCTTGCCAAACGTTGGTTCGCCAACGATCAGAGCGCGGCCGTAATCCTGCATCGCTCCAGCGAAAATCTCGGAAGCCGAGGCAGACAGTCGGTTGACCATCACTGCCAGAGGACCTGTATAGGCAACTCCCGAGTCCGGATCGTCGAGAACCTGTACCTGACCCTGGGCATCGCGAACGAGAACAGTGGGCCCTCTTTCAATGAACAGGCCTGTGAGCTCGGTGGCTTCCTGCAGCGATCCGCCACCGTTGTTGCGCAGGTCCAGAACGATTCCGTCCACCTCTTTTTCCTGCAGCTCCTGAAGCAACCGGCGCACGTCGCGAGTGGTACTGCGATAGTCCGGATCGCCACGGCGGTATGCCTTGAAGTCGATATAGAATCCCGGGACCTCGATGACACCGACGCGGTAGTCGCGACCCTGTTCGCTGAAGTCCAGTACCTCTGCCTTGGCAGCCTGGTCTTCCAGTTTGACCGACTCGCGAACCAGGTTGACCACCCGGCTGGTCATGTCGGTCTTCGGATTGGCAGCCGGAATCACCTCCAGGCGCACGCTAGAGCCTTTCGGACCGCGTATCAGCTTGACGACTTCATCGAGACGCCAGCCGACCACGTCGACCATTTCGCCTTGTTCCTGAGCCACGCCGACGATGCGGTCAGCGGGCGCCAGCTGCTCGCTCTTCGCCGCGGGGCCGGCTGGGACGAGCCGCACGATCTTGGTGAACTCGTCATCGCTTTGCAGGACCGCGCCGATACCTTCCAGTGACAGGCTCATGTTGATGTCGAAGTTTTCCGCGCTCTCCGGCGACATGTACTGCGTGTGCGGATCGTAGACCTGAGCGAGCGCATTGATGTAATTCTGGAAGATGTCTTCGCTACGGGTCTGCGCCAGGCGCGATTGCTGATTCTTGTAGCGTTTCTCGAGCAGCTCGCCAATTGCCTGGTCCTCGCGGCCGGCTAACTTCAGGCGAATGATTTCGTCCTTGAGCTGTCGGCGCCAGAGCTGCTTGAGTGCATCCTCGTCAGCGACCCAGTCCGCGTCCTCGCGGTCGATCTGGATGGTCTGCTCGGTATTGAAATCAAGCGTGTCGATACCCTGATTGAGAATGCTGAGGATATAAACCATGCGCTGGTTGACGCGATCGATCTGCTGCCGGTGCATCTGGAAGCCGAAGTTGAGATCGCCCGCCAGGAGCATGTCATCCAGATTCCGACGGTTCTTTTCAAACTCGGCTATGTCCCTGGCAGTGAACAGGCTGCGCTGCGGGTCGAGTTGGCGCAGGTAGGTATCGAAGACTTCACTAGACAGTTCGTCGTCCAGGCTCATCTTGTTGTAATGATGGCGGCGCAGCAGCTCAACGGTATTGAGGCTGGCTATGGTCTGTTCGCGGGTTGGCTTCAGGCTCTCCACATCGAGAACCGGCAGCTTGTCTGCGGCGACGGCGACGCTGCTGCCCAGAGCGAGCAAAGCCATCAGGCAAGTCTTGCGCAGGGAATGGGAGGCTTTCATCAAAGGTATCGTTTCCGGCGAGAGTGGGGGTATTCTGTTAGTTCAGCGGAAGGGAGAGCGGGTTCCCTTGCCAAATGCATCACGAAAATCACTATGGAGGCACCGTGAGAGGATTGCAAGCCGAGGGCGGGGCGCTGGTATGGCGCGATCAACCCGCAGAACAGCTCAAGCCCGGACAGGTCCGGCTTCGCGTCATGGCAGCCGGACTCAACCGAGCCGATTTGTTACAAAAAGCCGGAATGTACCCACCACCGCCGGGCGTGACGCAGGTCATCGGGCTGGAGTGCGCAGGCGAGGTGATCGAGGTTTCCGGCGAGTCCCGCTGGAAAACCGGTGACCGGGTCTGCGCCCTTCTGGCAGGCGGTGGCATGGCCGAAGAAGTCGTCGTCGACGGGCGTCATCTGCTGCCGGTCCCGGACGGTATGGACTGGGCGCAGGCAGCGGCTATCCCCGAGGTCTTCAGCACCGCCTGGCTGAATATCTTCGAGCTCGGCGCCGCCAAACCCGGCGAGAAGGTGCTGATTCACGCCGGTGCCAGCGGTGTCGGCACTGCCGCGATCCAGCTCTGCAAGGCTCTAGGGAATCCCTGCTGGGTGACGCTTGGCAGCGAAGAAAAGCTCGCTGCCTGCCGGGATCTCGGTGCAGAAGGGGGCGCGCTGCGTCAGAACGGTATCCGCAGTCTGCAGAGCGAAGGCCCGTTCTCGGTTGCGCTTGATCCGGTAGGGGCGCCATACGCTGCGGACCATCTGGATCTGCTGGGTATGGACTCTCGCTGGGTGCTGATTGGTCTGATGGGCGGACGTGAGGCAACTCTGGATCTAGCCAAGGTGCTGGCCAAGCGAATCCAGCTGACTGGATCGACGCTTCGTGCTCGCAGCGGTGACTTCAAGGCCGAACTTCTGGCACGGATGGAAGAGCGTCTCTGGCCGCTGTTCGCGGAAGGCACCTTGCGTCCACTCGTCGCTCGCACCTATAACTTCGATCAGGCCGAGGAAGCCTTTGCGGAGCTGGCCAGTGACCAGGTTATCGGCAAGGTAATAATGGTACGCTGATTGGCCGGCGCGGCGATGTCAGTCGTCGCGCCGCTACCCTTCTCAAATAAGGTGTTCGCTGTCGCAGAAGCGGGTGAGCACCTTGATCAGATATTCAGCATCTCTGCTGCCCGCCAATTCCCGGATCGAGTGCATGGCGAACGTCGGCGCGCCGATGTCTACGGTGCGCACCCCGACTCGACTCGCGGTGATCGGACCTATAGTGCTCCCGCAGCCCATATCAGAACGCACGACGAAGCTCTGTACTGGCACGTCAACCTGTTCACACAGGTGGCGGAAGAAAGCTGCTGTTTCGCTGTTGGTGGCGTAGCGCTGATTGCTGTTGATCTTGATGACCGGGCCGCCGTTGAGGCGCGGACCGTGGTTGGCATCGTGGCGATCGGCAAAGTTGGGATGCACCGCGTGAGCGTTGTCGGCCGACACCAGCAGCGAGCGTTGGGTGATCTGAATGCGCTGCGTTCTGTCCGAAATGATGCGGTACAACACATCCTCCAGGAACGGCCCGTCAGCCCCGCAGAGCGAAGTGGAGCCGACTTCCTCATGATCGGTGCAGATAAGAAGGCAGGCTTGCTGTTGGTTGCTGCCGATTAGCGCAGTGAGGCCTGCATGGCACGACAAGAGGTTGTCCAGCCGCGCCGAGGCGAAGAAATCGCCGTCCAGCCCTATGGTGCTCGGCGGCTGCGTATCGTAGAAGCTGAGTTCGTAATCCAGTACCTGCACCGGCTGGCTGTCCAGGTGTTGCTGGGTCAGCTCCTGCAACAGCAGGGCGCGCAGATCCCGGCTGGGATCAAGTGACATCGCCAGGACAGGCGGCAGATGTGTTTGCGCATTGATGTTGAGCCCGTCGTTCACGCCTCGATTCAAATGAATGGCCAGGCTGGGAATCACCGCTATGGGCTGCTTGAAGTCGATCAGTTCGCTACGCAGGACACCGTCGGTGGTGCGAAACGTGACCCGCCCGGCGAGCGACAGATCACGATCGAACCAGGGCGCGAGTAGCGCCCCACCGTACACCTCCACCCCGAGCTGCCATAGCCCCTGCTGGTTCATCTCCGGCTGCGGTTTGACTCGCAGGCAAGGGCTATCGGTATGCGCGCCGATCATGCGGATGCCGCGTTCGAGCGCGCCTGCCTCGCCCATGGTGAACGCTACCAGTGATGAGCCGTTGCGCGTGACGAAATAGCGCCCGCCCGGTTCCAGCGTCCAGTCTTCGCGCTCCTCGAGCTGTTCGAAGCCTGCCAGCGACAATCGTGCGACGAGGCTGGCTGTCGCATGAAAGGGGGTCGGTGAGGCCTGGATGTAATCGGCCAGGTCCTGGTTGATTGCGCTATGTGTCATGCAAATCCTCGAGTCGTAAGGCTCAGAACGGAGCTGGGCTATCGAACACCATGCGCGTACCCGTGAGCGGATGGCGGATGCCCAGTCGCGCCGCATGCAGGGCCAGTCGCGGACAGGCATCGAGCGCCTCGCCCTGAGCGTATAAGCGATCACCCAGCAAAGGGTGACCAAGCGAAAGCATATGTACGCGTAGCTGGTGGGAGCGCCCGGTAATCGGCGTGAGCTCCACTCGGCAGTACCGTTCAAGCCGCTCGGTAACCCGCCAGAAGGTTTGCGCAGCTTTGCCCAGTTCGTGGTCGACCATATGCCGCGGCTTGTTCGGTGGATCATAGCGCAGCGGCAAATCGATGTGGCCCGCATCCTCGGCTGGTTGGCCCCAGCAGAGCGCTATGTAGGTCTTCTCGGTTTCACGATCGTGAAACTGACGTGAGAGTTCGCGGTGCGAGTCGGGATCGCGCGCGATCACCAGCAGTCCTGATGTCTCCCAGTCGAGCCGATGCACGATGCGCGCTTCCGGGTAACCGTTTTCCTGCAGTCGCGTAATCAGACAGTCCTTGTTGTCCTCGGCGCGGCCAGGGACGGAGAGCAGAAGGGTGGGCTTGTCGACAATCAGGAAGGTCGGATCTTCGTGAAGAATTCCGATATGGGTCAGCGGCATGCGTTCAGGGTCCGGATGCCGCCCGTCGCGGGCGGCATCATGTAGAAGGTCAGGGACGTTCGGGGAGGGTGATATTCAGCTCGAGCACCGAACAGTCGTCCTGATTGTCGAGGGCAACGTGCACCTGGTCGCGGTCGATCTTCACGTACTTGCTGATCACGTCGATGATTTCCTGCTGCAGTTGCGGCAGGTAGTCAGGTTGCGAACGCTGGCCGCGCTCATGCGCAACGATGATCTGCAGACGCTCCTTGGCGATCGACGCAGGCGAAGTGGTCTTTTTCCGGTCACGGAAGTAGTCGAAGAAGCTCATCAGCGACCTCCGAACAGGCGTTGCAGCAGGCCCTTTTTCTGAGCTTCAAGGAACCGGTGAGGTTTTTCCTCGCCAAGCAGACGGTCGACCGCGTCGCTATAGGCCTGACCGGCATCGCTCTTGTCGTCCATGATCACCGGGATACCCTGGTTCGACGCCTTCAGCACGGCTTGTGACTCCGGAATCACACCCAGCAGCGGAATCGAAAGGATGTCCTCCACATCGCTGACCGAGAGCATCTCGCCGTTTTCGACGCGTGCGGGGTTGTAACGGGTCAGCAGCAAATGCTCGCTTATCTTTTCACCCGATTCGGCGCGGCGCGACTTGCTTGCCAGCAGTCCAAGCATGCGGTCCGAATCGCGCACCGACGACACTTCCGGGTTGGTCACGACCACTGCCTCATCAGCGAAGTACATTGCCAGGTGAGCGCCTTTCTCGATGCCGGCGGGAGAGTCGCAAACGATGTAGTCGAAGGTTTCCTTCAGCTCGTTCAGTACGCGCTCCACGCCGTCCTGGGTCAGCGCGTCCTTGTCGCGGGTTTGCGAAGCCGGAAGGATAAAAAGATTTTCCGAACGCTTGTCTTTGATCAGCGTCTGGTTGAGGTTCGAGTCGCCATTGATGAGATTGACGAAGTCGTAAACGACCCGGCGTTCGCAACCCATGATCAGATCCAGGTTACGCAGGCCGACATCAAAGTCGACGATCACGGTTTTGAACCCACGCAGGGCGAGTCCGGTGCCGATGGCGGCGCTGGTGGTGGTTTTGCCCACGCCGCCCTTGCCTGATGTGACGACTATGACTTTTGCCAAGATGATCTTCCTGTCGGAGTTGTTATTGATGTGAGCGCGCGCCGGTTGCAGCGTCGTGCGCGTCACTGCGATCGGTTAGGGAAGAGCCTGGAAAATGACCAAAGGTCACGAACGGCGGGCATTCCCGGATGGCTGCACAGTATCAGTCAAAGGGGCACTATCTTCAAGGTTTCGCGGTCCAGGCTGATCTGCACGGCGGTCTTCCATTGCTGGCGGCGCAGATCTTCCGCCACCTTATATTGTCCGGCGATCGACACCAGCTCGGCTTCCAGCGATTGGCAGAATATCCTCGCCTCGCTGTTGCCACGCACACCGGCCAGCGCGCGTCCGCGTAGCGGACCGTACACATGGATATTGCCATCGGCGAGAAGTTCCGACCCCGCGCTGACCGGGGCCAGCACGACCAGGTCACCGCCGCGGGCGTAGACCTGCTGGCCGGAGCGCACCGGCTGGGTAATGAGCCGTCCGGGCAGGTTCTCGGCAACTGGTTGCGGTTCGGCTTCACGCTTGGGTGCGGCGGGTTGCGGCGCCGGCTCGATCTCCACGGTCTTCTCGCGACCACGGCCGGGCGGCATCAGTACCAGCCCTGATTCCTGTGCGAGAGGACGAAAGTGCTCCGCGCCGCGCAGGGCTACCGGTTGCAGTCCGCTTTCGCGGCAGATGCGTAACAGGTGCGCCAGGGTCGTAGCGTCCAGTTGACCGCCTAGCTTGTCCAAGCTGATCACTACCGGAGTATCCTGGAAAAAATTCGGTGCCTGTTCGACCTTTTCCGCCAGTTGCCGCGCGAAGCGCTCGGGTTCCTGGCGCACCAGCTCGATAAGGGTCATGGTCAGCATGCCACCCTTGAGATGGAAAACGGGCTCGTTGTCGAGCAGGTCTAGATTCGAATCAGCTGTCATGTCACATCCACGGAACACGGTTTGTGGGCACACTTATATAGATTGACCGCGCTGATCGCAACCCGCGTCCGGCTTGGGTAGAATGCGTTTTTTGCCTCGATGGATGGTCGGATGAGTCACCCCGGTTTCAGCGCTGCAATGCTTCACCCGCGAAATTGGCCCATGTGGGCGGGGTTGGGTCTGTTGTGGTTGGTGATCCAGCTTCCGTATCCGACGATCCTGGCGATCGGTCGGTTGCTGGGTCGGGCGATGTACCATGTGATGCCCGAGCGCCGGCACATTGCCGAAACCAATCTTCAGCTGTGTTTTCCCGAATGGTCCGCCGATCGTCGCCAGCAGCTCCTCCGGCAGAATTTCGAGTCCAACGGTATCGCATTGTTCGAGATGGCGATGGCCTGGTGGTGGCCGCGCAAGCGTCTGGCGAGGCTGGCACATGTCGAAGGGCTTGAGCATCTGCAGCAAGCTGCCGCGGCGGGACGGGGCGTGGTATTGATGTCGATGCACTTCACCACGCTGGAAATTGGCGCCGCCTTGCTGGGGCAGAAAGCGACCATTGATGGCATGTATCGCGAGCATGCCAACGCGGCTTTCGATTTCGTCCAGCGGCGCGGACGTGAACGGCACAACGCGGATGCGATGGCGGTCGAGCGCGAAGACGTACGCAGCATGCTCAAATCCATGCGTTCGGGACGAGCGATCTGGTACGCGCCGGATCAGGATTACGGCCGCAAGGCGAGCGTGTTCGTGCCATTGTTCGGTGTGCAGGCCGCGACGGTCACCGCGACCAGTACATTTGCCCGTCTCGGCAAGGCGCTGGTCATCCCTTTTACCCAGACACGCTTGCCGGATGCGCAGGGCTACCGGCTGATCATCCATCCCCCGCTCGAAGACTTTCCCACCGGTGACGAAACGGCTGATGCCTTGCGTATCAACCAATGGGTCGAGCAGGCGATCCTGCAGCAGCCTGAGCAGTACATGTGGGTACACCGCCGGTTCAAGACGCGCCCCGAAGGCGAAGCGCGTCCTTACCCGAAACGCCGACGCAGGAAGCGTCGGCCACGGTAAAGCGCTAGCCGGAGGGTTAGCCCACCACCAGCACGCGCAGCGCGTCCAGTCTGACCTTGGCCTGACGCAAGGCTTCGCCGCCGCTGTGCTTTTGATGTTCCAGCGCGGTTATCTCGCTTTCACGCACCAGCGGATTCACCTCACGTAGCGCCTTCATGCGTTCGATTTCCTCGTCCATCTCGGCATGAAACTGCGCGGTCGCACGCTCCACCAGTTCCTGATGCTGTACATCCGCCAGTGCTTCGGCGCGGTCGATGAGTTGCTCGACCGTATCGCGCTGGCTTTTGGCGATCTTGCTGGCCAGATGCTTCGGTAGGCCTTCCAGTTGCGCCTGGAGCGTATCGAAGCTCACCTTCGCCCCCAGATCATTGCCACTGACATCCAACAGGCAGCGAATCGGCGTCGGCGGCAGGTAGCGCTGCATCTGCAGCGTGCGCGGGGCGATGGCCTCGCTGACGAACAGGCACTCGAGCAGCAGCGTGCCGGGCTTGAGCGCCTTGTTCTTGAGCAGCGCCACCGCGCTGTTACCCATGCTGCCGGAGAGAACCAGATCCATGCCGCCCTGGAGCATTGGATGCTCCCAGGTGACGAACTGCATGTCCTCTCGGCTCAGTGCGGTTTGCCGATCGTAGGTAATGGTCACGCCTTCTTCGTCACCGAGCGGGAAGCCGGCGTCCAGCATCCTTTCGCCCGGACGCAGTACCAGCGCGTTATCGGAATGATCTTCGCTATCGATGCCGAACACATCGAACAGCTTCTCCATATAGATAGCGAGTTGCGGATCGTGGTCCTGGCGTTCGATCTCGTCGATCATGGCTTCCGCGTCTCCGCTGCCGCGCGAATGCAGTTCGAGCAGACGGTCGCGCCCGTTGTGCAGATCCTCTTCCAGTTCCTGCCGGCGCTTGTCGGCCTCGTCAAGCAACGTAGCCCAGCGAGCTTCCTGTGGATGATCGAGCTGCTCCAACAATGCACTACCGAACTCGTGCTGCAATGCATTGCCGGTTGGCGACGTCGCCAGGAAGGCATTGAGCGCTTCGTGGTACCACTGAAACAGGCGCTGCTGCGCGGTGCCTTCCAGGTAGGGCACGTGCAGTTGAATGGTTTCGCGCTGGCCGATGCGGTCCAGGCGGCCGATGCGCTGCTCCAACAGGTCGGGATGCGTCGGCAGGTCGAACATCACCAGATGGTGGGCGAACTGGAAATTGCGTCCTTCACTGCCGATTTCGGAGCAGATCATCACCTGGGCGCCGAATTCCTCATCGGCGAAGAAGGCGGCGGCGCGGTCTCGCTCGACAATGCTCATGCCTTCGTGGAAGACCGTCGCCGGGATCCCGGTGCGCACGCGCAGTCCGTCTTCCAGATCCAGTGCGGTTTCAGCGTGCGCGCAGATGACCAGCACCTTGCTTCGCTTGAGTATCTTCAGTGTATCGATCAGCCAGTCGACGCGCGGGTCGTCCTGCCACCACGCCGTCTCGACCGGCTCGAACTCATCCTGCAAGCCGACTTCGGGATACAGCGCAGTGCGGCCTTCGACGTCGGCATAAATGTCGGGGCAGGGCAGCGGATGGGCGTGTAGTTGGCGTTGCGGGAAGCCGGCAATAGCGGCCCGGGTATTGCGATAAAGAACGCGACCCGTGCCGTGGCGGTCCAGCAGCTGGCGAACCAGGCTGTCGCGAGCCTGGGTGCCGCCTTCGGCGAAGCGATCGAGCAGAGCTTCAGCCTGCGGCCCGAGGAAATCGACGATAGCGGTTCGTTGATCTGTGCTCAGCGTATTGGCATCGAGCAGGCTTTGTACCGCATCGGCGACCGGCTGATAACGGCTGGATTCCTGACGGAAGGCGTCCAGATCATGGAAGCGGTCCGGATCGAGCAGGCGTAGGCGGGCGAAGTGACTAGCCTGACCTAACTGCTCGGGGGTTGCTGTAAGTAGCAGTACGGCTGGTATGGCGTCGGCCAGCTTTTCGACCAGAGAATACTCGGCACTCGGCGCATCCTCGTGCCAGACGAGGTGATGCGCTTCGTCGACGACCAACATGTCCCATTGGCTTTCCAGCAGGTACTCGCGCGTCTTGTCGTCAGCCAGAAGCAGGTCCAGCGATACCAGGGCAAGCTGTTCCTCTTCGAATGGATTGGATTCGGCGCCCTCGCAGCGGTCCGCATTGAACAGTGCGAAGCGAAGATTGAAGCGGCGACGCATCTCCACCAGCCATTGGTGCTGCAGATTCTCGGGCACGAGGATAAGTACGCGCTTTACCCGTCCGGTCTGCAACTGGCGGTGAATCACCAGGCCGGCTTCGATGGTCTTGCCCAGGCCTACTTCGTCAGCCAGGAGCACCCGTGGGTGAATGCGATCGGCGACGCTGCGGGCGATATGGAGCTGATGCGGAATGGGCTGAGTGCGGACGCCGGCCAATCCGAGCAGGTGCGAACGCTGGATACGTCCGTAGTGCCGCAGGCTCTCGTAACGCAATCCGAACCAGCCCTGGGGGTCGATCTGACTGGCGAACAACCGGTCGCTGGCGAGCCGGAACTGGATGAAGTTATCCAGCATCGTCTCTTCGAAACGCGCCGACGAGCCGTCCTCCCGATGGCCGTGATAGACCAGCAGGCCGTTTTCCTCAGAGACGTCATTGACCGTTAGGGACCAGCCCTCGTGATGGCCGATGTTGTCGCCCGGCGTGAAACGAACGCGGGTCAGCGGTGCATTGCGCAGCGCGTAATGGCGGGTTTCGCCACTGGCCGGAAATAATATGACGACCAGGCGGTCGTCCTGCGACAGTACCGTACCCAGGCCCAGTTCCGATTCGCTGTCGCTCACCCAGCGTTGCCCCGGGGTAAATACGGTCATGCTCTGCTCCCATCTCGAAAAAGGCCGGTATGGTAAACCGATCGTCTCGCAGCGACCACCGCCACGTTCCGGCCGGCGACCGCTGCCATCAGCGTGCTTTGATGCTCAGGTTGTGAAGCAATTCACTTAGCAAGGGATAAAAATCCGCGTTTCACAGTCGATACAGTTTAGACGATTGACCGAATTGAGAGCCGCCCGGGCCGGGCGAGCGAGGCCATCCATGCTGATCCCAGGGCTACCGCCTGTTGGTGCACAAAACGATACGATCAAACGGTCGCGCGAAATACAGCCAACCGCCCGTAGCGAAGTCGTTCATGAGGCTGCCGCAGAACCGGCGGAGCGCCGTCGCCGCGACCGTGGACGCTTTCCCGATCGGCGCCGCCGCCGGCGCGCAGGCCGGTTGCTGGTTGGCCCCGACACCCCGGTCGAGACCATTACCGACATGCCTGCCAAGGGTTTGCTGGTTGACATAGAAGTCTGAGCCAGTGCTACGCTCGCTGCGTTAGCCTGGAGATAACCTGGATGTCCGATCAGACCGAATCCGCCCCCGTCATCGACCTGCAACAGGAACGCCAGACGCGGCGGCATGATCTGCACGAAGCGCGGCTGGCCAAGGTACGCGCTGCCTTCGAGAAAGCCCTTCCCTTGCCGGCACCCAAGGTGTCCAAGTCCCGCCGTAGCAAAAAGAAGAAGCCCAAGCGCTGATTGGTTCGCTTAATTGATCCTGGTCAATAACCCGCCCGAGCTGGAGGGATAATCTTGAATCGTGGACGAATTCAGGAGGTCCCCGACATGTTTATCGACGAGACAGTTATTGCTGGCGTTATCACCGTAGGGTTGATGATTGCCTTCCTCAGCGGCTTTGCCGTGTTCATCTGGCGCGACAGCCAGAAGCAGGGCAAGGCATCCAGACGCCCCTGATGCGCTGAGTTATCCCTCTTTTCAACGTGCATGGCTCGCAAGGCGTTTGGCGACCTCCCGAAAGGGTAGGTCGCTTTTTTTTTGGACGAGCGGGCTGGGCAACCGTCTGCCGATCCAATACTGTATATAAAAACAGTATTGATGAGGAGGCGTATGTCCTTTGTCGAACCCATGCGCGGTCGCGGCACCTCGCAGAATCTGCCCAATCGTTTCGCCCCGACTGTGTCCGAATCGCATGATGATGGCTGGTTTCAGGACGTCCCGGCTGCCCGCGTGGTAACCGAGGTCCGCGAAGAACGGGCGAAGACGATCATTGCCCGGAATACCTCGCCGGATATCGGCTTCGACCGGTCGATCAATCCCTACCGCGGTTGTGAACATGGATGCATCTATTGCTACGCGCGCCCAAGCCATGCCTATTGGGACATGTCCCCTGGCCTGGATTTCGAGACCCGGCTGATCGCCAAGACCAATGCGGTGATGCTGCTGGAGCAGGAGTTGCAGAAGCCGGGTTATCAGTGCGCGCCGATCCACATGGGCGGTAACACCGATATCTACCAGCCAATCGAGCGCGACCGACGCATCACGCGCGGATGCCTTGAGGTTTTGCTGCGTTATCGTCATCCGGTGACCCTGGTCACCAAGAGCGCGATGGTGCTCCGCGACGTGGATCTGCTATCGGAGCTCGCTCGGTTGCGGCTGGTCAGGGTGATGGTCAGCGTGACCACGCTGGATAACGAACTCAAGCGCACCCTCGAGCCGCGCACCGCTGGCCCCGCCGCCAGGCTGAAGGTCATCCGCACGCTTACCGAGCATGGCATTCCGGTTGGGGTGATGTGTGCGCCGATGATCCCGATGGTCAACGATGCCGAGCTGGAATCCATCCTCGAAGCGGCGAGCGAGGCCGGCGCCACCAGCGCATCCTATATCCTGCTGCGTCTGCCGAACGAAGTGGCTCCGTTATTCGAAAATTGGTTGCATACGCATCTGCCGCAGCGGGCCGCGCACGTGCTGAGTCTGGTCCGCCAGTGCCGGGGAGGGGAACTCTACGACTCCAGCTTCGGCAAGCGGTTCAAGGGAGAAGGGCCATTTGCCGCTCTGCTGGCGCGTCGCTTCAGTCTTGCCGTCAAACGCCTTGGTTTGAACGAGCGAGATGGTCGCGAACCTCTGGATTGTTCGCAGTTCGCGCCGCCGGGCCAACAGATGGCGCTGCTTTGACAGGCTAGCTTGGCTCCGCGAGCAGAGTTAGCATGACGATTTCCCGGAGCGAATGATGGTCGACCGTGCGTTACCCAAGCGCTGCGAAGCCTGCGCACGGCCTTCCTCACGTTGCCTGTGCTCGACGATTCCCCGGCTGCACAGTAGTACCCGCATGCTGATCATCCAGCACCCCAGTGAGCGACATCACGCGCTCAATACCGCGAGGTTTCTAGCCGCGGGGCTGGTCAACGCCGAGCTGCATGTCGTCGAACACATAGCGCCGGGTTCGGCCTTGTACAGCCAGCTCGCAGACCCCGCCCGACGAACCGAGGTCCTGTTCCCGGGCCCGGGGGCGTCATCGTTGGCACGGGCTGCGGACCCGCGCGAGCATCAGTTGGTGCTGCTCGATGGCACTTGGCGCAAGGCACGCAAGCTGCTGCACCTCAATCCGATCCTCGCCGTTTTGCCGCAGGTTGCGCTTGCTGCTGGCCTGGCCAGTCGTTACAGGCTGCGCAAGGCGCCGGCCCCGGGCGCGCTGTCGACGATTGAAGCGGGTGTCGCTGCGCTGGAGGTGCTTGAGCCGGACAAAAGTTTTCAGGCCTTGCTGCGTCCGTTCGACCGTCTCATAGAAGAGCAAATCGCATCGATAGGCACAGAACTCTATCGGCGAAACTACCTGAAGCCGGGCTCGGCAGACAGCGGCTCGGATAGGTAGCGCTCGTTACGCAACGCCATTCGCAGCGTTTATATTGCCACATGATGCCGGTTGGCCTCGCTCCTTCTCGTTAGACTGTCCTCAAGCTTCGCACATACAACAACGATTTCCGCGGATCGTCGCGGTACAGGGGCAACCATGCAAAACAGCGGCCAGAGAGTAGTCATCACCGGAGCAGGCAGCGGGCTTGGACGCGAGCTGGCGTTGCGCTACGCACGCGCCGGGGCTCGATTG
This sequence comes from Halopseudomonas xinjiangensis, assembly GCF_900104945.1. Classification (NCBI taxonomy): domain Bacteria; kingdom Pseudomonadati; phylum Pseudomonadota; class Gammaproteobacteria; order Pseudomonadales; family Pseudomonadaceae; genus Halopseudomonas; species Halopseudomonas xinjiangensis. The sequence goes on along the minus strand of NZ_LT629736.1, from coordinate 2,148,939 downwards.
GCGCTGGCGGACATGAACACTGAAGGGCTTAAGGAAAGCCTGGCAATGATCGAAGAGCTGGGCGCCTGGGGCTTCACCGAGCGTTGCGACGTGCGTGACTTCAGCCAACTGGCGGCCCTTGCCCAGACGTGTCAGGAACGTATGGGCGGCATCGACGTGCTGATCAATAACGCCGGTGTTTCCAGTGGCGGTTTCTTCTGGGACCTCACTCTGGAAGACTGGGAATGGCAGATCAGCATCAACCTGATGGGCGTGGTCAAGGGATGCAAAGCGTTCATGCCGATGCTGATGGAACAGCGCAACGGTCGGATCATCAACATCGCGTCAATGGCAGCCTTGATGCAGGCGCCCGGCATGAGCAACTACAACGTTGCCAAGGCGGGTGTCGTGGCCTTGTCCGAGAGCCTCATGGTCGAGCTCGGGCCCCTGGGTATCAAGGTGAACGTGGTCTGCCCTTCATTCTTCCAGACCAATCTGCTCGACTCCTACCGTGGCCCGGATCAGGCCTCGAAGGAGCAAGTCGCGCAGCTGCTGAAGAGCTCGCCGATTACCGCGGCCGATATCGCCAACATAATCGTCGAGCAAAGCGAAGCCGATCGCTTCATGATTTTGCCGCATGAGAGCGGCCGCCAGGCATGGGCTGCCAAGCAGGCCAATCCGCAGGTCATCTACGATGAAATGACCCGCCTGACGATAAAGAAGATGGAGGCTGCCGGCCGCTGAGCGCCCCGGCACGTCTGCCTTAACGGGGACCGGTTTTTTTGAGAAGTGCGGCCGATGCCACTGGCGTCGGCTTGTGGCACAATGCGTTTTCATCCTGATTCAGGTTAATCGGAGCGTATTCGTGTCCACCAGCTTGCGCGGAGCTATGGATGGCCTCTGAGCTGCGAAACATCGCGTTCGTGCTGTGGCCCGGTACCCATCCGGGAACCATCATGCCCGGACTGTCCGTGTTGCGCTCGGCCAACCGCATGGCGGGGTATGACTGCTACGCGGTGCGTTGCTACACGCTCGATGAACAACCGATCGTTACCGAGGAAGGCTGGCACCTGCCAGCTTGGCCGTGGCGCGCGCCCAGCGAGCCGCTGTCCCGATTATGGCTTGCCGCCGACGCTCAAACGTTACCGGACCACGTTTCGCCGCCATTGCTGCAGCAGTGGCGGGCGCTGGCGCGCGATGGCGTCGGTCTTGGGGCGCTGGAAGGCGGAGTCGTACCGCTCGCATTGAGTGGCCTTCTCGATGAGCATCGCTGCGCAGTGCATTGGCGCTTGATTGATGAATTTCGCGAGCGTTTCCCGGCGGTTACCGCAACCAGCCAGCTCTTCGAGCAGGACCGCGGCCGACTCACCAGTAGCGGGGCGCAGGCGACGATCGATCTGTTCCTCGCCCTGCTGGCCGAGGATCACGGGCAGGACCTCGCCGCGCTGGTTGCAGAAGACCTGATCGTCGAGCGCATCCGCGATGGCAGCGAGCGGCAGCGTGTGCCGTTGCGCAACCGGCTGGGCAGCACGCATCCCAAGCTGACCCAGGCGGTGATCCTGATGGAGTCGAATATCGAAGAGCCGCTGACCACGGATGAGATAGCCCGTCACGTGTGCGTCTCGCGCCGTCAGCTCGAACGCATTTTCAAGCAGTATCTCAACAGTGTGCCGTCGCAGTACTACCTTGAGCTGCGGCTCAATCGCGCCAGACAGATGCTGATGCAGACAAGTAAATCGATTATTCAGATCGGTCTGTCTTGCGGCTTTTCTTCAGGTCCGCACTTTTCCAGTGCCTACCGCAATTGTTTCGGAATCACTCCGCGTGAAGATCGCAACCAGCGCCGGGCTCAGCAGGCGATGGACCCCGTCACGCGGGAATTGTAAAGACTTTGATAGCCCGGCCGAGGCCGGGCGACAGGAGATAGCGATGCACGCGACGCAGGTAACCCGGTCCGATTTCGACCGGCTCATGGTCCCCAACTATGCACCGGTAGACATGATCCCCGTGCGTGGTGAGGGCTCGAGAGTGTGGGATCAGGAGGGGCGCGAATACATCGACCTGGCGGGCGGCATCGCGGTCAACGCCCTGGGACATGCGCATCCGGGCATGTTAGAGGCGCTGACTGACCAGGCCGGCAAGCTCTGGCACGTATCCAACGTGCTGACCAATGAGCCGGCCCTGCGCCTTGCCTCGAAGCTGATCGCTGCGACCTTCGCCGACAGGGTGTTCTTCGCCAATTCAGGCGCGGAAGCTAACGAGGCCGCTTTCAAACTGGCGCGGCGCTGGGCGCACGATACCGCAGGCGCACAGAAGAATCAGATCATTGCCTGCACCAATAGTTTTCATGGGCGCACCCTGTTTACCGTCAGTGTCGGCGGTCAGCCGAAATACTCCCAGGGATTCGGTCCTGCCCTCGAGGGCATCAGTCACGTCCCCTATAACGATATTGCCGCGCTGGAGCAGGTCATCTCCGCTGAAACCTGCGCGGTGGTGATTGAACCGATTCAGGGTGAAGGTGGCGTCATTCCTGCGGATCACGAGTATCTCGCTGCGGTACGCAAGCTGTGTGACCAGTACAACGCCTTGCTGATCTTCGACGAGGTCCAGAGTGGCATGGGGCGCACGGGCAAGCTCTTTGCCTATATGCATAGCGGCGTCGAGCCGGACATCCTGACCAGTGCGAAGAGTCTCGGCGGCGGCTTCCCCATCTCTGCCATGCTCACTCGCGAGTCAATCGCTGCGCATTTTGGTGTTGGTACGCATGGCAGCACCTACGGCGGCAATCCGCTGGGCTGCGCGGTGGCTGAACGGGTGCTGGATATCGTCAATACCGAGGAGGTGCTGCGCGGAGTGGAGCGTCGTTATCAGTTGCTTGCCGACGGTCTCATGGCGCTTTCACACGACATTCCGGTGTTCGAATCGATCCGCGGCAAGGGCTTGCTGATCGGTGCGGTGCTATCCGAAGCCTGGCGCGGTCAGGCTCGGCAGATTCAGGAGGCCGCGCAGAAGGAAGGCTTGCTCGTCTTGCAGGCTGGTGCCGATGTCATGCGTCTCGCGCCGAGCCTGATCATTCCCGAGGCGGATATTGCCGAAGCCTTGCAGCGGTTGCGTAAAGCGCTGGCTGGTTTGGCCGGCTGACGTGCGGAGCCTCTGATGCTGATCCAGCGCTTGTGCACATTGGACGATCTCGCCGAGATAGAGCGGCTGGCCGCCGTTAGTCCGGTTGGCGTCACCGCGCTCCCGGTCGAGCGGGAGCGCCTGGTCGCGATCATCGAGGCTTCGCTGGCGTCGATGGCGGACGATGTCACGTTCAGCGGTGAAGAGCGCTACTTCTTTGTTCTGGAAAACAGCGCAGACCAAAGGCTGGTCGGTTGCAGCAGCATCATTGCTTCGGCGGGGTTCAGTCACCCGTTTTATACTTTCCGCAATGAGATGTTTGTCCACGCCTCGCGCGAGCAAGGTTTGCATAATCGCATCCACGTCCTTTCGCTCTGCCACGATCTCACGGGGCACAGCCTGCTGGCTGGCTTCCACCTCGATGAAGCGGTGCAGCAGGATGTAATGTTGCGCTCGCTGAACGTGCGAGGCCGGCTTCTATTCATGGCAAGCCATCCTCAACGCTTCTCTGAATCGACGGCGGTGGAAGTCGTCGGTGTGAGTGACGCGGAGGGGAACGCACCATTCTGGGACGCGGTCGGTCGGCATTTCTTCGCCGTCAGCTATCTCGAGGCCGAGCAGCTCGGTAGCACCCGCGGCCGCCACTTTCTCGCCGAGCTGATGCCGGGCTATCCGATCTATGTCCCCATGCTCTCCGATGCGGCCCAGGAAGTGATTGGCCAGGCCCACGCGTCCGCCGAGGAGGTATTTGATATCCTTCTTCAGGAAGGTTTCGAGACTGACGACTATGTCGATATTTTTGACGGCGGGCCGGTCGTCCGGGCTAAGACATCAGTCCTGGGCAGCATTCAAAATAGCCAATGCGCGACAGTGCGGATAGGCCAGCCGCAGCCGTCGGGCTCAGCGTGGCTGGTGTCGAACCAGAAGGTGAAGGACTTCCGTGCGGCAATGCTGGACCTGGAATGGACACCTGGCGAGGAACTGGTTCTGAGTGTCGAGCAGGCCCTGGCGCTGCAAGTCGAAGATGGTCATCAGGTTCGCTTGGTGTGGGAGGCATGAGCATGTTGGTTCGCGCAGCTCGAGTCGAGGACCTGGATCGTCTGTTGCATCTCGCCGGGGGGGGCGGGTCGGGATTGACCAGCCTGCCGGCCAGTGAGGAGCGCCTGGCGCAACGTCTGGAGTCCGTTCAGGCGAGCTTCGAGGGGGGCGTGGCTCCGGCTGATGCCGATTACCTTTTTGTGCTCGAAGACGAGGCCGGCCAGGTCGTGGGAACCAGCGGCATGCTTGCCGCTGCGGGGCTTCGGGAGCCCTGGTACAGCTATCGCATGGGTCTGACCGTCACGGCCAGTCGCGAACTGAACGTATATCAGCAGCATCCGACGCTTTTCCTGGTCAATGATCTGACCGGCGCGACTGCTCTATGCTCCTACTATTATCTGCCCTCCGAGCGGCGCGGGATCGAGACCAGTCGTCTGCTATCCAAGGCGCGTTTCTTGTTCATCGCGGAGTTCGCCGCAGAATTTTCCCCTCGGGTGATCGTGGAAATGCGTGGGCTCTCGGACATCGATGGCCGGTCGCCGTTCTGGGACAGTCTCGGCAAGCATTTCTTTCGTATGGAGTTCGCTCGCGCCGACTATCTGACGGGCATAGGCAGCAAAGCATTCATTGCTGAAATGATGCCAAAATTTCCGCTATACGCCTGTTTTCTCAGCCAGGCCGCGCGCGAGGCAATTGGCCAGGTGCATCCTGATTCCGAACTGGGTCTGGCCATGTTTCGTGAAGAGGGGCTGACCCACCAGGGTTATATTGACATTTTCGACGGCGGTCCGACCCTGGAGGCGCCGTTGGCTCAGGTTCGTGCCATCAGTGAAAGCCGGCTGCTTGTTCTGGCTACAGGCACACCTGGCGACGAAGCGGAAACCTTTCTTATCCATAACCGCGGCCGGCAGAACTGCCGGATTATCGCCGCCCCCGCCCGGATGGCGGCCGGCACGCTGGTCGTTTCAATCGAGTCGGCGGAGCGCCTGGGTCTGCGAGCAGGGTCGCCGGTACGCGCTGTTTCGCTTGTCGGACGGTCGTCCGGCGGGTCCCTCATTTAGCCGTTACCAACTGGCATCGACTGGCGCCAGTCGCTATGGTGACGATAGCCAATATCAAGCGGTCGCCTGATGCAAGCGCGACCGTGATGCCTATATAATGCCGCTCTTTGCCGGGTTTGTGCCCGGCCGATACGCACCGTGGTAAGGGATATATGAAAAGCGCAGAGATCCGTGAAGCCTTCCTCCGCTTCTTTGAAGAGAAGGGCCATACCCGTGTCGCCTCCAGCTCGCTGATTCCGGCGAACGATCCGACGTTGCTATTCACCAACGCTGGCATGAATCAGTTCAAGGACTGCTTCCTCGGCCTCGAAAAGCGCGCCTATACCCGTGCTACAAGTAGCCAGAAATGCGTTCGCGCAGGCGGAAAGCACAACGACCTGGAAAACGTCGGCTACACCGCGCGTCACCACACCTTCTTCGAAATGCTCGGCAACTTCAGCTTTGGCGATTATTTCAAACGCGACGCGATTCACTACGCCTGGGAATTTCTGACGTCCAGTGATTGGCTGGGGCTGCCCGCAGAAAAGCTCTGGGTCACTGTGTACGCCAGTGACGACGAGGCTTACGACATCTGGACCAAAGAGGTCGGTGTTCCGGCCGAGCGCATGGTACGGATAGGCGACAACAAGGGCGCGCAGTATGCGTCGGACAACTTCTGGGCGATGGGCGATACCGGCCCTTGCGGGCCTTGCACCGAAATCTTTTTCGATCATGGTCCCGAGATCTGGGGCGGCCCGCCCGGTAGCCCTGAAGAAGACGGCGACCGCTACATCGAGATCTGGAATAACGTGTTCATGCAGTACAACCGCTCAGCGGACGGGCAGATGCAGCCGTTGCCGGCGCCGAGCGTGGATACCGGCATGGGTCTGGAGCGGATCAGTGCCGTATTGCAGCATGTGAACTCGAACTATGAGATCGATCTGTTTCAGAGCCTGCTCGAAGCAGCCGCTCGGGCGATCGGTCGCGAGAAGGACGGCGAAGCGTCGCTGAAGGTGGTCGCCGATCACATCCGTTCGTGCAGCTTCCTTATAGCCGACGGTGTCCTGCCGTCGAACGAAGGCCGTGGCTATGTCTTGCGGCGGATCGTTCGTCGCGCTTGCCGGCACGGCAACAAGCTCGGCGCTCAGGGTGCGTTCTTCTACAAGATCGTCGCCGCTCTGGTAGCGGAGATGGGCGGCGCGTTTCCGGAACTCGAAGCCCAGCAGGCGCATATCGAACGCGTCCTGAAGACCGAAGAAGAGCAGTTCGCCAAGACACTGGAGCAGGGCCTCCGGATCCTCGAGCAGGATCTGGCGGGACTGTCCGGTAAGGAAATCCCGGGCGAAATCGTCTTCAAGCTGTACGACACCTACGGCTTCCCGATGGACCTCACCGGAGACATCGCTCGTGAGCGCGGCCTGACGCTGGACGAAGCTGGCTTCGAATCGGCGATGGAAGCACAGCGCGAACGCGCGCGTTCGGCCAGCCAGTTCAGTGTCGACTACAACGCTTTATTGAAGGTTGACGCCGAAACCCGCTTCCAAGGTTATGACGGTACCTCCGGTTCGGGCCGCATTGTCGCGATCTTCTGCGAAGGTCAGGCAGCAGATCGGCTCGAGGAAGGCCAGTCCGGTGTCGTGGTGCTCGACGAGACGCCCTTCTATGCGGAATCCGGCGGTCAGGTTGGTGATACCGGTTATCTGGAGGGTGCAGGGGTGCGTTTCGACGTGCGCGATACCACCAAGGGTGGCAACGCGCATCTGCACCATGGCGTGGTCGCCAACGGCAGCCTCAGCGTCGGGGCGACCATCCGTGCAGTCGTCGACGACAGCGTCCGCCAGGCAACCAAACTTAATCATTCGGCGACGCATTTGCTGCATGCAGCGTTGCGCCAGGTTCTTGGTGAGCATGTCCAGCAAAAGGGTTCGTTGGTCGACAGCCTGCGTCTGAGGTTCGATTTCAGCCATTTCGAGGCAATCAGCGCCGAACAATTGCGTCGCATCGAGGACATGGTCAACGAGCAGGTTCGCTTGAATACGGACGTCGCCATTGAAGTCACCGACATCGAGACAGCCAAGCGCAAGGGCGCCATGGCATTGTTCGGTGAGAAGTACGGCGAACAGGTACGGGTGTTGACCATGGGTGGCGGATTTTCCGTGGAGCTCTGTGGTGGCACGCACGTTAGTCGCACCGGTGACATCGGGCTATTCAAGATCACCAGCGAAGCCGGTGTCGCAGCGGGGGTGAGACGAATCGAGGCGGTCACCGGTCAGGTCGCTCTGGATTATCTGGTTTCGCTGGAAGATCAGCTTCGTCAGGTTGCTCAGCTGGTCAGGGGCTCCCGGGAGAACACACTTGACAAGGTTTCCGGTCTGGTCGAGCGCAGTCGCCAGCTTGAAAAGGAAGTGGAGCAGCTCAAAGCCAAGGCCGCCAGTGCCGCTGGCAGTGACCTGGCGAGTGCGGCGCAGTCCGTGGCCGGAATGCAAGTACTGGTCAAGCGCATCGACGGTGCAGACGGCAAGGCGCTGCTGGCGCTGGTAGATCAGCTGAAGAACAAGCTGGGTTCGGCCGTGATCATGCTCGGGGGCGAGCTGGACGGGAAGGTGGTACTGGTTGCCGGCGTTACCAAGGATCTGGTTGGCAGGGTCAAAGCGGGCGATCTCATTCGCCACGCCGCGACGGCGGTTGACGGGAAGGGCGGCGGTCGCCCGGATATGGCTCAAGGTGGCGGTACCGAACCGGCCAAGCTGAACAGTGCTCTGTCGTTGGCGCTCGACTGGATCGCTCAGCAATAACAACAGGTTTTCATTCAGGGCAGGGCCTTTGGCTCCTGCGCAAGGTCGGGCAACCGACGGCCAGTGGGGTTGGTGCAACAAGATGGCACTTATTGTCCAGAAGTTTGGGGGTACGTCGGTAGGCAGTGTCGATCGGATTCGCCAGGTGGCCGAAAAGGTCAAAGGCTTCCGTCAGCGTGGTGACGATATCGTCGTCGTGGTCTCGGCCATGAGCGGCGAAACCAATCGTCTGATTGATCTGGCCAAGCAGATTCAGGCGGAGCCTGACGCGCGTGAGCTGGATGTTATCGTGTCCACTGGCGAGCAGGTCACTATCGGCTTGCTGGCGATGGCATTGAAAGCGATCGACGTGCCAGCGGTTTCATATACCGGCGCGCAAGTGCGTATCGTCACCGACAGCGCTTTCAACAAGGCGCGAATCCAGAAGATCGACGATGATGCCATCCGCGCGGACCTGTCCGCGGGAAAGGTGGTGATCGTCGCCGGCTTCCAGGGTGTGGATGAACAGGGCAATATCACTACGCTAGGCCGTGGAGGCTCGGATACCACCGGCGTCGCGCTGGCCGCCGCTCTGAAGGCGGATGAGTGCCAGATCTATACCGATGTCGACGGGGTGTATACCACCGATCCTCGCGTCGTCGAGAGCGCCCGCCGGCTGGACAAGATCACCTTCGAAGAAATGCTGGAGATGGCCAGCCTCGGCTCGAAGGTACTGCAGATCCGCTCGGTGGAATTCGCTGGCAAATACAACGTACCGCTGCGCGTGCTGCATAGTTTCAAAGAAGGCCCCGGCACCCTTATCACTCTCGAGGATAATGCATCGATGGAACAACCCGTCATTTCCGGTATCGCATTCAATCGCGATGAAGCCAAGCTGACCATTCGCGGCGTGCCGGACACTCCCGGCGTGGCGTTCAAAATCCTCGGGCCGGTGAGTGCCGCCAACATCGAAGTGGACATGATCGTGCAGAACGTTTCTCACGATAACACCACTGACTTCACCTTCACGGTGCATCGCAATGATCTGCGCAAGACCGAAGACATTCTGCGCAAGGTGGCCAGCGAGATCGGTGCTCGCGAGGTCGGCGGCGATAATCGCATCGCCAAGGTCTCGATCGTCGGTGTAGGTATGCGCTCGCACGCTGGCGTGGCCAGCAAAATGTTCGAGGCGTTGTCCCGCGACGGCATCAACATTCAGATGATCTCTACATCGGAAATCAAGATTTCCGTCGTCATCGATGAAAAATACCTCGAACTCGCTGTTCGCTCCTTGCACTCCGCGTTCGAACTCGACGCCGACGCCGACGCCGACGCCGACGCTAGCGGTTCCGATCACCTCTAATACGACCTTTCCAGTATCCGGGGCGCACCGATTGCGTCCCGATGAGGTGCGGTTTCAGGCAGCCGCACCCGCTGTCGGCAACGAAGGTGCGACCGCTTCGCCGCTACATCGAACCGACAAGGGGATGTGTGGTCAACTAGTCAAGCCAGCAAAGGCCGCCGACAGGCAACTAGCCGGTTTTTTTGCAGACTGCAGTGTCCTGATCAAGCAAGGAGAAAGGAATGCTTATTTTGACTCGACGGGTTGGTGAGACCCTGATGGTAGGTGACGAAGTGACGGTAACCGTCTTGGGTGTCAAGGGCAACCAGGTTCGAATCGGCGTTAACGCACCCAAGGAAGTAGCGGTTCACCGCGAGGAAATCTACCAGCGCATCCAGAAAGAAAAGGATGAAGAACCAAATAGCTAATTTTATTGGGGATTTTCATTGCATTGAGTAATGCGCGCAGGTACTATGCAGCGCGTGTTACGGAGAGGTGGCCGAGTGGCCGAAGGCGCTCCCCTGCTAAGGGAGTATACCTCAAAAGGGTATCGCGGGTTCGAATCCCGCCCTCTCCGCCACTTTGTGGATTGTAGGTGTCAAGCGTTAGTTTCTGATTCCAAAGGGAAAAAACTGTTTGACAGGGCAAATAAAGCCTCTATAATTCGCACCCACAACGCACTCGTAGCTCAGCTGGATAGAGTACTCGGCTACGAACCGAGCGGTCGGAGGTTCGAATCCTCCCGAGTGCGCCATACGAAGAAACCCACCGGTTAATACCCGGTGGGTTTTTTTTTGCCCGTGCCCAGGGGCGGGCGACTGAGCTGCGGGCAAAACCTGCTAGGCTTGGATGCTGAATTCCGGGGGCAGCTACCACTGCTCGTGCCGTATCGTCGGGTCCCGCCCGCCAGAGAAGTGCTGCCTATGTCTGAGCTGAACAGAAAATCTCCCGAAAGCCTTCAGGATCGTCTCGAGCAGGTGGTTTGCCTGCTCGAACACGAAGTAGCCGGGGAAGAGAGTCTGGATCAGCGCGGCAGTCTCGACGAGCTTCAGCTCAAACTCGAAGAGCTACATCCCGCAGATGTCGCCTACATCCTTGAATCGCTTCCGCTGGACCAGCGCCTGACGGTATGGCAATTGGTCAAATCCGACCGCGACGGCGAAATTCTTCTCGAAGTATCTGATGCCGTCCGCGAAACACTGATCGCAGACATGGACAGCCACGAGATCATCGCAGCGGCGAACACGCTGGACGCCGATGAGCTCGCCGACCTGGCGCCGGACCTGCCACGCGACGTGGTTCGCGAATTGATGGATACGCTCGACGCCCAGCAGCGCGAGCGACTCAAGTCGGCCCTTTCCTATGATGATGACCAGGTCGGTTCGTTGATGGACTTCGACATGGTCACCATCCGCGACGACGTTACGCTCGAGGTCGTCAGCCGATACCTCCGGCGCTTCGAGATTCTTCCCGATCACACCGACAAACTCTTCGTGGTCGACACTGAAGGTGTGTTGAAGGGGGTGCTCCCGGTGAAGAAGCTGCTTGTCAGCTCCCCAGACGAGCTTGTCGGAGATGTGATGTCGGATGATCCGGTCGTGTTCAACCCGCTGGATGACGCCGGCGAAGCCGCTCAGGCCTTCGAACGCTATGACCTGATTTCCGCCCCGGTGGTCGACGAGCAGGGAAAGCTCTTCGGTCGTCTCACCATCGATGAAATGGTCGACTATATCCGCGAAGAGAGCGAGGCAGAGGTGCTGAACGCCGCCGGTCTCCGTGAGGAAGAAGATATATTTGCGTCGGTTTGGAAATCCGTACGGAACCGTTGGGCATGGTTGGCGATCAATCTCTGCACCGCGCTAATAGCTTCTCGGGTGATTGGCCTTTTTGAAGGTGCGATCGAGCAATTGGTCGCGCTGGCTGCACTGATGCCGATCGTGGCTGGAGTTGGTGGTAATTCCGGCAACCAGACGATAACCATGATCGTTCGCGGTCTGGCAACGGGTCAGGTCCAGGCGGCACATGGTAAGCGGCTCATCCGAAAGGAAATGGGCGTTGCGCTCATCAATGGACTGTTCTGGGGGCTGGTGCTGGCGTTGATTGCGTATGCCCTGTACGGCAATGCAGCGCTCTCGCTGGTGTTGCTTGCTGCGATGACCCTGAACATGTTGCTCGCGGCGTTCATGGGGGTTGTGATTCCGCTGGCCCGGGTAAGCATGGGAGGAGATCCCGCGTTGGGCTCCAGTGTGATGATCACTGCCATTACTGACAGCGGTGGCTTTTTCATCTTCCTTGGAATGGCGACCATCTTTCTGCTGTGAGTTAGGCCCCGCAAGGGGCGATATGTCGCGTGGTTTGCCATAAATGTCACATCAGGATACATTAGACCGGTTTTGCGCTTCAGTAGGGTCGTTTCGCGCCGCCTTTTTGCGGTGCGGCCCTGCTGGTTACTTGAATCGCCCTCGGGCGGAATGGCACAGGAGTGCCGCAGGATCGCGGAGATAAGATGAACTCATCCGACTTGCTCGTAGAAGGCGTGGAGCTGATGCTCCTGGGGATGGGGTCGGTATTTACCTTCCTCATTATTCTGGTATTCGTCACCGGCATCATGTCCCGGTTGATCGATCGCTTCGTCCCCGTTCCCGCTCCGGTTGCCAAGCCGGTACGCAAGGCGCCGGCCACCGATGCCGTCGACCCGGAACTGCTTTCCGTCATCGGCGCTGCGGTCAAGCAGCACCGCGCACGCCGCCGTTCCTGACCACCTTGCGCAGCATCATTATTAAAATCACAAAGGCCATAAGACTATGACCGATACTAAAAAGCCGTTGGGCATCACGGACGTCATCCTGCGGGATGCGCACCAATCGATCCTCGCCACCCGTATGCGTCTTGACGACATGTTGCCGATCGCCGGCAAGCTCGATCAGGTCGGATTCTGGTCGGTTGAATCCTGGGGCGGCGCCACATTCGACGCCTGCATTCGCTACCTGGGCGAAGATCCCTGGGAGCGTATCCGTGAACTCAAACGCGCCATGCCCAATACCCGCCAGCAAATGCTTCTGCGTGGTCAGAACCTGCTCGGCTACCGTCACTATGCTGACGACGTGGTAGAGCGATTCGTCGAGCGTGCCGCGGTAAACGGTGTCGACGTGTTTCGCGTCTTCGATGCGATGAATGACCCGCGTAATCTGGAAACTGCACTGAAGGCAGTCAAGAAGCAGGGCAAGCATGCCCAGGGCACGATTTCCTACACCACCAGCCCGGTGCATACGGTGCAAATGTGGGTAGACCTGGCCAAGACCATCGAAGATCAGGGCGCCGACTCCATCGCCATCAAGGACATGGCCGGGATTCTGAACCCCTACATCGCCTTCGATCTCGTCAGCCGACTGAAGTCGACGCTGAGCATTCCGGTTCACATGCAGTGCCACGCTACGGCGGGACTGTCCACTGCCGCCATTCTAAAGGCAGCAGAAGCGGGGATCGACAACGTCGACACCGCCATCTCCTCGCTATCGATGACCTACGGACACTCGCCGACCGAATCGGTCGTGGCGATCTTCCAGAACACTGAACGTGACACTGGGCTGAATCTCGAGCTGCTTGAAGAATGCGCTGCGTATTTCCGCGAAGTGCGGAAAAAATACGCCAAGTTCGAAGGCAACCTCAAAGGCGTCGATTCACGCATTCTGGTTGCGCAGGTCCCTGGCGGCATGCTCACCAATATGGAAAGTCAGCTGAAAGAGCAGGGCGCAGGCGACAAGTTCGACGAAGTGCTTTCCGAGATTCCGCGCGTACGCGAAGACCTGGGCTTCATTCCACTGGTAACGCCGACGTCCCAGATCGTTGGTACTCAAGCGGTCATCAACGTACTCACCGGTGAGCGCTACAAATCGATCACCAAGGAAACTGCGGGTATCCTCAAGGGGGAATACGGTGCAGCGCCGGCCGCTTTCAACCGCGAGCTGCAGGCTCGCGTCCTCGATGGTGCTGAAGAGATCACCTGCCGTCCGGCCGATCTGTTGGAGCCGGAAATGGACAAGCTCACTGCAGAGCTCCGCGGACTGGCGAAGGAAAAGAACATCAAGCTGGCCAGCGACGAAATCGACGACGTGCTGACCTACGCTCTGTTCCCGCAGATCGGTCTGAAGTTTCTGGAGAACCGCGGCAATCCCGACGCGTTCGAGCCGGTACCTACCGGTAACGAGGCGGCGCCCGCCGGCAAGCCAGGCGAGCCCGAGGTGTACACCGTCAACGTCAACGGCAAGGATTTCGTTGTCCAGGTTTCCGATGGCGGCGACATCACTGGAATCAAGACTCTGGGTGGCGGAACGTCCTCCGCGGCGCCAGTTGGCGCACCGGTTGGAGAAGGCACTCCTCAGACCGCTCCACTTGCCGGCAATATCTTCAAGGTTCTGGTACAGCCCGGCGATGCAGTGGATGAGGGCGAGGTGGTCATGATCCTCGAAGCCATGAAAATGGAAACCGAGGTACGGGCTGTCAAAGCCGGTACGGTCGGTACCGTCAACGTGAAGGTCGGCGACGCGGTACAGGTCGGTGACACTCTGCTGACGATAGGCTAAGGGAGACAGTCATGGAGAAGCTTCTCCAGTTGTGGCATACCACTGGGCTGTATCACATCGAGCCCGGCCAGATTGTAATGATCGTCGTCTGTTTCGCGCTGGTCTATCTGGCTATCCGCAAGGGGTTCGAACCTTTGCTGCTGATCCCGATCGGCTTCGGCGGCATTCTGGCGAACCTCCCGGTTGCGAACATGGCGGAAGGAACCGGCATACTTCATCTCATCTACGAGGTAGGTCTGCCTACGAGCGTCTTCCCTTTGCTCATCTTCATGGGCGTAGGTGCAATGACCGACTTCGGTCCGATGTTGGCCAATCCTCGCACGCTTCTGCTGGGCGCTGCGGCTCAGTTCGGTATTTTTGGGACGCTATTGGGTGCTATCGCGCTAACCGCCTACAGCATTCCGGGCTTCGAGTTCACATTGAAGGAGGCCGCTTCGATCGCGATCATTGGTGGCGCGGACGGTCCGACCTCCATCTTTGTGACGTCCAAGCTGGCACCTGATCTGCTTGGCCCCATTGCGGTAGCGGCCTACTCGTATATGGCGCTGGTGCCTCTATTGCAGCCGCCGATCATGCGGGCACTGACCAACGAAAAGGAGCGAGCGATCGTCATGACGCAGCTTCGCGTGGTTAGCAAAACCGAGAAGATCATGTTCCCGCTGGTTCTGTTGATGCTGGTAGGCTTGCTGCTCCCGGACGCTGCGCCGCTGGTTGGTTTCCTGTGCTTTGGTAACCTCATGCGCGAGTCTGGGGTTGTGGAGCGTCTGGCTGACACCACGCGTAATGCGCTGATCAACATCGTCACCATCGGTCTGGGTCTTGCGGTGGGTTCCAAGCTGTCATCCGAGGCGTTCCTGCAGCTCAAGACCCTCGGTATTCTGGTCCTGGGGATGATCGCATTCTGCGCAGGCACGGCAGCGGGGGTACTGATGGCCAAGCTGATGAACGCAGTCAGCAAGCAGGCGATCAATCCGCTGATCGGTTCGGCCGGGGTGTCGGCAGTGCCGATGGCTGCGCGGGTGTCGAACAAGGTTGGTCTGGAGTCGAACCCGCAGAACTTCCTGCTGATGCACGCGATGGGTCCGAACGTCGCAGGGGTCATCGGCTCGGCGGTTGCAGCGGGGGTTCTGCTCAACTTCGTAGGCTAAGAGAAGCCGGTGATGCTATCGCCGGCCATAAAAAAACCGCTCCCAGGAGCGGTTTTTTTATGGTTCGGTTTTCAGCTCGCTTCCGCCGCCAGCAGAGCCAATAGTGCGTTCTGCTGTCTGCGACTCATCTCACGGAAGCGCACGAGCAGTTCTCGCTCAGGGTGGCTCAGCGCATCGAGTTGTTGATCATTCAGCGCCTGCCGGGACGGTTGTTCGGGAAGTGTCGGCAGGTCCAGCAAGCTGTGTTCGAGCCGGGCGATGATTTCAGAGTTCATGCTGCGGTGATGCTGCTTAGCCACCTCAGCGATGCGGTCGCGCATGCCTTGCGGTAGCCGAACCACAAACTTGTCCGCGGTTCTGCTCGTATAGTGTTGGATTGCAGTTTTCATAGGGCAACAAAATCGCTCTAAATTGTGTAATCGATGCTGGCCAGTAAGACTCTCATGGCTTCCTGCCACCAGTACGCCCGCTTTTCGTGGGAACGGTCTCCCTTATCATGCTGACAACACATTCAGCCCAATTACTTCTCTTTATACCTATTTTTTTAGATATTTGAAGCGCGCGACAGAAAAATGTCTGGGTTTTGTGACGGGATTCAGACGGATGGCATTTTAACAGCATTTTGCTGGTAAGTTCACTCCGCTGGCGAGCGTCGGTTGCGTGCGGTAAGATGCGGCCCTTCATACGATTTAGTGCGCTTGTAGCTCAGCTGGATAGAGCAACCGCCTCCTAAGCGGTAGGTCCCCGGTTCGAATCCGGGCTCGCGCACCATACTCAAAGGGCCTGGCTTAGCCGGGCCTTTTGCATTTGGGCTGGAACTCGCCTATGCGGCCCAAGTCGAACCACTACTTTCTTACCGCAGGCCTCTCGGCCCGGCGACCTTATGGTTGCAGGCGGTCCGTACCGTCGCTTCCAGTGCTCCAGGAGTATAGATGTCCAGCACGTTTGCCGCTTTTTCTTCCCTGTATTTCGCCACGCTTCTCATGTTGACGGGGAGTGGCCTGCTCAGTACTTACATAGGTCTGCGGCTTTCCGGGGAAGGCGTGAGCGAGGTATGGATCGGTATTCTCATGACCGGCTATTACGTCGGTCTGGTCATGGGCGGCTGGGTAGGGCATCGGTTGATAGCCAGGGTTGGCCATATTCGTGCTTTTGTCGCTAGCGCGGGAGTCGTCACTGCTTCGGTAATCGGCCATGCCTTGTCGGATGACGTGCAGGTCTGGCTGGCACTCCGGTTTCTGGTCGGCATGGCGATGATGTGCCAGTACATGGTATTGGAAAGCTGGTTGAACGAGCAGGCCGAGTCGCACCAGCGAGGGCGGGTGTTTGCTGCTTATATGGTCGTGACCTTTCTTGGTCTCGCATGCGGTCAGGTGGTGCTGGCGGTCATGCCCGAATTGGACCTGCGCCATATCCTGCTTGTGGCGATGTGTTTCTCGCTATGCCTGGTACCGGTAGCCGTGACCAACCGCATCCACCCCGCGCCGCTGCATCCTGCGCCGCTTAAGGTCAAGTTCTTTATCGAGCGTGTCCCGCTCGCCCTCAGTACGATCGCGGTCTCCGGCATTCTGCTGGGCGCGTTCTACGGCCTCGCTCCGGTGTTCGCCAGTTCAGTAGGGTTGGCTACGTCCGATGTGGGTATCTTCATGGCGGTCACTATCGGTGCCGGGCTTCTGGCTCAATGGCCGGTTGGGTGGCTGTCCGATCGTCTGGACCGCAGTCGGATGATTCAGCTGAACGCCATAGTGCTCACGGGCGTGGTGTTCATCATTGCCGTGGCGGTTCTGCCGGAATCAGGGTTGATGTTGATGACAGGGTTGTTCGGCATTCTGGCGTTCACCCTTTATCCTCTCGCTGTCGCTCTGGCGAACGATCATGTCGAACAGGAGCAGAGGGTTCTGCTATCGGCGATGTTGCTGGTCACTTTCGGTTTGGGGGCGAGTGTCGGGCCGCTGCTTGGTTCGACGGTGATGAAATTTTGGGGTCCGCAGGCGCTTTATCTGTTCATGGGCGTCTGCACGCTGCTGCTGTCACTACAGGTTCGCCCGGGTCGGGTGACGGGTGAGCATCTGGTCGAAGAGGCACCGATCCACTATATGCCTGCTGCAGGTAACCTGGTCAGCTCGCCGTTGGCTGCGGCTATCGATCCGCGAGTCGATGAGCACATTGTGGCAGAGCAGATGCTGGACGAAGGGGACGCGTACAGCGCGCGTCGGCAGGACGAAGACGAGCATCGTCCTGCCTGAAGCTTAAAACAGATCTTCTTTCTCAAGGCGCCGCGCTTCGCGCTGTAGCGTGTTGACGTACCTATCTATCTGTCGTTGAGCGCTGGGTGGGGGCTGATGGAAGCGTAAACCGACGTGGCTTTCGCCCGCGGCTTCGTCGTAAACGATATGGCGGACTTCTACCGTCAGGCCGATGCGACCTGCATCGGGCAGTTCGACGAAGCTTTGTTCGTGCAGCTCTCCGGGGGTTACCTGATTGCGCAAGTCGCCAACGAAGCGCGCTTTACAGCCTGTCGCGGAGATGTCCGCAAGCTCCCCGAGAATCTGATGTTGGCGTTGTTGCTTGATCAGGCCCACCTTCGTCTCAAGCGAACGATGTACGGCAGCACGAAACGCCCCGCGTTTCTGGTGGTAGATCATGTCTGCGGGAAGCGGCGCGCTGTACGCGGGAGCGTTTTCGAACACAACTTTCTGCGCACCTGCGCAGCTCCAGCGCATATGAACCCCTTCATGCCACGCATCGATGCGAAAGGACTCTCCTTGTTCGACGTAGCGGTCGCCTTCGCGTGGGATCAGCTCGTCGATCCAAAGCATCCCTGAGGCGGAGTCGATATTGACGATGAAGCTCTGAAACTTCTGCGCCCGCTCAGAGAAGGTCACCATAAGTGGGTCGCGCGACTGTTGTAGCGTCTTCAAGAGCGAGGTGATTTCGATCTGGGAACGAACGTCCCGAGGGGGCTGAGGACCCACTTCCTGTTCAAATAGCATGGTACTGCTGGCTCTCGACATCCGTTGTGATTGTGCCGCTACTATACAGCAAGGCGGTACACATGATGGTTATCCGAAGCGGCCAGTCAGGCTTTGGTTAGCGGGCGCTGCGAGCCGGCGCGGCTGGTCAGCCCCTGGCGATCGTAGACGCTCTGGCTCGACTCGCCCTGATTACGTAGCAGATCGATGAGATGGGTGGTTGCATGCTGGCTGTGGCGGACCAGTCTGGCATTACGTTGATTGGCATCCTGGCAGCGCAGCAAGGCAGCGCGGAACGCCTCGTAGTCCTGGCGCAGCTGTGGCTGCCCGAGCGAGTCGATGAAGCCTTCCATGGTCTGCTCAGCCTGTTTTCCAGCCTGTTGGCACCAACCGGCGATGGCCTGGTCATGCAGAGAGAGCGCCTTGATGATGGGAGACTTGGCGTCGAGCAAGCGTTCCAGCTCGGTCATATCATGACGAGCAAGCGCATCCTGCTCGCGGTCAAGAAGCTCGAGAAACAGCTGACAATCCTGGACGGCCTGGTCGAATATTGTTTGCAGATCGATCATCTGTCATCTCCACTGACCGTGGCCATCAGAAACCGGAACCTTAGCGGGTTTCCAGCGCCAGGAGCTTGTCCGCAATGCGGCTGCTATCCGGCTTGTAGCTGCCATCTGCCACGGCCTGGCGAATCTGAGCGACACGCTCGTTATCCACCTCGGGCAGCTGGCGCAGACGTTCTTCTATCGATTTCAATTGTTGTGCCTGCTCGCTCAGCTTGACCGACGACTCGCCGACCGGCTGCTTCTGCTCCGGAGTCTTCTCCGCACCGCGGGCATTCTCTACATCGGAATCGCGCTTGACGGAGGACGCACCAGCCTGGCCGGTCCGACCGCTATTGTTGGCTCCGTTAGGGGCGTTGAAGTCAATAACCATTCTACAGGTCCTCAGAACTTTGAATGTTTTACTAACATCAGTAACGGCCGATGCAGGAAAAACTTTAGGAAAAAACTATGCGACCTGAATCACGTTGCAGGCTTCTGCGAAGCTTCTGGATATCGGACAGCAGTATAGCCGAAACGGTTCGCCGGTCACATCGCTACTTCTACCTGCCCGGGCGCGATAATCCTCGCTGTGACGACCCTCCCGGAGCGCGTGTTTCGCACGCGGATCTGGCTGCCTACAGTTCCGGCCTGCAGGGCTTCTCCTGGCATGCGCACCGAAATCTGGCTGTTCGCTGCGCTGATTACCACCTTGTCGCCACGCTTGACCACTTCATCGTTTTCCAGATGATTGGATCCGATTACCGTGTCGCCGGGTAGCTGGCGCTTTGCTCGCTTGCCCAGGGCCTGTGCAGGATCGGTGAGATATTGATCGCCGAGTAGGCCCACATCTCTTTCCAGCAACGCCATGTCGGTCGGCTGGATGACTTCATGCCGTGCGAGCGGACGCCGGGTAACCAGCACCTGCTCGAAGAGGCTCACCTTGGCCGGCACGAAGAGCCGCCAACGTGCCTCGTCGCTCTCACAGCTCACCCGTACCGTCACCCGGCCGACGGGTGCAGCGGGACTTTCCAGTGTCGCTGCGATGGCCTCCGGCGGGCAAAGAGGTAGCCGCAAACGGGGGTCCAATCGCCCGACTTCGATCTCGTAGCGGGCGTCGCGAGCGCTCGCCGAAACATGACGTTCGGCTTGTTCCTCAAGAAAAGCCTCGGTCGTGCCGATAAGCTGTTCGATCAGAGGATTCGCGGAGGAGCCGGCGGAAAAAAATATCGCCAACGCCGCGCAGTGCCTGATAAAACGCATACAATTAGCCCTGATGACAAAACGGGTGGCGCCAAGTTACTGTCGCTTTCCTGTAGCGGAAGCAAGAAACGTACCGCCGCGCGTAATAACGAGGAGGCGCCCATGGCTGGCGTTATGGACTCGGTCAACCAGCGTACCCAGCTGGTCGGACAGAATAGACTTGAATTACTGCTGTTCCGGCTAGCCGGCAATCAGCTATATGGCATCAACGTTTTCAAGGTCAAAGAGGTGCTGCAATGCCCCAAACTGACCTTGTTGCCGAAGCTGAACCCGGTCGTTCGCGGTGTCGCGCATATCCGCGGCGGCACGTTGCCAATCATCGACCTGAACAAGGCTACCGGTGGGCCGGGGCTGAGTGATCTCAGCACTGCCTTTGTCATTATTACCGAATACAACTATCGGGTTCAGGGGTTCCTGGTTCGCTCGGTAGAGCGCATCGTCAACATGAACTGGTCCGAGATCCATCCGCCGCCACGTGGCACCGGTCGCGATCATTACCTGACCGCAGTGACGCGGGTAGATGACAAAACGGTTGAAATCATTGACGTGGAGAAGATTCTCGCCGAAGTAGTGCCGACCGTAGAAAACATTTCCGCCGGAGTGATTGATGCGCAGACCCAGGCGGAAGCCGTGTCGCGCAAGGTGTTGATCGTCGATGACTCGACCGTGGCTCGGAAACAGGTTGCACGCTGTCTGCAAGAGGTTGGCGTTGAAATCGTTGCGCTCAACGATGGTCGTCAGGCGTTGGACTGGCTGCGGGAATTAGCCGAACGGGGCGAAGACGTCTCGAAACATCTGCTTATGATGGTGTCTGATATCGAGATGCCGGAAATGGACGGTTATACGCTGACCGCCGAAGTGCGCAATGATCCGCGGATGAGCAAGCTGCACATCATGCTGCACACTTCGCTATCGGGCGTGTTCAATCAGGCGATGGTAAAGAAGGTCGGAGCAGACGAATTCCTTGCCAAGTTCAAACCGGACGAACTGGCCAAGCGAGTAATCGATCGGTTGCATGCCCAGCGCGACGCTGCAGGCGCATGATGCCGGCACATCAATGAGATAGGGCGGGTTGAGTGACCTCTGCAAACGATTTTCAGCAATTCCGGGATTTCCTTGAAAAAGCCTGTGGCATCGTTCTGGGGGACAACAAGCAGTATCTCGTGGCCAGCCGGCTGAATCGGCTCCTCGAGCAGGAACGTATCAAGTCATTGGGCGAGCTCATCGCGCGGATTCAGGCGAACCCGCGTGGCGGGCTGCGCGAATCGGTGATCGACGCCATGACCACCAACGAGACGTTGTGGTTTCGCGACGTCTACCCGTTCGAGGTGCTCAAGACCAAGCTTATCCCCGAGTTCATCCAGAGCAACCCCGGGCAACGGCTGCGCATCTGGTCGGCGGCCTGTTCTTCGGGCCAGGAGCCGTACTCGCTGAGCATGTCCATAGACGAGTTCGAGCGGAGCAATCTCGGCCAGCTACGGGCCGGCGCGCAAATTGTCGCTACCGATCTGTCGGGCAGCATTCTCAGTGCGGCCAAGTCGGCGGAGTACGACAGCCTGTCCGTCGCCCGTGGGCTTTCGCAGGATCGGTTGGCGCGGTATTTCGACGCTGCCGGGCCAGGGCGTTGGACAGTGAAACAGCCGGTTCGCTCGCGTGTCGAGTTTCGAGCGCTGAATCTTCTGGACAGTTATGCCGGGCTTGGCAAGTTCGACATCGTGTTCTGCCGCAACGTGTTGATTTACTTCTCGGCAGATCTGAAGAAGGACATTCTCAAGCGTATCCATGCCACCCTGAAACCGGGCGGCTATCTTATGCTAGGAGCATCTGAAGCGCTGAACGGATTACCCGAGTTGTACCAGATGGTTCAATGTAGTCCTGGAATCGTGTACAAGGCTCGCTGATCTAACTGTCCTACAAGTATCTTGATCGGTGATGCAAGCGGCGTCTGACTATTGACGCTGGCTTGCCGTCCAGGCGCGTTTCCCCCGCTTTAACCGCTGAGTTGCGGTAATTTTTTGCCGCCGCAGCCTCTCCTTTTACCCAAGACCCCTGATTTATATGGAAAACTGGTCTTTGGCATAACCTTTGCTTTATTTCCTCTGTGAATGTCTTGCCGAGTGGGCGAGCGGAGGAATGCTATGAGCTTGAGTTTCGACCGGGCGCTGGGTCTGCATGAAAAAGCGCTGTCGTTTCGCGCTGACCGCGCAGAAGTGCTTGCCAACAACATCGCCAATGCCGATACGCCGAACTACAAGGCGCGGGACTTGGACTTTGCGGCTGTTCTCGACTCACAACAGTCCGGCGGCGGCGAGCCTTTCAAGGCCCAGCGCACACATAGCGGACACCTGGCGATGGAAAGCCTCATCGATCAGGCTGCCGGGCTGCGCTACCGCATTGCTGCGCAACCCTCGATCGATGGAAACAGTGTCGACACCCAGGTCGAGCAAGCCAAGTACGCGCAGAATTCTATCGACTTCCAGGCGAGTTTTACCTTCCTCAATAGCAAGTTCAAAGGCCTGATGACGGCCATTCGGGGAGATTGACCGTGTCGCTGACCCAGATTTTCAACATCGCCGGATCGGGCATGAGCGCCCAGTCGCTGCGCCTGAATACGGTTGCCAGCAACATCGCCAACGCCGAGACGGTATCGAGCAGCATCGACGAAACCTATCGCGCTCGCAACCCGGTGTTCGCCACGGTCTTCAGCGAGCAGCAGGGCGCTGGTGGCTCGTTGTTTCAATCCGAAGGCGAAGCCGGTCAGGGTGTCGAGGTTCTCGGTGTGGTCGAGTCCGACGCCGAGTTGCAGGCTCGATACGAGCCGGACCATCCGATGGCCAATGAAGAAGGCTATGTCTTCTATCCGAACGTCAACGTCGTCGAAGAGATGGCCAACATGATGTCGGCTTCGCGGGCCTACCAGACCAACGTTGAAATCATGAACACCGCCAAGACCATGCTGCAGCGCGTGCTGACGCTGGGCCAGTAAAGGAGAAACCCTGATGAGCGTCACCAACAACCTCAGCGTCGGTGAAAGCCTGCTGGACAATTACAAGGTCGACCAGGACCGCTTCGCCAAGGGCGATGAGTTGGGCAAGGATGCGTTCCTGCAGTTGCTCGTCACCCAGATGAATAACCAGGATCCGCTGTCACCGCAGGAGAACGGCGAGTTCATCGCGCAGCTTGCGCAGTTCAGCACCGTTGAAGGTATCGGCAACCTGAATACGTCGATGGATTCGCTGCTCAGTGGCTATCAGTCGTCCCAGGCGCTGCAGGCTTCATCGCTGGTCGGCCGTTCGGTGATCGTTCCGACCGCCAACGCGATGGTCGATACGCAACAGGGCATCCAGGGTCAGATGGCGCTCACGCAGTCGAGCAGTAATGTTCTGGTGAACGTTTACAACAGTACCGGAAAGCTCGTTTCGGCCATCAACATGGGCCCGCAAGAACCAGGCATGCTCGATTTCAGCTGGAACGGCCAGGATGCCAGCGGCAACATCCTGCCGCCCGGCAAGTACAAGTTCGAAGCCATCGCCAGCCAGGGTGGTGAGCAGAAGCAGGTCGCCACTTTACTGCCCGCCAATGTCGACAGCGTCTCGCTGGGCGTGGGCAAGGGTGGAGAGATGGTTCTAAATCTGGCTGGTTTGGGCAGCATCGGTCTGTCTGAAGTTCTTTCCATTAGCAAGTAGGTCGTTGTCCGACAACATTAGGCAAGGAGTACAAAATGTCTTTTAACACTGGTTTAAGTGGTATTCGGGCGGCGGCTTCAGATCTGAATATCACCGGTAACAATATCGCCAACGCGGGTACCGTGGGTTTCAAAGGATCACGGGCCGAGTTTGCTGACGTGTACGCTGCGTCGGTACTTGGCACCGGCAGCAACGCGGTTGGCAGTGGTGTCATCACTGGAGACGTGGCCCAACTGTTTGGTCAGGGGGCGGTGAATTTCACGGAAAACAGTCTGGACCTGGCCATTAACGGCAACGGCTTCTTCGTGACCAGCAACAACGGTGCGCTTAGCTACACTCGTGCCGGTTATTTCGGTACCGACAATCAGGGCAATATCGTCAATAATTTTGGCGAGCGGTTGCAGGGGTTCGGCGTGAACGAGGCGACCGGGACCATTAACGAAGGCGTTCAGACTGATCTGAGGGTTGATACCAAAGCTGCGAATCCTCGAGCGACGACAGTTGTTGCGTCTACGCTTAACTTGAATTCCACGAGCTTGCCTCCTAATGCCTATACGGAGGCCGTCGCAGCGGGAACCGACCCTGTCGCAACCTTCAATCCTGCCGACTCCTCGACTTACAATAGCTCGACGTCTGTTAATGTTTTCGATAGCCAAGGCAATCCGCACGTCATGACGAAGTATTTCGTTAAGACCGACAGTAATGCTTGGAATATGCACCTCCTTATCGATGGTGAACCGATGACGCTGCAAGAACGTGGCGCTCCCGCACCGACCACGCCTGGCCCGATCCAGCTTACGTTCTCTGCTACCGGTCAACTTGAGAGCTCACAACCTATCGAAATAGTCGGCTGGGAGCCGCTTGACAAGGCTGGCAATCCTACCGGAGCCCAGTCGCCGACGAACTTCGACCTTGATCTTAAAGGTTCCACTCAGTACGCCGCCGGCTTCGCAGTCACCGCCGTCTCCCAAGACGGATTCACGACGGGCGACTTGGCTGGTCTGGAAATCGACGATCAAGGGATGCTGGTCGCGCGTTATACCAATGGTCAAACCAAGGTACAGGGGCAATTGGCTCTGGCAACCTTCGCCAACCAGCAGGGCCTGACGCCTCTTGGTAAAACAGCCTGGGCTCAGTCGTCTGCTTCCGGCGAGCCGGTCATCGGCAAGCCCGGCTCGGGCACGCTGGGTAACGTGCAGTCGGGTGCCCTGGAGCAGTCGAATGTCGATCTGTCGGAGCAGTTGATCAACCTGATCGTTGCCCAACGCAACTACCAGGCCAACGCCAAGACCATCCAGACCGAAGATGCCGTCACCCAGACGATTATCAACCTCCGCTAATTGACGAGCCTCTAGGGGTGTCGACAGCCAGCTGACAAGGGCGGCAACCAAATCCAAGGGTTGCCGCCTTTCTTTTTTATATCCTTTTTTCATGGCATTGATCTAGCTGACAAATATCCTTAGATCAGCCATGGCACGCTTTGTGCTTTATCTCCTGTAACGCTATGAAAGCGGCAATTTCCTGTCGCACGGTCGAAGCGGGAGTAGCGCATGGACAAGTCCCTATATATCTCCATGACTGGCGCCAGCCAGAACATGAAAGCCCAGGCTGCACACGCCAACAACCTGGCGAACGTGAGTACTACCGGCTTCCGTCGTGATTTCGAGCAGGCGCGCTCAATGCCCGTCTTCGGCGAAACCTTTCCGACTCGCGTATATGCCATGACCGAGCGTCCCGGGAGCGACTTTTCCCAAGGGGCGTTAATCGAGACCGGGCGCGATCTCGATGTTGCCGTAGAAGGCGAGGGGTGGATTGCAGTGCAGGCCCCTGATGGCAGCGAGGCTTACACCCGTGCTGGCAGTCTGGCTGTGGACGCTTTCGGCATGCTACGCACCAGTTCCGGACTACCGGTGTTGGGCAACGGCGGTCCGATTGCTATTCCTCCGGCGGAGAAAATCGAAATTGGGTCGGATGGCACTATCAGCATCCGGGCACTTGGCGAAGCGCCGAGCGTGATGGCGGAGGTTGACAGGATCAAGCTGGTCAAGCCGGATAACGCGCTGGTTCGCAAGGGTGAAGACGGATTGATGCGGGTGGAAGGCCAGCTCGAACAGCCGGCGGACGCGGCGGTTACCGTCACCACAGGCTTCCTCGAAGGCAGCAACGTCAACGCCGTGTCGGAAATGACCTCAATGCTGACTCTGGCCCGCCAGTTCGAACTGCACGTGAAAATGATGCGTACAGCCGAGGAAAACGCCCAGTCCACCAACCGAATTCTGCAGATCAGTTGATCGCGATGATGCCGCGCCAATAACCTGGCGGGGAAGGAGAAGACGATGCATTCAGCTCTTTGGATTAGCAAGACCGGCCTGTCCGCCCAGGACACCATGTTGACCACGATCTCCAACAACCTGGCGAACGTGGGTACCACGGGTTTCAAACGTGACCGCCCGGAATTCGAAGATCTGCTCTATCAGGTCAAGCGCCAGCCCGGCGGACAGACCACCCAGGACACCCAGCTGCCCTCTGGCCTGCAGACCGGTACCGGTGTGCGTGTAGCGGGAACCCAGAAAATCTTCACCATGGGCTCGTTACAGACCACTGAACAGCCGTTGGATATGGCCGTGAATGGCCGTGGTTTCTTCCAGATCCTGATGCCGGATGGCAACGTCGGTTACACGCGTGACGGTAGTTTCCACCTGGACTCCAATGGCCAGATCGTGACGTCCAGCGGTTTTCCTCTGGAGCCGGGCATCGCCCTGCCTGATGATGTGCAGTCGTTCACCGTAGGTGAAGACGGCACCGTCAGCATCACCGTCTTCGGTGACCCGGCCGTCCAGCAGATCGGCAACATCCAGACCGCGGACTTCATAAACCCGGCCGGTTTGCAGTCGATCGGTAACAACCTGTTTCTTGAGTCAGCGTCCAGTGGCGCGCCGCAGGTCGGCAACCCTGGTCAGAACGGCCTCGGTACCGTGCTGCAGAACACACTGGAGAATTCCAACGTCAGCGTCGTCGAGGAACTGGTGAACATGATCACCACCCAGCGCGCCTACGAGATGAACTCCAAGGTGATCTCTACTGCGGACCAGATGCTGCAGTACGTCAGCCAGAATCTGTGATGACCGGAGCCAATTAAGATGAACTCCCTGCGTTTCTCCCTGCTGGCGATTGCGGTCGTGTCACTGACTGCCTGCGTCCAGGTACCGCCACGTCCGGATGATCCGGCGTACGCTCCTGTATTGCCAAGGACGCCCATGCCGCAGGAGCTGAACAACGGAGCCATCTACCAGCCCGGGTTCGAGATGACCTTGTACGACGATCGCAAGGCGCACCGCGTCGGCGACATCATCACTATCACGCTTACCGAGCGGACCGCAGCGCGCAAGAGCGCGGAAAGCGAGATGAGCAAAAGCAGTTCCGTGGAGCTGGCCAATCCGACGCTGCTCGGCAACGTGGTCGGCGCCAAGGGTCTGGATCTCGGTGTGAATATTTCCGGAAGCCGCTCTGCCAATGGAGAATCCGAAGCCAATCAGAGCAACAGCCTGACCGGTTCGATCACCGTCACCGTCGCCGAAGTGCTGCCCAACGGCATCCTCGCCGTGCGCGGCGAAAAGTGGATCACGCTAAACACCGGCGATGAGCTGGTGCGCATCTCCGGTCTTGTACGGTCTGACGATATCGGCCAGGACAATACCGTGTTGTCGACCCGTGTGGCTGATGCGCGGATTACTTACTCGGGTACCGGCGCCTTCGCCAACTCCAGCCAGCCCGGCTGGTTGAGCCAGTTCTTCCTTAGCCCCCTGTGGCCCTTCTGAGGAGCGATACGATGCGCGCTTTAATTATCATGCTCTGTCTGTTTCTCGCCGCACCGATGGCGTACGCCGAGCGCTTGAAGGACATCGCCAGTATCGCCGGGGTGCGTAGCAACCAGCTGATCGGCTATGGCCTGGTGGTCGGTCTGGATGGCTCGGGTGACCAGACCAGCCAGACGCCGTTCACCGCGCAGACATTCAACAACATGCTCACGCAGTTCGGGATTACCGTGCCGCCGGGTACGCGCATCCAGACCAAGAACGTCGCGGCGGTGGCCGTTCATGCGGATCTGCCGCCTTTCTCGCGTCCTGGCCAGACCATCGACATCACGGTTTCTTCGCTGGGCAACGCCAAGAGTCTGCGCGGCGGTAGTTTGCTGATGTCGCCGCTCAAGGGTATCGACGGCCAGGTATATGCGATCGCCCAGGGCAACCTCGTGGTGGGCGGATTTGGCGCCGAAGGGGCGGACGGTTCGCGTATCACCGTCAACGTGCCGAGCGTCGGCCGCATTCCCGGCGGGGCGACGGTAGAGCGCGCAGTAACCAGTCCGTTCGCGTCGGGGGACAGCCTCACTTTCAACCTGAATCGCCCGGACTTCACCACCGCCAAGCGGGTAGTGGACCAGATCAACGATACCTTCGGCCCAGGTGTTGCCCAGGCACTGGACGGCGGCTCGATTCGCGTTCGTGCACCGCTCGATCCCAATCAGCGGGTCGACTATCTGTCGATGGTCGAGAACCTGCAGATCGAGCAGGGTAATGCCGCCGCCAAGGTCATCATCAATTCGCGGACCGGCACCATCGTCATCGGCCAGGATGTACGCGTGCAGCCGGCTGCAGTGACCCACGGCGGTCTGACAGTGACCATCACCGAGAACCCTCAGGTCAGCCAGCCGAATGCGTTTTCTGCGGGCCAGACTGTGGTCACGCCGAGCTCGCAGATCAATATCGAAGAAGGCGACAGCCGCATGTTCGTGTTCAATCCGGGCGTGTCGCTGGACGAAATAGTGCGGGCGGTCAATCAGGTCGGGGCAGCGCCCGGCGATTTGATGGCGATCCTCGAAGCACTCAAGCAGGCCGGCGCGTTGAATGCCGACCTGGTCATTATCTAAACGGGTAACTGACCATGGACATGAACAGCAACAGCCTCAGCTATACCGACCTGAACGCCATGAGCCAGATGGGCGTGGGCAGCAAGGCCAATAGCCAGGAGAACCTGCAGCGCGTCGCCAAGCAGTTCGAGTCGCTGTTCATGAACATGATGGTCAAGAGCATGCGCCAGGCCAACGCCGGGTTTGCCGAAGGCAATCCGCTGAATACGCAGCAGACCAAGTTCTACCAGGACATGTACGACAACCAGCTGACGGTGCATCTGGCGGAAAAACAGGGCGTCGGCCTGGCGGACGTGATGATGCGTCAACTGTCGCCGAACAAAGCCTCTCCGGCTCCTGTTGTCGCGGACACGCAGGGGCAGGCCGGTCAGGCCGAGCAAGGCGATCAATCAGCCTTGCTGGCCCGCCGTCGTCTGGCCATTTCCACCAGCTACCGCGCGGTCGCCGAGCAGACTGCTGGTGCGCCCACATCGGCACCGGCCCAAGCGGAACCGTCGCAGCAGTGGCAGCCGATGCGTGCCCTCGCGGGCTCGTCGCGTCCGCCGATCAGTACCGAACAGGCGATCAACCAAGGCGCACCGGCGACCGCTTCGGCGATGCCATCGCGCTTCAACAACGCACAGGAATTTGCCGAAGCCATGCTGCCGATGGCGCGCAAGGCGGCGGCGAGACTGGGCGTCGACCCGCACTATCTGGTCGCCCAGGCTGCGCTTGAAACCGGTTGGGGCCAGTCGATCATCCGTGAAACCGATGGCAGCAGCAGTCACAACCTGTTTGGGATCAAGACGCACAACAGCTGGAGCGGCGACTCGGCCAGCGTCATGACCACCGAATACCGGGACGGCGTAAAAGGACAGGAACGCGCGAGCTTCCGCAGCTACGAGTCATTCGAGCAGAGCTTTGACGACTACGTCAGCTTCCTGGAGAACAACGGTCGCTACAAGGAAGCTCTGAGCAATACCTCGAACCCGGATCAGTTCTTCCGCGAATTGCAGCGAGCGGGCTACGCCACCGATCCACAATATGCGCGCAAGGTTTCGCAGATTGCTCAGAAGCTCCTGGGCGATACCCGTTTGGCCACCAACGCCGACGCAATCGGCAACCAGGGGAAGGCATAAGCCATGGCTGATCTGTTCAATATTGGCCTTAGCGGTTTGAAGGCGTCGCAGACCCAGTTGTCAGTCACTGGCCAAAACATTACCAACATCAACACCCCCGGTTACACGCGGCAGACTGCGTTGCAATCCGCGCGAGATCCCAGCTTTACCGGATCCGGCTACATCGGCAACGGCACCAGCATTGTCGATGTGCAGCGCATTCATAACCAGTTCCTGACCAATCAGGTTCGCTCGAGCACCTCGATGCATTCTGCAGTAACCGCCTTCCAAAGCCAGATCGAAGAGCTCAACGGCCTGCTATCGGGCACGGCTACGGGCATCAACCCCGCCATGCAGAGCTATTTCGATGCGCTGCAGACGGCGGTCGAAGACCCGGCCAGTCTGCCGGCGCGTCAGCTGTTCCTGGCCGAAGCGGATGGGCTGGCAGGCAAGTTCAATACCGTTCATGAACGCTTGACCTCCCAGAACGGGTTCCTAGCCCAGCAGATGGGCACAGTCACTGACCAAGTCACACGGCTAGCGAGCAACATCGCCGCGTATAACAATTCGATCGCAACGGCAGCCGCCCAGGGCGCGCAACCCAATGACTTGCTCGATGCACG
Organism: Halopseudomonas xinjiangensis; assembly: GCF_900104945.1. Lineage (NCBI taxonomy): Bacteria > Pseudomonadati > Pseudomonadota > Gammaproteobacteria > Pseudomonadales > Pseudomonadaceae > Halopseudomonas > Halopseudomonas xinjiangensis. Next base: position 2,118,805 of record NZ_LT629736.1, on the reverse strand, counting down.
TGACGAAGCCATCCGCGAGTTGAGTCAGTACGTTGGTGTGACCGTCGTGCCGCAGGATGACAACACGGTCAATCTGTTCGTTGGTACCGGTCAGCCACTGGTGGTCGGCAATGACGCCTCTGCGCTGGTGATCAGCCCGGGACGCGCCGATCCGAACCGGGTCGAAGTCCGGCTGCGAAGCGGCAATAGCGAACAGGACGTCACTTCGCTTGTTTCCGGCGGCGAGCTTGGCGGGATGCTCCGCTACCGTGGCGAGCTGGACAACGCCCTCAACTCGGTAGGCCGTTTGGCGCTGGCGTTTGTCAGCGAGACCAACCAGCAGCTGGCGCAAGGACTCGATCTCAATGGCCAGGCGGGAGCTGGCCTGTTTGCCGAGATCAACACCATCGAACAGATGGAGCAGCGCAGCGTGGCCATTGGCGAAGGGACCAGCGGCTCGCTAAGAATTTCGATAGACGACACCGCCAGGCTCACCACTTCGGACTATGAAGTATCGTATTCGAGCAGCACCGAGTTCACCGTGCGGCGACTATCGGACGGTAAGCTCGTCGAGCCGACAGCCGGAACCTCACCGGCCCAGTATGATGGCTTCTCTATACAGACGGGAAACACCCCCGCCCAAGGGGACCGGTTCCTGTTGATGCCGACGCGTTCGGGTGCTGCGTCCGTAGACGTGCAGATGAAAAATCCGCAGGACCTGGCGTTTGCTGCGCCGGTAGCAGTCTCGGCTGACCTGAACAACCGAGGAACCGGTGTCGTATCGCTGGAGCTGCAGCGGGGGCAGGCTCTTGACGTCAACGACTTGAAAGCCGGGCTCCCGGTAGTGCTGGAACGCACTGCGACCGGCTATAGCCTGCTCGACCGAAACGGTAACCCGGTAACCCAAGGTGGGGTAGAGGTCACTTTCGCCGCCGACACTAAGAAGGCGAACGTTCAGGTAGGAGGGTATAACTTTGCCCTGCAGCTTTCCGGCCAGCCGTCGACGGGTGATCGGTACGAGGTCAGCTTCAATTCGGGTACGTCGGACAACCGCAACGCACTGCAACTCTCCAGCCTTCAGACAGACGCGGTGATGGGCAAAAGCGAGATCAACCCGAAGGGTTTTTCGCTTGCTGATGGCTACGGCACGCTTATCCAGCACGTCGGAACCCAGACAGCGCAGGCCCGGGCAGAAAGCGAAGCGAGCGGAGCGGTGCTCAAGCAAGCCGTGAACAACCGCGATTCGGTTTCCGCAGTCAACCTCGACGAAGAGGCCGCGAATCTGATCAAGTTCGAGCAGTACTACAATGCGTCGGCGCAGGTGATCCAGGTCGCCCGTTCCATGTTCGATACGCTGATAAGCAGCATGCGCTAAGGAAAACATCCATGCGAATCTCGACTATTCAGGCATTCAATAACGGCGTGCTGGGTATTCAGAACAACTACAGCAACGTGACGCAGACGCAGGAACAGATCAGCTCCGGCAAGCGCATCATGACGCCAGCCGATGATCCGGTGGGGAGCGTACGTCTGCTGCAACTGGAGCAGCAAGCAAGCAAGCTCGAGCAGTATCAGTCGAACCTGACCGCTGCGACCAACAGCCTTAGCCAGGAAGAGGCGACGCTCAATTCGGTCAATAACATCCTGCAGCGAGTTCGTGAGATCACGCTCGAAGCAGGTAACGGTGCGTTGGACCAGGGCGGACGCACAGCGCTCGCGCAGGAACTGACCGAGCGCGAGCAGGAATTGTTCGGGCTGATGAATTCGAAGAATGCTCGAGGCGAGTATCTGTTTGGCGGCTACAACAGCGGCCAGGCGCCTTTCGAAAAACAGCCCGATGGCAGCTATGAGTATCATGGCGACGAGGGGCAGCGCTCAATTCAGATTGCCAGTTCCAAGCTCGTTGCCATCAATGACAGTGGCAAAAACCTGTTTGTTGATATTCCACATGCGAGCCGCGTCGAGACGAAAGTCGACAGTGGCCAAGCAAGGATATCGCTGGGCGACATCACCGACCAGGCAGCTTTCGACACCGCGTTTGCAACCCAACGTTCCATGACCTTCTCGCTGACTGCCGATATTGACGGAGCGCTGAGTGCGGAGCTTCCAGGGGGGGCTGCACCAGGGCCCTTCCCGCTAACCCTCAACGAAGACGGGACGTATAGCGCCACGGTATCCGGCGTATCGATCACGCTCGATGGTGAACTCGCGGCAGGCGATAGTTTCACTATCGCAAACAAGGAAACGCGTGGCGTGCTCGATACCATCTCCCAGCTACGCAAAACCCTGGAGAGCGGTGGCGACAGCACCGACGACAAACGTCTGCGTAGCGAGGCGCTAGCACTCAGCCTCGAAAACATCGATAACGCGATGAACAAGGTGCTGGGGGTGCAGACATCAATCGGCGCGCGGATGAATATCATCGAGTCCACCGGCAATGAGCATGCCGAGTCCGAGCTGATCAACACCACCGTTAAGTCTGGAATAGAGGATCTGGACTACGCCGAAGCGTTGAGTCGTCTAAGCCTGCAATCGGTCGTTCTACAGGCGGCGCAACAAAGTTACGTCAAGATAAGTGGCCTGAGCCTGTTCAATCTCATTCGCTAGCGGCGCGGACCTTCGCCTCGTCCCGCTCGGCCAGGTTATCCAGAATCGGGCAGTCGGGGCGGTGGTCGCCCCGGCAGCAGGTTGCCAGCTCAGCTAGCGTGTTTCGCATCTCCTGGAGCCCGGCAATTTTTTCGTCGAGTTCCTGCAAGTGCCGTTCGGCCAACGTCTTCACCTGCGCGCTGCTGCGCTCGCGGTTCTGCCATAGCGCCAACAACTGGCCAATCTGTTCGATGCTGAAACCCAGGCTGCGAGCACGCTGGATGAAGCGCAACGTATGCAGATCGCGCTCATCATAACGTCGGTAGCCCGCCGGGCTGCGATCAGCCGACGGTAACAGGCCGATCGACTCATAGTGCCGAATCATTCGTGCGGTCAGCCCACTGGCCTTGCCGGCCTGGCTTATATTCATGGCGCCCCCGGTTTCCAGCGCCGCAACAGCAGCGCATTGGCGACCACGCTCACACTGCTCGCCGCCATCATCGCGCCAGCCATCATCGGACTCAGCAGGCCGACTGCTGCCAGCGGAATGCCGAAACTGTTGTAGATGAACGCCCAGAACAGATTCTGGCGGATCTTGCGCCAGGTGTGCCGAGAGATGTCCAGCGCAGCCGGAACCAGTGTCGGATCGCCGCGCATCAGCGTTATGCCCGCGCTATGCATGGCGACGTCCGTTCCGGTGGCCATGGCCATGCCAACGTCGGCTGCGGCGAGGGCCGGTGCATCATTGATCCCGTCGCCAATCATCGCCACCGTCCGCCCCTGCTGGCGCAGAGCCTCGACGTGCCTGGCCTTGTCTTCGGGCAGCACCTGCGCTTCCACGTGACTGATACCCAGCTCTTCACCCACCGCGGCGGCGGCGGCCTGGCTGTCGCCACTGATCAGCCAGGTTTCAATGCCCAGGGCAGAAAGCTGGCGGATGGTTGCGGCGGCGCCAGGTTTGAGTGCGTCGGCGAAGGCCATCATCGCAACAGCGTGGTGCGATCCGTCGTCTACGGCGAGCCAGGATAGCGTTCTGCCGCGGGCTTCATGTTTCGCAGCGAGTTCATCCCATTCCTCCAATGCGACACCTTTTTCTCGCATCATGGTTCGATTCCCGAGCCACAAGCGGAGGTCGCCGACGGTGCCGCTCGCACCCCGGCCGGGAAGCACCCTGAAATCGACGGCTGGTGCTGCATCGATCTGCTGCGATTCGGCATGACGCAACAGTGCCGCTGCCAGCGGGTGCTCGGCGTGCTTCTGAATGGCGACTGCCCAGGAGAGTGCCTGGTTGGCGTTGTCACCGGGCAGCGTGTCGAAGGCGCTGACTTCCGGTTTGCCGACGGTCAACGTTCCTGTCTTGTCGAAAATGACGGTATCGACCCGGTGCGCCAGCTCGAGCGCCTGAGCGTCCCGAATCAGTATGCCATGGCGCGCAGCAATGCCGGTGCCGACCATGATCGCCGTAGGCGTTGCCAGGCCCAGCGCACAGGGGCAGGCGATCACCAGCACGGCAATGGCGTTGAGCAGCGCCTGTTCGGCGCCGAGCACAGCGCTGCCGACAAGCCAGGTGAGCAGGGCGATCCCCAGCACAACGGGTACGAAGATGGCGCTGACTTGGTCGACGAGTCGCTGAATAGGCGCCTTGGAAGCCTGCGCACTTTCGACCATGCGCACGATCCGAGAGAGCATGGTGTCCTGCCCGACGGCATGGGTGCGAATGATCAGTACGCCATCCTGGTTCATCGACCCGGCGCTCACTCTGTCCCCGGGCTGTCGACTTACCGGCAGGCTCTCGCCGGTCAGCATCGACTCGTCGACATGCCCGCCACCATCGACCACCTCCGCGTCCACCGGGATGCGCTCACCCGGCTGGACGACCAGCACATCATTGGTTCTGATCTCCTCCAGCGGCACAAGTCGGTCGCCTTCGGGGCCGCGCAGCCTTGCGGTATCCGGTCGCAGCGCGGTCAGGGCGCGGATTGCTTCGAGTGTCTGGCCCTTGGCACGGTTTTCCAGATACTTGCCGAGCAGCACGAAGGTGATAATCACGGCCGAGGCTTCGTAATACAGAGCAGGCATCTGACCCGGCGCAGTGTTCATCAGGTTCCAGGTGCTCAACGTCCAACCGGCAGAGGTCCCTATCGCGACAAGCAAATCCATGTTGCCGGTACGGTTGCGCAGTGCGTGCCAGGCGCCACGATAGAAGCGCGCGCCGAAGTAGAACTGTACGATCGAAGCCAGCAGCAGTTGTGCGAGCGGGGGCACCATCCAGCCATGCACGCCGACGAGTTCCGGAATCATCCCCAACGCCAGCGGTGCGCTGAGAATGGCGGCACCTATCAGGTGTCGACGTTCCAGCCTCAGGCGATGGCGGGCGGGGTCCTCGCCTGCGGAGGGTTTTTCGTCCGCCCAGCGACCGGGATAACCGGCGCGATCCAGCGCCTCGAGCACGGCGTGTGAATCCGTGCTCGGCAGCATGGTCAGGCGCGCCTGTTCGCTGGCCAGGTTCACCTCGGCGCGGATTACCCCCTCCACGCTGAGCAGTGCCTTCTCCGCCCGTCGTACGCAGCTGGCACACGTCATGCCCTGGAGCTCTACCTGACGTTCGTGCACATCGATCGGGTAACCGGCCTCGCTTAACGCTTCGGCAGCAGGGCCCAGGTCTGCGGGTCGTTCGAGTTCTACCCGCGCGGTTTCCGATGCCAGATTGACTTCAGCGGAGCGAACGCCGGGGGACGCTTGGAGCGCCTTTTCCACACGGCGCACACAGCTGGCGCAGGTCATGCCGCCGATATTCAGAGTTACGGTGCTCATGATTGCCTTTCCATCCTGAATAATGCCTGCATCGTCAGCTTTGACACCATGTCAAGGTCAAGTGCGGCTGCTTCAGAATCCGAAGGGAGGCGTGCTCGAGCCTTCGCCGAGCTTGAGTCCAACCTTGAGAATCCAGTCGTTATCCATCGCCGCAACGACCCAGGTGTGGCCTTCCCATTCGACACTGTCGCCCACCACCGGGTGCCCGCCGAACTGCCGACCGAAGAAGCTGGCGAGCGTCAGCTCGGCCAGCTCCGGCGGCACATCGAAGCCATAGAATCGGCCGACCTCGCCAAGTCGCGCCTCGCCCTCGAGGATGAAATCGCCGAAGAACTTGCGATTCTCCAGATAACGCGGCGCCTGAGCCCGGCTGAACAGCTTGGAGAGGGCCGGCAGGTCGCGAGAGCGTCCCACGACGCACAGTACGTCGTTGAGCGCCAGTTGCGTGCTACCGGTGGGGTGCAGCAGGCTGCTGCCCCGGAACAGCGCGGCGATGCGCGTATCGGTTGGCATTTTCAAATCGCGCAAAGAACTGCCGACGCACCAGTTGGCGTTATCGAGCTGGTAGATCATCAACTCGAATTCGCCATCGACGGCAACGTCGAGGCTGGTGCGTTGCAGTGGCGCCGGTTGCGGTGGAATTTCCACCCGACACCAGCGGGCCATGAGCGGCAGGCTTGAGCCCTGCAACAGAAGTGACACCAGCACCACGACGAAGGCGATATTGAACAACAGCTGTGCCTGATCGAGACCGGCCATGAGCGGAAATATCGCCAGGATGATCGGCACCGCGCCGCGCAGTCCTACCCAGGCAATGAACAAACGCTCCCGCCAGGAAAACACGAAAGGCGCCAGGCAGATCATCACGGCGATCGGTCGTGCAACGAAGATCAGGAAGAGCGCGACGGCAACCGCGGGCAGGGCAAGCGGCAACATGGCGCTCGGCGTCACCAGCAGGCCGAGCATGAGGAACATGCCGATCTGGCTCAGCCAGGCCATTCCGTCCTGAACGTGCAAGATATTCTGCAGGTTGCGTACCCGCCGGTTACCCAGGATCAGGCCGGTCACGTAGATCGCGAGAAAGCCGCTGCCGCCGATGGTGTTGGTGGCTGCGAATACCAGGATGGCGCCGCTGGTAATAAGCAGAGGATAAAGCCCGGTCGCGAGCTGGACGCGATTGACCAGCCAGGCGAGGAAGACGCCGCCGCCCAGACCGCAGATCCCGCCGATACCGAACTGCTGGATCAGCGTTAGCAGGAAACTCCAGCTGAAGCTGTACTGACCTGCCGCGAGCATCTCGACCAGGGTAACCGTCAGGAAGATGGCCATGGGATCGTTGGAGCCTGACTCGATCTCCAGGGTGGCACCGACGCGCTGTTTGAGATTCAGCCCCTTGCCCTGCAGCAGGGAAAAGACTGCCGCCGCGTCGGTCGAACCCACGATCGCGCCAAGCAGCAAGCCCTGCATCCAGTGCAGATCCAGTAACCAGGCCGTGAGCAATCCGGTGAGGACGGCGCTGATCAGCACGCCAAGGCTGGCCAGCGACATTGCCGGCCACAAGCCGACGCGAAAGTTCTCGACGCGGGTTCGCATGCCCCCGTCGAGCAGGATGATGGCAAGGGCCAGGCTGCCGATGGTGTAGGCCATGCTGGCGTTGTGGAAGACGATGCCCCCGGGGCCGTCTTCGCCAGCGAGCATTCCAATGATCAGGAAGATCAACAGCAAGGGTATGCCCAGCTTCGACGACAGCGAGCTGGCCAGAATGCTCGCGCAAAGCAGGACCGCGCCGATGAGAAAGAAGGTATTGATGTAATCCATCGAGGGTTGTCCGTTGTCGAGCTGCCGATGCGGTTTACTATAACGCGGGCGCTGCCGTGCGTGCGTAGCGCACCAGAAAAAGCTGTATAGTCAGGGCATTGCGCAAACGGAGCGATCGTTACATGGCTGCTGCCCTGGCCCTGCTCAGCAAGCTGCTACCGCTATACATCACTGTGGGTCTGGGCTGGCTGGCCGGGCGCTATCTTCAGGCGAGCGGCAAGCATATAGCGGGAATCATGCTGTACATGGTGACGCCGGCGGTCATCTTCGCCGGGGTGATGAACGCACCGCTGAGTCCGAGCGTCGTCCTGCTCCCGCTGCTGGTGTACGGCTTCTGTACCATCGTTGCGCTGGTGCACCTGTGGATTGCGCGACGCTGGTTGAGCGAAGCAGCGAACATGATCCCGCTCACCGTCGGCACGGGCAACACCGGGTATTTCGGCATTCCTGTCGCGCTACTGCTCTTTGGAGAAGAAGGCGTCGGCCTGTATATCGTCTGCATGCTCGGGACGACACTGTTCGAGAACTCGTTGGGTTTCTATCTCGCAGCGCGGGGCCGCTTCGGCGTGCGCGATTGCCTGCTCAAGGTCATCAGACTGCCATCGCTTTACGCTTTCTTCCTCGGCGTCACGCTGAATTTTGCCGAGATCGGCATTCCCGCGATCATGCAGCCGCTGTTCGACAACCTCAGGGGCACCTACAGCATCCTCGGCATGATGATCATCGGGATGAGTATCCTGTCCTTGCAGGGTCTGGCTGGGGATCTGCGTTTCACCCTGCTGGCCTTTATCGGCAAGTTCATGGCATGGCCACTGCTGGCGTTTGCCTTCTGGTGGGTGGACAGCCGTTGGCTGGGCGTTTATGACCCGGCGATTCACCGTTCACTGTTTCTGGTGTCGATCACCCCTATCGCAGCCAATACAGTGGTTATCGCCACGCTGCTGGACACCTCGCCGCGGCAGGTTGCCGGAACGGCCTTGCTGAGCACGGTATTCGCCTTGCTGTACATACCCCTAATGGTGTCGCTGTTCGTCAGCTAGCGGGCCGGATCAAAGCGGCAACGCCAGATAGAACTGGGCGCCCTGGTCCGGGCGCGAATGCACGCCGATGTGGCCCCCGTGCAGCTGCACGATCTCCTTGCATAACGCCAGCCCCAGCCCGGCCCCACCTTTCTTGCGCCCTATCTGCACGAAGGGTTCGAATACGCGAGCCTGCTGGCTGTACGGGATACCTTCCCCGTTATCCTTCACGCTGATGATCACCCGTTCGCCCTGTCGCCAGGCCTGCAGGCGTATGTGGCAGGCTTCCTTGCAATGACGGAGCGCATTGCCGATCAGGTTGTCCAGCACACGCTCGATCTGCAGTCGGTCGAGCGAGACGATCGGCAACTCCTCATGCAGCTCAACCTCCAGTGCCACACCTTTTTCTTCGGCCTGGGCAATGAAGCGCTGCTGCGTATGAATCAGCAGTTCGCGCACATCGCAGGGAGTCACGTCGATTTTCTGCAAGCCGTTCTGATAGCGGGAGAAGTTCAAGAGGTCATTGATCAGCTTGACCAGTCGACGCATTTCTTCGTCAACCGTGCGCAGCAGATCCTGCTGTCGCGGGCCGAGCGAGGCAAGCTGTTCCTGCAGCAGGCTGAACGCCATATGCATGCCAGTGACCGGAGTGCGCAGCTCATGCGATGCGCGCAACACGAACTCGCTTCGGACACGCTCGAAGGCGCGGTCTTCGGTAACGTCGCGAACCACCATCACCGCACCGACGATACGGTCTACATCGTTGCTGACCGGTGTCAGGCTGTACGTAAGCAATCGGCTTTCACCGTTCGCCTCGATATCCAGGTCCTCCACAGCCTGTTGCAACGACCCGTGGACGAGCACCTGGGTTAGTTGCTCGTCGAGCTCCGGCCGGGCAAGCACCTCGCCCGGACGTAGCCCGATAGCGCCCTCATCCCAGCCGAGTTGCCGTTGTGCTACCGGATTGAAGTGCTCGAGGCAGCCTTCCCGGTCGAAGATCAACAGCCCATCATTGATACTGTCGAGTACCGCCTGCAGGCGCCGCTGCTCAGCTTGCAACGCCTCGACATCGCTGTTCTTGAATTCGCGCAATGCTTCGGCCATCAGGCCGAAACGACGGCTCAGCGCCGAGAGCTCGGCGACAGGTGACAGCGGGAGGATCACTTTGAAGTCACCTCGGCCTATCTGGTCGGCCGCTCGGGCGAGCGCTTCGATCGGTCGTCCGAAGCGCTGGGCGATGCTGTGGGCGGTGATGAAGCCGATCAGTAGAACGGCGATGCCGATCAGGCCCAGGAGCGCGGCCATGAGCCAGGCGCGTTCGCGCGATTCGGCGTCTGCCGCCTGGACCTCGGACAGATAATGCATCTGCACGTCGTTGATGCGATCGCGCATTGTCGTCAGCGCTTCGCCGAGCTCATCGGTATGCAGCAGTTGTCGACGGACATCATAGGGACGGCTCAACACATCGCTGAACACCGTATACGCGTGTTCGATCTCGTCGAGCGCGCGCTCGTCTTCTTCGGTCATTGCCGCTGCGCGGGCGCGCACCAGCCATCCACGGAATCGGTAATCGGAAGCGTTGAGTGCCTCCCGATCGAGTCGCTCGCCGATGATGAGTACGAATTGCGTACCGATTTCCTTGCGCATGCCCATGGTCGCGTCGATCAGGTTAATGTTGCGCGACATCACTTGGCTCTGGGTCTTCGTCAGCTGAAGTACGCTGAAGATGCCAAGGAGCAGGCCGAGGAGGGCTACCGTCAACAGGGCACTGGTGCTGACGAATAGCCGGTTTCTGAGGTTCATAAGCCGAGCTGCTTGCGCTTTCGATATAGCGTGGAGGCGTCAATTCCCAAGGTGCGTGCGGCCTGGTCCAGCGTTTCGCTATTGGCCAGGACTGCAGCGATATGCGCTTTTTCCAGCTCCAGGAGGCTCATTTCTGCGCCGATCTTCGGAGAATTGCTCGGCGCCGCTTCGCCAAAACCGAGATGAGTTATCTGTACGCTTTCGAGCGGGCAGATAATGCTGGCGCGTTCGATGACGTTGCGTAATTCTCGGATGTTGCCGGGCCAGTGATACTTGAGCATGGCATCGCGCGCTTCGGCCGAGAAGGCGCGGGCAGGGCGGCCATACTCCTTGACGAAGTGAGCGAGGAAACGATCCGCAAGGTCGAGAATATCTTCGGTCCGCTCGCGCAAAGGCGGCAGGTTGACCGTGATCACGTTGAGCCGGTAGAACAGGTCTTCGCGGAATTTACCCGCCTTGACCATTTCGGCGAGGTCGAGGTTCGTGGCGGCGAGAATCCGGACATTCGCATGACGGGTGACGGGGTCGCCAATCCGCTCGTATTCCTTGTCCTGGATGAAGCGCAGGAGTTTGGGCTGCAACGACATCGGGAAGTCGCCGATCTCATCCAGAAACAACGTGCCGCCATCGGCCTGGCTCACCCGCCCCAGCGTACTCTCGTTGGCTCCGGTGAAAGCCCCGCGCGTATGACCGAACAACTCGCTTTCCATCAACTCGCCGGTGAGCGAGGGGCAGTTGATCGTCACGCATTCTTTCTTGGCGCGCTTGCTCCAACGGTGAATGGCTCGGGCCAGCTCTCCCTTGCCGGTACCTGACTCGCCGAGAATGAGGACATTGGCGTCGGTGCCCGCCACCTGACGCGCCGTTTCCAGAACCCCCATCATCGACGGGCTGCGCGAATCGAGGCCGTCATGCGGCCTGCGTACCTCGCCTTCCAGCGCTTCCAAACGAGCTGCCAGTCGACGAACCTCCAGTTGCTTGGAGGCGGCGAGGCGGAGTTGATCAGGCGTACAGGGTTTGACCAGGTAATCCATGGCGCCTGCCTGCATGGCGTCCACGGCCGTATCCACGGCGGAGTGAGCGGTTACGATGACGACCCGCATCCAGGGCGCCTGGATGCGCATCTGCGCCAGCACATCGAGACCATTGTCATCGCCGAGGCGCAGATCAAGGAAACAGAGATCAAACACCTGTTGTTGCAGCACGGCTTCTGCCTGCGCCGCGCTGTTGGCCGTCGCGACCTCGTATCCTTCATCTTCGAGACAATAGCGAAAGGTACGCAAAATCGCCGACTCGTCATCGACCAGAAGAATCCGTCCGTTTTTTGTTCCCGCTTCGTCCATCGACCCCACTCCAGCGAAAAGTTATCCCCGTTAGTCAGCGCAGTTTCGTGCAAGTTGCACGGCGCTCGGCGCCGCACCTTGCAAAGTGCATGCTGGCATCGGTGTAGTGGCACTCGCAAGCCCTTGAAATGCAGGGGTATTAGTACGCCTACGACTTGGCACGGGTGTTGCGAGTATAGGACTAAAGGCGCGTCGGGCCTAGTGGTTTGAGGGCTGAAGACCGGTGTCAGGAGCGGCCGCGGGGGCGACTAAAAGACCGCACCGACACATGAGACGTCTCGTTTTTGACTGCTGGTCAGACATGCAGAGCCCACAAGGCTCGAGATGCGACGAAATCGTAATCCACACGAATCAGTACAACATTCAGCCGACTGTAAACATCGGTCGGTAGCTAAGGAGATTCAGGATGAGCCACCGTTTGTTTGGTCTTGCAATGATGGGCAAAGGACTTTTCGCCGGTGCGGCGCTAGCGATCGTTCTGCAAGGAGGGCAAAGCGTTGACGCAGCGCCCGTTGCACAGGAGCAGACCTCGGTGACCATCCGTACGATTCACTCCATCAATCTGCAGCCGGCGGGTTTGCCAGCCTCGGGTGTCGACGGTACCCTTACCCCTGATCAGGTAGCCAATCGCCATCGGCAAAGCTGGGTGTTCTGAGCGCCGCGGCGGGCCGACCTGGAAGGCATATAGCTTCCTTGTCTGGACGGAAGATGTCGAAATGGAATTGAGGAGGTCGCAATGCTGAGCTGGGCCATCACTTTTCTGGTCATTGCCATCGTCGCCGCAGTGCTGGGGTTCGGTGGGATAGTCGGCACCGCCGCCGGAATAGCCAAGCTGCTGTTCCTGGTTTTTCTCGTCATGTTCGTCGTGTCCTTCGTCATCGGGCGGCGACCACAACTCTAAGCTTTGATCAAGACACCTTGGGCCTGTGTACACCACCAGGCATCCGACCCCGAGGGGCGCCGCCGTCGGGCTGCCGATTTACCGGTTGTAACTTGGCGTCAAGCCGCTACAATAGCGCGGCCTGTCAATCAGGCGCGTTATGGTGGCCCTGTCGGTCCCCTCGCAACGATCCGCCGTTAACCCGGTCAGGCCCGGAAGGGAGCAGCCGCAGCGGCTTTGTCGTGTGCCGGGGTGTGGCTGGCAGGGCTGCCACCCAATTCCTCGGTTTCCCCTGTCGTTCGCTTGTTCCTGCGCTACCGCCTCGCTGATAGCCTCCATGTGCTCGTTCCAATGCTACGGTTCAACATCCATGATCCTGGCCGCAAGCCCCTCATGAGCACCCTAGAGCGTCGGAAGATGCTGTTTGAGTCAACGAAAGTCGAACGAAGCTCGCCAGAGGCGGTCTGAAGCATGAGCCCCACGGGTTCATATTAATCTGACATCGCGAGCGAAGGTTCACTCAAATGGCTGTAACTCCACCGTAGCGCAGGACGAAATCTCGACGAACGAATCGGCTGACACGAGTGTCCGCTGAACAGCTTGTCCTGTGGGAGATTTTTGAATGCGCTTTCGCGGAGATATCAATGGCTTGCGAGCCATTGCAGTCATAGCGGTCGTGCTTTTCCATTTTGGTGTTGCCGGTACCCAAGGCGGGTATGTCGGGGTAGATGTTTTCTTTGTCATCTCGGGTTTCCTGATGACCGCGATCATCTACAGTCGCCTGGAAAAGAATGCTTTTTCTGCGATCGAGTTTTACAAGGACCGCGCCCGTCGCATTATTCCGGCCCTCGCCTTCCTGTGTCTGTGTCTTCTGGTCGTCGGCTGGGTATTGCTGCTGCCGAAAGATTACGCCGAGCTATCCGAGCATGTTCTTGGCAGCCTCGGTTTCGTCTCCAATCTGATGTATTGGAAAGAGGCTGGTTACTTCGAGCAGGCCTCGCATGATAACTGGCTGTTGCATACCTGGTCGCTGTCGGTGGAGTGGCAATTCTACCTCGCTTATCCCTTGCTGATCCTCATTCTGCAACGCGTGATGCCGCTGCGCCGTACCCGCTGGGTCCTCGCTGGCGTCGCGTTGGCGTCGCTGGCGCTGTCGGTCTACGCCTCATCCCGTTGGCCGACGTCTGCGTTTTTCCTGCTGCCGACTCGCATGTGGGAGATGCTTGCGGGAGGTCTGGTATTTCTGTTCCCGTTTGCAGCCAGCCGACACGGCAGCCGCTGGCTGGAGCTCGGCGGTATAGCACTTATCGCCCTATCGGTGCTGGCGTTCACGGCAAACAGCGTCTGGCCCGGCTGGCTGGCCCTGGTCCCGGTGGTCGGAACCATGATGGTGATCTACTCGGCGCGGCATGAATCGCTGCTTACGGGCAACCGCGCCTCGCAGTTCCTCGGCAAGATCTCTTACTCGGTGTATCTGTGGCACTGGCCATTTGCAGTGTGGATCTACTACTTCGGTGTTGAGCGGGAGCCCGTCTGGGTCATCGCCGGCATGGCCGCGTCGGTTCTCTGCGGGTGGTTGTCCTACGTCTATATCGAGAGCATTGCCCAGGTAGAGAGGGGGCCATCGGTGACCCGTCCAAAGCCGCGGCCGCTGGTTCGTATCGGCGGCTCAATGCTGGCTGTAGGTGCCCTGGCCAGCGTTACCATGGCATCGCAAGGCTATCCCAATCGCCTCAGTGAAGAGTTTCGCAACGCCACTGCCGAACTGGTGCTCCCGCGAAAATCAAATGGATGGTGCTTCTATAACGTCGAGACGAATCCAGACAATGAAATTGGAGAGGATGGCCTTGCCTGTCATCTCGGCGCGCGTGACGGCAAGCTCGATGCACTGCTCTTCGGTGATTCCTTCGCCGGCCACTATGGTCCCTTCTGGGATGATCTCGGCCGCGAGAACGGACTGCGCATCAATGCGGTGTCCAGCAATTGGTGTTACCCGAGCGTGACCGACGATTTCACTGGCTATACCTCTGGTCCCGGATACGAACAATGCTTGATCAATCGTAGCTTCCTGGAGGATGAGATCGGACGTTACGACTTGGTCATCTACGCCGGCCAGTGGGGCGCGGTGTACGACAAGGATCAGATGGCCGGTGTCGTTCGGGCTATCGAATTGGCTGCTCAGCGCACCGGGTTGGTCGTGCTCATGGCCGCGCCGACTAACTACGACATCAGCGTGAAGGACATGTACGAACGCAGTCTGATGTTCGGCCGTCAGTTCGACATCACGCGGTTCGAAAAGACCCGGGACGACCCCGTCCGGGCAGCCAACGAGCAGCTCAAGGCGATTGCCGATAGATACCCCAACGTCATGTATTTCAGCCGGGAGTCGATGTTTCATGTCGCCGGCGTACCCTCGGATGTGACGGCAGAAAATGTGCCCTTCGGGTTGGACCAGTCGGGGCATATCAGTATCTATGGCTCGCGAAAAGCGGCCGAGGCCTTTCGTGAATCCAACGCTTATCGCGAGTTCATTGAGCGGACACGTCACCCGGCGCTGCTTGCTCGCGCCAGGCCGGACTGAGCGCCTGGCGCATCTCGCATTGTCGGACGGCTTTGGTTACAGTAGCCGCTTGCCCCAAAGCCGACCGGAATGCAGAACACGCCGATGAGTTATCAGGTATTAGCCCGCAAATGGCGTCCCCGTCTGTTTCGTGAAATGGTCGGGCAGACCCATGTCCTGCAGGCTCTCATCAACGCACTGGACCATAATCGCCTCCACCACGCTTACCTGTTCACTGGCACGCGGGGTGTGGGCAAGACCACCATCGCGCGAATCCTGGCGAAATGCCTGAATTGCGAGGTGGGTATCAGCTCGGAGCCGTGCGGTACCTGTTCGGCCTGTCGCGAAATCGATGAGGGGCGCTTCGTCGACCTGATCGAAGTGGACGCGGCCAGTCGCACCAAGGTGGAAGACACTCGGGAGCTGCTGGATAACGTGCAATACGCTCCCTCTCGGGGTCGCTTCAAGGTTTACCTGATCGACGAAGTGCACATGCTGTCCAGCCATAGCTTCAACGCCTTGTTGAAAACGCTGGAAGAGCCACCGGAACATGTGAAGTTTCTGCTCGCCACCACCGATCCGCAGAAGCTTCCGGTGACCATTCTGTCTCGCTGCCTGCAGTTTTCCCTGAAGAACATGCCGCCGGAGCGGGTAGTCGACCATCTTCGTCACGTGTTGACCGAGGAGACGATTCGCTTCGACGATGAATCGCTCTGGTTGCTCGGCCGCGCTGCTGACGGGTCCATGCGTGACGGTCTCAGTCTGACCGACCAGGCTATCGCTTTCGGCAACGGTACGCTCGAGGCCAGTCAGGTCCGGACGATGCTCGGCACCATCGATCATGGCCAGGTGTTCGGCTTGCTGGAGGCGCTCGCCGTGCATGATGCCCGAGCCCTGCTTGCCGCGGTGGGGGAGCTGGCGGAGCAGGGCGCGGATTTCGCCGGTGTTCTGGCCGAGTTGATTTCTACCTTGCAGCGACTGGCTATCGCCCAGGTGTTGCCGGATGGTGTGGATAACAGCCAGGGCGATCGTGAACGGGTAGTCGATCTGGCAGGACGAATCAGCGCCGAAGATGTTCAGTTGTTCTACCAGATGGCTCTGCATGGCCGCCGGGACCTGCCGTTGTCTCCGGATCCGCGCGGTGGCTTCGAAATGGCACTTCTGCGCATGCTCGCGTTTCGCCCGGCGACGGACAACGGGGGTGCGCTTCCAGCGGTAGGTCAGACGAGTCCCGGCTCGGGAAAGCCAGTGGGGCTCAGCCAGGCCAAGGCTGAACCCCAGGAGACCCGGCCAGCGAGCGAGCCGCCGTCTTCCGTGTCATCTGTGTCGTCCGAGTCCGTACCATCCCAGGCGGCCGATGGCGCCCTGGCACAGTTACGCAAGAATCTGAACCAGCCTTCGCGCGAGCCGCAGCGGGACATTCAGCCGCAGACGCGACAAGCCGCTCCACCGAAGCCTGTGGGAAAGCCGACAGCACCTGTGGAGCCCACCCGGGCATCGGAGGAACCTGCTCCCGCTGCAACGGCAACGGCTGCCCCCGCGAAGGGCACGTCCAATCGCCCGTTGAATGTCAGCACCCCTGTCAAACCTCCGGTAAACGAACCGCCGCAGGAGTGGTTGCAGACCGCCCCCATCGAAGCCCCAGAGGGGCCGGATGATGACGAAGAGGAACCGCTGGACCTGAGCGCCTATCTGAATGAATGGGACGTGGCAGGCGCGGTCGAGCCGGAGGCCCCGGTTATCGACAAGGGTGACGAGGTCAGTGACCTGCCGGTCGCCACCGGCCTGGCAGCGCAGTGGCTGGACTTGTTTCCCCGCCTGGTGCTGAGCGGACTGACGCAAAGCATTGCCGCCCATTGTCAGCTGATCGACAATCAGGGCGACGCCTGGCGTCTGCGGTTGGACCCGGGTCATAGCGCGCTGTACAACGAGAATCACCGCCAGCGCATCGAACGTGCGCTGGCCGAGCATCTCGGGCGCGAAGTGCATATCGACGTCGATATCGCCGCGCCCGATCAGGAAACGCCGGCCGTGGCGGCTGCGCGTCGGCGGGTGGCTCGCCAGCGCGAAGCAGAGGCGAGTATCCAGGCTGACCCGCTGGTACAACGGCTACGCGACGAATTTGCAGCACAGATTTGTGACGACAGCATCCGCCCCCTGGATGCATCAACCAGTTGAATGAGGACAGCATCATGATGAAAGGTGGCATGTCAGGCCTGATGAAGCAGGCACAGCAGATGCAGGAAAAGATGCAGAAGATGCAGGAAGAGCTGGCCAACGCGGAGGTGACAGGGCAGTCAGGCGCGGGTCTGGTCTCCGTGCTGATGACCGGCCGGCACGATGTGCGTCGGGTCTCGATCGACGACAGTCTGATGAGCGAAGACAAGGAAGTGCTGGAAGATCTGATTGCCGCCGCGGTCAACGATGCAGTGCGCAAGATCGAAACCAACAGCAAGGAAAAGATGTCTGGTCTGACCGCGGGCATGAACTTGCCCGACGGCTTCAAGATGCCGTTCTGAGCTGAACGAGATGAGCTTCAGTCCGCTGATTCGTCAGTTGATCGATGCGTTGCGAGGTCTCCCCGGCGTTGGGCCGAAGACCGCGCAGCGCATGGCGCTCAACCTGCTCGAGCGCGATCGTGACGTGGCGAGGCACCTAGCTCAGGTGCTGGAATCGGCGATGGACGGGGTTGGCTATTGCCAGCGGTGTCGAACGCTTAGCGAGACGGATATCTGCAACATCTGCTCGGATCCGCGGCGCGACGACAATGTGATCTGCATCCTGCAGAGCCCCGCCGATGTCTGGGCGGTGGAGCAGGCGGGGGGATTCCGCGGTCGGTATTTCGTGCTCAAGGGGCATCTGTCGCCAATCGACGGACGGGGCCCCGACGAGATCGGCATTCCTGCGCTTCTGGACAGTCTGACCGGGCGTGAGGTCGCCGAGGTGATCCTGGCGACGAACCCGACGGTGGAAGGGGAGGCGACAGCACATTACATCGCCAATCTGCTCAAGCCGCGCGGAATCAAGGTCTCGCGCATCGCGCATGGCGTGCCGCTCGGCGGGGAGCTGGAATTCATCGACGGCGGCACCCTGGCCCATGCACTGGCAGGGCGCACGCCGATACTCTGATTACTGGCCGAAGCGTCCTTCCCGGAAATCGCTCAATGCCTGCTCGATTTCCTCGCGCCGGTTCATCACAAAAGGTCCGTACTGGACGATGGGTTCACGCAAGGGTTTGCCGGCGATAACCAGAAACTTCGATCCTTCTTCTCCGGTAGTCAATTGCACGACATCGCCGCTGCCAAGCCGTCCGAGCTGCGCTTTCTGCAGGCGCGTCTGGCTTTTGTTTCCGTCCACCTGCACGGCACCTTCGTAGCAGTACAGCAGCACGTTCAGTTCATCGGCCACCGGCAGATCCAGGCGCTCGCCCGGCTGTAACAGCACGTCGAGATAAAGCGGCCGGGTGGTCTTGCCGGTTACCGCACCTGACAGCGTACGACCTTCAAGCGTTGGACTTCCGGCAATAACCTTGACCTTCCCGCCGCTTGCCAGGGTGACGAAGGGCACCTCGCCGGGCTGCAGGTCACGGTAGGCAGCCGGCTGCATCTTTTCATCAGCGGGCAGATTGAGCCAGAGCTGAAACCCACGCATCCGTCCCGAGTCCTGCTGCGGCATTTCCGAATGAATAATGCCGCGTCCGGCAGTCATCCACTGCACACCGCCTGGCTCCAGGAGGCCTCGGTTGCCTAGGTGATCTTCGTGCAGCATCCGGCCGTCGAGCATATAGGTGACGGTTTCGAAACCTCGATGTGGATGCGACGGAAATCCCCCGACGTAGTCGGCTGCTTCATCCGAGCCGAATTCATCAAGCATGAGAAAGGGATCGAAACGTTCGGGCTGCACTCCGCCAAAGATCCGGGTCAGCTTTACCCCGTCGCCATCCGACGCAGCGCGGCCACTGAGTGTTTCGATGACGTCGCGTTTGTTGGGAGAAGACATGTTGCGCACCTCCAAGAGAGATTGCGCCTAGTGTATGAGTGGGTTTTGAGATTTGATAATGCAAAAAACCCACTAAAGACATCGAATGAATCGATGGGATCAGCTGGCGGACTCTGTGCCGTGCTTCTGCTCAAGCTCCTGAATCACACGCTCGTAGGCTTCGCAGGCGGTGTGGCGATCGTTGGTGGGATCGCGTGCCTGCAGGCGCAGCAGTTCTTCATGCAAGGCAAGCGCTTTTTCCGGATCACCGTCAGCCAGACGATGGATGGTTTCCGCGGCTTCTTCAGCTTTGGCCAATGCATCTTCCGGCGTGCAGGCCAAGGCCGGGACCGAAGCCAGGCCCAATGCACATGCCAGTACTAAGCTATAACGACTCTTCATGGTGCTACCTCTTTTTCCCGCTACGGGTAATCGTAAGACCCCATGGTATCCCCTGCGGTTCGATCGGCATAGCGCTGGCCCGCCACCTGCTCGGGGCGAATCGTCGCAGGCCAGAGCTAGCTGCAATCGATTCGCGGGCAGCAGCTGGGCCGGCCGGCACGGTTCTGCACTATGCTGCTGAGACTGGTCGCGCGCCGGAGAAGCGCGACGTACCAAGCCCTGTTCCGAGGAGTAGATCCGCGCAATGAACGCCATTACCAAGCCATCCGCAGTCGTCGAATCCTACGGGTTCTGGAATAGCGATTTTTCCGCCGAACATGCAGTGGCCGGCGGCGGTGATTATGTCGATCTGTGCTGCGATGAATCGCGTTTGCTGTGGATCGAGTTGCTGCCCGCCACCGGACGCAGCGTGGTCATGCAGTGGACCGAGGGAAGCGGTGTCGAATGCCTTACGCCCGAGATCAATGTCCGCAGTCGGGTGTACGAGTACGGTGGTGGTGCGCTGTGCCTGTGCGGCGATACCTTCGCCTTCGTCAGCGCAGCGGATCAGCAGATCCATTCCTTCTGCCCTGCGACTCGACGCGCTCAACCATTGACCGCCCGGCCTGGGAGTCGTTATGGAGGGCTGGTGTATGACGCGCTCCGCAATCGAATCATTGCCGTCGAGGAGACGCGCGAAGCGGCCGAGGTGCTGCATCGAATCGTATCCATCGATCTGATCGGTCACCGTCAGGTGCTGGTTGAAGGGTCGGATTTCTACAATAGCCCTACCGTGAGCGACAATGGTCGCGAGCTCGTCTGGATTGAATGGAACCGGCCGAACCTGCCATGGACGCGTACTCGTCTGTGTCGGGCGCGACTGAATACCGCCGGCGGGTTGCAGCGGACCACGACCTTTGGCACCGGGCAGAACGAAGCCTACCAACAGCCGTTCTTCGATGCCGATGGCACGCTCATGTGTCTGTGTGACCGTAACGGCTATTGGCAGCCCTGGCTGGTGACCGCCGCCGGCGACTTTCGCCGACTCCCCAGCCAGCCGGGTGATCATGCGCCGGCGCCCTGGACGCTTGGCCCGCGTCATGTCATGGCGCTCGCTAAAGGATGGCTGGCGCTGAGCTGGCTCGATTCAGGCTACGGGCAACTCGCTTTCCGACACGTCGACTCCGCCGAAGAGCGCCACCTGGCACCCGAGTACACCCGCTTCCGGTCGTTGGCCGCGAACAGCCGCTGGCTGTTTTGCGTCGCGGGTTCGCCTGACTGCACGGCGGCGATTCTGCGGGTAGATCTGCAAAGCGATGACGTCACCGTGCTGCACCGCACCCATAGCGCGTTAGGCGAAGAGGAAATTGCCCGGCCGCAACAGCTGCGTTATCGATCCGGCGATGGCGAGACCGCGCACGGTTTCTTCTACGCGCCACATCAATCGCGTGTACGAGGCGAAGAGGGTTCGACGCCACCGTTGCTGATCTTCACTCACGGTGGACCCACCTCGGCTACCTATGCCGTGCTCGATCAACGCATCCAGTTCTGGACACAGCGCGGCTTCGCCGTTGCCGACCTGAACTACCGAGGTAGTAGCGGCTACGGCCGGGCCTACCGCAATCGCCTGCAGGACAGTTGGGGCATAGTCGATGTCGAAGACGTTCTGCACGCGGTCGAGCACCTCAGCCGCGCGCAACTGATCGATCCCGATCGCGTGTTCATTCGCGGATCGAGCGCTGGTGGGTATACCACGCTGGCAAGTCTTGTTGCCGGAGGGAGCCTGTTTCGTGCCGGGGCGAGCCTGTATGGGGTCAGCGATCCGTTACAGTTGCGGGCGGTTACGCACAAGTTCGAGGCGGATTATATCGACTGGCTGATAGGCGATCCGCAGCGCGATCCCCAGCGCTACGTCGAGCGTTCGCCACTGCAGCGGGCCCAGCGCATTTGCACGCCCGTCATCTTCTTTCAGGGCCTGGACGACGCCGTCGTACTTCCCGAACAGACACAGCAGATGTACACCGCGCTGGAGGAGAACGGGGTGCCGGTTCGCTGCCTGAACTTCGAGGGCGAAGGGCACGGTTTCCGTCAGCCGCATAACCAGATTCGTGTCCTGGAAGAGGAATTGGCGTTCTATCGGGCACGGCTCTGACTGTCTTCCCGCGCAGGGCAAAATCCTCCGAGCGCTCTGGCTCGGTTGATAGCGGCTAGCCGCGATCTCGCCATCAAAAAGCTTCGGTTTCTCCGGAACAAAGGCCAGCACGAAGCACCTAAAGGCATGGTCGGATTCAACCAGTACACGCCCATTGGACGGGCTTCCACCCAGGGCACGTTCAACAATGCGATTCAGTTTCGGCGGGATGCCGATGTTGTTCTATTGCTGCGCACTTCTACTTTCGCAGCTCACTCATGCGCAGACAGCAGATGAACAATCGGAGGCCGAAGCGCCCTCCGAAGAGCTGAGTACCGCCTGGCGAAACCTGGCCGACATTGGTCATGGCCAAGGGCTGCATCCGCTTCACGCAGAAGATGTCGTCAGCTTTCGCCTGCCGTTGCCGCTCGACGCCGAACTGGGCGATCCGCGCCTGGATCTTCGTTACGCGGTTCCGATGCTTGCCGAGGCGGGGGCCACGCTGCAAGTTACCGTCAACGGCACGCCCCGTGAATTGATCTCCATGGACGATGTCGGCGAGCTGCCCGACGCGCCTGGGGGTGGCTCGCTGCGCCGTTCACAGATCATATTGCCGCTGAGCGAAGCGGACCTGAACAGGCCCTTCGTCGAGGTAGAAGTCAGTGCCAACTGGTACTCGACGGTCAACAGTTGCAGCGCGCCGGGTCGCCAGCGCTTTTTCCGGGTTCTTCCGGAAACCGCCATCGTCTACGAGCTTGATGACGAGCCCCGTACCAGCATTCGCAGCTTTCTCACTACGCTCCCCGATAGTGTTTCCCTGGCGATGGACCCCTGGCTCGGGGCCGAAGCGATTCGTGCTGCCTGGCTGCTCACCCGCGAGCTTCAAGCACGCGGACACACCGTCAGTCACGCGGATCCGGGCGAGGAAGCGGACATCGTCATCTCCACCCGCGACGCGCTAGCCCAGCAAGGTGTTCTTCTCGAAGCGGAAAACGACATCCAGCTCATTGAGCCGGCCGAAGCGTCGGCGAGACAACAGATGGCTATCGTCGAGCCTTATCACATCGATTCACTTGCCGGTCCTTGGGCGCTGCTGCTGGCGGACGATGGCTATGGCGAGAGTCTCGGTGCTCCTCTGGAAAGCGGGTCCTCCGAGCGCTTCGCCCTGGAGCGTCTGGGCGCGGATGTCAGCGCGCGAGTCTTCCGTGACCCGACCGAATGGACCTTTCGCACGGACATTCTCCCTACCGGGCGCGCGCCGGCTGCGTTACGTCTGGATATGGTCGTGCCCCCGAGCCCGGACGACGCACCCCTGGTGCTGTATATCCTGCAGAACAACGTGGTTCGCGGACTGCAATCCTTGCCCAGCGAGGGAGGGCGGCATTCGCTGTCGCTGCCGCTGAATGAAGCCGGGCTGTACGCCAAGGACCCGGTGCGCATCGTGCTCAAGGGCCAAGACAACCAGCCTTGCGATTCCGAAGTGGGCTCCGGCTACGCGCAGCTGCTCGATTCGTCGGTGCTTGAAACTGTCGAGTCGCAGCGCACCCCCGAAACCGTGGCCGAGTTCGCTCGCGGGGTCGGCGGCGCCTTTTCCGTGCACCTGCCCGCGGATGCCTTCGGCGATCCGTCGGCCTGGGTCAGGGTGCTCGGCAGCATCGGCAACAGTCTTGGCGTAGACCCGCGCGGCGCCGAGTTCAGCAGTGTATCGCTGCCACCGGTGGCAGACCGCCCGTTCATCTGGCTTGGTCCGCAACCTCCCGAAGGCTTCAGCGCGCCGATCATCTTCGACCATGGCCGAATTCAGGTGCAGGACCGGTTCGGCTCGGTGTTGCTCGACTCCGGCGAGCTGCCGGGCATCCAGACGGTCAGTCTGGTACGCAGTGGCAGCCAGCGCGGTCTCTGGCTGAGAACCGTTGCAGAAGGTGTGCCGGGCTTTCCGCCCGGCGCAGAAAGTGCCACAGGCGATCTGATTTTTGGCGACTCCCGGGGCGTGCTGGTAGCCATCGATACGCGAAACGACGCTGTTGCCAGTGTCGCCTATCCTGAACGAACCACCTGGCTCGACACCTTGGCCCGTTACCGCGGCTGGATATTCGCTGCCGCCTGGTTGCTTCTGACCATCATCGCCGTGCTGGTAGCCCGCAAAATGAGGAAGAACTCACTATGAACCGACCTTCGATGCTTCATCGCTCTGCGCGCCGTGTCCCTTCGCCGGGCGCCATCCTGCTGACAGCTGTTTCTGCGCTCTCGTTTGGGGTCGCCATGCCCGTTTCGGCAGGCGCCTGGGTACAGGAACAGGGGCGCACCCTGACGATTCTGAAGCTGGCGCACACTGAAGATGCCACCGCATTCGACGCGTCGAGCGAGAGGACCCGCTTCCCCGATCGAGGCAACAGTCGCCAGGACCAGATCAACCTGTACATTGAGCACGGACTGACCCCGGACCTGACTGCCATCGGCAACTTCTATTACAACGATGTGAGCTACGACAGCGACACCTTCAGCGGCAGCACGCGTGGTTTCGGTGACCAGGAGCTTGCCTTGCGCTACCGCTTGAACCCAGGGTCGGGCGACACCTGGGTCGGCGCACTGCAAGGCTTGGTGAGTATCCCGACGTACGATGACGACGAGATGCCGGCGCTGGGCCTGGGCGATTATGCATTCGAGCTGCGCTATAGCGTCGGACGTGGCTATGTGCTCGGTGGGCGCAACGGTTACATCGACGCGGGGGCCGCGATTCGGCTGCGCAGTGACGATCCGGCCGATGAGTTTCGCTTCGACATTGCCAGCGGCATCGCGTTGAACCCGCACTGGATGTTGATGGGCGAGGTGAACGTCATCGAAGGCTTGGGTAACGGTGAAGAGCGCAACCGCCTGGCGTTCATCGACAGTACCGATTACGACCTCACCAAGCTACAGGCTTCGCTGTTGTTCACGCCCGGTGCGGGCAATGTACATTTTCAGGTGGGTTACACCAAGCCGGTACTCGGTCGCAATACCGGCGGAGCGGACGGCCCCTTCGTAGCTGCCTGGTGGCGCTTCTGACATGCAGCAAAGTGGTATGACCGGTACCGCCGTCGCATACGGACGGCAACCCAACCCGCTCGCCGATCGCGAGCGTCTCGGTGAGATGCTGGTCGAGAAGGGTTTGCTGCGTCCGGAGCATCGCGACACCGCATTGTCACTGCAAAAGCGCTGGCGCTCGCGCCTCGGCGAGATCGTACTCGCGCATCGCTGGATGACCGCCCTGCGGTTGTACCAGGCGCTATCCGAGCACTTCGGGCTTGATTTCGTCGATCTGGTGGAGAATCCGCCGGAAGCGCCGCTCAACCCCGATCTTTTTTCCGCCTGTGCTGAGCGACAGGTCATTCCCTGGCGCTATGAGAATAACCGTCTGGTGCTGGCAGTGGCCGACCCTGGCCCCGAGACGTTCACCTGGGCGAGGCGCACCTTCGGACCAGAGGTGCTGTTTGTCGGTACATCGAAGTTCGACATTCTCTGGAGCCTTCAGCTCGACTCGGATTTCCGTCTGACTCACGACGCGCTGACGTTACTGGCGGACCGCGCGCCGGAGCATTCGGCGCGTGAAGTAATCACTCGCCCGCAGTTGCTTACCCTGTATGGGCTGCTCACCGTGCTTCTGGTGGCGCTGGCCTTGTCTCCTGTCAATGCGCTGATCGGGCTGAACGTGTTGATTACGCTGGGCTTTCTCGCCACCTTTGCGTTGAAGCTGGTGCTGGTATGGTACGGATCGAGACGGCGGATCGACATCAAGGTCACCGAGGACGACGTTGCCAGCCTGCGCGAGGAAGATCTTCCGGTCTATACGGTTCTGGTGCCCATGTACCGCGAGCCGGAGATTCTGCCGATACTCGCCAATGCGTTGCGCAAGCTCGACTATCCGGCCTCCAAGCTGGATATCAAGCTGGTGCTCGAATCGGACGACCGGGAAACCATCGAGGCGGCCAAACGTTTGGGGCTCGAAGCGATCTTCGAGATCATCCGTGTCCCGCCATCATCGCCGCGTACCAAGCCGAAGGCCTGCAACTACGCCCTGCGTTTCGCCCGCGGCCAGTTCGTGACCATCTACGATGCCGAAGACAAGCCCGAGCCGGGTCAGCTCAAGCGCGTGGTGGCGGCTTTTGCCAAGTCGGCACCCGAGGTGGTATGCGTGCAGGCACGGCTGAATTACTACAACGCCGATGAAAACTGGCTGACGCGGATGTTCACGCTGGAGTACACGCTCTGGTTCGACTTCTACCTGCCGGCACTCGAGTACCTGCGCATTCCGATTCCGCTCGGCGGCACATCCAATCACTTCCGTATTCAGGCGCTACGCAGCGTTTATGCCTGGGACCCTTACAACGTTACCGAAGACGCCGATCTCGGAGTGCGTCTGGTCCAGCAGGGTTATCGGGTAAGCGTGGTCAATTCGACTACCTTCGAAGAAGCCAACGTGAGCATTCCCAACTGGATCCGGCAGCGTTCGCGCTGGTTCAAGGGCTACATGCAGACCTGGCTGGTACACATGCGCGATCCGGTGCATCTGTATCGCTCGACCGGCTTTCGGGGCTTCTGGGGGTTCCAGTTCTTCATTGGCGGTGGTGTGCTGACCGCACTGGCAGCGCCTTTGCTCTGGCTGATCTATGCCCTCTGGCTGGCAGCCGGGACCCGCGCCTTCGACTTCCTGTTTCCACCGGCGCTGGTGTATCTGAGTCTGCTCAATCTGCTGTTGGCCAACGGCTTCTTCATCTACATGACCTTGGTCGCAGGCTTCAAACGCGACTATTTCAAGCTGGCACCTTACGCGCTCACCGTTCCGCTGTATTGGCTGTTGCAGTCATTTGCCGCATACAAGGGCCTCTGGCAATTGATCAGCAGACCGTTCTACTGGGAAAAGACCAATCATGGCATTAGCAAGTACGTACCGGCCGAACGCAAGGCCGCGCTCCGGGAGTAGATCCCGGCGGCGCCGCCGTCATAGCGCTCCGGTACTCATCGTCGTACTGCTTGCGCTGGCCGCCCTGTGTTACCACCTGCTCGCCAACGGCTACATGAGCAGCGATGCACTGGCGCGCTACGCCAAGCTACTGGTGATGCGCGACGCGGCAGGCCTGCGTCTGGAGTTTGCCGGGTTCCTGTCGACGCAGATGTCGGTCTATCTGGGTCTCTTGTTCAGCTGGATGCCCGGCTTGCCTGGGGTGCTGGTGCCGTACCTGCTGGATATCGGTGCGATGACCCTGTTCGCGTCGCTGGCCTGGCGCGACATCACGCGGGACCATGGCGCGCTCTGGGGCTGGCTGTGGACGGTGTTGCTGGTCTGCCATCCGTATTTTCTGTGGGTGGCCACTTCCGGGCACAATCTCGGACTCGGAACGCTCGCGGTATACGGCCTGTTTCGCACGCTGCGCAGCTTTCGCGGGGATCCGGAACCGCGCGCCTATCTGCGGTTTGCCGGCTGGTTGTGCCTGTTGTTCTTCATTGACGAGCGGGTGTCCTTCATCGCGCTTGCCATGCTGCCCTGGCTAGCCCTGGTTGCGCCGCGCACCATCCTTCAGCGTGCGCCTCTGGCGTTCTATCTCATATGTTATCTGCCATTTCTGTTTGCTCTGCTTGGCTGGATGTACATGAACTGGCTGTTCTTCGGCGACAGTCTGATGTTTATTACCCGTGCTGATTCAGCTTTCCGTGGCGGTTACGCCGATGCGCCGTATCTCCCCTGGTTGCTCGAGTTTGGCGGGCAGTGGTGGCAGCCGCTGCTGTGGCTGGTCGTGACAGGCGCGCTGTCGTTCCCGTCGCTGCTTCTGGCTTTCTGGAGTCTTCAGCGTGGTTGGGCCGGCACCCTGGCCGTGGCCGGTACGCTGGTCTGCGCTGGCGCCATGGCGACGCTGGCCTGGTTCGCTACCCAGGCGCTGGATTTTCTCTCGCTGTTGCTGGTGCCGGCAGCGCTTGGATTGCGCACGTTGCTGCCCTGGCAACGGATTCCTGCGACGGTGCTGCTATTGCTGGCGATACCGCTCGGTTGGCTGGTGCTATTGCGTGATCCGCTCCCGGAGGTGCAGCAGTGGTCCACAGCATTCCGCACTCCGCTGGAGCAGCGCGCGAGCGAAGACATTCGTCTCGGCGCATGGCTGGCTGATGTGCGTCTGCCGACATTAATCGATGACCAGGCGGCATACCGGGTCATTGCCGCACGACGCGACGCCGAGCAGCTGATACTGCCGTTCGACGACCGCTTCAAGCTGGCGCTTTCGACACGCGGCGGCATGCCGGCGCAGCTCGTGGTCGCACGGCCGGGTTCGCTGGAAGGCGCTCAGGACAGCATTTCGCAACGGTTCCCGCAGCTATGGGAAAGCGGCATGCCGGGTTATCAATTGGTATTCGAAGGAGAGGTATGGCGGGTATGGCAAAGAGAACCCTGATGTTTCTGGCAGTGTTGCTGTTGCCCCTTGTCGGGTGCACGCAACAACCGGAGTTCTGGATTGGCGCCAATGTCAAAGTCGCTGGAGATGCCGGTTGGGACAGCGAGGAGGCCAAGCGTTCATTGCAACAATTGGCCGACAGCGGGGCTGATCGCGCATTGCTGGTGGCGTTCACCTGGCAGGCCCAGACAGACTCCAACGATCCGGTCATTGGCAGCGACAGCAGTCCGGAAATGATCCAGGCGGGCCTGAGACAGATGAAGCAGGTGGGCCTGGTGCCGGTATTGAAGATTCACCTGTGGATACCCGACCGCTGGGCTGGCGATGCGCAGCCAACCGATCCGGACGCCTGGTTCGACGCCTACCGCGAAGCGGTCCTGCCATTGGCAAGGGTCGCCGAGCAGGAGCAGGTACCGGCGCTGGTGGTCGGAACGGAACTGCGTAATCTCGAGCAATCCGGCAAATGGCCTGGTCTGGTCGCTGCGGTGCGCGAGGTGTACTCCGGCAAGGTGTTGTACGTAACCGATAGCTTGCAACGAGCCGAAGAGTTTCCGCACTGGGGCGTGTTCGACGTGGTCGGCAGCAGCCTCTATCCGGCGCTGCCCAGCGAGCCGATGCAGCGCGATACGCAGATGCGCGAGGCAGCCGACCGGCTGGTGCTGCTGGGCGAACGCCATCAGAAGCCCGTATGGGTGGCCGAGGTAGGTTTGCGGTCGGCTGATGATGTGCTCGCGGCACCGTGGAAGAGTCCCGAGGAAGTGGAGTTGCCGGTTGACCTCGAGTTGCAGAAGACCATTCTCGAGAAATGGAAGACCGTGTTGGACCGCCCGGGTATCGAAGGCATGGGGATCTGGTGCTGGTATACCAACCCGGACGCGGGCGGAGAGAACGACACCGACTTCACCGTGCAGAACAAACCGGCCGAATCGATTTTCCGCGACCCGCCAGCGGGTCCGTGACCGGCTTCATCAGCCGGTACCTGAGCAGTTAGGGCTGGCGGCCGACTGCGGCTAGTCGGCGCCAACCAGCTCAAGCAGGCTGCGGGCATCGACCGGTTTGGTCAGATGTACGTTGAAGCCGGCGTCCAGTGCGTTCTGTTTGTCGGTCGGCTGGCCCCAGCCGGTCATGGCGATCAACAGGACGCGGTCGCCGCCTGCACGGGCCCGAATGGTCCTGGCCAGCTCATCTCCGCGCATTCCCGGCATGCCGATATCCAATACGGCCGCGTCGGGTAGCTCGCGCTCGAACGCTGTCAGTGCCTCGGTCCCATCATGCGCCACGATGACCTCATGGCCGTTGAGCCGCAGGATATCGGCGACCGTCCCGGCAATGTCCGGATTGTCGTCGGCAACCAGCACCCGGCGCTGGCGGGTCAGTTTGGCAGTCGTGGGTTGCGTGGAGCCGTCTGTTGCGGTCGAGGCGTTGCCCAGTGGCAACCTGACACGAAATTCGGAGCCGAGCCCAAGCCCCTGACTGAAGGCCTGCACTTCGCCTCCATGCAGTCGCGCCAGCTCGCGCGCAAGCGCCAGGCCGATCCCCAGCCCGGCGCTGACAGCGCCGCCCTGGATCGGGATCTGGGCGAACTTTTCGAAAATCGTCGGAATCTGCTCCGCCTCCAGACCCAAGCCGTTATCCGTCACGCTGACTACCGCCTGACCATCAGCGATCAACACCTGAACGCAAACCCGGCCTGCTTCCGGGGTGAATTTCGCCGCATTGGTCAACAGGTTGGTGATGATCTGCTCCAGACGCATCGGGTCCGCCTCGACCGGTACCGGATATTCCGCAAGGTCGAGAGACATCTCGTGGCGCCGGAGTTCAAGCTTCGGGCGAGCGGTCTCCAGCGCCGCGCGAGCCACGTCACGAAGATCGGTCGGTTGCTTTCGCAGCGTCAGTTTCCCCAGCGTGATCCTGGATATATCGAACAGATCGTCAAGCAGCAGAGCCATGTGTGCCACCTGACGCTCGATGATGTGCTGGCTGCGCTGCTTCTGTGCTTCGGTAGCACGCGGCGAGCCGAACAGGCTTGCTGCCATTCGGATGGGCGCAAGCGGATTTCGGAGTTCGTGGGCCAGCGTAGCGAGGAATTCATCCTTGCGTCGATCTGCCTGCCGTAACAGCGATTCCTGTCGCTTGCGTTCGGTGATATCCGCAAACCAGACGGCCACGCGGCCTTCGAATGGCGTCGCAATGATATGCACCCAGCGCTCTTGCCGATGCTCCGCCGCGGCGAGCTCGACATCTCTGGACTCGCCATCATTGACCACGCGCAACAACTCGGCGAAGGTCCGGCGCGCCTGCCAGCCGGTGAGCACCTGACTGAGCGGCGAGCCGATGAGCTCCTCGACCGAGCGCTGAAAAGCCCGGGCCCCCTGGGGGTTGATGAATTCCCAGCAGAAGTCGCGCACCTGGCCATCATCACCGCGGTCTGGAGCCAGAACACAGAAGGGCACTGAGGACGATTCAAGGGCTACTTGCAGGGTTCTTTGCGACTCGCCTGCGCGGGTCTGCATGTGAGCGCGGTCAATCAACACTGCTGCCAGGCCTGCGCACAGATCGGCGAGGTGACGATCCAGAGCGCTGGGTTCGTGAGGATGCATTTGCAGTAGCACGATCGCGCCGGAAACCGAGCCGTCGCTGCTTCGAAACGGTGTGCTGTGCAGCGAGCGGAAGCCGTCCAGATCGCATATCCCGTCTTCCAGCGATATCTGCCCGCCACGCAGCAACCGGGCGCCAACGTCGCCTTTCAAACTGTCGGACCTGTTCAGCTGCGCCACGTTGTCCGAACTGAAGCCGCCAGCGGCGACGATGCGCAGCGGACCGGAGCCCTGGCGCGACAGTATCAGTGCATGATCGGTATCCTGGAGCTCACAGAGCAGGTCGACGATGGCGGTCAGTTGTGCTGACAAATCGGGGAGTTCGATCAGTCTGTTGCTCAGGCCGTGAAGCCGCTCGAGTCCTGTCACTTGCAGCGTCAGTTCCTGCTGCGCCTGCCTGAGGCGAAGCAGGGTACGGCTGCGCTCCGCTTCGCTTTCCAGTCGGGCCCGCCCGGAGGCTTCCAGAGCGTGCCCGACCTCGCTGATCTCTTCGATATCGGTCTTCGGCGCAACCGGCATTTCACTGGTACCTATGGCCAGAGCGGCCTGACGCAATTCGGTCATGGGCGTGCTGATACGGCGGCTGGCAATCAAGGCGGCGACGATGGCCAGCAGCAGCGAGAGCGTCAGCCCGCCACCATAAATACTGAACGCCCGCGCTGCGGAGGCTTGGACTGCTGCCGTCGGCATGCCGACAGCTACCGTCCAGCCGGCTTCTCGCTGCAGCCGGACGAACGAGGTGTAGGCATTCATACCTTCGATGGTCGTGGTGCGGCCGGTACCTTCTGCCTCGGGCCGTTCCGCCAACATGTCAACCAGAGTCGGCGAGGCGGGCTGCCCCAGGGTTTGTTCATGCTGGCTGGTCCTGGCGATGCGCCGGCCGTTCCGATCGAGCACGGTCATCACTGCTCCCTCGGGTAGCGCGCGAGTGCTCACCACCTTGAGAATCGCCGAGGGCTTGAGTACGGCGGTCAACACATATTCTGTGGTTCCGTCTCGAACGACCGGGACACGCAGCGGTACACCCCAGGTACCCTCAGGGCCTTGAGCGATATTGCCGGCCTGCCGCCTTTCGGTAGCGATGACCGAGCTGAAACTGGCCCAGTCGGCAATGGCGCCGCCCGGTTCTATCCCCTCGACCGTGATGCGGTGGAGCACCTCGCCGTCGACGTTGGCAATCAGCAGCGAATGCCAATCAGGCACCAGTGGTAATACGCGCTGAACAAGCCTGCCGAAGGGCTCCAGATCGTCCTCGGCTAGCGCAGGGGCGAGCGATAGCGCTTCAAGAACGTCCAGCGACCGGCCGACTTCCGTTTCGATTGCGGTAGCGGCAAGGCGCGTGATGTCCAGGTTGCGCAGCTCGACCTGGGCTTCTTCGTAATTTACCAATCGCCATAAGCCGATGCCGGCTATGGTTGCCAGCGGCAGGATGCCGGCCAGTGCGATTGCCAGCAACCTCCGGCGAAGGGGGACGATCCGCCGGCTGGAACCTGATGATTGACTCACGCCGGCCTGCCGACGATCAACTGGGCAACGGACGCGTGAGCGGGAAGGTGAGGTAACTGCGGATTGCTGTGAGGGCCGCGTCGATACTGCCGCATGGCAGTGGTTCCTTGTTCTTGTCCGTGTACAACCATATTACCCAATTGCTCGCCAGAAGCACTCCCCTCTTGATGCCGCCGACTCAGGCGCGTTCGTCAGCTTTGGGAGCTGGGGGGAAGCGGACATCAATGCCGCTGGTATCGAGCTGGATGATCTCTACCGGCCGGCCCTCACCATCCAGGCAAACCAGGCCGATGCCGCTGCCATTCCAGAGTCGCTCGCCGGCGCTCGCCTGATCCGGAGCGCGTGGGGTGACTTGCATCGCGCGGCGCTTGGTGAGCCAGTTGAGCGGCGAGCGCGGCGAATAGAGCCAGCGGTTGAGTCGATCGAACCAGTCGAGCAAGGAGCGGGGAAAGCTGTTCTTCAGGCCGCTGCTGGTGATCTGCCAGATATGCGGTCCGCGCGAACGTTGGCGGATGCGAACCTCGTATACGAACGAGTAATGCACATCGCCGGACAGAATCACGTAGTTGGCGGGCGTGCGTGTGTGGCGGAAGATGTTCAGCATGACCTGGGCTGCGCCCCGGTGCGCCATCCAGTTCTCTGCGTCGACCAATAGTGGATTGCCGGTTAGCGTGAAGAGCTTCTGAACTGCCTCGATCAGCTTCACGCCGAACATGGGGGCAGAGGACACAATCACCACGCTTTTGCGATCGAGCAGCTTCTGCTGCATATCGGTGAGCGATTCCCAATCCATCAGACCCGACGGACGCCCGGGGCGATCCTCGCTGCGCCAGCGGCGGGTACGGGTATCCAGCACCAGGATTGCAGGCTCTCCAGGCAGCTCATAACTCCAGCGGTGGAACGCCAGCACCTGATCGATGCAGCCGTTATGCAGGTGTGCATCGAGCTTGTCGTCAGGATCGGCTTCGCCGCTGCCGAGCAGGTCGGCAAGCGCAGCCATGGGTCCAGCAATCGCGCCAGGCGCGTTACCCCAGCCCTGGCATAGCAGATAGCCGAGCAGGGCGTTGCCGATGATGCGGCGGGAGAATGGATGTCCGTACGCGGTTTGCTCCCACTCGGCGGTCAGATTCCAGTCATCGGTTATATCGTGATCGTCGAAGATCATCAGACTCGGCAGATGCGCCATCAGACGGGCTGCCTGCGGCAGGCCTGCGACGAACTCGGCGAGGATGCGCTGTTCACGCTGGTAGGTATCCTGCCAGTCGGCATCCAGAGCGGGCGGCTCATCGTCGACCAGTGCCCAGCACTCCGGTGACCAGACCAGTAGATACATGGCGATGATCTCGGAGAACGTGATCAGATGGTTGTGCGCATGTGCTGTGGTGAAGACTGGCTTCTTCACGCCGCCGAAGAAGCGCTCGCGCAGCGCCGCGTTGGGCTGCATGTCGGGCAGCAGTTCTTCGCGTCGATAATAGGTATTGACGTCGCGGTACAGCTCGTCGCTGTCGCCGACGGTGGCACCGTCGAGGGTTTCGCCGAACAGGCCCAGACGCTCGATGAGGCGGTGAATCGCTACGAGCATGGGCCCGGCGACATCGTCCGCATAGATCTGGTCACCGCTCATCAGCAGCCAGGACGGTCGCTGGGCCGCATCCTCAATGCGTTCTGCCAGCCAGCTATCTGCGCGGACCAGCCCATCGGCCGCATCGAAATGAGGTTTGCGGCAGGAACCGTGCAGCAGACGACGATTGTGCGAAGCGATGACGAAGCTGGGGCGAGGCTGGCCGTCATGACATAGATAGGGCAGCGCCTCTACCAGGGTGCATTCGGCCGAATTCTCGCTCCAGACCAGGTCGTAGCCAATCAGGGTATCGACTGGCAGGGGCGCGGTCGGAACGAAGTCCAGCAACTGGACGAAAGCCTGCCTGCCCACCGGAACGCTGCGCGACGTGGCTGAGTCACAGCTGAGATGCTGGCTATCGATCCCGGATGAATACAGCCGCAGCGACAACTCAACGGGCCGCGACGTCACCAGCCAGATGAGCAAGCGGTCCGGGGCGATACGGCGCAGTACCGGACCGGCCAGGATGGTTTGCAGAGTTGGAGTCGAAAGCTGTTGCGTCAATGCTTATCTCGCTTGGGTTCGGGTTGCAGGGCTGCTCTGTCAGACCGCACCCACGCCCGGACGTCACCGCGTCGTATCGAAAACACGATCGGCTCAGTCGGAATGACCGCGTGCCGGGTTGATCAGATATTTTTCGCCTGTGGCTCGCCGTGTGTAGGCCCGCAGAGTTTCTTCCTTCAGTGCATCGGCAAGCCCGATTTCGGCGGTGTAATGGCTCTTGAAGGTCGTGTTCAGCTCAGCAGCGATTCGCTGCTTCATCCGTTGCGCGACGTCTCCACCGGCACGCTGCAGGAAGCTGGTCAACAACCATCCGCCCACGCCCCAGGCCATCCCGAAGGTACGGTGCAGCTCGGTCGGGCGGGTATCGAGATTACCGTACAGGTACACCTGTTTGTGAGTGGCGGAGCCATAGCGGCTATAGGCGGTCGCGCTACGATTGGCCGCGACTTCCATGCTGGCCAGAATTTGCGATGGTAGCTTGCCGCCGCCAATCGCATCGAACGCCAGCGTTGCGCCGGTAGCATGGATGGCGTCGGTCAGCTCCGACTCGAAAGACGCACTGGTGCTGTCGCAGACAAACTCGGCGCCAATCTTGCGCAGGATCTCGGCCTGCTCCTGGCTGCGTACTATGTTCACCAGCCCGACCCCGTCGGCGAGGCAGATTCGGTTCAGCATCTGTCCGAGGTTGGACGCAGCGGC
Source organism: Halopseudomonas xinjiangensis (assembly GCF_900104945.1). NCBI lineage: Bacteria > Pseudomonadati > Pseudomonadota > Gammaproteobacteria > Pseudomonadales > Pseudomonadaceae > Halopseudomonas > Halopseudomonas xinjiangensis. The sequence continues at coordinate 2,084,164 of NZ_LT629736.1, read as the reverse complement.
GGTATGTACCAGCGCGCTGTGGCCATCGAGTCGCATGTTTTCGACCATGCTCAACGCAGTCATGGGATTGACGAAGCACGACGCGCCATCCGCCGGGTCGGCTCCCTCGGGTAGCACGAGACATTCCGACGCGCGAATGACGCGATACTGAGCGTACATGGAGCCGCCGAGCACGGCGACGGTTTTGCCCATCAGATGTTGAGCGTCGCTGCCTGCCGCGACCACCACGCCAGCGCCTTCGTTACCCACCGGCATCGACTGGTCGAGCCTCGCCTTGAGCCCATCCAGCCGGGAATCGGCCACCTCTGCGGTAACAGTCGGTCGCTCAGCCGAGCCGCCGAAGCGAGCGCTGGAGAGGTCGGCTGGACCGGTCAGCAATCCGAGGTCCGACGGGTTGATCGGTGTGGCGCGGACTTCGATGACCACCTGGTCGGGGCGGGGCGATGGCACGTCCACCTCGACGAGCGATAGCTCCAGTTTTCCCTCGGAGGTGATCAGCGAACGTAGTTCGAGACCTTGGCGGATGTGTTCTTCGTTCATCGAGAAGTCCTCGTTGGTCCTGCGAAAGGTACGGTCAACGGTGGCACGGCGGTGCCAGGCTCACAACCGCCATTTACCGGCTGAATGGCCCAGTGGTATGGCAAGCGTTCAATCACCGGAAAGTGAGGAACCCGCGGCGTCGCCCATAGTCGCAACATTAGCGGCCTGGCGCGCATCCGTCAGGCACCACGGCAAGGAGCGCTTCGACCTCGGAGACGACCATGAAACGATTCAGCATTTTTCATGCATCGGCGTGGCTGGCTGCCGCTGCGCTTTGCGCTGCGCAGGCAGTGGCGCAAGACGGTGCCGGCGAGCTCGAACACCCCAGCGATTATCTTCGCGTCACCAATTATCCCGGCGGCTTCGTCGGCGCGGATCGAGAAAGCTGGCGCGACGCCGTCCCGGAAATCGAGGACATCGAGATTCCATCTTCGGCTGGTGCTTCTCCGCAAAAGGCCCTGTATTTCGATTCCGGCTCCGAGCAGGCCAAGCCGTTGTTGGTGGTATTGCACAGCTGGAGTACCGGTTACCTGCAAAACATCGACATCCCAATCGCGGAGTTCGCCAAGGCCAACGACTGGGTGTTCATGCATCCGAACTTCCGTGGCGCCAATGATGGCGATCCGCAAACCACCGCGTCGCAGCTGGTCCTTTCGGACATGCAGGATGCGCTGCGCTACGCCCGTGAAAATGCCAACGTCGACGAGTCGCGAATCTATCTAATGGGTTATTCCGGTGGCGCGATGAATGCGCTGCACCTGGCGCGCCTGAACCCTGACGTGTTCGCCGGCACGTCGATCTGGGTCCCGGTCTACGATCTGGTCGACTGGTACGAGTGGAACGCCCAGCGTGGGGAAAAGTACGCTGGCGAGATCGAAGGAGCCTGCGGTGGCAAGCCGACGGCGGACGAGGCTGCGAAGGAAGAGTGCCGCAAGCGCAGCCCAAGCACCCACATGTCGAAGGTGGCTGGCGATGTGCCGATCCTTATTGCCCACGGGATCGACGACGAAACGGTACCGCCTGACTATGCCCTGCGTGCATTCAGTGATCTGGCCGAAAAGGGTGATGCCATCGATCCGGCGCTATTCGATCAGTTGCGCTCGAAACGGCAAATTCCCGAGTCGCTGCGCTCGCGACACGTCAACGACGGCGGACTCGTTGGCTTCGAGCAAGCCGACGCCGACGTCCTCCTGCATCTCAAATCCGGACCGGCGGAGCTGGTTCTGTTCGAAGGCGAGCACGACATGCTGTATCGCCCCGGCCTGGAGTGGCTGGCTCGCCAGCGTCGTGATTGATCGGTATCCGAGGAACGAAGCATGCGTCATACGTTGAACCCGATTCGTGCCGCTCTGGCGCTTCTGTCACTGCTCACCGTGGCGCTGCTGTTCATGGTATGGCCAGAGCGGGCGTCCGCAACGCCTGACTGGTCCACAGTGGCCGAGCCACTCGAAGGCGAGCCCCAGATAATCGGCCATCACGGCGGGGCCTGCATTATCGGAGCCATGCAGCTCCCGCCGGAAGGAGACGGCTACCAGGCGGTCGATCTTCAGCGAAACAGGCACTACGGTCACCCCGAGCTGCTCGACTATGTTCAAACGCTTGGCGAGCGTTTCGCCGCCGCAGGCCATGGCCCGATGTTGATCGGCGACATGGCGCAGCCTCGCGGCGGTCCGATGTCGTACGGACACGTCAGCCACCAGAGCGGCCTGGACGTGGATATCTGGTTTCGCCTCGACTTGCCACAGCTCAAGCGCAGCGAACGAGAAGGGCTTGAGCAGCCAATCGTGGTCGACCCCGAAACCGGGGAGATCGACCGGCAGCGCTGGACCGATACGCACGCAGAGATGATCCGCATGGCTGCCGATGACGCTCGCGTCTCGCGCATATTCGTCGATGCGGCAATCAAACGTGACCTGTGTGAGCGCGAATGGGAAGACCGGTCCTGGCTGCGCCGGATTCGCCCGTGGTCGGCCCACGACGAGCATCTGCATGTCCGGCTGCGCTGTCCGCCAGGCTCGATGGCCTGCGTCGACCAGCCCGAACCACCGGCTGGTGAAGGTTGCGCGAACCTGACCCCAACACCTCGCACAGCGTTGGAGTCGCGTCCGAGCCGGACGTTACCGGCTGCCTGTGCTGCGGTTCTCGACGCTCCTTGACGGCTCGCAATCTCGCAAAGCGGTGTCGAGGCCGCAGCGGGCAACGCTTTGAAGGTCTGCCAGAGCAATTGGAACAACGATGCGCTAGTGGTGCAGCGAGATTACTTCAACGATGCCACCATCTAGCAGCCTGGCTGGAAAAGGATGTTCTGCCCGACGTCCACCAAGCGGGTTACGGCCAGGTTGCCGCGGTCGGTCAGTCGGGCAACTACAACGATGCAGTGGTTACTCAGACCGGCAGCGCGAACGTAGCTACGATCACGCAATAAAGAAGTTCCGACCAAGCCTGCCGGCCTGCGCCGGCAGGCTTTTTATGCGCGTGTCGTCTGGTTCAGGCTTACCACCAATGTTCGATCTGGACGCCAATATTTGAGCCGTGTCGGGCATTCGCGAACGCGCCGGTGGTGGAAAGCGCAGAGCCGGCAGCGAGTTCGTCTGCCGCCCGTTGTGCTTCACGGTTCCATGATGCATAGGTGTAGTACAGACGGATTTCCGGTCGATCGGTGAATCCCGGTCCGCTGGGCGACCAGGTGGGCGCAAAGGTGATCTTGTTGAGCTTGCGGGTGCCGTCTTCGGCATCGACCTGATCGTGACCGAGTTCGACCACCAGCTTGAACTGTTCGGTCAGGGCATAGGTTGGCCGTACGCCCACCGACCACCAGTCCTGATCTCCGCCGTCCCGGCGTTTGTCCCTTTGATAGAGCAGTTTCACGGCGCCGCCAAAGCGAGGGGTGGTCTGCCACTGCAAATATTCCAGGATCCGCCAGGTACGTGCCTGAGGTCCTACGTCTTCGCTGCCGGTGTATCCCAGGGCATTCCCAGGCACGCGTCCATACTGCACCGCAAAGGTATTGCTTCCGCCGAATGTTCCATCCTGCAGATGCTGAACGGTGAAAGCCCAGCCACTACTTGCGTTGCCCTCGTCGGGTTCGTCGACATAACTGACGCCTAGCTCTAGCTCGCCCTGTGGGCCCGCTTCGATAGCGCCGAGGCGAAAGTCGTGCCGATAGTGATAACGCTGATTGAGGATGCTGTCTTCGCGCAGGTAGGCGTAGCTCAGCTCGAACTCGCCCAGCGGAAATTCTTCGATGCCACCGCCGAGCGCGCGTTGATCCCAGTAATAGAAATCGGTCAGGTGTACATCGTTGCGATTGTAGTAACGGCGACCGAACCATAGCGATGCGTCGCGCAGCGCCGGCACATCGCTCCACTGACCGTACAGCTGCACCATGCGGGCACTGCCATGTTCGCCAGTGAAGGTCGGTGCATGACCGTAGGCGTTGAGCAATTCGAGCATGCCGGCGAGCGTAAACGACGAGCCGTCCTCAAGCTTCAGTACCTCCTGCGACAGCTTCAGCTCGATCAGCTGCTCACACTCGTTACCCAGCCGGTATTTGGTGAGAGCGCCAGGTAGCTGGAAGCACGCCTGGCTTCCGCCAGCGGTCGACTCGCCGACACCACTGCGTATATAGCCGGTGAATTCGAGCGCCTGCGCCTGTATGGAAACGCTGCAGGCCACAAGGCATGCACCTGCCCGGACGGATGCTGTGCGGATCATTTAGCCTCCTTTCATATGCCAGCGTGATATGCGAGCGAAGGTTCATACCGCCTCGAGGCGACGACAGGCCCCGGTCCGTGAACGGTCAACGCACCATAAAGGTAGTCCACGCAAGAGATTGGCGCCTCGTCGATTACTCCGGGCGCGTGGCCGAAGCGGAGGCGGGCAATACTTTGCTGATAAGCAGCAGATTGATCAGTGCCCCGGAGATGGAATAGGCGGCGACAGTGACCAGCACATCGGCTCCGGCCATTGCGCAACCCAACAATAGCGACAGCCGTAGCGCAGCGCTCCAGCAGGTCAGTTGCAGATGAAAGCGTTGCAAGCGCAGAACCGGGAGCGCCGCGAGGCACGGCATGGTCAGCAGCGTCACATAGAACCACAGCGCAAGCCAGCGAGCCTGCTCGCCGGCCTCACGCCACTCATTGCCGAACAGCCATTCGAAAAGAACGGGCCCTGCAATGATGACCGCGAGCATCGGCGGCGCAGCAGCTGGAAGCAGCGCAAGCATCGCCTTGCGCAGTAATGGTCGCAAAGGCTGGTCACGTCGAGCAGCCTCGGCCAGCCGAGGGGTCAGCACATCGGTGATCGCCTTGCCGATCAGCGTCACTGGGGCGGTTACCACCACGCGAGCCAGGACGTAGAAGCCGGCTGCGGCAGCCCCATACCAGGCGCCGAGGATGAGTACCGGTAATCCAAGGGAGAAGCTGCTGACCAGAATCTGTGGGGCGCGGTAGAACGGAAAATCCTTATGCTGCGAGACGAGTTGCCGCATGGGTGTCGCCGGCTCGTTTCGCTGATTGACCGCCTGCGCTATTACGCGGCGCAGTGACGCCAGATACAAGGTGCAGGCGACCAGTTCTGCAAGTAGGGTCATACCTATCAGCGTGGCCGAGAAAGGCAGGGCCAGGCCACCAGCGATCTTGCCGCCGTTGGCAGTGACCGACTGAGCGATTGATACCCGCGCGGAAATCGGGAAGCGGCCCAGACGATGAGCCCATTGTTCGAGCACCTGGCGCAGGCACCCCAGCAGCATGAAACCCGGCAGAAGCAGCAACCAGGAAGCGGTCATGCCGGTGCGCTCGAGCAACGGCTGACCCAGCCAGACACAGGCCAGGGTAAGCAGTGCCAACGCCAGGGCAATGCCCAATGACAGGACGCTGAGGCGTTGGGCATCCCGATCGTCGCGGGGAAGCACGATCGCCAGTGGGTAGCACAACGCGGCGATGGGAACCAACATGGAAACCAGCGCCAGGAAGCTTCCTGCGGCGCCGTAGGCTTGGGGGCCAAACATCCTGGTGATGAGCGGCGTCGCCGCGAGCGTGATGATTTGCGCGGTTGCGGTCCCTCCCGCCAGCACCGCGACGTGCCGAAAGGAACGGCCGCCGAGGCTGGCCAGAGAGCTGCGCATGACTGCCGCGCCGATCATGCTACGTTGGCGCGTTTGGGCTCGTCCCGACCACAGGAGCATTCAGTGGTCTGCACAGGTGAGTGGGCGGGTTCTGCTGCGTTTCGGGCAGGCGCGGTCAAGGGCACCTCGGGCCAACGGAACAGCGAGCCAAGCGTCCAGTCCCATTGCTCTGGCGTGAACCGGCAACCGCCAGCGCCGGGGGTAAGCGTCAGCTCGCCGATGTATATCTGCCCTTCGAAGACATACATGTCTACACGGCAATAGCCGAACGGCCGAGCCAGGCCTTTTGCAATCCTGACCATCTCAGGCAGTTCTTCCGGCGGAGCAGTGATCTCCGGGTTGAGGCTGCCGGGCAAACGCCCGCCGATGCGGAACGGCATCACCAGCCAATCGGTCGAGTACAGGTTCTGGGTCGTTACGCCGAAGCGGCCATCGATCACCTGAAGGAAACTGAAGCTGCGTCCGTTGGCGTCGTTGAATACGTGAATCTTGTAGTCTGGAGCCGGTTTTCCGCTTACCAGCAGCGCTTTCTCGAACAGGATGCGCGGCCGGATGTCGTGGTAGTGTTTCTCGTGGTTGTACTGGGAGAAATCCACCTTGAGCCACTCGTTGGCGGTCTTCGACAGCTCCACCACATCGCAGACGGACTTATCCGGAATGATCCGCAGCGACCCACAGCTATGGTTGGCCTTGATAACGAAAGCATCAGGCAGCATGGCGAAATGTTCGGGGCGCACTTCGTCGACCACGGCATACATGGGGACGTTGTATTGATCACCAATGGTGTCGCGGATGTAGTCACGCACCAGCACCTTGTCGGCCAGGCGGGAAAACTCCGGTAACGGGTAGCGCATCCGGTGAAAGATCTTTTCCGAGAATGCACGCGGGTTTTCGAAATTGCAGAACCTGCGGTGAATGCGGAAGTACTGCCACTGATACATGGCGGCTTCACGTAAATCGTTGATCAGGTCAGGCGCGGAAGGGAGGAGGGGCTGAGCTTCCTGCTGGCCGACTACAAGGCTTTTCAATGCCATGTTGCGCTCCGTTTTTATAGGTGTGAATCAGGCAGACGACAGGCGGCTACCTAGTTGCGGTTCAGACTGTAACGCCGTGTGTATCGTTGCGTCTGACATCTAACGGATCGCTAACGGAGGGGAACCGTTCGTCGCTAACGGAATGCTCACGTCGAACTAATGGCCCTCTGAAATGACGAAGCTTCGAAACGGACGCCAAGCCCCATCTGAACAGGGAAGTCAGCCATGTACACACTCTCTCAGTCTTACCGCCGCACCCCGTCGCGCTACTACTTCGGATGCGCCGAGTTCTGTCCAGAAACCCTGGAGCTATCGGTCCTTGGCGAGACCATCTCGCTGGAGCGGCGTCCGCTTCGCCTGCTGCATGTACTACTGCAACACGTCGACCGTGTGGTCTCGCATGAGGAGCTGCTGCGTGAAGCCTGGGACGGCCGGGTGACGGTGAAAAACGTTTTGCCCAACGCAATGACCAAGCTGCGCAAGGCGCTGGATCGCGACGCGAAATTGATCGTCACGATTCCCGGCGTGGGATATCGCTTCAATGGTCCGGTGCGTTTCGATAGCGCCGAATTCTCGACGGCCAACCATGCGCCGCTCGCTCCGTCCGGAACTGCCGCGCCCGTGGGCTGCTCCGCCCTTGATGTACTGCCGATCCGCGTCGCCGGGCCATTGGTCGCCGAGCTTGCCATAACGGACCGTTCGCCGGCGGCAAAGCTGGAGCAGGCCAAGCCAGTCATGAGCGATCTGCTTCAGGGCGTGAATCTGCAAAAGAGGTTGGAGGCGTTTCACCAATTTGCCGAGAGCGTTGCACGCCGACATTCCAGCGGCCTCGGTTATAACGCCATCTCTCGGCTCGACCTGCACCTGTATGCAGACGGACGTCTGGTACTGCTGGCGCGCCGACCAGTTGACGTTTCGCCCGGGAGCGTTTCATTGCACGATCCATATCGGGCACCGGAGCTCTATCGGGGGCAGGTCGGCACTGAGCGCAGCGACATCTACGCACTAGGGGTCATCCTTTATCAGCTGTGTTGCGCGGATATCGGCAGGCCGCTGTTGGGCGACTGGCGAACGGACGTAGGCGATCAGCGGTATCAGTTGCTCATTGAGTCAGCGACCTACCCCGACCCTGCGAAGCGACCGGCTTCGGTGGCCGACTGGCTGGCGATCCCTGATGAAGACGCCGCTTCCGGCTGGCAGCGCATGCTTGGTTTGCCGATCAGGCTATCTCGGTGGTCAAGGGTTTGAACGGCTAGGTCTTGTCCGGGTGTGGCCTTCAGCCATCCAAGGAAGGGCCGACCATCGTTGCTAACTGGTCGTAAACATGTGGACCAGCTACGAGAAACGGGTTGCCTTCGGTCAGCCCGTTTCCTCGGAAGAAATCGTTTCGCCGGCCACCGGCTTCGTCGATCAATACCAGCGCGGCCAGGCAATCCCAGCTCTTGAGTTGCGTCTCGTAGTATCCGATCAGCCGTCCGGCTGCGACGTAGGCTGTCATCAGAGCACCGGAACCGTTGCGGATGAACATGCCGCCTTCGTCCAGCAACTGCTGCAGGAACGGCATGAAGTACTGCTTGCCGGTTGGATGGAAGGTACCCGTCCCGGTCAGACCCTCGCGCACATGTTCGGCCTGACTGATTTTAAGCGGCGTATCGTTGACCCAGGCGCCGCGACCGATGCAACCATGGAACAGCTCGGAATGGTTCGGGTCGGCAATGGCGCCAAGACAGGGTTTGCCGTCGAGCATCATGCCGACCGATACGCACCAGTTATGCAGTCCGTTGACGAAGCAGGCGGTGCCGTCGATAGGATCAATCACCCAGACGCAACGTGCCGAGAGATTGGCCTGTCCGCTTTCCTCCCCGAGAAATCCATCCTCGGGAAATTCACGTTCGAGCTCTGCGCGAATGAACGCCTCGAGTTCGCGGTCCGCCACGCTGACCACGTCCTGTTCATCCTCGTTCTTGATTTCCACCGTCAAGTCGCGCCGGCCGTTGTAATAGGCCATGGCACGCTCGGCGGCGCTCAGGGCAATGCGTCGGGCGAAGTCGTAACGCGGCGCCAGGTCGATGTCGATGGCCTTGGGGTCGAGAGGAGATGATGTCATGGAATGATCTCTGGTCGTTGACGGTACGGCGGGATACTAGACGATCGCTGGCCGGTTTGTTGCGCTGAAGACTAGCAAAGGATGAGCCGATGGTGCCCTTGGCCGCGCAGGAAAGCACCGTTGTGCCGTTCCGTTTAGTCGATTGCAACTTTGCCACTGGTCGCTTAGCTAGGCCCATTCACCAAGGCACGACGGCTCTAGCTCATGCAGCATAGGGTTCAGCGGTTTTGGCGCGATAAACGGTCGGAACGCCGCAGAAAGGCCGGGTGTCGATCGCAGGGTCAGAAACTCATCGAAGGATGCGCGTAATGGACAAGGAGATGACTTTTGCCGGGAAGGCAGACCAGGATTCGCGACTGCGCTGGATGGATATGCTGCGTGGTCTTGCGATATCGCTTGTCGTCGTGCACCACTGCGTGGTGTACATGTACGAAAAGTACCCGGAAACCTTCGCGTTCCTGAAGGAGGTCAGCGAGCTGATCGCGCCGATACGTATGCCCGTGCTGTTTTTCCTGTCGGGAATGTTGCTTGCCGGTTCGATCGACAAGGGCCTCGGCCGCTATGCCCGGGGCAAGCTGAACAATCTGATTTATCCCTTCGTGATCTGGACCCTGATCCTCTATCTGCTGTACCAGGCGCGGGAAGCCTTGCTCGGCCTGCCGTCCGAAATCGACCTGTTCAGTGCGCTGGTCCATGACCCCTGGCATCACCTGTGGTTCTTGCACTACCTGGCAATCTATTACGCTGTCGGCTTTTTTCTGTTCAAGAGCGGTCTGCTGGTGGCTGCACTCTTCTCCGTCACGCTGTATCTGATCGGCTACGCCTTCGATTACGGATATTTTACAGCGCTGTTCATGTTCTTCATGGCCGGTGCTTTTGCCAACCGTACTTCCGATTGTCCGCGGTGGATCGCTGCGCACCGCATTCAGCTCACCTGGATGGGGCTGGGAGTCATTGGTCTGTGTCTGCTGGCGGTAGCCTTGGGGCTGGCCCCGATCGCCAAACATAATCTGACGTATTGCATCATCACTGCTGCGGCGATTCCGATGATGATCAATCTGGCGATCCATGCGCAGCGGTGGTCGGTAGCTCCGAGCCTCGCCTATCTGGGCCGCAACTCGCTGGTGTTGTACATGGTCCACGTACCGGTGGGTATTGCATTTCCCTTGCTGCTGGAGCGCTTCGCTGGCTTCAATCCCTTGTACGTGTTCCCGCTGTATCTGCTGATGGTGTTCGCCGCCTGCCTGGGTGTCATCTGGTTACGCCATCGGTCAAGACTGGTCGATCTGTTCTTCTCTGCGGAAAATCTCTACCCGCGCCGCCGGACGCCGGTGCCGCGAGCCGTCTAAGCGAGGCCTTGGGCGACGGGCAGGCGCTCGATCAGCCCGTTGCACACGCGGATGACGCTACCCTGGAAGCTCGAACCCCTCCTTACTAGTCACCGCGCAATCCGGGCAGACGAAGTCTTCAGGCAAGGCTTCCCATGCTGTCCCAGGCGGGTAGCCAAGAAAGGAGTCACCTTCGGCCTCGTCGTACTGATACCCGCATTCCGGACATCGATAGCGACTCATGCTCAGGCCTCTGCTGAGGTGTCATCCAACCGGTAACGACGCATTAGTTTGCGGCGCTTGGCCTGCTCGAAATTGATCCTCGATGGGTCGCGACCCACCGCATCGAGCAAACGTTTATCCATGACGTGAAACCAGAGCGGCGGTACATAGGCCAGCAGATACATGCCGAAGTAGCCGTTGGGTAGCCGCGGCAGATCGGGGAAATCGCGCAAGGACTGGTAGCGGCGGGTAGGGTGCGCATGGTGATCAGAGTGCCGTTGCAGATGAAACAGCGCCCAGTTGGAGAATAGGTGGTTGCTGTTCCACGAGTGGTGGGGCTGGCAACGCTCGAACCGGCCGTTGGCCAATTGCTTGCGTAGCAGGCCGTAGTGCTCGATGTAATTGGCTTGTGTCAGCTGAAACGCGCCCCAGAAGGCGATCAGCAGAAGAATCGGGAGCATTTCCAGCCCGAAGATGGCGATCAGAGCAGCGTACAGAGCGATGCTTATCAACGCCGGCTGGATTACCTCGTTATCCAGGCTCCAGACCGACTTGCCGCAGCGCTCCATGCGCTCGGCCTCCAGATCCCACGCGCGAAAGAAGGCTCCCGGAAGCTCGCGGAAGACGAACCGGTAGATGCTTTCGCCCATGCGCGCCGAGGCGGGGTCTGCCGGCGTCGCCACATCGCGGTGGTGACCGCGGTTGTGTTCGACGAAAAAATGACCGTAGAAGCCCAGCGCCAGGGTGATCTTGGCCAGCCAGCGCTCCAGCCCGCTTTTCTTGTGGCCCAGCTCGTGTCCCAGATTCAGTCCGTAGCCCAGGGTGCCGCCGGCGGACATGATCACCGCGAGCACGCCGTACCAGGGCAGCTCATGCGTCCCGAGGAAATACACGCTCACAAGGAAGCTTGCCCACAGCACGGGCACCAGGGCATAGGTAACGTATCGGTAGTAGGAATCGGCCTCGAGCGCGGGCACTGCCTCTTCGGGAGGATTGCTCAGATCTTCACCAATGATGAAGTCCAGCACAGGAATGACTACGTAGCTGAACACCGTGGGTAACCACAGCCAGAGGATCTTTGGCGATACGAACATGTACAGCAGGGGGCCGGTGAGGGCCGTCATCGGTACCAGTAGTGAGAACAGCCATAGATAGCGCTTGCGATCGACGTAGGTCGCTTCAGGCATGGGTGACGCAGTGGTAGTCATAGCCGACCCCTTTTGTTGTTTTTGGCATCGTCGAGCCGATGATGCGCCGGCGTAGCCAGCGCAGCTACCGTTGCAACGGGCAGATAATCGTCATAATGTGCCAGCGAAAGTGTCTCGAGGTGAGTCGATGTTGCCCGAACCGAGATGGCTGAGCCCGTCCATTCATCCTGTGTATGCGCGGCTGGTGTGCGCCGAGCTGCGGCGGCGTGGCTTCAGCGAGGCTCAGGCTATTGCTGACACGCGACTGGACTGGCATTCACTGCATCACGACAACAGCTTTTTGAGTGCCGAGCAGATTCAGCGTCTGATCGTTCACGCAGTCCAACTCAGTGCCTGCCCCTGGCTGGGCTTCGATGTCGGTCGGCACACGGATGTCTCCGCCCACGGAGCCGCCGGGTACGCGGCGATCAGCGCGGTCGATGTGGGCGGCGCCTTCACCACGATCGAGCGTTATGCGGCCCTGCGCCAGGACCTGGCTGCGTTTCGTGTCGATACCTCTACCCGGCCCAGCCTGATTCTTAACGAATACCTGATCAGCGCCGAGACGCGGGTCTATCTGCTCGGCCACTTCACTACTGCCATTTTGCGTCTGCTGGAAACCATCACTGGCCAGCCCCCACGGGATCTGATCACGCTGGAATGGCCGTTGGCGCAGCCGGACTGGTCAGAGGCTTTCTCATCAGTAGCCGTCCACGTCCGCTTCGCCAGTCCCTGTCTGCGCATCGTGCTTCCCGAGGGCTACCTGAACACGCCGTGTCTGGCTGCCGACGTTGAGGCTCACCGACAGGCGCTGCGAGACTGCGACAATCAATTGGAGCGGCTGGCACGCGGCGGCACGCTGAGCGAGCGGATAAAACGCCGGCTGCTCGAGTGCGGTCGGCGGTTCCCTGCGCTGGAAGAGATGGCGTGCGCCGAACACATGGCGCCGCGCACGCTGATCAGGCATCTGCAGGCCGAAGGGGTGCGGTATCAGTCGCTGCTGGACGAGGTGCGCAGCGATCAGGCGTGCTGGTTGCTCAGCCAGACCAGTCACAGCATCGAGTCGATCGCCGAACGGCTCGGTTATCAGGACACCAGCAACTTCAGCCGCACCTTTCGCCGCTGGTTGGGTGTGACGCCGCGACAGTTCCGCCAGCAGGTCACAACCAGGCCGGGCTAATGCCTTTGAAGCGCATTCTCTCTACGCTGGGCAGCCATCAGCGCCCCGATCCCGAGAACCATCATCGCTGCCGCCAACCACAGGGCGCCGTGGTAGCTCCCTGTCGCGCTGGCGATATATCCGGCGATGGCCGGGACGACGATCTGAGCGATCCCGTAGCTGATCGTCAGTCGAGCCATGGCCTTGGCTGGATTGGCCGGAAAACGTCGACCGATGATCGACAGGGTCAGGCTGACGATGCCAACGAAAGTGTTGCCGTACAGCACTGCAGCGAGCAGGTTGGCTGCGCTGCCTTCGCTCACCGCCGGCAACACGATCGACACGATCTGCAGGGCGTATGCCAGCATCAATGCGCGAAGCCCGCCTGTGAGAGTGGCGATACGGTCCCAGAGAAAGGTCGAGGGCGCTGCGGCGAGGCCGACCAGAACCCACATCCAGCTTCCCCAGCCGGAAAAGATCGGCAGCCGTTCGACAATGGCCACGATGAAGGTAGCGCTCACCACATAGCCGGCGCCTGCGCAGAAATAGGCCGCGATGAACAGCCGCATCCAGCGTCGGTCAGGAACCGGGTCCATGGGGATGCCTTGCTGCTGGTCGGTAGTCACCGGAGCTGGCGCGGGCAGCCATAGCCAGGCCGGGACGGCGAACACCAGGCCCAGCAAGCCCAGCCCCAGCCATTGCTCCGCCCAGTCGAGCCGCCCGATCATCAGGCCGACAGCGACGCCGGAAACGGCGATACCGATGCCCAGCCCGGCGAAGTGCACACCCAGCTCCGGTTTGTACTGATGGCGGATCAGCCAATTGAGTGCCAGTCCGGATGCCAGCAGCAGCCCAGCCGTGCTCGACAACCCGGCGAGGTAACGCCAAAGGGTCCACCAGTACACGTTATCGGTCAGACCCATAGCCGCAGTGGTCAGCACCCCCAACACCAGCCCGATGCGATACATCACGAACTTGCGTTGCAGGCTGCTGGTGGTCGCTGCGATCAAGGCGCCGGTGATATAGCCCAGGTAATTGAACGTCGCCAGCCAGCCGCCAGCGAGGTCGCTGAGCCCGGCCCCATCGCGCATGACCGGCAGCAGAGGGGTGTAGGCGAAGCGAGCAAGCCCGACGGTCAGGATCAGGGCGCAGATCCCCGCGAGGATCACTCGTGTGGGCCCGTGCCCCTCGACGGCAGATTGTGCAGGGCCCGGCATGCTAGCTGTCCTCCCACGCATACTGCATTTGCCGTGCGGTGGCCTTGGCCGCCTTCGGCCCGAGGATCCGACCGACCAGATGCAGGCTCATGTCGATGCCGGCGGAGATGCCTGCCGAGGTGAGTAGATTGCCCAGGTCGACGAAGGGGACGGACTCCACCACGTCCAGCTCGGGATAGGCCGACCGCAGGCCGGGAATGTCTTCCCAGTGGGTCGTCACCCGCTGGTTGGTCAGCAGGCCGATTCGCGCCAGCAGGAAGGCGCCGGTACACACCGAGGCGACAATGCCCGCTTCGCTGCAGGCCCGCTGCAACCAGCCGAGTGAGGCGGGATCGTTCAATGGCTGAGCGACCACTCCGCCCGGCACGATCAAGACATCGGCCGCCGCGGCATCGTCGAAGTCGACGTCCGGCACCATGCCGAGGCCATGCCGGGCGCTGACAGTCGATCTGCTGCCCGACACGGCTTCGACCACGAAAGCGGGGTGAGGCAGCAACCCGTCACGCTGTGCCACGCGCGACGCAACGGAAAACACTTCATAGGGCCCGGCGAAGTCGAGGATCTCGACCTCCGGAAAAAGCATGATTCTTACCCGCAATGAGCGATGCCGCACCTGCTGGGCCAGCTGTTCCGGATCGGCATTGTTCATGGACCACTCCTGTGTGACGTCATGCTTGACGCGCCGATGCGCACGGCCGTAAGGTCGGACGTATGACTAATCCGGCATCGTTACACGCATCGATGATTATGACCGCCATTCGAGCTTTGGCGGGTTAGCCTACGTCCCCAAACCCGCCTGGAAGGCGGGTTTTTTCATGCTTCGTCTTCCAGGCAGAACAACAGAGCCAGGAGAGCCGAACATGCAAGCCCCAGCAGTTGATACGGTCGACGAACCCGACCGACCTCCCACCCGAGCGAAGGCGACACCGTCGGCATCATCGCTTCCACGCGATGAGCTGATCAAGGACTACGTGACCCGTATCCTCGCTGCGCCGGTCTACGATGTCGCCATTGAAACGCCGCTTCAGCCCGCCGCGCGACTGTCCTCCCGCCTCGGCAACCAGATCCTCCTCAAACGCGAGGATCTGCAGCCGGTGTATTCCTTCAAGATCCGCGGCGCGTACAACCGTGTCGTTCGGCTGGATGCGGCTGTCCGTAACCGTGGCGTGATCGCGGCGTCTGCAGGCAATCATGCGCAGGGGCTGGCGCTGGCGGCGCAGCGCCTCGGGATACGGGCGCAGATCGTCATGCCGCTTACGACGGCGCGGATCAAGGTAGAAGCTGTACGCGCTCGCGGGGCCCAGGTCATTCTGCATGGCGAGGCGTTTTCCGATGCCCTGGCCCATGCGCTGTTGCTGGCTACGGAGCAGCAGCTGGAGTTCATCCCGCCTTACGATGACCCCGATGTGATTGCCGGGCAGGGCACGGTAGGCATGGAGTTGCTGCGCCAGCAACCTGGACGCCTCGACGCGGTGTTCGTTCCGGTAGGTGGCGGCAGCCTCATCGCCGGTGTGGCGGCGTACCTGAAGCATCTGCGACCGGAGGTACAGATCGCCGGCGTCGAGCCGGACGATTCGAATTGCCTGCAAGCCGCTCTCGCCGCGGGCGAACGCGTCGTCCTGCCTCGCGTGGGCCGCTTTGCCGATGGGGTCGCCGTTGCGCAAATCGGCAAGCACAACTTCGAACTGTGCCGCCACCTGGTCGATGACGTCATTACCGTCGATACCGCGGAGATATGCGAGGCGATTCGCGACATATTCGAGGACACCCGATCGCTCGTGGAGCCGTCCGGCGCATTGGCCGTAGCGGGGCTGAAACGCTATGTGCAGCGCACGCAGTGCAAGGGGGCGGTGCTGGCAGCGATCAACTCCGGAGCCAACTTCGACTTCGACAGGCTGCCTGACATTGTCGAGCGGGCCGGGCTGCGTCAGGCCCTGGGCTGAGCAGGCAGACTGAACCGCGGCGGTCAGCAGGCTGTCACATCAGCATCCAAGCGGCGGAACACAGTCATGCAGACGATCGAACTGGGCGGGGCAAGCGTACCTCGCATAGGCCAGGGCACCTGGTACATGGGCGAAAAACCGGCACAGCGTCAGGCCGAGGTCAGAGCTCTGCGTGAAGGCCTGGGCCTCGGCATGACGCTGATCGATACCGCTGAGATGTATGCCGAGGGTGGCGCCGAAGAGGTGGTCGGCGAAGCGATTCGCGGCCGGCGGGACGAGGTCTATCTGGTCAGCAAGGTCTATCCGCACAACGCGAGTGTCGATGGGGTCCAGGCCGCGTGCGAGCGAAGCCTGCGCCGCCTGGGCACGGACACCATCGATCTCTATCTGCTGCACTGGCGCGGCCAGTACCCTCTAAGCGAGACGGTGGAAGGCTTCGAGCGGCTGCGCGAGCAAGGCAAGATTCGCCGCTGGGGCGTGTCGAACTTCGACGTCGCCGATTTCGAAGAGCTCGATGAGCCGGAATGCGCCACCAATCAGGTGCTCTACAACCCGGAGGCACGCGGTATCGAGTATGACCTGCTCCCCTGGCAAGCGCGCAACACTATGCCGCTCATGGCTTACTGTCCGATCGGGCAGGGTGGGTTGCTGCTGCACGAGGTGGCGTTACAACAGATAGCCGAGCGACACGCTGCGACCTCTGCTCAGGTGGCCCTGGCCTGGGCACTGCGCCATCCGGGTGTCATTACCATTCCCAAGGCCGTGAACCTGGAGCACTTGCGGCAGAATGCTGCGGCCGACCGGATCCGGCTCGACGAGGGCGATCTGGCGCTGATCGACGCTGCCTATCCACCACCTACCCGCAAGCACTCTCTGGAGATGGTATGAACGAGCGCGCCAATGCCTATATGGACGTCACTCCGTTAACGCCGCTTCAGACGAACCAGCCGGTAGATGTAGGTGATGACGATAAGAGCTATTACGGCTACGGATATCGGGTCGAGATAATCGGTGACCTTTTCATACTGCGCCTCAAGGACGTAGCCCCCGAGCGCGAGCAGGGCGGTCCACTGCAGCGAGCCGACCGTCGAATAGGCTATGAAGCCAACCATTGGCATCCGGGCGAGGCCCGCCGGCACTGAGATGAGTGCGCGAATGGTCGGGAGCAGCCGGCCAAAGCATACGGCAGCCTTGCCGTGGCGGCTGAAACAGTCGTTGGCCTTTTCGGTATCCGCCGGACACATGGTCAACCAGTAGCCGTGGTGCTCGGCGAATGCATCAATCGAGCTTTGCCCAGACGCGCTCCGGCGTAGTATCAGGGAAGCGCCCCAACGATCAAGCCGGCCGTGCCGGCCGCAACGACCCCGAAGAAATTCCATTCACCCTTGGCGGCAGAGAAGTCCGCCGGCGGCGTGATCAGCTCCGACGGGAGGGGCGGAAAACTATTCTCGACGAACATCAGCAGAAACACCCCGATGTAACCGGTGCTGGCGACGATATCGACGATGATTTCGACCACGGTGGTCAGGGCTCCTGCGCGTCGTTGTTGCCTTGCTCGGGCCGGTTCGCACGTTCGAGCGAAGCGTAGAATTGAGCAAGGTCACGCATCTGATCGGGCGTCAGGCGCTGCGCGGCGCTATGCATGATTTCAGCGTACTCGGTACCGCCGCGCTCGCCCGCTGCGAACAACTGCAACTGCAATGCAAGGTAGTCCGGATACTGACCAGCCAAAACCGGGTACATTCGATTGCGCTGTGCCTCCGACGGGCCATGGCAATGAATGCACGATGGCACCTTTTGTTCCTTGGCACCGATCGCAGCAAGTTCGCTGCCGCGGGCGACGGCTTCCAGGTCAGGTTGTGCCTCGTCGCGACTGGTGACCGGAGGTAGCTGGGCATAATACTCGGCCAGCTGTCCGAGCACTTCATCGTCCAGCCCGGCTGCTATGGGTTGCATCACGCCACTGGCGCGGCTGCCGCTGGCGTAGGCTTTCAGGCTGGCCAGCAGGTACGCCTGGTTCTGCCCGGCGAGGATCGGGAAGGCGCCCGTGGCCCGACCTCCGCCGTCAGGGCCATGGCAGCGCGCGCAGTCTGCCAGCACCGGGCCAAGGGGATCGGACAGGGAACGCAGGTGTTCTGGGGCGACCGCCGCAGGGTTCTCGGCTCGTTCGCCGAAGGCCAGTTGCCGATAGCGTTCGGGCGACATCTCCGGCAGTTGTTGCAGAAACGCGACAACCGCCCATACCTCGTCATCGCGTTTCAGTGCGGGCCAGGCGGGCATGGCGGTGAACTTGATACCATGCCGGACTATCCAGAACAGCTCCTGTGGCTCCCAGCGGCTGATCCGCGAAGGAAGATACGGTGGCTCGGGGGTCATCTGCTGAGCGATCAGCGATTGCCCGCGTCCCGGCGCGCCGTGGCAGACCAGGCAGCCAGTTTCGAAATGACCCGCACCTTTGAAGATCAACGCCGGGTCGGCCAGATTCTCGGGCACCTCGATGCCCAGCGACTGGGTCGAAACCGCGCGACGCATGCTGTAATGCAGAAACCAGCTGGTGACCGGCCAGTGCCCTGAGCTGGCGCTGATCGAGACCAGTCCGGCAGAAGTCAGTGCCAACGCACCAGCTCCCAGCATCAGTAATACCAGCGCAACGCCGAGCGCCAGCCGCCTGAACAGACTGCCTCCGAGCCAGTCGAAGAAGCGCTCAAGGAAGCTGCGTAGCATGGCCTTCATCCTTCAGCAAACGGGTGAGCAGGTAGAGCGCCCCGACGAGATAGGCGACACCACCGAACACCAGCATGATCACACCGCCAGTCTGCTGATCCTGCAACACACTCAAGCCGAACCAGGGAGATGCAGTGTGCGCGAACAGCGCCCGGTCGGCGGTGGCCAGCAGCACCCCGAGCAGGGTCATGTGCATCGAGGTCAGCAGCAGACCGGCTACGCCAGCAGCTATTCGCGTGCTGTCCTGCTTCGGGCCACCGAACGCCGATAGCCAGATCAGCAGCCCAACCAGCAGATAACTGAGCTGTTCTGCCACCATCAAGCTGTCGTGCATGCGTGCCAGGTGATGCAGGCGCGGCGTGTGCCAGGCCCAGACCACGACCAGCTCGATCAGCGAGGCCAGTACCGGCGAACCCAGCCAGGGTATACGGCTGCCGATATCGAAGCCGGTCGCAGCGAGCCCTACTGCTATCAACGGTGCGGCCAGGGC
Organism: Halopseudomonas xinjiangensis; assembly: GCF_900104945.1. NCBI lineage: Bacteria > Pseudomonadati > Pseudomonadota > Gammaproteobacteria > Pseudomonadales > Pseudomonadaceae > Halopseudomonas > Halopseudomonas xinjiangensis. Next base: position 2,065,088 of record NZ_LT629736.1, on the reverse strand, counting down.
GATGACCAGCACGTGCATAAGCATGTGCGCGGAAAACGACTGGTTTGCCAGTTCCGGCAACGGCCCGAGCCAGCACAACGCGAGCACGCCCAGGCCAGCCAGTCCGATCACAGCACGGCCTGTCACGCGCAGCTCCTTATGAATACCACACAGAGCATGACGAAGATGGTCGAGACGAAGCTCAGCCCGCACAGCAACAGCGTGGCGAAGCCCAGGAAGCGGTGCCGGTCTTCGGGGGTATCGAAGTCATGCGGAGCGGTAGCGGTGCCAAAACTGTGCAATTTCCAGCCGCGCAGGCCGGTGAGGGCGATGCCGATCAGAGCCACGACCGTGTAGCCGGCAATGATCAGCCGCACGTCGCCGAGCATGCCTGCGCGTCCGATTTTTGCGCACCAGATAGCGGCCGTGACGTAGGAGAGCACGAAGTGCAGCGCCCAGATCCCAGGTCCGAATGTGATCAGCCATAGCGATTCACGCGACTCGGGTGGCGCTTCGGGAACATCCTCCGCTGGAAGATTGGTCTGGTCGGTCATGCTACCTCCGGGAAGCCGGCGATGACCGCAACGGTCACGCCCACGGTGATTGCCATGAAGTGCCAATACAGGCCGACGTTCTGGATATCGATGTCATGCCGGGCGGTCATGCGTCCGGCCAGGCGGCGAGCGAGGCAGTACAGCTGCATGATCAGGCCAACCCCAAGGTGCAGCAGGCACCACAGAATCAATACCCAGACGGTGGCCGGATACACATCCCGGGTCGGGTCAAGCCCGGCGAAGTGCGGGCCGGCCCACAGCGCCGCCGCACCGGCCACGGTGCACAGGGCGGCGACCCCCAGGCTCAGGTAGAACCCGATTGGATGATCGGTCCGGTTGAGCCGGCGGCTGAGCAGCGTCAGCGACCAGGACGCCAGGATCAGCGCAAGGCCCGCCAACAGCCAGACGGTGCCGGGATCGGGCCCGTCCGCTGGCGGGAAATCGCCATGGCTGGTCCAGAAGAAGAAATAGCCGAACACCAGGCTGGCGAACGCACTCATGTCGCCGATCATCGTGATAAACATCGCCCACCAGCCGACCGATTGTGGCCCGGATGCGTAGACCGGCAGGGTGACGCCCAGGCCGACGTTCTTGCTGTCCTTCTCGTGGATGACAGCGGTGTCGGTCCACAACCAGAGAAGGATGGTGCATAGCGCCAGCGCGCCGCTGATCAGCGCGGCAACGTACCAGTGATAGGTTGCGAAGATGAACAGTCCGCCGGTGAATATCGCTGCCCAGATCGCCTTGAAGGTCGGCCCCGGCACGCGCAGACACTGAATCGGGACGGCGTCGATGATGCTGGTGATCAGGGTTTCACGCTTGCCTTCCTCAGCGTCGGGCAGATAGTAGCGACCCTCGTCGACTTCGCGCATGAGGTTCGGCTGGTCCCACAGCGGATAACGGCTGCGAATGATCGGAATCGAACGAGCGCCCCATGGCATTCCGGGGACTTCAGCCAGCCACTCGAGCGTGCCGGCATTCCACGGGTTGCGCGGGCTGTACGGCTGCTTGCCTTTCGGCCTGATCACGTCCCACACGATAAATGCCACCCCGGCCGCGAGTATGTAGGCACCGACGGTAGAAACCATGTTCAGCACATCGAAGCCCTGGTCGGCGCCGTAGGTATAGACGCGTCGTGGCATGCCCAGCAAGCCGGTGAAGTGCATCGGCAGAAAGCCCACGTTGAAGCCGATGAACATCAGCCAGAAGCCGATCCGCCCGAGCCGATCGGAGAGCAGCTTGTCGCTGATCAGCGGGTAGAAGTAGTACATGCCGGCGACTACTGGAAACAGCACGCCACCGATGAGTACGTAATGCAGGTGGGCGACGATGAAGTACGTGTCATGCGCCTGGAAATCGAAGGGTGCCAGCGCAACCATGACGCCAGTCAGACCGCCGAGAACGAATATCGCCAGCGCGCCGGAGACGAACAGCATCGGCACCGAGCTGACGAAGCGCCCGGCCAGCGCTGTCGCCAGGAAACAGAAGATCTGAACGCCAGTAGGGATGGCCACGGCCTCGGACGCAGCCGAGAAAAACGCCAGCGAAATGGCCGGCATCCCCGTGGTGAACATATGGTGCACCCAAAGCCCGAAACTGATGAACCCGGTGCCGACGGCAGCCAGTACGATCCAGCCATAGCCAACGATCGGCCGCTGCGCCGCGGTAGGCACGATCATCGCTACCAGCGCGACCGCCGGAAGGAAGATGATGTACACCTCGGGATGGCCAAAGATCCAGAACAGGTGCTGCCACAGGAGCGGGTCCCCGCCGCGGGTCTCGTCGAAAAACGGCCAGTCGAAGGCGCGCTCCATCTCGAACAGCAGATCTCCCGCGATCAACGGCGGGAAGGCGAACAGAATCATCGCGGCGACGACGAGGATGTACCAGGAATACAGCGGAATCAGGTTGATGCGCATGCCCGGCGGGCGCGTCTTGAGCACACCGACGATCAGCTCGACGGCCGCGGCAATGGACGCCACCTCGATGAACGACAGGCCCAGCAGCCATATGTCGGGGCCGAGACCTTCCGAGTATTTGGTCGTCAATGGCGGATACATGAACCAGCCGCCATCCGGCGCCACGCCGAAAAAGATCGAGCCACAAACGAACACGCCGCCAATCAGGAAACACCAGAAGCCGAACGCCGATAGCCGCGGGAAGGGCAGATCGCGTGCCCCGAGCATCTGCGGGAGGACCAGGATCGAGAACGCCTCGAAGATCGGCACGCCGAAGAGAAACATCATTACTGAGCCATGCAGCGTGAACATCTGATTGTACGTCTGCGCGGACAGCAGGTCGTTATCGGGGACAGCAAGTTGGGTGCGCATCAACAGCGCGAGCACCCCGGCGAACAAGAAGAATATGAAGGCGACACCGGTGTACCAGAGGCCGACCTCAGTATTATTCACGGCAGACCAGTAGCGCCAGCCGGTCGGCGTTTTCCAGGTTTCGGCCAGTCGGGCCGCCTGAGCCCGGGCGCGCGCCGGGTCGTATGGAGGCAGGGCTTCGATGCGATCGCTCATTTCAGCTCGCTCAAATAGTGCGCCATGTTGCGCAGTTCGGCTTCGGGCAGCATGTCGAATGCCGGCATGTGCGCGTCCGGCTTGATTCGGTGGGTCTGGGCTATCCAGCGTTCAAAGTCGGCTACGTCCACGCCGAGCGTGCCCGCGGCCAGCGACAGTCGACTTCCCACATGAGTGAGGTCTGGTCCAAGCATGCCGTCGGCGTCGGTGCCGCGGATACTGTGGCAGGCGCCGCAGCCGTTGCGCTCGAACGCTGCCTCGCCCTTGCGGCCATTCTCGGTCCGCGGTGGCTGGGCTGGCTGAGCTTGCGCGGCGAGCCAGGCATCGAACTCCTCCACCGGCATGACTACGGCTTCGAATTCCATCAGCGCATGCGAGCTGCCGCAATATTCTGCACAGACGCCGCGGAACACGCCGGTCCGGGTTGGCTCCAGCACCAGCTCGTTGACCCGACCGGGGATCATGTCCATCTTCCCGCCCAGTGATGGAATCCAGAACGAGTGGATCACGTCGGGACTACTCAGCTCGAACACCACCTTGCTGCCGACCGGTAGCCGGATTTCATTGGCCAGCTCTATCGCCTCTGAACCCTCCGGCTGATAGCGCACCCGCCACCACCATTGCTCACCTGCAACGGCGATGCGCAGGTCGGCGTCGGCGGCAGAGCGCAGGCCCGGCATCATCGCCAGCCCATACATCAACAGGATAGTGAGCACCACGATGGGAAACGCAACGCCGCCGCCGAGGATCAACCAGCGTGCAGAGGTTTCGCTGTGCGCTTCGGGTCGCGCCTTGGTGACGTAATAGGCCAGAGCAAGGACTGCCACCCATATCAGCATGCCGCCGATGCACATCCACCAGAACAGCTCGGCAATATCCTCGGCACCGCGCCCTGCGGGGTGCAGCGCGGACTGACGTCCGTCACACGCACCCAGCACCAGGGTCGTCAGAACGAGTGCTGAGAATCGAAGGGTGCTACGGCATCCTTTTGTCACATCTACGGCTTCCGGCTCGCTTCACGTTCGCCGTTCGACAGCGCCTCGGTCCGAAAGTTGAAATGATGTTCAACCGCCAGCACGCGCTTCGCAGCGCTTGCGGCGTTCATCCACCCGATTGGCGAACCAGGCGGTGGTCAGGTCGCGGGTGATCTTCGGGCTTTCAAGCTTGATGCCAGGGATCATCGCGCGCGCTAGCGGCTTGCCTTCTGCCTTATCGGCGTATTCGTACAAGCGTTCGTACAGGCGAGTCTTTTCGAAATCCAGGGAATCGCCACGTTCCAGATCGCGGCGGATGGCTCGGTCGCTCATGCCCAGTTGCGTGGCGATCGAACGCACCGCCCGTTCGGTCGCGCCCGGCTCGGTGGTGCCATGGCGTATCAGATCGCCATCGAGTGCCAGCTTGATGCCGGTCGCATGCGTGACGGCATGTTGAAACGCAGCGTTGCGGCTGGCATACCAGCCGGCGTTGAAATCGGCATAACGGAACACGGGGCGATCGTAACTGACCGGGTAATCGAGCAGATGCGCAATGCCGAAGAACATGCCGCCGCGGCGGCTGAAGACCTCTTCGCGCACCGACTCGTCGATCGCGTACGGATACTTGCTGCGATAGGACTCGGCGAACGGGATGCTGACCTGCATCGGGCCGCCGGTCTGCACCGGGTTCAGCCCGCCGAACAACTGCCTGCCGAGGGGCACCATGCCGATGAAGTCATCGAAGATAGCGTTGAGTTCTTTCTCGGTGCGCACCGTGGCGAGCCGCTGCGAATAGGTTTTGCCGGTCGGCGACTCGATGTTCAGCGCAGCGTTCACGACGAACTTGGGTACGTACAACCGGGAAGCTCGCCTGTCTATCTCGGCGCGAGCGATCTTCGCCAGGCCGGGCACCGGCGGTGCCACCTGGAAGGTCGACTCCTGCTGGGTTACCGCCAGCACCGAACAGATGTTTCGGGTGGTTGGCTCTATGTCCAGCGTCGAGAATGCAGTGTAGATATCCGCTGCCCAGCCCTGGCGGTCCGGGATCTCGGCGGGGATCAGGCGGGCTATCCTGGCGCGGACTTCGTCCGGCTTGTACGCAGGGTCTTGCATCGGCTGTGTGCTGCAGCCGACAGTGAGCAGTACCAGTCCCAGCCAGATTCCATGAAACAGGCGGCCTTTGCGAAGGGTGCTCCGGCTGGCTGTGTGGCGCGGCGGCCAATACATATCAAGCATATTTTTCTCGGCTTTCAGTCGACGTTGAAGCGGACGTGCCGGCAGGCTGGGTGGTCAAAGCGGGGCTGCCGCGTGGCGCACTTCATCTACCAGCCGCAGGATCTGTTCCGCGAGTATCCCCGGGTGATCCTCCGGGGTGAAATGCAGACCGCCTTCGATACGATGCAGTGGCGCGGAGAGATCGCGGGCGAAGCGCTCGCCGTACTCGATTTTCTGGAACGGGTCGGCTGCACCCCAGACGATCCGCGCCGGAATCGCCAGGCCGGGAAGGGCGTCCTGGATCGCCAGAGTGTCATGCACATCGAGTGCCTCGATCTGTCGGATCAGGCTGGCGGCACCGCCATGCCTGGCATACGGCTGCCAGTGCTCTTCCAGGGCCTCTGAAGCCATGTCCTTGTTGTCATGGCCGCGATGCATCAACACTCGCAGGATCTGCTTACCTGCGGCGCCAGGGAGATGGCTTATGAGTGGCCCCCCAGCATTCAGGGCCTTGACGCTGGGTATCGGCCAGGAGTCGTAACCGATCGCGTTGGTCAACAGCAGGCCAGCGCACAACTCGGGACGGCGGACGGCGGCAATCTGCGCCACGCCGCCGCCAAGGTCATGTCCGACCAGCACCGCGCGTTCGATGCCCAGGTGATCCATCCACTGAGCGAGATACTCGGCCTGATGGGATATCGACAGATCCTGCCCGGCTCCGGCAGGGATCGAGTCACCATAGCCAACCATTTCGAAGGCCAGGCAGCGCACGCCTTCCAGTTTGGGCATGACATGGCGCCAGAGGGCAGGGGAGGTCGGAATGCCGTGCAGGAGCACGACCGGCAGGCCTTCGCCCTGCTCGAGCCAACGCATGGTTATCCCGTGAACGGTCGCGGTTTGGCTGTGCATTGCTGTACTCCCCTTGGTTTGTTGGGCTGTTTATGTGGACTCGGCGCGGACGCGGGTGTTCAACGCAATAGCATCGCTGGCTTCGGTGCGGGGGATCAGTTCGGTGTATTCCATCGCATCAATCAAATGAATCAAGCGATATATCTGCGGCGGGCGGTGGGAACGGCTTGCAGTTTCGCTTTCTCCAACATGCGTGGCCGAACCGGCACCTCCACGCGTTTGGCTGCGCCCCAAAAAGACCAATAAAAAACCGGAGATACCATGAAGCCTACCAAAGCCAATGCCCGGCCCGGCGGCCACCGTTCCCTGTGCGGCACGCCGCTGCGCCGCTCGCTCGGTCTGCTCGGCGCGCTCGTACTTGCCCAGCACGCCGGGGCTGCCGATTATTCCGCGCAATCTTTATATAGCGGACCAGCTCCCAGACCAGGCCCCGACATTCTTTATGAAAAGCCGCCACGCGCGCCGCAACTGGAAAACACGGTCATATGGAAGGCCGAACCAATCCTGATCTCCGGTGCAAGCGCCTATCGTCGAGGTGAGTTCCTGTATCAGGACTATCTCTATGATGACACCGGCGCCAACGGTACCGTCCCCGACGCCACCGCCGGGGCCCGCGATCCCTCCAGCAATGGCAGCTACAGCTATCCGACTCATCCAGACTATGCGGGTAATGCGGCGGATCTGGTCGAACTCAGGGTCAAAAAGCACGGCCAGGACACGGTGTTCCGCTTTACCTTGAATACGCTTCTTGCGCCCCAGAAAGTGGGCGTAACCCTTGCTATTGGCGAGTCAGCGACGCCGGTCGAATTTCCCCACGGTGCCAATGTGAGCGCCCCCGCTGAGCTGTTTTTGACCTGGCATGGTGCGCAAGCCGAGCTGATCAACGCCGCGACTGGCCAGGCCTTGTCGCCCGCGCCGCTGGTTAATGTCGACACCGAGCGTCGCCAGGTAGAGGTGCGCATTCCGGCGTCGGCCTGGGACCCGGGCGAGCGCGTGGTGCGACTCGCTGGCGGTGCCGGGTTGTGGAACGCGCTGACGGGTCGCTATACGCTTCCTGCGGAAACTGCGGGAATGACCACACCGGGCGGCAAGGGGTTGCTTACCAGGCCTGCGGCCTTCTTCAATGCTGCCTTCCGCTTCGAGGAAACCGGCAACTGGCGGGACGGGAAACAGGCCGAGGCGCTGAGCGCTGGCGACCTGAGCGATCTCTTCGTGCAGGTCGACTTCGCCAAGCTCAAGCGCGGCATCACCGATAACCTTCACGGCCAGCCCAAAGGCGTGCCCCAGCACGGAGCGATGAACCGAATCCTTGCCAGCCATTCGGAGACCCGGCAGGGCGCTGACTGGACGAGCGAATGCGGTGAAGCGACCGGGTGCGTCGGCAGCCTGCTTGGGCAGCTCCAGCCCTATTCCGTGTATGTGCCGGTCGGAGCGGAGCCGGAAAGTGGCTACGGGCTGACCTTACTGCTGCACTCACTGGGCCAGAACTACAACCAGTACTCGGGCAACAAGCACCAATCGCAGCTTGGCGAGCGTGGCCAGGGCCACATTGTCATGACGCCGGCCGGGCGTGGTCCGGATGGATGGTACGTGGAGCATGCTGGCGCCGATACGTTCGAAGTCTGGGCCGACGTAGCGCGACACTACCCTCTGAATCCTGCGATGACCAACATCACCGGTTATTCCATGGGCGGTTATGCCACCTACCGTTTCACAACACGCTTCCCCGACTTGTTCGCCAAGGCGCACACTGTCGTCGGGCCACCGTCGATAGGTATCTGGGCACCGCCGTTGGAGAGCACCGGTGGGCAGGAAAGCAGCACCTATGATCAGTTGGAGAGCGTCCGCAATATTCCCTACATGATGTGGATAGGTTCCGCTGACGAACTGGTGCCGTTGTCCGGCACTACCGCACAGGCGCAACGCTTCGACGCACTGGGCTATCGCTACCGCTTCGACACGTTTGCGACATCGGATCACCTGTTGCTCGCGGTCAACGATGAGTACGGCCCGTCGGCGGAGTTTCTTGGCGACGCTACGGTCGATCGCAACCCGCATCACGTGAGCTACGTCGTCAATCCGGCGATGGATTTTGCCAACGTGGGGGTGGTCGGGGACCACGCGTACTGGCTGTCCGAGATGACCGTACGGGATCCCTATGCTCAGACCGGGCGAGCGAAGGTCGATGTCATCTCGCATGGCTTCGGTCTTGGTGATCCAGCGGCCAGCGCGACTCGCAGCGGCTTGGGTGTGCTGGAAGGGGGCGCGCTCGGACCCATGCTCTATACCAGCCAGTACAAGACGTGGGGTACGGCTCCGCTGCGGCCTGCCGCAAACCGACTGAGCATCACGGCTCGCAACCTGGCGACGATGACCGTACATATCGATCGGGCAAAGGTCGGTTGCGACGTACAGCTTGATGTCGATACCGACGGACCGGTGACCGTTACCCTTGAAGGCTGCGCAAGACAGGAGTCGTTCCGCTAAACGCCTGGACCGTATCGCACCTGTCGCCGGTTGCGATACGGTTCCTTCAGAGCGAATCAGCTCATCGAGAAGCGCCACCACTGCCTGAGTACACCCGGTGCGCCAAGGCAGGTTTCGTTGGGATCAGTGCGGTTGAGAGGGTTGTGTCGCCCGCCAGATGGCGCGTGCCAGATCAGCCTGGGTGAAGGGTTTGGCAAGCCGCGTCAGCCCCGGATCGAGTCCGGCGGGCAGCTCGGCGTAGCCCGAGGCGAGAATGATGGCTATCGCCGGGTAGTCTTGCTGGATTTCGGCGATCAGTTGGGAGCCGGTCATTTGCGGCATGGCATGGTCGGTTATCACCAGATCGACCCGTATGTGCTTGAGCAGAACCAGCGCTTCGCGGGCGGAGCGTGCCATGAGTACCTGATGATCGTATTCACGCAGCATGTCCGCCGTGTTCATCAGCACCAGGTGATCGTCGTCGACAGTCAACACCGTGAGGGGAGGCATCTGGGGAGTCGGCTCGGCAGCCTTCACCGGACGGGGGCGATATTCGGCCTCGATGTTCAGCGCCGGCAGCCAGACTGACGCTACCGTCCCTTTGCCCGGCTGACTGCTAAGCAGCAGCTTTCCTCGGGATTGCTCGGCGAAGCCATGCACCATCGACAATCCGAGGCCGGTGCCCTTGCCGACGCCCTTGGTGGTGAAGAAGGGCTCGGTGGCGCGCTTGAGTGTCGGCGCGTCCATGCCTTCACCCTCGTCCCGCACATCGAGACGTACATAGCGACCAGCGGGCAGGCCCTGGTCTGGCTCCTGTAACACGGCCTCGGCCGCCTCGATGTGGATATGCCCTTTGCCGCCCATCGCGTCCCGTGCATTCAACGCCAGGTTGAGCAGGGCTGCTTCGAGCTGGTTGGGATCGGTCTCCACGAACGGCAAGCGGTCTGCAAAGCTGGTCTCGATGGTCACCATTGCGCCGAGCGACCGCTCCAGCAGTTCGGTCATACCGATGACCAGCGAGCGCAGATCGACCTGCTCGGAGCGAAGTTCCTGTTTACGAGCGAAGCTGAGCATGCGCGAGGTCAAGGCTGCGCCGCGTTCGACGCCCGCCCGAGCATTATTTACCAGCCGCACCAGCGCGGGATCGTCCGGCATGCGTTTGCCGAGCAGCTCCAGACTGCCCTGGATCGCCATCAGCAGGTTGTTGAAGTCATGAGCGATACCGCCGGTCAGGTTGCCCAGCGCCTCCATCTTTTGCGCCTGTTGCAAAGCCTGCTCGGCCTGTTTGCGAGCAGTGACCTCCACCGCTTCAGGCACGATCGCCACGACGTCGCCATTTTCGTTACGTACCGGCCGCATGGCAAAGTCGAACGAACGAACGCCGGTTGGCAGATTCACTGTGATATCCAGCGCAACCGGGCTGCCCGCGGCGACCCGCTCGACGGCTTCGCGAAGCTGCTCAGGCGCCCCTGGCGTACCGCTGAACCAGGGCGTCTCCCAGAAAAGCATGCCGGTTACGTCTTCCGCGCTGGCACCGATGCCGGCAAGTGCGGTGGCGTTCATGTATAGCAGCCTGCCAGTGGGCGCTATCAACCCTTGGTACATATGCGTGGTTTCGGATACCGCGCGGATATGCGCCTGGCTTTGCGCCAGCGCAGCGGTCCGCTCTGCCACCTCGACTTCTAGCGCTTCACGGAAGCGCTGCTCGGCCAGGCGTACCTCGGCCTCCGCCCGGACTCGCTCGATATGTGCCCAGGACCGGTCGGTAACCTCTGTCATCAGCGCTATTTCGTCGCTGGTCCAGTTGCGTGGCTGGTCGTGATGTACTGCCATCAAGGCGGTCAAGCGGCCTCCCTTGACCAGCGGCAGGCATATGGTGGCGGCGAGCCCTAGTGCCAGAAACGTCTCGGCTTCGTTGGCAGGTAACTGCTGGCGGGTGTCGTGCAGAATCAGCGGGCGACCGGCACTCAGATTGGCGACCGCGAGCTGGCCAAAATCGGCAAGGTGATGATGGCCAATGATCCCCGACGCGCCAGGCTTAGACCAGTTTCCGCGAATATTGAAGCCGTCCTCGTCCGCGTCCATATCGGCGTAAGCACACACCGCGACGCCGAGATAGGCGCCAAGCATCGCTGTGGTGATGTCCAGCACCGAGTCGGAATCGGAGCGAGTCGACGTAGCCTTGCCCAGGCTGTCGAGAAATCGTGCACGGTCTTCGGCCTGGGCGCGCTCGGTGACGTCGTAACCGGTGATGAATATGCCGCTGACCTTGTTGTCGCCATCAGTGATCGGTTGAAAGACGAAATCCACGAAGCGCTTTTCTTCGTTTTCGTTCAGACCCCGGCGGAGCTCTACGGCCGAGGTGCTGGCGTAGGCTTCGCCGGTGCGGTAGACCTTGTCGAGCAATTCAATGAAGCCCTGGCGAACCAGTTCAGGCAAGGCCTCGCGCACCGGCAGGCCCAGCAGCGGCCGCTCGCCGACAAGTTGCCGGTAGGCCGGGTTGGCCATTTGATAGATATGCTCCGGCCCCTCTAGCATGGCCATCAGGCTCGGCGCCTGCTCGAAAAGTCGCGCCAGCCGCGTTCGCTCAGCCTGCAGGCGATTTTTCGCGCGTACGCTTTTGCTGGTTTCGACCACTACCGCGATGACCCCCGCCGGCGCTCCGCTTTCGTCGAGCACCGGAGAGTAATCCAGATTCACCCACACTTGCTCGGGTCGTCCGTGGCGCAGCAGGGTGAATTCCTGATCGTGGTAGGTGAGCGTTTCGCCTGCCAGACCCGCACGCATGACGTGATCGTTGAACTCGGCAACCTCGGGCCAGCCCTGGCGAACATCGCAGCCGAGCAGTTGAGGATGACGCGCACCGGCGAAGCGGGAATAAGGGTCGTTATAGATCATCACACCTTCACGACCCCACAAGAGGACCATCGGCACCGGCGAAAGCAACAACATGCTGGTGACCGTCCGCAGGCTCTGCGGCCAGGATTCCAGCGGGCCAAGAGGGGTAGCCGACCAGTCATGTCGACGAATGAGTTCGCCCGTATCGCCTCCACCGCGCAGGAATGAAGAGGGGCGCGGGTGGTTGGAGGCGTTTGAGTCGGCGCTCGTCATTTATTTTTTTTTCCGATAGATGATGTCGCAAGCATAAGTCACATCAGTGGGATTGAACAAAGCGAAGCGGGGCTGTCGCCGAGCGAATCGTTGTTAAAGCCCCGGCGTTTCCTGCCGATATGTCTGTTGGAAGGCCCCGCATCACAAAACGCCGCCCGGCGAGGGGCGTTGCCGCCACACGCATGGCACGTTCTGCCGATGGCAGCTACCTTGAATTTGCTTTAAATTAGGCCACACGTGTGCGACCGGACCTGCGAATCCACTCCGGTTCGGTCCCGGGCCCCCCCAAGGCTCGTCGTCGAATAACAACAAAGTCGTCAACACCAATAGAGACCCATTCATGTCGATATCCAGGCTCCTGCACTTGGGGCTGTCGCTGCTTTTACTCACCCCCGGCGGCGCCAACGCAATCGAACTGCTCAACGGCAAACTGGCCGTCAATGGTTTCGGCACGCTAGGCGTGGCGCGAAGCACCGATTCCAATGCCGAGTTCATTCGTGACATCAGCCAGCAGGACGGCACCGCCGGTGACTGGGATGGTGATGTCGATAGCCGCTTCGGCTTGCAGCTGCGCGCCGACCTGACCGAAACGCTCGACGCGATGGTGCAGGGCGTGTCGCGCTATGATCATAACGGTAGCTACGAGCCCAAGCTGACCTGGGCGTTTCTGCGCTATAACCCGGATCCGGCGGTGACGCTGCGTCTGGGCCGGGTAGCCCTGGATAGCTACATGCTCGCCGACTCGCGCGATGTCGGTTACTCGTATCTCTGGGTGCGGCCACCGGTGGATTATTACGGTACGCGGCACCTGTCGCATATCGACGGGGGCGATATCGTGCTGCGCCGCCCGCTTGGGGACGGGCTGCTTTGGGGCAAGCTGTACGCAGGGCTGGCGGACGAGAAGGTGAATTCCGATCTCGCCGGCGTTGTACTCGACGCAACCGGTAGCCGCGTTTATGGCGGCCACATCAATTACGAAGTCGGCCGCTGGCGCTGGCAGCTCGGTCTGGGTGAAATCGATTACCGTCTTGAGGCGCCTGATGAATTCCTGAATCAGCTCGATCTGCTTGCGTTCTTTCAGCCGCGGCTGGCCGAAGGGCTACGCGATGCGGTCTCGCCCACCACCATCCAGATGAGTTCGCTTGGGGTTGCCTATGACCGCGGACCGTTGCAGATCCAGGCGATGCTTGGTCAGCTCAACCGATCCGGTGACGAAATAGACCTTACTACTGCGTTCATTACTGCAGGCTACCGCCTCGAGCCGGTAACGCCTTTCGTGTCGCTTTCGGGCGCTCGTACCCGGGGCTTTGCGCTGAGCGAGTTTGGTATCCCTTCGAATGAGAAGGCAGGTCTCACCCAGCAGACCCTTTCTCTGGGTGGGCGTTACGACGTGGCTCGAAACATTGCGCTCAAGGGTCAGGTGGACTTCATCAATGTCGATCAGGTGGGGCTCATGTGGCGCCATGTACAGCCTGACTGGGACCAGGACACGGCAGTGTTCAGTCTCGCTCTCGACTTTGTCTTCTAGGGGGCCATATGAAGAGATATCCGCTTCTACTCGCCCTGCTGATCCTGTCACTGTCAACGCCCGCATCGCTTCGAGCCGAACTGGTGGCGGTTGCTCACCCGAGTGCGAAGATCACCCAGTTGAGCCGCAGCGATCTGATCAACATTTTCATGGGACGCTATCGTAAGCTGCCTTCCGGCGTCGCGGCGTTGCCTGTGGACCTTGGGCCGCTCAGAGAGCGCTTCTATCGCCAGTTGGTCAACAAGGACCTTGCCGAAATTAACTCGTACTGGGCCCGTCTGGTGTTCTCCGGTCAGGCCTCGCCACCCTTGCAGATTGCCGAGGAGGCGGAAATGCTCGCTTACCTGCGTCGCAATCCCGGCGCGATCGGTTTTATCGACAGAGCGAACGTACCCGAGGATATGGTGGTGGTACTGGCGTTCCCTGACCGGCCGCCACAGTGAAATCATTCGCTCGCCTGTTCCGCACCCGGCTGGCCCTGCGTAGCGCAGCGCTGACGCTGGTTGCGGTGGGCTTGCTCGGTGCGGTGTCATTGATCGGCGCAATGCTGATCAGCGAACGGCGCGAGCGCAACGAGCAGCACCATCGCCTGGAAGAATTGCTGGACACTGTCGAGCGTACGGTGCAGATCGCCTGTTTCCTGGATAACCGCGATCTGGCTGCGGAGGTCGCCAGCGGCTTGCTCAGCAACGGCATCGTCGGCCGGGTTCAGATCGTGCAGGCCGGCTCGGTCCTCCTGGAAATGGGTGATAGCGACCGGCGGCGGGCAGTCGCGTTGGAGCGGTCTGTCGTTTCTCCCTTCGTCGACGACGAGGAAGTGTGCCGGATCGTTCTCACGCCCAACGTCGAGCAGATCCGCCGGTCAGTGTTCGAGGCATCGCTGTTCATTGCCATCCTGCTCACGCTACAGCTGATCGGGATCGGCGCTGCGGTGGTCTGGGTCATCGTGCGGCTGGTGACGCGACCAATCAGGGATGTCTCGCGGCGGCTACGCCACCTCGATGGCGAAAGCGGAGAAAAGCTCAGCATTCCGCCTGGTAACGAACGCGACGAGCTCGGGCGGCTGGTCATGAGCGTCAACGCCATGATTGACCGGCTGGTTTCGTCGCTGCGCGGGGAGCGGGAGCTCCGAGTTCAGCGCGAGATCGAGGAACGTCGTTTTCGTACCATTTTTGACAATGTTGAAACCGGTATTTTTGAGGTCGACGGAAGCGGTCGGGTGTTTTCGGCGAATCCGGCTTTCAAGCGTATGTTCGGGCTGGACGCTGCGACCGATCTGTCGGCCGGCACGCTGCGACTTTGCGATCTGTGCGAGTTGCCAATGGATGACATCGACGCGGTGCTAGTTGCCTGCGAGGGAGATCGGCCCGCCCAGCAACTCGAGGTGCGGCTCGGTAGTGCGGCGCACCCGCGCTGGATAGCGATGCTGTTCAACGTTTATGGGCGAGACCGTTATCAGGGTGTGGCGAACGACGTGACGGACAGACATCTGGCTACCCAGGCCGCGGAGCAGATGGCACTGACCGACGCGCTTACCGGCCTCGGCAATCGCCGCGGCCTGTCACGACGCCTGGAGCAGGCGGCCCGCGAGTTGGAGCTTGATCCGGCACAGCGCCCAGTGCTGATCATGCTTGACCTGGATCGTTTCAAGCAGGCCAACGACACCTTCGGTCACGCCATGGGTGACCGCATCCTGCAGCACGTCGCGCGGCTGTGGGCTGAGCTGGTACGCGAAGATGATTTCGTCGCGCGGCTTGGCGGCGACGAATTCGTCGTGCTGCTCAACGGACCGGTCCGGCGTGAGTCGCTGGAACGCATCCTGTCGCGCTTCCTCGAGCTGGTCAATCTGCCCATACCCTTGGACGCCGATCGTTCGGCGCAGGTCGGCGCCAGCCTGGGCATCGCCACGCTTGGCGAGGATGCCCACACGCCGGAAACTCTGTTGAGTCATGCTGACGAGGCGATGTACCAGGCAAAGCGCGCAGGGCGCAATTGCTATCGCTTCTATGCCGACGGGGAGGGTTAGCCATTCGTCGAACCCGGCGAACTGTCTCGCTGGTAACGTCTCCAAAGGGGTGCACCGAGCAGCCTGGAGAGTACCCATGACAGACAAGCAGCACAGCCTCACCAATCGCCAGGGCCACCCGGTCCACGATAACCAGAGTTTGCGCAGTGTCGGTGAACGAGGACCGGCAACGCTGGAAAACTATCAGTTCATCGAGAAAATCACCCATTTCGATAGAGAGCGCATTCCGGAACGCGTGGTGCATGCCCGAGGAACCGCCGCGCATGGCTGGTTCGAGGCTTACGGGAAGATCGGCGACGAGCCGGCGACGAAATATACACGCGCCAAGGTGCTCACCGAAGCCGGCAGCAAGACCCCCGTGTTCCTGCGTTTTTCTACCGTCATCGGCGGCAAGGAATCACCGGAGACAGCCCGGGATCCGCGCGGCTTCGCCATCAAGTTCTACACCGTGGAAGGCAACTGGGATCTCGTCGGCAACAACCTGAAGATTTTCTTCATCCGTGATGCCATCAAGTTTCCGGACATGATCCATGCGTTCAAGCCGGACCCGATCTCCAACCGTCAGGAAGCGTGGCGCTTCTATGACTTTGTCCAGCATCATCCTGAATCGCTGCACATGGTCACCTGGGTCAAAAGTCCCTGGGGCATCCCGGCCGATTACCGGCACATGGAGGGCTCCAGTGTAAACACTTACAAGCTGGTCAACCCGGATGGTCAGGCCGTGCTCTGCAAGTTCTCCTTCGAGCCCAAGCAGGGTGTGAAGAACCTCACCTCGGCGCAGGCCGCAGAGATCCAGGCGAAGGATGTCGGGCACGCGACGCGCGATCTGTATGACGCTATCGAGCGCGGCGATTACCCGGAGTGGGAAATGTGCGTGCAGGTCATGGCCGATGGCGAGCATCCCGAGCTCGACTTCGATCCGCTGGACGACACCAAGCGCTGGCCGGAAGATCAGTTCCCGCTATTGCCGGTCGGCCGGTTGGTCCTCGACCGCAACCCGGACAACTTCCATGCCGAAACCGAGCAGTCGGCCTTCGGTACCGGCGTATTGGTCGACGGTATCGACTTCTCCGACGACAAGATGCTCCAGGGACGCACGCTATCGTATTCCGACACCCAACGTTACCGCGTCGGCGCCAATTATCTGCAGCTGCCGATCAATGCTCCCAAGTGCCCGACAGCGACCAACCAGCGCGATGGCGCGATGGCGCACTACGTCGACCGCGGCGGTGAAAACCCGCACGTGAACTACGAGCCCAGCTCGCAAAACGGATTGGAAGAGTCCGCGTATCCAGGCACCGAGTACCAGCCGTGGGTCGAAGGCCGTCTTGGACGTTACCAGACGACCAAATCCGAAGCCGACTACCGTCAGACGGGTGAACGTTACCGGACCTTCGAAGACTGGGAACGTGAGGATCTGATTGCTAACCTGGTCGAGGACATGAAGCAATGTCCGGAAGACATCCAGCTGCGTATGATTTGGCACTTCTGGCACTGCGACGAGGAGTACGGTCGTCGTGTCGCTGAAGGCGCCGGCATCGATCTGGACAAGGCCAAGCGGCTCCCGCCGCTGAAGGGGCGTGCAGCGCCCAACGAGAACCTGGCCAACCAGCGCTGATCGGAGACTCAGTCCGACTGTGTACTGCGCCACAACGCCGCGCCGCCGCTGATACCGGTGGCGTCCGGTTTGATGACCATCCGTTCGGATAATGCGATGTCCACCAGCCGGGCATTGCCGCCCGCCAGAATCACCCGATCAGGCCGCAGCATGCGGTCCAGCACTTCCAGCGCGTATTCGAGCCGCTGGTTCCAGCGGGTCTTGCCGATGCGTGTCAGGGCATCCGTACCCAGATATTGATCATAGGTGAGGTTGCTGCGAATAGGATGGTGGGCTATTTCCAGGTGCGGCATCAATTCGCCGTGCCGGAACCAGGCCGTGCCGAAGCCGGTGCCAAGCGTGATCACCAGTTCCAGTCCCACCCCATCGATCAGAGCGAAGCCCTGCATGTCGGCGTCGTTGAGCAGATGGGTGGGGCAGCCTAGAAGCTCGAAGATCTGTTGTTCGAGCGGGAAGTCGACCCAGGGCGCATTGCCCAGGTTCGCTGCGGTCAGCACGCGTCCGTCGCGCACAGCACCGGGGAACCCGACCGCTATGCGGTCATAGGCGGGAAGGGGGGTTACGAGGCCGCTGACCAGCTCGAGCATGATTTCCGGTGGGCAGGGGCGTGGCGTCGGGACGCGGACTCTCTCGCACTGCGGCGTGCCGGAGTTGTCCAGCACCGCCGCCTTCACTGACGTACCACCAATATCGATCGCGAGAATTCCTGCGGGCATGGTTGCTCCGTTGATTAGCTGACGCCGGTTGGTCCGACCAGAACCATGCGCACCTTCCTGGCCAGGTCGCCCGGCATGTACGGTTTGGGAATGACGTCGAACTCCGAGCCGCCCAGGTCGGTTCGCTCGAGCGAGCTCTCAGCATAGCCTGTGGTGAGCAGGACTTTCATCCCTGGCTTGCGCTTGCGCACCTCGCGCGCCAGCATGATTCCGTTCATGCCGCCTGCACGGTCAGGTCAGCGAACAGCAAATCGAAATGCCTGCCCTGGTCGAGAATCGCCGGCGCTTCGCGCGCGTTGAGCGCGATTTCCGACTCTCCCGCAGTCTTCGAGCACCATCCTGACCATCACCGCGCCACTGCGGCCGACGACTACTGCCAGGCGAACCGCAGTATTTCGTATCCCGTGCGGTTATGGTGTGCAATCACCGATCCCGGCTTGGCGTTCGCGTCTTCGCTTTTGGCCGATCTGACCTTGGCCGGCACTGGCAGCGCAGCTACGCTGGGAGCCAAACAACGCCAACGAGGATCGCCGATGCCCCGCCCTACGCTCACCGCCACGCAGGCCCAGGCCCAGCCGTCGCTGCCTCCGCCGGAGTCGGTACGTCTCGATCAGTTGCGCTTGATGCAGGGCTTCCCGCCGCCCGCGGACAAGCAGGTGACCGCAGCGACCTTCCTCACCCAATACCCGCAGATTCGCTGGGCTTTCCACCATATGCGCGAACTGCTGCCGACCCGGGCGATTCCGCGCGGCAATGGCGGCGTGGCCGAGTTGCCTCGCGATGAGGATCTGAGCGAAGCGATTGGAGGCATGCGCTTTCAGGGCCCCGAGGGCGAAATGACCTTCGCCGAGTACCTGAACAAGACCTATGCCGATGCAACCATCATTCTCAAGGACGGCAAAATCGTTTACGAGGCCTACCACGAAGGCATGCCCGACGATCATCCGCACATCATGTGGTCGATGACCAAATCCTTCGCCGGCATCCTGGCTACGCAGCTGATCGAAGAGGGCGTGCTCAACGCCGGGGCGCAGATCACCGATTACCTGCCGGAGCTGGCCGAGAGCGGCTGGAAGGGCGCCACGCTGCAGCAGCTGCTGAACATGACGGCGGACATCGACTACAGCGAGATCTACGCCAATGCCGAATCGGACGTGGTCAAGTACGCCCTGGCCGCCGGCATGAGGCCCGCTCCGGTGGACTACGCCGGGCACCGCGATCTGTACAGCTACCTGCCAAGCATCGGCCCGGCTGATGAACACGGTCGCTACTTCCGCTACCGCACGGTACACACCGAAGTGCTCGGCTGGGTACTGCGCCGGGCTACCGGCAAGCACATGGCCGAGCTGATCGGCGAGCGTATCTGGCGCAAGATCGGTGCCGAGCACGATGCCTATATGCTGCTCGACCGCCACGGTACCGAATGGGCCGGAGCCGGCATGGATGCCACCTTGCGTGACCTGGCACGCTTCGGTGAAATGATGCGTCTCGAAGGGGAGTTCAATGGCCAGCGCATCATTGATCAATCGGTCGTACGCAGCATCCGCGAAGGTGCCGACCGCGAAGCATTCAAGGCTTCCGGCCGCGACTATCAGCCCGGCTACTCCTACCGGAATCAGTGGTGGATCAGTCACAACGATGACGGCGCGTACGAGGCGCTCGGTGTGCACGGCCAGATGCTTCACGTCAATCCGAAAGCAGGGCTGGTGGTGGTGCGGTTGTCGTCGCACCCGGTGGCGACAACCGGACAAACCTTCCCGATGACGCTGCCGGCGCTCGAGGCGCTGGCGGATATGTTGAGGTAACGGGCTAGCCGGGTTCGTCGTCCCGTTCGAGCTCGTCGAGCATCTCGCGCGGGACGTCGCGCCGGTGGGCCAGGCTGGTATCGCCGGTATCGGGATGGTAGACGATGACCACCTCGCGCCGGTCGATCTGGCGACGCAGGCGCTCGACGCGCTGCTCGAGCGTCGCCTCGTAACCGTTGTCGGTCCCGTCGCGAGTGACGAAGTCTTCCAGCAGACGCCGCAGCGTCTCGGAATCGAGCAATTGGTAGGGTATCAACATGGGTCTACTTCCCGGATGACCAGTACGATGTGAGGGCCCGGCCAATGCTACACTGCCGGGCCTGTCGAGTTGAACCAGGCCGTCATGATCACCGATCCGCTGTTCTATCTGTGCGCCATCCCCGCCGTGCTGCTGTATGGCATCGCCAAGGGCGGGTTCGGTGGCAATATCGCGATTCTTTCCGTCCCGCTGATGTCGCTGGTCATCTCTCCGCAGATAGCCGCGGCGATCCTGCTGCCTATTCTCTGTGCAATGGATCTGATCGCGCTGCGTACGTTCCGTGGCCGCTGGGACAAAGCCAATTTGCGCATCATTGTCCCGGCATCGCTGGTCGGCGTGGTGCTCGGCGCGCTGACGTTTCGGGTGCTCAACGAAGCGCATATCCAGGTGATGATCGGTGCGATCGCGCTGTTGTTCGTGCTGAGCATCTGGCTGCGCCGCGACAACCCGCCGCCCAAGGGCGTGAGCCCGGTTCGGGGCAGCTTCTGGGGTATGGTATCGGGCTTTACCAGTTTCGGTATTCACGCCGGCGGTCCGCCGATCAATATCTACCTGCTGCCGCAGCGTATGGAAAAGACCGTGCTGATGGGCACCATCGCCGTGTTCTTCATGGTGGTGAACCTGGCCAAGGTGCCCGGCTACATCTATCTCGGGCAGTTCACTACCAGCAACCTGCTTACCTCGCTGGTGCTGCTGCCGCTGGCGCCGATCGGCGTGCGCATGGGCTTCTGGATGCTGCAGAAGACCAACGAGCAAGTGATCTACAAGCTGTGCTACATCTTCCTGTTCTTCACCGGCGGCAAGTTGCTGTACGAAGGCGTGCAGGCACTGATGACCGGCTGATCAGTTGCGCTTGCCGCCGCGGATCAGCTCCCTGAGCAAAAACCGCGAGGGGTGCACGGCTTCGGCTACGGGTCTCGGCAACGGCAGGGGCTCGCCTTCGAGCCAGGCGGCAATCAGTTCACCGCTGAGCGGCGCGCTGAGCAGGCCGCGCGAGCCGT
Source organism: Halopseudomonas xinjiangensis (assembly GCF_900104945.1). Taxonomy (NCBI): domain Bacteria; kingdom Pseudomonadati; phylum Pseudomonadota; class Gammaproteobacteria; order Pseudomonadales; family Pseudomonadaceae; genus Halopseudomonas; species Halopseudomonas xinjiangensis. Next base: position 2,044,402 of record NZ_LT629736.1, on the reverse strand, counting down.
GCGCCGCATTCACGTACAAGCCGTCCAGCCAGGGTGCGGGCGTTTCGAGCTTGCGCGCAGCGTCCTTGCGCAGCACCGCGTAGTTCTCGCTGAACGCCCGTGCATTGACTACCGGGCCGATAACCGGCAGATAATCGGGCGTGGTGCAGCGCAGCGCCGCACGTGCCTTGAGCTGCGCCGGGTCCAGCGACTGCGCAGTCACTGCCTCGGCAAAATCAGCCGAGAGGCTCGGCAACAGATTCAGATTATCGCGGCTTTCTTCGACGCTGGGCTCGCAGTCGATGCGGTCGAACCGAAAGCTGGCGCCGACGTGATGCTCTCCACCGCGTGCCGGCGACACGTAGCCTTCGGCACAGAGCACTGTACGCAGCTTCTGGCTGGTCTCGGTGGCTGGCAGGTGGGTTATCTGACCGCGTATCGCCTTGAGCGGCAGGTGAGCAGTTTGCGCGAATCGCAGGCTGTCGGCCGCGGCGCAGACGACCGCCACTGCGGCGCTGGCCAACGTATCGCCTGCGCTATCGAACGCTGTCCAGCGTCTGCCTGAGTCCCGTTGCAGCCGCATCGCATGGTGACACGTCAGCAGCGTGATGTTCGGGTGTTCCAGTAACGCGCGGCACAGCGCAGGCGGATGCACCCAGCCGCCGCCGGGGAAATTCAGACCGCTACGATCGACCCGTATACCAGCCAGCTCGCTCGCTTCGCTGGCATCCACCCAATGCAGGAACGCGGCGGGGTAGCCGTTTGCGGCGATCGCCCGCAGACGTGTTTCGTCCTTCTCATCCGCTGCGAGCTGCAGGATGCCGCAGGGGTCCCAGCTGACTCCGTCCATGGGCAGGCATTGGCGCAGTACCCGCAGGCAATAGGCATAGCTGGCCTGCACGAAGCGGGACAGCGGAGTAGGGTGGGCCGAGAGCTTGCAGTAGAGAATGCCCTGCGGGTTGCCGGACGCTTCCTGCGCTTCGCCAGGATGACGCTCGATGACCGTCACGGCCCACCCGCGCTGCGCCAGGGCGAACGCTGTGCTGCACCCGGCGAGCCCAGCGCCGATGACCAGCGCGGTACGCTCTGCCCGCGAAGGTGCGGGACGGTCGTACCATGGTGGGCTCCACGGTGACGCCGTTCGTGGCTGCAGTCGGCCTGCGAGCATCTCCCGCTTGCGCCCGTATCCCTTGACCTTTTGCATGGCGAAACCGGCGGCCTGCGAGCCGCGGCGCACGTCACCCACGCTGGTGAAGGTGGCGACCGTGGCGTGTTCGGCCGACAGGCGGGCCATCGTTTGGTACAACTGCGGCTGCCACATGTCCGGATTTTTGGCTGGCGCGAACCCGTCCAGGAACCAGGCATCGACCGATGCATCGAGCTGCGGCAGGGTCTCGAGCAGATCGCCGATCAGCAGCGTCAACGTCACTCGCCCGTCCTCGAAGCGAAACCGTTGCCAGCCACCAGCCGGATCCTCGTACTGTGCCAGCAACTGCGCAGCCCAGTGTTGGAGCTCCGGCCAAAGCGCCAGAGCGCGCTGCAAGTCGGTCAGGCCAAGCGGGAACTTCTCGGTGCTGACGAAGTGCAGCCGGCAACCGGCTGGAGCGCACTGGTCCCACAGCTGCCAGGCGCAGAGGAAGTTGAGGCCAGTGCCGAAGCCGGTCTCGGCGATGCAGAACGTATCTTCAGAGGCCAGAGATGCCCAGCGCTCCGCCAGAGCGTTGTGGTGGAGGAACACGTGGCGCGTCTCTTCGAGCCCCGATTCGCGAGAGAAATACACATCGCCGAACGCAGCCGAAAACGGTTGCCCGTCGTCTGTCCAGGTCAGGTCTGCTTGGTGCGGGGAAGAGGTCACAGCGGCTCCGCCGAAATCGATCGGCGCTCATTGTAACGCCAACTCATGGCGTCATCGTACCGCGCTGGCTGTCAGCTCATGTTCGGGAGAATCAACAGCAGCCAGGTGGCGAGAAATACCAGCGCAACCGTCGACCATTTGGCTTTCGGGAATCGTTTCATACCGTACCTTATTGTTCTTGTTTGGGGCGGCTCTTGTCGGCCGCCGGCACATCCATTCCGGCAAATCATCCTGCGAGCACCAATCCGGCGCCTCTCAATGCAGGTAACACTTAACGTCCGTTACAGCGTGGGATGGTAGCTGCCGCACATCCGTTCCATCATCCTAGATGCCAATCCGATGATCTATTAGATGAATTGGCTACAACCGGGACGACTATTGTCGCCATCGTCTATGACGAAGCGATGACGTCTGCAGCCCAGCAATGGCGGCATTATCGTGCAAGGCCCGGGACAAAGCTATCGCTGGCAAAAGGCTGGTATGGGCTCATTAACAGTCAGTGGCCGGCAGTCTCGAGCAGCCGATCAGTGCGGGACGCCATGATCAGATCGTTGCGCTGCACGCCGCCCAGCGAGTGAGTCCACCAGGAGACGGTCACCTTCCCCCATTCGGTCAACAGGGCTGGATGGTGATTCTCCGCCTCGGCCAGCTGACCGACCTGGGTTGTGAATGCCAGCGCCTCGGCGAAATTCGAGAATGCGTACGACTTGGTCAGCCGCGGTACGTCATCGATCTCGACCAGTTGCCAAGCGGGCAAGTCGGCCAGCAGCGGGTCGATCTCGGTGCGGGTAAGCAGTTGCCGAGAGTGGGTAGAGAGGGGTTGGTCCGCGAGGCGCATGGCAAAAACTCCGGTTCTGAAGGTCTACTGAGCGTAGCAGCTGGTTATGCGGGTACTGTTGCGGTGCGTTTCGGCGGTATCATTACGGCTTTTGGCCGGCGGAGGACACATGGCGCGTAGATGGTGGGGCCGGGCGTTGCGGTTTATGGGCTGGCGCCCCGACAACACCACGCACCAGGAAAAGCTCATCTCAGCCCTCGGCGCCACGCTCTCGCTGCTGCTGGTGTACTGGGTCACGCATCTTGGTCTCGCCGGCGAAGGCGCTCTGTGGGTGACAGGCTCGATGGGTGCCAGCGCAGTACTGGTGTTCGCCATGCCGCACGGGGTGCTGTCGCAGCCATGGTCAGTCATCGGCGGTCAGACCATCTCAGCCGCTTTTGGCGTGGCCTGTCTGATCTGGATGCCACCGGGCCCATGGGTCGCGGCGCTTGCCGTGGGCGGCAGCATCGCGCTGATGATGTATGCCCGTTGTCTTCACCCGCCGGGCGGCGCAACAGCGATGATCGCCGTGTTGGGCGGGCCCGCGATCGTCTCGGACGGGTTCAGCTTCGTGTTGTATCCGATCCTGCTCGACTCGGTCGTCATCATTGCCGCCGCAATGTTGTTCAACGGCCTGTTCGCATGGCGACGCTACCCCCTGGGTCTGGCCAGTTTTCAGGTCACCCGCACTCCCGGCATTGCGCCGGAGGACTTTCATTACGCCCTCAAGCAAATGAATTCGTTCAAGGACATCGAATTTGACGACTTGCTCAAAGTCATGGAGCTGGCTAGCAAACATGCCCGCGCCGACTCGTTGGATGAACGTGATCTTTTCGAAGACGCCTTCTACAGCAACGGCCTGCCGGGCGAGAACTGGTCGGTACGTCAGCTGACGCAGATCGTTCATACCCGGCCTGGGCGCGCGGGGCGCGTCCGTTATCGTATCGTCAAGGGCAAAGGAGAAGGCGGCAACGGCATCGCCAAGACCAGCGAATTCCTCCGGTGGGCGCGCTATCAGGTGGAAAAGACCGACGACGGCTGGCATCGCATCAACCAGACCGCTCCGGCCGGGCAGGCTTCAACCAAGGCTTAACCAAGTCTTGCCTTCGAGGGTGCTACCCCGTGTAGGAGCGGCTATCGCCGCGAAGAAGAATGCAAGGTTTCTCCTTGAACCGAACCCCTTGGGGCCGCAAAAACCTACCCACACCCACCAATACAGTTGCCCCTCACACAGCCACCTCATCTGTAACTATCGACACTTCAACCCGAGCCCTACAATGGTGCGGTCCATCTCCTTTGCCTCGAGCTCTCCATGCACATCACCTCCGGCCGTTGGGTCTACGGTTTCCTGTTGGCACTGACCACTACCATGCTCTGGGGTGTGCTCCCGATCATGCTCAAGGAAGTGCTCAGCGGCATGGACCCGTACACGGTCACCTGGTACCGCCTGTTCACGGCGGGTGTGGTGTTGTTCATCTGGCTTGCATCGCGCGGCAAGCTACCTTCGATCCGTGCCCTGTCGACGACCAACCGCTGGCTGCTCGTTGTCGCCATCCTCGGTCTGGCCTGCAATTACGTGCTGTATCTGATGGCACTGAACCGCCTGACGCCCGGCACCATGCAGCTGATGATCCAGACGGCGCCGATCATGCTCATGCTCGGCAGCATGCTGGTATTCCGTGAACGTTTCGGCATCGGCCAACTGATCGGTCTGCTCACGCTGCTGGTCGGCTTCGGGCTGTTCTTCAACCAGCGGCTGGAAGAGCTGTTCACCCAAGTCACCGACTACACACTCGGCATCCTCATCACCTTGGCCGCCGCCTTCACCTGGGCGCTGTATGGCCTGGCGCAGAAGCAGCTGCTGAGCATCTGGTCCTCCGTCCCGGTGATGATGGTGATCTATCTGGCCTGCTCGATACTGCTGTTCCCCCTGGCCTCGCCGTTGCAGGTGCTCGAACTCACCCCATTGCAGGGCTGGTTCCTGGCCGGTTGTTGCCTGAACACTCTGGTGGCCTATGGCGCCTTCGCCGAAGCACTGGCCCACTGGGAAGCCTCCCGCGTCAGCGCCACCGTCGCCACCACGCCCTTGTTCACATTCAGCATGGTGGCGCTGGGTTCAATGATCTGGCCGGGCGTAGTCAAACCGGAGCTGCTCAACAGCTTGGCGTATCTCGGGGCGCTACTGGTCGTTACCGGTTCTGCGCTGATCGCACTGGCGCCCAGCCTGATCCAGAATCTGCGTAATCGGCGTGTGAAGCGCATTGCGGAAACCCCGCCGCCACCGGCGAGCTGACTTCAAGACGCATTCCCACGCCGGTCGCGATCACCCAAACGTGTGACCTGGCTGCCAATTGGAAAACCGGGATGGCTGTAATATGCTCGGAATCAGGCAAGGGACGCCTCGACTCACCCGCCTCACGGCACGGACAGCCGTCTCCTCCTCAAGCCAAGTCGTCTGAAGTGCCGCTTTGCCCGTCAGCGCAGGGTAGGGCTGTAGCATGCCTGAAGCACTCATCCGGGCGGGCTCTGCACACCGGCAAAGGCCTGGCCAAGCACATGGGTGTAGATCTGCGTGGTAAGGACATCGGAGTGACCGAGCAGTGTATGTGGCCTATTTAGTGCGGCTTCGCCTCAATGTTCGATGCCGGGGCTTTTTTCAGCCTGCCCTATTGGCTGGCTATCCATCACTCATCGTCGCTAGCATCACTCGTCTGAAAACTATCAATGCAAAGGAAGAGGTATGCCTGTCCTTACCATGATCGAGTTTCCAGAGGTTAGAAAGCAGACATACGAGGCGCTCGGAGCAAGTCTCGCGTCAGGCGAGGTGCCCGGGGGAATCATATTCCATTCATGTGGAGAGGTTCCGGGAGGATGGCGCATCGTGGATGTGTGGGAGACTCAGGACGAATTTTGACCGGTTCGTTGATCAGATTCTCTTGCCAGCTGCGCGTGCACTCGGCTGGCCGGAGCCGTCCAAGCGTGAAACTTTCCTGGCGCATCACGCCGGCCAGGTGATCAGATAAGGGACCAAGATGCCTTGTATTGAACCATTCGTTCGGCTCGGTCGCCAACGGAGCGCGCCTTCACTTAGGAGCTCGCGATGACGCTCTCTGCTTGGCTCGTCTACGCGCTCGCCGTACTAGTGCTCACCGTCACGCCAGGGCCAAGCGTACTGGTCTGCGTGTCGACTTCCATCAACCTGGGCGCGCGGAGCGCGTTAATCACTGCGTTCGGGAGCACGGCGGCGATTGTTTGCATCATGGGGCTGTCTGCCCTAGGTCTGGGAGCAACCCTTGCGGCGTCGGAAACACTGTTCACGGTGCTGAAGTGGGTTGGCGCAGGTTATCTGCTCTACCTCGGTGTCGCGTCGATTATCTCGGCTGACCGAGACATAACGGTTCCCGAGACCACGCAGACGACGAGCAAAGGATTGTTTGTTAGGGGCTTGCTGGTGGGCGCGAGTAATCCCAAGGCATTACTGTTCTTCGGTGCGCTGTTCCCGCAGTTTATCGTGCCCGGTCAGCCGCATCTTCCGCAATTCGTGTTGCTGGGGGTGACCTTCGTGTTCCTCGAGCTGTTCTGGTTGGGCGTCTATACGCTGTTCGCGGCTAAGGCCAAAAGCTGGCTCCAGCAGCCACGCCGTGCCAGGTTGTTCAACAGGACTACAGGCGTGGTCTTTGTGTTGGCCGCCGGCTTGCTGGCAAACAGCAAGCGTGCGGACGCATAACCGAGTAGCCATACAAGGCGCTGCTTTGATGTGGTAGGTGAGAGAGACCCGCCGAGACGACTCTCTCTCACCGGAAAAGCCAGATTCAGCCGGCTCTTACGCCCATCGCAATGCGATCGCCAACGTTCTGGTCAATCTTGCGCCAGTAGTCGATTGCACGTGATAACACCGGCTCCTCTACGCCATCCATAAGGTGGCCGACAACGTTGCTGACCAGGCGATCCCGCGCGGCATCGTCAAAGACTTCGCGCACCATGGTGCCGGCCTGACCGAAGTCGTCGTCTCCGGGGTGCAGCGTGTAGGCCTGCCGTACCATGTTGCCGCTCGCACTCCACACGTCCACCGGCGGGTTGAGGGTGGGGTCCGCAGCGGGGCCGCCCTTCGAGTTGGGGGCATAGACAGGGTCGGTGACGTTATCCATGCGCATGGCGCCGTCCTTGCTGTAACTGTGCACCGGGCTCTGCGGGCGGTTGACCGGGATCTGCTTGTAGTTCACCCCCAGCCGCGCGCGGTGTGCGTCGGCGTAGGCGAACACACGGCCCAGCAGCATCTTGTCGGGGCTGAGCCCGATACCGGGCACCAGGTTGCTCGGCTCGAAGGCGGCCTGTTCGATCTCGGTGTGGTAGTCGGTCGGGTTGCGGTCGAGCGTCAGCTTGCCGACCGGAATCAACGGGTAGTCACCATGCGGCCAGACCTTGGTGAGGTCGAACGGGTTGAAGCGATACTGGTCGGCATCAGCGAACGGCATGATCTGCATGTGCAGCGTCCAGCTCGGGTGTTCGCCACGCTTGAGTGCTTCATAGAGATCGCGGGTGTGGTAATCAGCGTCTTCGCCCGCCAGCTTGTCCGCTTCTTCCTGCGTGAGACATTCGATGCCCTGATCGGTCTTGAAGTGGTATTTTACCCAGAATTTTTCGCCCTGGGCGTTCACCCACATGTAGGTGTGGCTGCTGTAGCCGTTCATGTGCCGCCAGGTCTTGGGAATACCGCGGTCGCCCATCAGCCAGGTTACCTGGTGGGCGGACTCGGGGGAGAGTGACCAGAAGTCCCATTGCATGTCATGGTCGCGCAGGTTGGTATCGGCACGACGCTTCTGCGAACGAATGAAGTGCTGGAATTTCAGCGGGTCACGAACGAAGAACACCGGCGTGTTATTGCCGACCATGTCGTAGTTGCCCTGGCTGGTATAGAACTTCACCGAGAACCCGCGCGGGTCGCGCCAGGTATCAGGGCTGCCGCGCTCGCCGGCGACGGTGGAGAAGCGCATAAGTACATCCGTCTTAGTGCCCGGCTGGAACACGGCCGCCTTGGTGAACGCGCTGACATCGTGCGTCACTTCGAAATGGCCAAATGCACCACCGCCCTTGGCATGGGGCTGGCGCTCGGGGATGCGCTCGCGGTTGAACTGAGCCATCTGCTCAATCAGGTAATGGTCATGCAGAACAATTGGGCCGTCCGGACCAATTGTCAGCGAGTGCTCATCGCTTGAAACAGGAATGCCCGCATCGTTGGTCGTTGGTTTGCGCGTTTCATCAGACATATCGGATTTCCATTCGTATGTTGTGGACCGAACGGCAGTGCCCGTAAGTTGCCAGCAGCTCGGTCCGGGGGATCACCAACCTTTACAGCAGCTGACCTGTGTCTTCGGTATAGATGAGGAAAAGTAATCTAACCAGCCAGAGCTGATCGAATATATCTATCGCGCTGATTGATTGCTTGTGGCCGTAAAGTCAGGGCGTGGTGGAACGACAGCAAACGCTTCGGTGCGTTGGCACATCAGGTCCCGGCAACCTAAGACGCAGCAAAGGAGGGCAATATGGATTTTGCAGGCAGTTGCCATTGTGGTTCTGTGCGGTGGAAGGGGACTCTGCCCGCAACGGCGGTGCTCAAATGTCACTACAACAACTGCAGAAAGCTGCAAGGCGGCGACTACAGCAGCTGGGTGGTGGTACCGCGATCGCAGTTCCAGATCGCTGAAGGTTTGGAACATATTTCCAGCTACAACGCGAATGACGTATCCAGCAAATCCTTTTGTTCCTTTTGCGGCTCGGCATCATTCCTGGTTAACGGGAAACATTTCCCAGGTCATTTTGTATTGCCCCTTGGCGCAATCGATGACTATACCCAGGCGCTCGCTCCGCAGATTCAGGTCTATACGCCCGATAAGGCGCCCTGGGTGACGCTGCACGACGACGAGCCAGTTGTCAGCTAAAAATCGAGGTAATGGCGCGGGCTTATCAGCGTTGCGTTACGGTGCGCTGCGGCGCAAAGGGCGAACGACTATGCCGAGCTTTCTGAAATTGACTCTGGTCGCTGTGGTAGTGCAATTACTTGCTTGGGGACTATACAGCGCTGGCTATCAGATCCTGGATGGGAAGTGTGATCCGAAGTTCGGATGCTTCGGAGTGGTGTGGTTCGCTATCGTCTATGGCGCGACCTACGCCGTGCTTTTCGTGCTTCCGTTCGTGCTGGCGTTTTTCATAACGCGGCTTCACCGCGTCCCGGCAACATCAGCGCTCGCCGCCGCGGTCATCTCCGGAACGTTTGCGGCTGCATTGAGTATTTCTGTGAAATGGTGGCCTTACGGTGTTCCGTTCAATTTCGTCGCCTGGCCCCTGGCTTATTTTGTGATCAGTATATTGTCGATGTGGGTCGTGCCGGCTGTTCACTGCCGGCTCCGGCCCGATATCCCTTAGTGCTCAATCCGCCTTATTGACAGGGCTGCCCGCTGGCCCGGCGGTCCCAGGCCGTGGCCTTGGTTGCCTCTTCGCGCCCCGCCTCGCTAGAGCATCTTCTCGGGCTTCACTGCCTCATCGAACCCTTTCTCATCCAGATACCCCAGCTCCAACGCTGCCTGCTTGAGCGTCGTGCCTTCCTGATACGCCTTCTTGGCGATGTCCGCCGCCTTGTCATAGCCAATGACCGGGTTGAGCGCAGTGACCAGCATCAATGAGTTGTCCAAATGCTCGCGCATGCGTCTCGCATCCGGCTCTAGCCCTTCGACGCAATGTTCACGGAAGCTGTTGCAGCCGTCTGCGAGTAGGCGAACGCTCTGCAGGAAGTTGTGAATGATCACCGGCTTGAACACGTTGAGCTGCAGCTGCCCGTTGCTGGCGGCAATGGTGAGCGTGGTGTCGTTACCGATGATCTGACAGGAGATCATGGTCAGCGCTTCGCACTGTGTCGGGTTGACCTTGCCGGGCATGATCGAGCTGCCCGGCTCGTTGGCCGGCAGACGCACTTCGGCGAAGCCTGCGCGGGGGCCGCTGCCGAGCAGGCGCAGATCGTTGCCGAGTTTCATCAGAGTGACGGCAAGCTGCTTGAAAGCAGAGTGCAATTGCACCAGCGGTTCGTGCCCGCTGAGCGCGGCGAACTTGTTTGGTGCGCTGGTGAAGGGGAGGCCAGCCAGCGATGCGACTTCTTCGGCAAGCCCTTCAGCGAAGCCTTGCGGGGCGTTGAGGCCGGTACCGACGGCGGTTCCGCCCTGGGCCAGCTCGCACACCAGCGGCAGAGCCTGCTCGACTGCGGCCAGCCCCATGTCCAGTTGCGCGACGAAGGCGGACAGTTCCTGGCCGAAGGTCACCGGGGTGGCGTCCATCATGTGCGTGCGACCGATCTTGATAAGCTCGGCATGCTGCGTGGCCTGGGCATCCAGTGCGTCGCGTAGAGCACGTACAGCTGGCACCAGTCGGTCACCGGTTTCCTGCACCGCCGCAACGTGCATGGCGCTGGGAAAGGTGTCGTTGGAGCTTTGCGACTTGTTCACGTGATCGTTAGGGTGCACCGGCGATTTCACGCCCAGCGGCTCGCCGGCCAACTCGTTGGCACGGTTGGCGATCACCTCGTTGACGTTCATGTTGCTCTGGGTGCCGCTGCCGGTCTGCCAGACGGACAGCGGAAAATGATCGTCGAGCCGCCCCGAGAGTATTTCATCCGCAGCCTGTTCGATGAGCGAGGCGACCCGCTCGTCGAGGTTGCCGAGCTTGCGATTGGTGCGCGCCGCCGCCTTCTTCACCAATGCCAGCGCACGTACCACTGCCAGCGGAATGGGTTCTTCGCCAATGGCAAAGTGATGGAGCGAGCGCTGCGTCTGGGCGCCCCAGTAACGGTCGGACGGTACCTCGATCGGGCCCATGCTGTCGGATTCGGTGCGTGTGCTCATGATCTCTCCGCTGTGTTTGCCGTTGGCTGTGCTGTCAGTATAGAAAGCGACATGTCGAATGAAGTCGACACCGTCGCGATGGTTTGGTTGCCGGTGTTTGGGCTGGGTGAGTGACCGCCGATCCGCATTGCAGCGACTGCACCGTGGCCACACGTGGGATACACTAGCGCATCGTTCGTACACAGCTGAACCCAATCCGGAGAATCGCCATGGGCCCGACCCAATCCGACCTCGAACAGGCGCTGCAAGGCCTGACTCCCAGCCATCTCGAGCTGGTCAATGAAAGCCACATGCACAGCGTACCGCCCGGATCGGAGTCGCACTTCAAGGCGGTGATCGTCAGTGGTGAGTTCGCCGGGCTGAATGCAGTCAAGCGTCACCAGGCGGTATACCTCACACTGGGTGATCTGATGTCGCGTATTCATGCGCTGGCTCTGCACACCTATACCCCCGACGAATGGGCCGCGCGCATGCAGGCGCCGGACTCGCCCAACTGCCTCGGCGGGAGCAAGGCCGACCGGCACTGATTCACCGCCGGCGGCAAACTTGCTAGACTCCCGCGCTTTCAATGGTGCGCCCTTTACGTGGGCGATTACTGAACACGAGGTAAGTCATGTCCCGCATCGTCGTCGTGGCGCTGTACAAGTTCGTCACGCTTGAAGATTATCAAGAGCTGCGCCAACCCCTGCTCGATACGCTGATTGTCAATGGCGTGAAGGGCACCCTGCTTCTGGCGCTGGAAGGCATCAACGGCACCATCGCCGGGCCGCGTGACGGTATGGATCAGGTGCTTGCCTGGTTGCGCCAGGATCCGCGCCTGGCCGATCTGGACTGGAAGGAGTCGCTCTGCGACGAAATGCCGTTCTACCGCACCAAGGTCAAGCTGAAGAAAGAGATCGTCACCCTCGGCGTGCCGGGCGTGAGCCCGAATGAGAAGGTCGGTACCTACGTTGAGCCGAGGGATTGGAATGCGCTGATCAGCGATCCCGAGGTGCTGCTCATCGACACGCGCAACGACTACGAGGTGTCCATCGGAACCTTCGAAGGTGCAGTCGATCCGAAAACCAAGACCTTTCGTGAGTTTCCCGAGTACATCAAGCAGCATTTCGATCCGCAGAAGCACAGGAAAGTTGCCATGTTCTGTACCGGCGGCATCCGATGCGAGAAGGCCTCAAGCTATATGCTGCAGCAGGGTTTCGACGAGGTGTATCACCTCAAGGGTGGCGTGCTGAAGTACTTCGAGGACGTGCCTGCCGAACAGAGCAAGTGGGATGGTGAGTGCTTCGTGTTCGATAATCGGGTCACCGTGCGCCACGACCTTGCTCCCGGCTCGTTCGACCAGTGCCACGCTTGCCGTCACCCGATCTCGGGCGAAGATCTGGCTTCGCCGAAGTACCAGCAGGGCATAAGCTGTCCGCACTGTTACGACAGCCTGCCGGAGAAGTCCCGGCGCCGCGCAGAGGAACGCCAGAAGCAGATCGAGCTGGCACGCCGGCGTAACCAGCCGCACCCGATCGGCCTGCCGCAGGAACTGGCTTCGCCGAACGCCAAATCGTGACGGAGTAACCGATGTCCCAGCGCTTGCTGTACGTAATGGACCCGATGTGTTCCTGGTGCTGGGGCTTCGCTCCGGTGGTCGATGCGATGATCCAGCTTGCCCCCGAGCTGCCGTTGCACTTGGTCGCTGGCGGGTTGCGTCCCGGTCATGGCGAGCCATTGGACGAACGGACCCGCTCGGCACTGGCCGAGCATTGGCAGGCAGTGCAGGCTGCGTCGGGGCAGTCGTTCGTATCGCCGTCTCAATTACCCGATTCTTTTATCTACGATACCGAGCCTGCCTGTCGGGCGCTGCTGGTCGGCCGCGGCCTGGACGCAGCGCGAGCCTGGCCGTTCGTCCGGCTGATGCAGCACGCCTTCTACGTCGAGGCGATGGATCTGAGCGATGCGCGGGTGCTGATGGAGCTAGCGGTGCAGGCTGGCTACGATCGCAGCCAATTCGCTGAGGCCTACAGCTCGGAGCTGGCGCGCGCGGCGATCGCGGCGGACTTTTCCTGGACGCGGGATCTGGGGATATCGGGTTTCCCCACATTGCTGGCCGAGCGTGACGGCCAACTGGCTTTGCTGGCCAACGGGTACCAGCCGCAGGAGGTGGTCATCCCGCTGTTCGAGCGCTGGCTCGCGGCAGGAAGAGGTGTCGCCTCAGCGTGATCAGCTTGTCGACCACGGTTCACCTTGCACTGCATGTACTGTTGCCACTCGCTGTAGCCTGGACGTTTTTCCGCGCCCGCTGGAAGCGGGCCTGGCTGATCATGCTCGCGACCATGCTGGTGGATCTCGATCATCTGCTCGCAGACCCACTGTTCGACGCCAATCGCTGCTCGATAGGTTTCCACCCGCTACACAGCTACACCGCAATCGGTGCCTACCTGTTGATGTCCCTCTGGCCGCCGACACGTCTGATCGGGCTCGGCCTGCTGATTCATATGGTGGTCGATGCGAGTGACTGCTGGCGCATGTCAGGCTTCGCCTGGCCTTGAACGCTCATCAAGCGGGCGTCAGGGCGGGCCATGCTGACGGAACGGATACGGCGTTGCCCTGAGCGGCCTGAAAGCCGAGTTCGGTCAGCGTGGCTAGCTCCGCGTCGGTCTGTACCTGTTCAGCTACGCAGGGCAGCTCCAATTGCCGGGCCATTCCGATCATTGCGTGCAGGTAAAGGCGGCGCGACGGTTCGCTGTCCAGGTCGCGGATGTAGTCCGCGTCCACCTTCATGTAGGTCAGTTCCAGTACCGCCCAGTTAGCCAGCGAGGAGAGGTCACGCCCGCAATGCTGGACGGCCAGCGTACAACCCAGGGCGCGCAGGCGCTGCAATTGTGCAATCAACTCCGGGCCAGGCGACACGCGGCGGATGTCGATCTCGATGGTCAACCAGCGACACAGGGCGGAGCGCATGGCGAGCATGCTATGTATGCCGCTCAGCGCATCTCGCTCGAGCAGCGTTCGCGCGGTGAGGCTCACCGCGATAGGGGCCGGCTGTCGCTCGATCTGGGCCAATGCCATGGTCAGAACGCAGCGATCGAAGGCGTTCGCCAGGCCGAGCTTTTCCAGCCTGTGCAAGAACTCTCCGGCTGGCAGCAGTCGATCGTCACCCAGCGGGAGCCGCGTCAGCAGTTTGTGGCGGAGGGTCGACCCATCCGACAGTGATTTCATCGGCTGGAAATGCAGCACGAAGCCGCCGCGCTCGCACGCCTCGCTGAGCATTGTCCGCCAGGCGTCTGCGCTGAGCTTGCCCAGCACGTCCAGCGTATCTGCCTCGATCATGCCGGGTTGCAGGCCATTCGCTGTCGCTTGGGATCTGGCCAGAGCCTGATCGATCCGTTCCAGCACCGCACCGCGCTGATCGCCGGCCCGGTAACCGGCGATGCCCAGGCTCACCGGTATCGCGTTCGCGACGTTTGCCCAATCCAGCTTGAGAGCCAGTGCGCCAAGTCGATCAGCGATCGCTTCCAGTTCGGCAGGCCGGCTGCCGGGAACCAATATCAGAAATTCGCCGCCGCGGGAACGGCAACAGAGCCAGTGCGGGTATTCCTCGCCCAGTACGCGCAACGGAGCTGCGAGACGATGCAGCTGTTCGTCCACCGCAAGCGCGCCGATACGCTGATTCTGTTCGTCGAGGCCGTTGAGGCGCAGGGCCAGGACCGCGCCTGCTGGAGCGTCATCATCCAATGCGCTGGCCAGCGCACGCTCGAAGGCGAGGCGATTGGGGAGCGCCGTCAGCGGATCTTCGAACGCCTGGCGGCGTAGCTGCTCCGCCAGTGCGCTTTCCTCGGCAAAGAGTCGCTTGAGCCGGCTGCTCATAAGATTGAGTGTGGCGCCGATCTGCCGCAGCTCGCGGGTGCGCGGCAGGGGATCGAGTTGGTAGTATTCGCGGCGACTGGCAGCCTCGGCCTGCCTGGACATGGTATCGAGGGGCCGCAGCTGACGGCGAAGCAGGGCGACACCAAGTATCGAGGTGAGCGAAGCGCAGACCAGCAGCCATACGAGCGTCTGAGTTGCGGCGCGCCACAGGCTTTCAATCGCAAGATGCGGATCGCTGGTGACCTGGACTTCCCCGAACTGCTGCCAACCCTGCATGAGCAGGGCCTGGCCTTGCTTTGGTTCCAAATCTGCCAGGCGGGAGAACCACAACGGTGCGGGAAGCTCACTCGATACCCGCTCGCGCTCGAAGAGTGTCCGGCCGCTGGCAGCCGAGCGGATGCTGATATTGCTGAAGTAGCCGCTGTCGAACATCGAGCTGACCATCAGCTCGATCATTGGCGGGTCTGCCAGATGGGGCGACAGTGAAAGGGCGAGGGCACTGGCGGCATCGTCGGCGTGCGACTGCAATTGCGCCGCCAGCTGAACGCGCGAATGCTGCAGGTTGATCATGAAACTGCCGGCGAAGGCGACGGCCAATACGAAGCAGATGGCCAGGCTCAGTTGTTTAACCAGCGACATGCTCGTGTCCTCTCTACTTAGGGTGACAACGGGCCGAAGAAGCCCTCGTCACTCATCTTCCGTGTTAATTCCTGCCATCTCGGCAAGGGGGTGGTCGTCGCTGCGCGGCTGTCGAAGCGGGCACTGCCCAGCCATAAACCGCTGGCGTTGAAACTGTACACCGGCACCAGGTCGTCACGCTGTGACGCAGTCAGTATCGGGTCAATCAGGTTGTCCAGAATCAATGGTGCACTGGTCGGCGTCGCATAATACGCCAACACCATGTGCGCCTGGTTGCGTTCGGTCGCTTTTACGTACGTCAGCCTCAGCTGTGCCTCATCGATACCAAGTTGACGCAGTGTGAAGTATTTGGCAATGGTGAAGTCCTCGCAATCCGCCGCGCCCGCTATCAGAGATTGGACGGGGCTGGCCCAATAATCGGTCTGGTCCCAGATCGTCGAGTCCTGCTCGAATCGCAACCGGTCGTTGAAGAAGCGGTTGACCGCATCAAGCTGTTGACCAACGTCGACCGAGGCATGCTCTTCCATCAGGGTCTGCCACTGCGCCAGGCGTACGCGGCCCCGGTGATCGGGTTGGTACAGCTCGCCTACCCTTTGCATCAGGTGCGACAGGTCCCAGACGCTGGCGCTTGCTCCGACGCCTGTAAGCAAGGCACCTCCGAGCCAGAACAGTAGAAACAGGGTGTTGCGGAGCCTGCCGCGCGCGCGGCTGAACGGAGGACGAGCTAAGCGAGGGAAGATTAAGGCTGACCCTGGCGCGGTGCGTTGCAAGGCCAGCCTCTCTGAAGCTTAGTGGCGGGGGGCAAGCAAAGCCGGCTTCGGCTTGTCTTCCGGGGCGTGGAAGAGCAGGAACAGCTGGGTCAGGACATCGGGGATGTGGTCCATCATGTCTTCGACCACATCCTGGTCCTTGGAGATCTCGATGAACTCCGGCTGGTCTTCGAACAGCCCTGAGCCGACCATGATCGGCAACAGCAGCTCGCTGACAGTTTCCTCGTCCTGGCTGAACCAGGCTTCCTCGCGCAGGAACACACCTTCGAGAAAGCCGACGCACCAGCTGCGCAGGTCCGAATAATCCGGCTCATCGCCCAGCGTGAGGTCACACGGCGGCTCGAACTCTTCGTCGCTGGCCAGTTCACGAGCGATGTGCGCCTTGAGCTCGATGAGCGTGCTCTCGATCTCGGCTTTCTGCTCTTCGCTGGAATAGTTCGGCTCTTCGGCGAACAGTTCCGGCATCCATTCGTCCTCGGGCACATCGACCGGGCTGATGCACAGCGCGGTCAGATAGCCATGGCCGGCAAGGAAATCGAGCGCTTCGTCGTGCAGGTCGTCCGCATCGAGGAACTCCTGCAGGCGGTCGAGTCGGTCGGCAAAGGACATGGGCACACCTCTCATTGGTTAATGGGCAGATTGTACGCACGAACCCGGATTATTGCCAAAGCGATGAGTGATTGTGGCCGGTGACACGAACCTGCCGGCCGGCACTGGTATAATCGCCGTTTTGCCGGTGTGAGCCGGCCTCGAGAAGGCAAGGGGAACCATGCGCGAGCAGGCATTGCAGCGACTGCGGGACGTCTTCGGATACAACGCGTTTCGCGGCAACCAGGCGGACATCATCGAGCAGGTGGCTGGCGGTGGTGACGCGCTGGTGCTGATGCCGACCGGCGGCGGCAAATCGCTGTGTTATCAGGTCCCCGGATTGTTGCGCCCGGGCCTCACGGTGGTGGTCTCGCCGCTGATCGCGCTGATGGATGACCAGGTCGCGACGTTGAAGGAGCTTGGCTTGCGCGCTGCTGCGCTCAACTCCACGGTGGACGAGCAAGGCCAGCGCGAGATAGCCGCCAGCATGCGCAGCGGTGAACTGGATTTTCTGTATATGGCGCCGGAACGCTTACTCAAGCCGCGCACGTTGCAGTTCTTGCAAACATTGAATATCGCTCTGTTCGCCATCGACGAGGCGCACTGCGTGTCGCAGTGGGGTCATGACTTCCGACCGGAGTACCTACAGCTTGGCCAACTGGCCGAACTGTTTCCGGACGTGCCGCGCATGGCCTTGACCGCGACGGCCGACGAGCGAACCCGTCAGGAAATCATTCAGCGTCTGAAACTCGAGCACGCTGCCTGCTTCATTTCCGGTTTCGACCGGCCGAACATCTTTTATCGCATCGTGCCCAAGGACAAACCGCGGCAGCAGCTGCTCTCATTCCTCGCCCAGCACAAGGGCAATGCCGGTATCGTCTATTGCCTGTCGCGCAAGAAGGTCGAGGACGTCGCCGCCTGGCTGATGCAGCAGGGCCACCCGGCGCTGCCCTATCACGCGGGATTGGCTTCAGAGTTGCGGGCCAGTCATCAGCGCAGGTTCCTCAACGAGGAAGGCCTGATCATGGTCGCGACCATCGCCTTCGGCATGGGTATCGACAAATCCAACGTGCGCTTCGTGGCGCACCTGGATCTGCCCAAGAGCATCGAAGCGTACTACCAGGAAACCGGCCGGGCCGGGCGTGACGGACTGCCGGCAGATGCCTGGATGGCCTACGGTCTGCAGGATGTGTTGATGCTCAACCAGATCATGGCCAACTCCGAAGGTGACGAGCGACACAAGCGGATCGAGCGGCACAAGCTCGACGCGATGCTGGCGCTGTGCGAGATCACGACCTGTCGGCGGCGTTCGCTGCTGGCCTATTTCGGTGACGTACTCGAGGAGCAGTGTGGCTACTGCGACAACTGTCAGGACCCGGTATCGACCTGGGATGGCAGTGAGGCGGCACGGATGGCACTCTCGACCGTCTATCGCAGCGGTCAGCGTTACGGTGTCGGCCATCTGGTGGATATTCTGCTCGGGCGGGATAACGAGAAGATCCGCACTGCCGGTCACCAGCATCTGTCCACCTACGGCATCGGAAAGCAGCTGGGCGAGCAGGAATGGCGCTCGGTATTCCGTCAACTGATCGCCCGCAACCTGGTGGAGATAGACCTTGATGGCTTCGGCAGCCTGCGCCTTACCGACGCCTGCAGACCGCTATTGCGTGGGGAGGAGGGGCTCGATCTGCGCAAGGATGTGTCGAAGCCAGCCTCGACGCCTGGCCGCCACGCCGACAAGCCGGTCATCGCCGAGGCAGATCGGCCCATGTGGGAGTCGCTGCGTGCCTTGCGCAAGCGTCTGGCCGAGTCCCATGGCGTACCGCCGTACGTGATCTTCCCGGACTCGACGCTGGTCGACATGCTGCGTCAGAAGCCCGCCACGCTGCAGGACATGGCCCTGGTCAGCGGCGTCGGCTCGCACAAGCTGGAGCGCTACGGTGCGGACTTCCTGCAGGTGCTGCTGGGCGAGCAAGGTGAGCGTGGCGCCGATCTCAACCAGGCGCAGGAAGTACAAAGCCTCGCTCTGGCGGGAATGGAGGCCGAGCAGATCGCCCGCCAGGTGAATCAGCCGCTCAAGCAGGTCTATATGCAGTTGGCGCAGGCCATCAGTGCCGGGCAGATCGAATTGCATCATGCGATCGACCTGCCCCCGGCGCAGCTACAGCGGATCCAGGATGCCTTCCTCAACGAGGCCGAGGAGGACCTGCCCGGAGTGCGTACCCTGGCCAGACAGCTCGACGAGCCGGTGGACGAAGGGATACTGCACTGCATTCGGGCGGCGTTGATGTTCGAAATCAGCGGTTAGAAGGTCTGCCCGAGCTTCAGATACAGTGCGCTTTCGCCTTCTTCGTTACCGCCCAGACCCAGCATCAGCGGGCCGAGGAAGGTATCCAGGCCGATCAGCACGCTCCCCGCAGTGATATAGCCGGTATCGAAGCCGGCGTCTTCGCGGTTATAAACCCGGCCGTATTCCAGTGTTCCGCCCAAGTAAACCGGCATGCTCACCGGGACGTAGCGTCCCGGATTCAGCCGGCGGTAATACACCCCGCGCAGCAGGTTGTAGTTCTGGCCGGCCAGACCGTTCTGGCGGAAGCCGGAAAAGTTGCCAGGCCCGCCGAGTGTAAAGGCGCTTTGCGCAACCTCGACGTCATCGTTGGTACGGCCGAGGAAAGCACCAATCTGGAAGCTGTCCGAGCCGTAGGCGAAAGCCTTGTTGGCTCGTAGCTCGAACTGCTGATAACGCTCGTCCGCACCCAGATCCGGCTCGGATTGTCGCCATAGCAAGCGTGCTTCATCCCCCGACCGCGGGAAATTCACATCGTCCAGCGTGTCGCGGTCGAGCTGGACTGAGTAGAAGGCTTCCTCGAAGCTGAACGACGGGGAATTGGGGTCTCCAACCCGCACGTCGGCTTCACCCCAGTAACGAGACAGGCCCAGGCGCACCTCACCACTGTTGGCGATCTGCCGGCCGACGTTCAAACCGGTGCCATAACGTTGCTGGCGGTAATCCACCACCGGCTCATTGTCGATGATCACCTCGACATTGCGTGACTCGGCATCGAGAAACGGTGCGACGAAGTAGCGCGAGCCATGGTCCAGCGGCTGGTAGAACTCGGTGTAGAGCAACTGATGTTCGCCGAGCTGCGCGCGGGTCAGCCATTCCGCTCCGAGCGGGTTGACCCCGTTGACCCTGAAGCTCGCACCTATGTTGAACTGGCTGCCACCGCGAAAGTCGTCAACCAGATTCAGGCCGAGCCGCAGGTAATCGGTTCCGGTCTCACGGCCGCGGGTACGCACCAACAGCGTGTTGCCGTCTTCCCCATGCACCACCTCATAGTTCACCCGGCTGAAGTAGTCGGTGCCATAGATGGTGCCCATGTCGGTCTCCAGCCGGCCCAGATGCAAAGGCTCGCCGATCGGCTGGCGAATCATGCTGCGTACCACCTCGTCAGCCACCTTGCCGGTATTCTCCACCTCGATGGCGTCGATCATGGGCTGGCGCTGTGGTCGTGCCCGGGCGAGATTGCCGCCGACCACGGATTGCTCGGCTGGGGCACTGAACGCTTGCAGCTGAGCCGAGCCTTCCAGGCTGCGCTCGCCAGCGGCGATCGCATCGCGTACCTCGGCGAAGCTGCTGAAACCTATGTCGCCCAGTTCGGGCTGGACCAGCAGATCCTGCGGGCCGAGCGTGGCAAGCTGCTCTTCGGTATTCCGACGTGTGAGCAGGCCGGTTGTCTGGTCCATTACGTCGATGATCGACTTGAGCTGGTCGGCGGATTTCAGCGGGGTGCCGATGTCGACCACGATGACCCGGTCGACGCCCATTTGCCGCGCCACGTCCACCGGCAGGTTGTTGGACAACACACCATCGACCAGCAACCGGTCGTCGACCTTGACCGGTGCGAAGAAACCCGGAAGCGCGATGCTGGCGCGAATCGCCAGTGGCAGGTGGCCTTTGTCGAACACTACTGCTTCGCCGGTTGCGATATCGGTCGCTACTGCGCGAAAGGGGATCGGCAGGTTGTCAAAGTCGTCGATATCGTTGGTGTGTACCAGCAAGGTCTCCAGCACCAGGCCCAGGTTCTGCCCCTGGAGGATGCCCAGCGGAAAGGCCAGGCGTCCGCGATCGAAGCTCAGACGCTGCTTGACCAGAAAGTCCCGATCATCCTGCTTGCGACGGAACGGCACATCCTCGCGGGACGGGTTATCGCTGAGTGCGTCCTGCCAATCAAGATCGAGGGCGATTTTTTCCAGTTCTGCCGCGCTGTAGCCGGCCGCATAGAGGCCACCGATTACCGCACCCAGACTGGTCCCGGCGATGGCGTGAATAGGGACGTTCTGCGTCTCGAGTTGCTTGAGCACGCCGATATGCGCCAAGCCGCGAGCGCCGCCGCCGGACAATACCAGCCCGGTGCGAAGCTCATCGGCGTGCGCCAGCGGCGCCAGCACCAGCAACAGGACGGTGAAAAGACGTTTCAACATGATGAATCCGGAGAGGCTGACCAGCGAATCGTGCGATTGTATACGAGCGCCTCGCTGGTGGGGATGACCTTGTGCGTGTTGCACCGAGGTCAAGGTATCAAGCGATGACGCAGACTAGATGATGACCTTGTCGCGTAGCTTGCGGGCCGCCTGCTCGAGCGCCTTGACCACCTCGTCCTTGTCGTAATTGCGGATGTGGGTGGTATCCAGGTACATGGAGAAACCTGGTAGCTCGTGCTCGACGAAGGTCGGCGCCGCGCCCAGATCCCGCCGCAGCCCGACGACCTGATAGATCTGCACGGGCTTGGAAAAGCCTTTTACTGCAATCTGACCTTTGTCGCGGCACATGATCAGATCCTTGATCAGCGAGTAGGTCTCGTGGGGTATGAGGATTTCACCGGCTTCTGCCGCCGATTCCAGCCGGCTGGCCAGGTTCACTTCCCGGCCGATGATGGTGTAGTCCATGCGGTTGTCCGCGCCGAAGTTGCCAACGGTGCAGTAACCGGTGCTCAGGCCCATGCGAATTTCCAGCGGACGGGTGATTCCCTGGCTGCGCCATTGTTGGCGCAGCACTTTCATGTGTTTGCGCATCGCAATGGCCATCGACACCGCCGCCTCGGCGTCCTGCTTGGCGCCCTGGCTGACCGGATCGCCGAAGAAGATCATCACGCTATCGCCGATAAACTTGTCGATGGTGCCGCCGTATTGCAGGGCGATGCGCGACATCTCGTTGAGATAATTGTTGAGCAGATCGGTCAGCGCTTCGGCTTCCATCTCCTCGGCGAGCTCAGTGAAGCCGCGAATGTCGGAGAAGAACACGGTGAGCTTCTTGCGCCGCGTCTCCAGCGTCACCGTCTGTTGGCCGGAAAAGATTGATTCCCAAACCTGCGGAGACAGGTATTTGGACAGATTGCTCGCCAGACGGCTGGTCTTTTCCTGCTCGGCGCGGATCTCCTTTTGCGCTGTCTCCAGGCTGCGTCCCTGCCGGTAGACGAACGCCGCCACCACGACGGTGAAGGCGGCACCGCTAAGCAGACTGGCAAACGCGACCAGGGGGGAGGTGAACAGAACCGGGTCGGGGACTATCAGTACCGAGGCAAGCGACAGTCCGGCGAGCGTGATCAGCCATCCGGCGAGCATGTAGAGTGGCCCGCCGATGATGATGCTGGCGAAGCTGATCAACAGGAGAAAGACCAGAGTGGGTACCAGGCTGAACCCGACCAGAGTGATGAACACACCGGTATGCAGCCCATCGAGCACCAGCAACGCGAGGCGGCTGGGTAGCCCTTGCAGCGGCGCAAGGTTTTCCGCGGCGAAGCGGGTCAGGTGCGGGTAGACCAGCGCATAGGCGATAACACCAAGATTGAGTAACGTCGGGCCCTGCTCATAGCACAACGCAAGGAAAGTGATGGCTACGCAAAGGTAGGCCATAACGCGCGAGTAATAGCCTTCCAGAGGCGGGCGGACGGGCTTTAGACGGGTGTTGAGGCTCATGATCAGCGGTTCCTTGGCCAGAAGGCGGCCACGACCGATCAGTATTTCTTGTTGGCGAGCTCGGGACAGCGGAGCGCGAGAACCTGATCGGTCAGGTGAGAATCCCGACCGATCATAATGCTTGTCACCTCAGGGGGAAAGCCTCGCTGTGATCAGGAGGCTTCCTGAACCGGGTTGTCCTGTACCGCCTTGTAGATCGACCGGCGGGGACGAGCGAAGACCCGACGCAACATGGGTTCGAAGAACTCCAGCGGCTCGGACTTATAGTCAGGGTCGAACGCCGTTGCGTCGTATTTGGCGCAGAACTCGGCGCAGTACTGATACAGCGGATGGCCGTCGAACTGGTCACGCAGGTGACGATCCATGCCCAGATGATGGAAGAAATAGTAGCCCTGGAAAACCCCGTGCTTCTCGACCATCCACAGGTTTTCTTCGGAAACGAAGGGCTTGAGGATGGCTGCAGCGATGTCCGGGTGGTTGAACGAGCCCAGCGTATCGCCGATATCGTGCAACAGAGCGCAGACCACGTATTCCTCATCGCGACCGTCTCGGTGCGCGCGGGTGGCGGTCTGCAGCGAGTGCTCAAGGCGGTCGATCGGGAATCCGCCGTAATCGCCGTCCAGCAGCTTCAGATGCGCCATGATGCGGTCGGGCAGGCCTGTTGAAAACGATTTGAAGTGGCCGGAAATGATGTTCCAGTCTTCGGCAGTGCCTTCCTGCATGGCGCGAAATTTAGCGCGTTCGTCACTCATGGCTCATCTCCTCTTGTTCGGCTTTATCACTGGATAATAGAGCGTAGGCAGGCCTGCGACTGTCGCAGTGCTGACAATCGCTTCAGAAACGGATACGGCCGGTCAGCGCATCGCGCAGCATCACCCAGTCGCCCATGAAGCTGTACAGCGGATATTTGAATGTGGCTGGCTTGTTCTTTTCGAAGAAGAAGTGCCCAACCCAGGCGAACCCGTAGCCGGCCAGCGGCAGCACCAGCAGCCAACTCCAGCTTTGCGTGAGCAGCGCGTAGCCGAGAATCACCAGCACGAGAATGCTGCCCATGTAGTGCAGGCGGCGGCTGGTATCGTTGGCGTGTTCCGCCAGATAGAACGGGTAAAACTCGGCGAAAGATGCGAAGGTCTTCTGCGCTGGTTGGTCGAGCATTGGTGATTCCTGCATGGCAGTGCCTCCTCTTGTACGGTTCTGTACGGTAGTTCCTTCAACTATAGTGGAGGCAGGTCGGGTTGCCATGACCAGCGCGGCCAAAGCGTTACCCTTGTGTGCGGAGCGATCGCCGGCCTATCATCCAGGCCATTGAAATAACGATAATTTGTGCCGCAGCTTCGTTTGCGCGCCAGGATTGCCATGTCGAACACCGAACGCACCACATCGTCGAGCTGGGCCAATGCCATCATTCAGGCGCTGGAGCTCGAGGGGCTCGATGGGCGTCAACTGTTCAGTGAGTTGCAGCTCGATCCCCTGCTGTTGAAGGACCCGGATGCGCGGATCCCCCAGGACCAGATGACTCGCCTCTGGCAGCGTGCGGTGGTCCAATCGGGCAATCCGGCAATCGGGTTGAACATGGCCAGGGTGATCCGCCCGGCGCATTTCAATGTGGTGGCGTTTTCCTTGATGTCCAGCAGTAGCCTGCGCGAAGGATTCATGCGCATCGTGCGCTATCAGCGAATCATAGGGGAGGCCGCGGATATTGCCTTGCAGCCGTTACCTGACCGCTACCGGCTCGAACTGGCAATACACGGCGATACGCTTCCCGCCGCAGCGCAGAGTCATGACGCGGTCATGGCCTATGCCATTGCCTTCTGCCGCTGGATGACCGGACAGCAACTGATCCCGCTGGAAGCGAGCTTCACCTACCCGCAACCGGCTGACACCTCGGCGTATGCAGCGCTGTTCGGCTGCCCCCTGCTCTTCGGCGCCCCGCGCTATAGCCTGACCTTTTCCCGTGACGTGATGGAGGCGCCGCTAGCTACCGGCAACGCGGCGCTCGCGCAAGCACATGACCGGCTCGCCGGTGAATATCTGGCTCGCTTCGAGCATTCCCGCGTGACACATCAGGCGCGTCAGGTTTTGTGCCGGCTGTTGCCGCAGGGCGAGCCGAAGCGGCTGGCCGTGGCAGGCGCATTGCGCATGAGCACACGTACCCTGCAGCGTCGCTTGCAGGAAGAGGGCAACAGTTTTCAGCAATTGCTCGATGAGACACGTCGGGAACTCGCCTTGCAATACCTGGGTCAGCCGCAGCTGACACTGCTCGAAGTGGCCTATTTGCTCGGCTTCGCCGATCCCAGCAACTTCTTTCGGGCGTTCAAGCGCTGGTTTGGTATGCCCCCAGGGCAGTATCGGGAACAGTTGAAGGCCGGTACCGCGCCCAAAATCGACGAGGTGACATGATGGATGCGCTCGAGGCGCTACACCAACGGGTATCGGTCCCGCGTCTTGTCGGTCCGGCACCAACCGCCGTGCAGCGTGAGGCGATGTATCGCGCGGCATTGCGGGCGCCGGACCACGCCTATCTGCGACCCTGGCGATTTCTGGTTATCGAGGGTGAAGGTCTGGAGGCGCTTGGGGAGTTGTTCGGCCGCGCTGCGCTGGTTCAGGCGGACGGGGATCTGTCGGCGGACGTACTGGCGCGGTACCAGGGACTACCACTGCGCGCGCCGCTATTGATCGTGGCTATCTGTTCGCATAGCGAGCATCCCAAGGTGCCCCCCATCGAGCAGGACATGGCCTGCGCCGCGGCGGTGAGCAACATGCTGGTGGCGGCGCATGCGCAAGGGCTAGGGTGCGTCTGGCGCACGGGCGATCTGGCGTACGATCCGCTGATCCGGGAAGGTCTTGGCCTTAGCTCCCACGAAACGATCGCGGCTTTCCTCTACGTAGGGCACCCGGCCGGCGAACTCAAACGCGTACCGGAGCTTGACCCTCAGGACTTCTTCGCCAAATGGCCCCCGGTGCAGGGCAGCGCCACGCGCACCTGAAGCCCGCCCTCTGGGGTATGGGCAAAATGCAGGGTACCGCTATGCCGGGTGATGGCTCGTCGCGCAATAGCCAGGCCCAGACCATGCCCGCTGTCCGGGGGTTGGCCTGGCACTCGGGCGAATGGTTCGCCGAGCCGCGCTATCCATTCCTCCGGCACGCCCGGGCCCTGGTCTTCGATGACGATCTCGCAACCTTCAATGCTCCGAGAGAGACTTACCTTCACTTCCCCGTCCTCTGGCGAGAAGCGCAACGCGTTGCGTAACAGGTTGTCCAGCGCGCTGGCGATCTGTTCTGGCCAGCCCGCAACGGCACAGCGGGTTTCTCCTTGAAGTGTGAAGCGCTGCTGGTTCGCTGCGAAGCGGGCGTCCTCGACCACACTCGTCAGTAGCGGATCCAATTCGAATATCTCTGCGGGAGAGTCCTGAGTGTCGAGTCGGCTCAGGGCTAGGATGTCGTCGATCAGGTGATCGAGCCGGGTGCATTCGCGATCCAGCCGCTGCCAAAGCGGGTCGGCACTGGCCAGATGCTGCTTGCTGCCTATTGCCAGCCCGATGCGCAGGCGCGCGAGTGGCGAGCGCAGCTCGTGGGAAATGTCGCGCATCAACTGTTGCTGGCTGTTGAGCAGGCTTTGCACGCGGTCGGCCATGGTCTGAAAGCTGCGCGACAGATCGCCGATTTCGTCGCGGCGCTGAACCACGCCGGCCAGCGACTTTTGATCGAACTGACCGTGACCAAGGGATTGGGCAGCCTGCCCGAGCTGTTGCAGTGGGCGCGTCAGGTAGCGACTGAGCAACAGACTCAGCACCGCCAGCACGGCCATGGCGAGGATGATATTGGCTATCAGGGCAAATGGGGTACGCTGCCAGCGCGATAGCGTAGGCGGGGGGACGTAGACCATGAGCTGGTAGTCTGCGCCGTCAGAGTTCCAGGCCAGCTGGAACAATCGACCGTGGCGTGGCGCCGGATCGGGTTCTCCGCGCTGAGTGCTGAATCGTTCGCTCGACGGCAAGGTACCGTCGAGTAATGGTTCGTTGTCAATGCCGTACAACTGGGCTCGGAGGCGATGTTCGGACCGTTGCTCCTCCAGCCATTGCTGCGTAGCAGCCGCTCCGTCACGTTCGTACCGCGTGACTACATCTTCTGCGAAGTCTCGCAGTTGCGGGTGGAACTGCAGTAGCAACCAGTCCTGTTGCAGGGCGCGGCTGACCAGAAAGCCCGAGCCGCCCACCAGCAGTGTGGCAAGCCAGAGGACGGCAAAGACTTTCCAGAACAGCCGCATGCGGATTAGTTGCTATCGTGCGAACGGTGCTCTTCGCCGTACTTCTTCTTCATCCTTTCCTGGCGTTCCTTGTGCATCTCTTCGAGCTTCTTCTCCTGCTCGTCGTTGAGCACTTCGCTCATGCGCTGTTTGCCCTGCTCCTTGATTTCCTTGTGCTTCTGCATCTGCTCCTGATAGATGTTGCGTACTTGCTCCTGCTGTTCGGAGGTCAGGTCCAGCTTTTCGGTCAGGCGCTGCATGTGGCGCTCACCATGTTCCTTGTCCATGCCGGTGTTGGCCATCGAGGGAGCGGAGATGGCGGTTGCCAGGGCGAATGCGCTTGCGATGAGAATTTTCTTCATGGGTGTATCTCCTGTTGCGATACTGACCGGCGTATCCGGTCGTTGCCTACAGATTCTAGACATCGCAACGTCAACGAAGGCGTGTACTGGGTAAAGACTGTGTAAAGCCTGTCAGCTGTAGAGGTAGCCGCGCCCACGTATGGACTGTATTCGATTGCGTCCATCGCTGTGCAGCCCGAGCTTGCGGCGCAGATTGCTCATGTGCATGTCGAGGCTGCGATCGTACGGCCCCAGCGGCTTACCAAGCGCCTGGCGTGATAGCGCCTGTCGGTCGATCAACTGCCCCGGGCGCTCCAGGAGTGTGCGCAGGATCAGTGCTTCGGTCTGGGTCAGTTGTAGCGGCTGATCACCTAGCCAGGCAAGCAGCGATTCCGGGTCCAGGCGCAGATCACCGACCTGGAGCGACGCATTGGCCGCTGACTGGCCCTGGCTTCGACGCAACAGGGCGCGCAGACGGGCGACTAGCTCGCGCGGATCGCAGGGTTTGGGCAGATAATCATCGGCCCCCAGCTCCAGGCCGAGAATCCGATCGATAGGCTCGCCCCGGGCGCTGAGCATGAGTAAGGGGGTATTGCAGCTCTGGCGAAGTGTGCGCAGCACCTCCAGGCCGTTCATGCCCGGCAGCATCACATCGAGAATGATCGCTTCGAATTGTCCGGTGCGCGCCGCCTCGAGTCCGCTGGGCCCGTCATGAGCACAGCGCAGCGCGAAGCCCTCGGCTGCCAACCAGTCTGTCAGCAGTTCACATAGCTCCAGGTCGTCATCGATTATCAGCAGCGGGTGCTCGCTCAATTCAGCCACTCTCTGCGCTGCCCCCTCCTGCCAGACCTGCCGACGATGAAGCCGACCAGCAGACTGCCGGCGACGGTGCCTCCACCAATCATGAACCAGCGCTGTCGTTGCTCTTCGCGCTGGGCGGCGGCGAGAAGGTCGGTTTCCTGCAGCTGCTCGCGAAGGCGCTGGTTTTCTTCCTGCACGGTCTGCAGCTGATCGGTATTGCCGCCAGCCAGCTCATCGGCCAGGCGCTGGCGCTCGGCCTCGACCCGGGCCAGCTCCTCCTGGAGCACACCGAGATCCTGTTGATCGTTATTCGCTTCGACCCGCTCAGTCCCCGTCGGCAGCATCGCCTCGGCAGGCATACCATCGTTGCCGGCTGGCTGCGCGAACGCACTGGCGCCAGCGATGGCCAGACACAACAACCAGGCAGATGAAATGTATTTCGGCATCGACGGGACTCCTTGTCAGGCCGGGAAAACGCGCTTGAATGGTTTGACGGTGACCTGCTCATAGACGCCGGCGCTGACATACGGGTCGGCGTCGGCCCAGCTTTGAGCGGCCTCCAGTGAGTCGAACTCGGCAACGACCAGGCTGCCGGTGAAGCCAGCGGAGCCGGGATCATTGGCATCTAAAGCGGGATGCGGGCCGGCCAGAAGCAATCGCCCCTGCGCCTGCAGCGCTTGCAGACGTTCGAGGTGGGCTGGGCGGGCGGACGATCGTTTCTCGAGGCTGTCTGGGACATCGCTGGCCATGATGGCGTAGAACATGTCGAATCCTTCTTATGAGTTCCTGTCGATAAGTTATGCCATTCGATTAGGCGTTGTCAGCGTTCGCAGCCCATAATGGTGAAATAATTTTCATGCGTAACAATGCCCTGGAGTCCAATTTGCTTGCTGATCTGCACATGCACAGTACCGCTTCGGATGGAGTACTTCACCCGGCTGAGCTGATGACGCGCGCCGCAGAAGCGGGGATAGAGCTTGTTTCGCTCACCGATCACGATTGTCTTGACGGGCAGGCTCCGGCGCGGCGCGAGGCTGAGGCACGCGGAATGCGTTGGCTCAACGGCGTGGAACTGTCTGCGCAGTGGCAAGGGCACACGCTTCACGTGCTGGGGTATGGGTTCGATAGCGAGTGTGCGCAGCTTCTCGAGGCCATCGAAGCCGTTCGCCTGGGGCGCTGGAAGCGTGCTGAACAAATTTCGCAGAAGCTGGCCGGCAAGCGCATGCCGGGCGCTCTGGAAGGCGCGCTGGACCTTCAGCGCGCGGCAGGTGCTGATCTGTCGAGCCCGCCAGCGCGACCGCATTTTGCCGACTGGATGGTTCAGGCTGGCCATGTGCAGGATCGTGCCGAAGCCTTCCGCAAGTGGCTGGGCTCCGGAAAGCTCGGTGATATCAAACAGCACTGGCCCGAGCTGCCCGAAGTAGTCACGACCTTGCGCGGGGCGGGCGGGGTCGCCGTGCTGGCGCACCCTTGGCACTACGGTTTTACCCGACAGCGGCTGCGGCGGTTGTTACGCGATTTCGCCCAGGCCGGAGGACAGGGCATCGAGGTGGTCAACGGGCAGCAGCCAGTTGATCAGGTCGCCTATCTCGGCAAGCTCTCCAATGAGTTCGGCTTCCTGGCCAGCTGCGGCAGTGACTTTCACAATCCGGACTCGCCCTGGATGGCGCTTGGTCGAATGACCGCAATGCCGCCAGACTGTACGCCACTCTGGGACCATCCGCGTTTCGCAGCGCCGATGGCGTAACCGACAGGACTATTCGACGTGAGCCAGTTTTTCAGCATTCATCCGGACAATCCGCAAGCGCGACTGATACGCCAGGCGGTAGATATCATCCGCGCCGGCGGTGTGATTGCCTACCCGACTGATTCGGCCTATGCGCTTGGCTGCCATCTAGGCGACAAGAATGCGCTCGAGCGCATCCGCAGGCTTCGTCAGCTCGATGACAAGCACAACTTCACTCTGGTCTGCCGGGATCTGTCCGAGCTGGGCGTCTACGCCAAGGTCGACAACGTCATGTTTCGCCTGCTCAAGGCCAATACGCCCGGCCCGTACACCTTCATCCTCAATGCCACCTCCGAGGTGCCGCGCAGACTGCTGCATCCGAAGCGCCGGACCATTGGCCTGCGGATCCCTGATCACAACATCACGCTGGCGCTGCTCGAAGCGTTGGGCGAGCCGTTGATGAGTGTGACCTTGATGATGCCCGGCGAGGATCTGCCGCTCAACGATCCGCAGGAGATCAACGAGCGTCTCGGCAAACAGCTGGATCTGGTCATCGATGGTGGTGCCTGCAACCTCGAGCCGACCACTGTGGTCAGCCTGGAAAATGACGAGGTCGAGGTCCTCAGGGTCGGTCTCGGCGACCCTGAGCCATTTGGTGGGACACGGGATAACGAGCAATTCTGAACAGGACGGACCAAGCGGCTGACGACCGGATCAATACGGGTATAATCGCTCCCTTATGACTGGTATGTTGCCTCGTCCAACCCTGAGCAGGAGTTACCCTTGAGTTCCGTTGAATCCCAGCGTCGTGTTGTATCCGGCATGCGTCCTACCGGGCGTCTGCACCTTGGTCATTACCACGGCGTACTGAAGAACTGGGTCAAGCTGCAGCATGAGTACGAGTGTTTCTTCTTCGCCGCCGACTGGCACGCGCTGACCACTCACTACGAAAACCCCCAGGGCATCGAACAGGCCGTCTGGGACATGCTGATCGACTGGCTGGCGGCGGGGGTCAGTGGCGGATCGGCGACGCTGTTCATCCAGTCTCAGGTACCGGAGCACGCTGAGCTGCATCTGCTGCTGTCGATGGTCACCCCGGTCAGCTGGCTCGAACGGGTCCCGACCTACAAGGACCAGCAGGAAAAGCTCAAGGACATGGACCTGGCAACCTACGGCTTTCTCGGGTACCCCTTGCTGCAAAGCGCAGACATCCTGATCTACCGCGCCGGCCTGGTGCCGGTCGGTGCCGACCAGGTCGCGCATGTCGAGATTACGCGGGAGGTTGCGCGTCGCTTCAACCACCTCTATGGCAAGGAAATCGGCTTCGAAGACAAAGCCGAAGCAGCGATGCACAAGATGGGCAAGAAGGCTGCCAAGATGTACGCAAACCTTCGCCGCGCATACCAGGAGCAGGGCGACGCCGAGGCTCTGGAAACAGCCCGGGCGCTACTCAAGGAACAGCAGAACATTACGCTTGGCGACAAGGAGCGGCTGTTCGGCTACCTCGAGGGCGGCGGCAAGGTGATCCTGCCCGAGCCCCAGGCCCTGCTCACGCCTGACTCTAAAATGCCGGGTCTGGACGGACAGAAGATGTCCAAGTCCTATGGCAATACCATCACGCTGCGTGACACGACCGATGAAGTCAGCGAAAAGGTCCGTCGCATGCCGACCGACCCTGCGCGCGTGCGCCGCACCGATCCGGGTGAGCCAGAGATCTGCCCAGTGTTCCAACTGCATAAGGTCTACACCGACGAGGCGACCCATGACTGGGTGAAGCAGGGATGCCGCACGGCAGGGATAGGGTGTCTCGACTGCAAAAAACCGGTTATCGATGCGATTGCCGCCGAACTGGCACCGATGCAGCAGCGCGCCCGCGAATACGAAGCCAACCCGGACGCGGTTCACGTCATCCTTAACGAGGGCACCGAACGTGCGCGCGACGCGGCGCGCGACACGCTGATCGAAGTACGCCAGGCCATGGGCCTGCAGTACGGCCGATAATCGAAACATGAGCGAGCCAGAGCAGGACCAGCCCGAGGCCCCTGCCACCGATGATCAGGTGGTGCCCCCGGCGGCTGCTTCCGCTCTGTCGCAGCCAGGCCGCCAGCAGGAGCTGCCGTTCGCGATGGTGTACGGCCAGGCCGTAACCGAAATACCGCAGGACCTGTATATCCCGCCGGAAGCTCTGGAGGTCTTCCTGGAGGCCTTCGAAGGGCCGCTCGATCTCTTGTTGTATCTGATCCGCAAGCAGAACATCGATATCCTCGACATCCCGGTCGCAGAGATCACCCGGCAATACATGGGTTATGTCGAGCTGATGAAGGTGGTGCGGCTGGAGCTCGCCGCCGAGTATCTGGTCATGGCTGCGATGCTCGCCGAGATCAAGTCACGTCTGCTTTTGCCGCGCCATCAGGAAGATGAGGACGAAGAGCACGATCCGCGCGCCGAACTCATCCGACGGCTCCAGGAATACGAGCGCTTCAAGCAGGCAGCGGAGGACATCGATAGCCTATCCCGAGTCGGTCGCGATGTTCATCTGGCTAGCGCCGAAGCCCCTGCCTTGCCCGCTCAGCGAGCACATCCGGATCTCGACATGCAAGAGCTTCTGCTGGCGCTGTCCGAGGTGTTGCGCCGGGCTGACATGTTCGAAAGTCATCAGGTCACCCGAGAGCTGCTATCCACGCGCGAGCGCATGGCAGAGGTACTCGATAGGCTGAAAGGTGGTCACTTCGTACCCTTCGTCAGTCTCTTTAATGTCAGCGAAGGGCGGCTGGGCGTGGTGGTCACCTTCATGGCGGTGCTCGAATTGGTGAAGGAACAACTGGTGGACCTGGTGCAGAACGAGTCCTTCGCACCTATCCACGTGAAGGTGAGGGGTGAGGATGAACCAACCGTCGCTTGAACACATTCTCGAAGCTGCAATGCTCGCGGCGGGCAAGCCCCTGTCGTTGGACAAGTTCCGCGAACTCTTCGAGGAAGAGCGCGCTCCCTCCAACGATACCCTGCGCACGGCACTGGCGCGTCTGGCCGATACCTATGCTGACCGCGCCTTCGAGCTGAAAGAGACCGCCAGTGGCTGGCGTCTGCAGGTTCGCGAGTCCATGGCTCCCTGGGTCGCTCGGCTCTGGGAAGAACGTCCGCAACGCTATTCGCGCGCTCTTCTGGAAACGCTGGCACTGATCGCCTACCGCCAACCGATTACCCGCGGCGAAATCGAAGACATCCGCGGTGTCGCTGTCAGCAGTCACATCGTCAAAACGCTGCTCGATCGGGAGTGGGTGCGCGTGGTCGGTCACCGCGACGTGCCGGGGCGCCCGGCCATGTACGCGACGACCCGACAGTTCCTCGACTACTTCAACCTGCGGAGTCTCAACGAGCTGCCTCCTCTGGCCGATATCCGCGATCTGGATCAGCTGGAGCCGGAACTCGAGTTGCAGGACGAAGGCGTCGACGCTGCACAGGACCGGGATACCCCATGGATGCCGGTGGAGCCGCTGGCGCCGCTGGACAGAGCCGGCGGCGAGAGCAGCTTCCATACCCTGCTGGCCGAGCTCAATTCGATGGAGGCCAACCTCAAGACTGATTTCGAAGACCTGGAGCCGGATACGCCTGATGACGGCCTGGACGAGGACGACTTCGAGTCGGACGACGACCGGGCCTGAACTCTGCTGGAGCTGGTTCGGGGCCGGTGCTATCCTGCCGCCCTCTGTCCCACATCAATTACGCCGGGAGGTGCTTGCAATGACAGACTCTGATGAATCAATGGTTCCCGTAACCGGGGAAAAGCTTCAAAAAGTGCTGGCCCGCATGGGGCTGGGCTCCCGCCGCGAAGTCGAATCCTGGATTCAGGCTGGACGCGTCAGCGTCAACGGCGAGCCAGCAACGCTCGGCTGTCGCATAGACAGTCTCGATCAGGTCAGCGTCGACGGTCGTCCACTGCGCCGCGATCTGGCCAGTGAAGTCACCCGCCGTGTGCTGATCTACAACAAACCCGAGGGCGAAGTCTGTACACGCGACGACCCTGAAGGTCGCCCGACAGTGTTCGCCCAGCTTCCGCGTCTCAAGCAGGGGCGCTGGATCAACATCGGCCGGCTGGATATCAATACCAGCGGTCTGTTGCTCTTCACCACCGACGGTGAGCTGGCCAATCGACTTATGCATCCTTCCTACCAGATGGACCGTGAATACGCGGTTCGGGTGATGGGCGAAGTCGATGAGGAAATGCTTGAGCGTTTGAAGGAAGGCGTCATGCTCGACGACGGTCCTGCTCGCTTCACCGATGTCGTCTCGTCAGGCGGCGAAGGCATCAATCGCTGGTATCACGTGTGCCTGATGGAAGGCCGCAATCGCGAAGTACGGCGTCTCTGGGAGTCGCAGGGCGTACGAGTGAACCGCCTCAAGCGTGTCCGCTTCGGGCCGGTGTTCCTTGGCGCGGAAGTGCCGGTCGGTCGGTATCGTGAGATGAAGCAGAACGAGATCGATACGCTGAGTGCCGAGGTCGGTCTCGAGCCGATCGCGCTGCCGGTCATGACCGTCAACGACAAGGAAAAACACAAGCGGCAAGCTCGTAAGCCCTCGATGCATCAGGCGCGGACCGTGCGGCGTACCAAGGTGCCGCTTACTCCCCGCTGAGCTGGCAGCCTAACGAGCCGTTCGAGAAAGGTGCCGGCTACCGGCTCCTTTCTATTCACCGCTACAGCATCACCTGATTTCGCCCGGCTTGCTTCGCCTGATACATCAGCTTGTCGCAGCGGTCGATGAGGTCGCGGCTGGTTTCCTCCGGATGGCGCATCACTGCGCCCAGGCTGACGGTCATGCTGATCGGTTGGCCATCGACCTCGAACTGCATCTCCTCGATTGCCCGGCGGATACGCTCGGCGACAATCTGCGCTGCCGTCAGGTCGGTATTGTTCAACAGTACGACGAACTCTTCGCCGCCCAATCGAAACAGACTATCTACCGAGCGCAGGCAATGGTGCGTACAGCTCGCCATGGCCTTGAGTGCTTCGTCGCCGTAGGCATGACCGAAACGGTCGTTGATCTGCTTGAAGTGGTCGATGTCCACCACCAACAGCGATAATGGGGTGCGGTGTCGGATGGATAGCTGGACCTCGCGGTCGAGCGCCTGATTGAAGGCCAGCCGGTTCCCTGTATTGGTCAGTGAATCATTGAGGGCGCTGCTGACCGCTTCGTGGTAGAGAATCGCGTTGCGCAGCGGGTAGAGCAGGCTGCCGATGAAGGTCTCCAGAGCCTCTAGTTGCGCTTCGCTGAAACGTTTCTGCCGGCTGAACTGCAAGTCACCCAGATATTCCCCGCCGTGGGTGATGCGGTAGCTGCATCGGTGCGTGGCGCTCTGGCCGAATTTCGTCTGGAAACGTCTGCCGTCGTTGCGGTATTCCATGCCATCCACAGCCAGATTATGCGCGAGTTCCTGAAAGAACATTTCGAGTACGCGCTCCAGCTCCAAGCTGGTCTGCAACAGGTGCGAGAGCCGTTGTAATACGGCGGCAACCGGCGTCGGCCGACCCGCGGCGGGTTTGGCCGGAGCTGACCTGGTAGTGCCCTGGCTCAGTTTGAGCTTGGCAGAATCAAAGTCGATAGTGTTGCCGTGGGTGGATGACATCACGGATATCCTTGACGTGAAGCAGCGAATACCCAAGCTAATGCATGTTATGTGCCATCACTTGGTGCGTCATATAAATCAAGGATTTGGCGTGGATCGGAAGGCCGGGCCGGCGCTGGGCGGCAAAAAATTGCCGCCCAGCGGGGGTGTGGGGAAAACGCTGAGGGGAAGCCCGTCAGATTATGGACAGCCCTGCTGCGCGTCGAGTGCCTGGCCGTTTACCCGTTCGCTGTCGGGGCCGAGCAAGTAGAGGAACACAGGCATGATTGCCTGCGGCTCGGGATTCTTTTCCGGCGGCTCGCCGGGGTAGGCCTTGGCTCGCATCGCAGTACGCGTCGCACCGGGGTTGACGCTGTTGACGCGAATGGCGCTGGTGCCGTCCTGCTCATCGGCCAGCACCTGCATGAACCCTTCCAGTGCGAACTTGCTCACCGCGTAGGGGCCCCAATAGGCGCGTCCCTTGCGACCGACACTTGAGGAAGCGCACACGATGGATGCCTCGGGCGCGGCGCGCAGCAGCGGCATCATGGCCTTGGTCAGCATGAAAGGCGCATTCACGTTGACCTGCATCAGTTGCAGCCAAGCCCCGGTCTTGACGCTGTCGAGCAGCGTGCGCGGGCCGAGCAGGGCGGCGTTGTGGACCAGCCCGTCCAGCTTGCCGAAGGTATCGAACAGCTGATCGGCCAGATCGTCGTAATCCTTCTCCACGGCGGTCTCGAGGTTAAGCGGACAGATCGCCGGTTGCGGATGTCCGGCGGCCTCGATCTGATCGTACACTTCCTCCAGCTTCGCCAGCGTCTTGCCGAGTAGCACGACGGTAGCGCCGTGAGCCGCGCAGCTCAGCGCGCAGGCCCGGCCAATGCCGTCTCCGGCGCCGGTTATCAGGATCACCCGACCCTGGAGCAGATCAGCGGACGCTGAGTATTCGAACATCGGTCACTTCTCCTGGATACGCTGTTCAAGCCACGGACGCAGGTCGGTGGCGGTGTTGATGCTGTGAGTTGCCTCCCAGGTCGCCGGATCATCTCCAACGGGCAGATAACCGTAGAGAGCTGCGACGGTGGCCATTCCGGCGCTTCGTCCGGCCTGGATATCACGCAGGTGATCGCCGACGAATACGGAATGACGCGGCTCGACTCCCATGTCCGAACAGGCTTTCAACAGCGGCTCGGGATGAGGTTTGCTGTGCGTCACCTGGTCAGGGCAGACCAGGCTCCGGCAACGGCCGGCGAGTTCCATTGCTTCCATCAATGGAATGCTGAATCGGCTGAGCTTGTTGGTGACCACGCCCCAGGGCAGCTGTTGCTCGTCAAGCCAGTCGAGCAAGGGCGAGATGCCGGGAAAAGGCCGGGTGAACACTGCCAGGTGCTGATCATAACGAGCGAGAAAATCCTCGCGCAGTTCGTCGAAACCAGGCTGGTCCGGGCGCATATCGAATGCTGCGCAGATCATGCCGACCGAGCCGTTGGAGACGGTCGGCCTGACACGGTCAGGGTCGACTGCAGCGAGGCCGCGGTCGGCACGCATCGCCTGGATGATTTCCATGAAATCGCCAGCGGTGTCGAGCAGGGTGCCGTCCAGGTCAAACAGGACGCTTGTCAGCATGCTCAGGCTCCGCGCTGGCAGTGGATCATGTAGTTCACGTCCACGTCGGGGCCCAGCTTGTACTGACGGGTCAGCGGGTTGTACGTCAGTCCCGTGACGTCCTGCAGTGCCAGGCCTGCATCACGACTCCAGGCGCCGAGTTCGGCCGGGCGGATGAATTTGGCGAACTCGTGGGTGCCGCGCGGTAGCATGCGCAGGACATATTCGGCACCGACGATGGCGAAGAGAAACGCCTTGGGATTGCGGTTGATCGTGGAGAAGAAGACGTGTCCGCCCGGTTTGACCAGCTTGGCGCAGGCAGCGATGACCGATGAGGGATCGGGAACATGCTCGAGCATTTCCAGGCAGGTGACCACGTCATATCGCGCAGGATGCAGGGCGGCAAAGGCTTCGGCGGTAGTCTGTATGTATTCGACGTCAACTCCGGATTCCAGCTGATGCAGCCGGGCGACCGCAAGCGGCGCTTCGCCCATGTCTATCCCGGTAACCTTTGCGCCACGCAGTGCCATCGCTTCGGCCAGAATGCCGCCGCCACAGCCGATGTCCAGGACCTCCTTGCCGGCCAGAGGGGCACGCTGGTCGATCCAGTTCGTGCGTAGAGGGTTGATCTCGTGCAACGGTTTGAATTCGCTGTTGCGGTCCCACCAGCGGCTGGCCAATGCCTCGAACTTGGCTATCTCCGCCCGGTCGACGTTAATCGTCATGCTGATCCCCTTGCTTGATGTCTCGCGCCCATGCGCGGGCCTCGGCGAGAATGCCCGGCAAATCCATGCCGAGCAGTTGACTGTTCCTGACCCTGGCCTTGCCGGCCACCCATACATGTGACACCTGAGCTGCCGAGGTGCTGTAGAGAATCTGCGATAGCGGGTTGTACACCGGTTGTTGAGCGACGCCAGACAAGTCGACCGCCACTAGATCGGCCGACTTTCCCGGCTCCAGTGAACCGATTTCGTCGCCCAGACACAGAGCGCGAGCTCCGCCCAGCGTAGCCATGTGCAGCGCGGTGTGGGCATCCACCGCGGTAGGCTTGCCGGTGAGGCCTTTGGCGAGTAACGCCGCGGTACGCATTTCTCCAAACATGTCCAGATCATTGTTGCTGGCTGCGCCATCGGTGCCGAGGGCGACGTTCACGCCGGCGTCCAGCAAATCCTGCACGGGACAGAAGCCGCTGCCGAGTTTCAGGTTAGACTCCGGGCAATGAATCACGCTAACGCCCAATTCTCCCAGCATGGTCCGATCGAGATCGTTGACCTGGGTCATGTGGACCGCTTGCAGGCGCGGCGTAACCAGATTGAGCTGGTCTAGACGCTGCAACGGCCGCAGCCCAGTCTGGCGAACTGCTTCTTCGACCTCGAAGGCCGTCTCATGGATGTGCATCTGAATCGGCAGATCCAGCTCGTCGGCCAGAGTACGGATGCGGTTGAGAACCTCGTCGCCGACGGTATAAGGCGCATGCGGTCCGAAGGCCACCTGTACCAAGGGGTTGTGTTTTACCTCGTCGTGCAACCGCAGCCCTTTACTGATCGCTTCGGCGCTGTCCTTCGCTCCGGGAATGGGGTTGTCGATGATCGGGAAAGCCACCTGGGCGCGGATGCCGGATTCCATGGCCACGCGCGCGGTCACTTCCGGATAGAAGTACATATCCGCGAAGCAGGTCGTCCCGCCGCGCAGCATCTCGGCAATCGCCAGTGACGTGCCGCAGCGCACGAATGCTTCATTTACCCAACGCGCTTCGGCTGGCCAGATATGGTCGTTCAGCCAGCTCATCAGCGGCAGATCATCAGCCAGACCACGAAACAGCGACATGGCGGCATGGGTATGCGCGTTTACCAAACCGGGGATCAGTACCTGCTCGCCCAGCTGCACGCGTTCGCGCGCTTGGACGTCAGCGGCGTTGGCTTGGCTGAGCAGCGCTACGATGCGACCCTGATGGATCGCCAGGCAATGGTCTTCAAGGATGATTCCGGAAGGCACGACTGGCACGATCCAGCGTGCCTCGATCAGCAGATCGATCCGGTCGGGTAGCGGTGTCATCGGCAATTCGCTCTGTTTCATAGCCGGCCAGTATAACCCCGGCCCAGCTGGCATGCAGTGACATTTCATTACGGCGGCGGTCAGGATCGGTATACTGGCGGTTTGCTTTTGGAGTTCGGTATGCAGCCTCAACAACAGCCCGTCGCGGAACCTCAGGTACGGGCCATCGAATGGCGTGGCGACAGTCTGCGCCTGCTCGATCAACGTCTGCTCCCGGGTGAGGAAAGCTATATCGACTGCTCCGACGCTGGCGAGGTCGCCCAGGCGATCCGCAGCATGGCTGTGCACGGCGCGCCGGCGATTGGTATCTCGGCAGCCTACGGCATTGCGCTTTCGGCTCGGCGTCTGGGCCAGTCAGATGACTGGGTCAAGGCGCTCGAGGCGGATTTCGCCCTGCTCGAAGCGACCCGTCCGACGGCGATGAATCTTGCCTGGGCGCTGCGCATGATGCGTGAGCGCTTGCAGCGTCTGCAGGCTGGCGCGGATGTGGTCGAGGAACTGGCCCGGGCGGCGATATCCATCCACGAGAGTGACCTGGAAGCCAACCGCACCATGGGCAAGCTGGGCATGCAGCTGATCCGTCGACATCACAAGACGCGGCAACGCTTGCTGACCCACTGCAACGCTGGTGCCCTCGCTTCCAGCGGTTACGGCACGGCGCTCGGCGTCGTGCGGGCAGCCCATGACGCCGGACTGGTGGAGCGTGTCTATATCGACGAGACCCGCCCGGGGCTGCAGGGCGCGCGCCTGACTGCGTGGGAGCTCGCTCGGGAAGGTATCCCGGCGGTACTCAACGTCGATTCCGCCGCAGGGCATCTGATGAAGACCATGGACATCACCTGGGTCATCGTCGGAGCCGAGCGCATTGCCGCCAACGGCGACGTTATTTCGCGGATGGGTACCTACGCGCTCTCGATTCTCGCCATGCATCATGGATTGCGCTTCATGGTCGTGGCGCCGAGCTCCACCATCGACCTGGCCCTCGAGGTAGGTGACGATGCACCGCTCGAAGAGGGCGATCCAGACGAACTGCTGATCGTCGGTAATCGACGTCTGGATGCGGGCGTGCCGGCGTTCAATTGCGGCTTCGATGTCACGCCGGCTGACCTGGTGGACGCCATCGTCACCGAGAAGG
Source organism: Halopseudomonas xinjiangensis (assembly GCF_900104945.1). Classification (NCBI taxonomy): domain Bacteria; kingdom Pseudomonadati; phylum Pseudomonadota; class Gammaproteobacteria; order Pseudomonadales; family Pseudomonadaceae; genus Halopseudomonas; species Halopseudomonas xinjiangensis. The sequence goes on along the minus strand of NZ_LT629736.1, from coordinate 2,004,520 downwards.
GCGTCGTCGAGCGGCCCGACGCGGGCAAGATTGCCGATCTGATGAGTCATCGGCACCTCCACTGAGCGCATCCTGCGGGCGTTTCCGGTGCCGCGGGAGCTACGCTTCCACCTGTCATGCGGCTCCCTCCGCGGCACTCTGTGTGGTATCATTTCCCGCTTTGACCGGACCCCTCCCGAGGGGTCGCATGCGCCGCACAATCGCTATGGGCAGCGTCAGGTTGCCGACAATAAAAGGAATGCCGTTTCATGGGTGAACTGGCCAAAGAAATCCTTCCAGTCAATATCGAAGATGAACTGAAGCAGTCGTACCTCGACTACGCCATGAGCGTCATCGTCGGGCGCGCGCTGCCGGATGTGCGTGACGGCCTGAAGCCGGTTCACCGTCGCGTCCTGTTCGCCATGAGCGAGTTGAACAACGACTGGAACAAGCCGTACAAGAAGTCGGCCCGTGTCGTCGGCGACGTGATCGGTAAGTATCACCCCCACGGCGACTCGGCGGTGTATGACACCATCGTGCGCATGGCCCAGCCCTTCTCCCTGCGTTATCTGCTGGTAGATGGTCAGGGCAACTTCGGTTCGGTCGATGGTGATAACGCCGCAGCGATGCGTTACACCGAAATTCGCATGACCAAGCTCGCCCATGAGCTGCTTGCCGATCTGGACAAGGAAACGGTCGACTGGGTGCCCAACTACGACGGCACCGAGCAGATTCCTGCGGTACTGCCGACCAAGGTCCCGAACCTGCTGATCAACGGTTCCAGCGGTATCGCCGTGGGTATGGCGACGAACATTCCGCCGCACAATCTGACCGAGGTCATCAGTGGCTGTCTGGCGCTGATCAAGAATCCGGACATGACCATCGACGAACTGATGGAACATATCCCCGGCCCGGATTTCCCCACCGCGGGCATCATCAACGGCCGTGCAGGCATCGTCGAGGCGTACAAGACCGGTCGCGGCCGTATTTATGTCCGCGCCCGCTGTGCCATCGAAGACATCGACAAAGTCGGCGGCCGTCAGCAGATCATCATCAGCGAACTGCCTTACCAGCTGAACAAGGCGCGCCTGATCGAAAAGATCGCCGAGCTGGTCAAGGAGAAGAAGCTCGAAGGCATCAGCGAATTGCGTGACGAGTCCGACAAGGACGGCATGCGGGTCGTGATCGAGCTGCGCCGCGGCGAAGTGGCCGAGGTGGTGCTGAACAACCTGTACGCCCAGACGCAGATGCAGAACGTGTTCGGCATCAATATCGTCGGGCTGCTTGACGGTCAGCCGAAGATTCTCAATCTGAAAGAACTGCTCGACGCTTTCATCCGTCATCGTCGCGAAGTCGTCACGCGTCGTACCGTTTACGAGCTGCGCAAGGCGCGCGAACGTGGCCATATCCTGGAAGGTCAGGCGGTCGCGCTGTCGAATATTGATCCGGTGATCGAGCTGATCAAGCAGTCGCCCACTCCCGCCGAAGCCAAGGAACGGCTGATCGCCCACGCCTGGGAGCCGGGTGCGGTGGTCGAGATGGTCGAGCGCGCTGGTGCCGAATCCTGCCGTCCGGACGGGCTGGATGAGCAGTTCGGCCTGCGCGAAGGCAAGTATTACCTGTCTCCCGAGCAGGCCCAGGCCATCCTTGAGCTGCGTCTGCATCGCCTGACCGGTCTGGAGCACGAAAAGCTACTGACCGAATACCAAGAGATTCTGGTTCAGATCGGCGAGCTGCTGCGCATCCTCAACAGCCAGGAACGGCTGATGGAAGTGATCGTCGAAGAGCTCGAGTTGATCCGGAACAATTATGGCGATGCACGTCGTACCGAAATTGTCGCTTCACGCCTCGATCTGACTCTGGCTGACTTGATCACCGAAGAAGATCGCGTTGTCACTATTTCTCACGGCGGCTATGCCAAGAGCCAGCGCCTGGCCGACTATCAGGCCCAGCGCCGCGGCGGTCGAGGCAAGGCTGCAACCGGCGTCAAGGACGAGGATTACGTTTCGCACCTGCTGGTTGCCAACAGCCACACCACGCTGCTGCTGTTCTCCAGCAAGGGTAAGGTGTACTGGCTGAAGACGTACGAGATTCCGGAAGCCTCGCGCACCGCCCGCGGCCGACCGCTGGTCAACCTGTTGCCGCTTTCGGAAGGCGAGCGGATCACGACCATGCTGCCGGTCGATATTGACGCTCTGATCAAGCAGGCCGAAGAAGAAGGTACCGCCGGAGACGAAACCGACGCCGCATCCGTCGTGCTTGAAGTAGAAGGCGAAGAGGCTGATGACACCGTCGCGCCGATCGAGAAGACCCGAGGCCCGTTCGTGTTCATGGCGACTGCCTGCGGCACGGTGAAGAAGACCCCGCTCAAGGAATTCGCGTTCCAGCTGCAGAAGGGCAAGATCGCCATCCGCTTGAGCGATGGTGACGAGTTGGTCAAGGTCGCACTCACCGACGGTAACAGCGATGTACTGCTGTTCGCATCCAACGGCAAGGCGGCTCGCTTCGACGAGGCGAAGGTGCGTTCCATGGGTCGTACCGCCGCGGGCGTGCGCGGTATCCGCCTGGCTGAAGAGGCTCGGGTGGTGTCGCTGATCGTCGCCGACCAGGGCGAGATCCTGCTGGCTACCGAGCGTGGCTTCGGCAAGCGCACACCATTGGAAGAGTTCACCAAGAAAAACCGCGGTACCCAGGGCATCATCGCGGTCATGACCAACGAGCGTAACGGCAACCTGGTCGGCGCAGCGCAGGTCCTCGAGAACGAAGAGATCATGTTGATCTCCGATCAAGGGACCCTGGTCCGGACCCGGGTATCCGAGGTCCGCGTGATGGGTCGAAACACGCAGGGCGTCACGCTGATCAAGCTGGCTCCCAGCGAGAAGCTGGTTGGGCTTGAGCGTGTGCAGGAGCCGTCCGAGCTTGAAGAGGGCGATGTGATCGAAGTGGTTGGCGAGCTGGATGAAGGCGCGCCGGCACTTGACGATGAAGGCATGATCGACGCGGGCGACGATGCGCCTGCGGCCGATGATCAGGACCAGGAGCAACTCTGACGTGAGCAACCGACTGTACAACTTCTGCGCGGGTCCGGCGGCTTTGCCGGAGCCTGTTTTGCAACGTGCCCAGGCGGACCTGCTGGACTGGCAGGGCAAGGGCCTGTCGGTGATGGAAATGAGCCATCGCAGCGACGAATTCGTCAGCATAGCCGAGCGCGCCGAACAGGATCTGCGCGACCTGCTCACCATTCCCTCGGATTACAAGGTGCTGTTTCTGCAGGGTGGTGCCAGCCAGCAGTTCGCTCAGATTCCGCTGAACCTGTTGCCTGAAGATGGCAGCGCGGACTACATCGACACGGGTATCTGGTCGGCGAAAGCGATCGAGGAGGCCTCGCGGTATGGTCACGTCAACGTCGCCGCCTCGGCCAAGTCGATGGACTATTTCGCGATTCCCGGCCAGAACGACTGGCAGCTGTCCGAGAAGGCCACCTACGTTCATTACACACCCAATGAAACCATTGGCGGGCTGGAGTTCGGCTGGATTCCTGATGTCGAGAAGCCGCTGATCGCGGACATGTCCTCTACCATCCTTTCGCGTCCGCTGGACGTATCCAGGTTTGGTCTGATCTACGCCGGCGCACAGAAGAACATCGGCCCCAGCGGACTGGTGGTGGTCATCGTGCAGGAAGACTTGCTCGGCAACGCCCGCGCCAGTTGCCCGACCATGCTCGACTATAGCGTCGCGGCGAAAAATGGTTCGATGTACAACACCCCTCCGACCTTCGCCTGGTATCTCTCCGGCCTGATTTTCCAATGGTTGAAGGAGCAGGGTGGTCTGGAAGGGATGGAGCGGGTCAATCAGGCCAAGCAGCGCAAGCTGTACGCAGCCATCGATTCCAGCGAGCTGTACAGCAACCCGATCAACATAGCCGACCGCTCCTGGATGAACATCCCGTTCCGCCTGGCTGACGATCGTCTGGATAAGCCATTCCTCGCTGGTGCAGAGCAGCGCGGGCTGCTCAACCTCAAGGGCCATCGTTCGGTCGGCGGTATGCGTGCGTCAGTCTATAACGCCGTGCCGGAAAGCGCTGTCGATGCGCTGATTGAATACATGGCCGAATTCGAAAAGCAGCACGGTTGATCGCTATGTCAGACGAAGCTCAACTCAAGGCTCTGCGTAATCGCATCGACTCGATCGACGAGAAGATCATGGAGCTGATCAGCGAGCGTGCCGCCTGTGCTCAGACGGTCGCCCACGTCAAACAGAAATCCCTGCCCGAAGGCACCAAGCCGGTGTTCTACCGTCCCGAACGTGAAGCCTGGGTGCTCAAGCACATCATGGAGCTGAACAAGGGGCCGCTGGACAACGAGGAAATGGCGCGTCTGTTCCGCGAGATCATGTCGGCGTGCCTGGCTCTGGAGGAGCCGCTGCGCGTCGCCTATCTCGGCCCGGAAGGGACCTTTACCCAGGCGGCTGCCATCAAGCACTTCGGCCATTCGGTCATCAGCGTGCCGATGGCTGCGATCGATGAGATCTTCCGCGAGGTAGCGGCCGGTGCCGTGCAGTTTGGCGTGGTGCCTGTGGAGAACTCCACCGAAGGCGCGATAAACCATACGCTGGACAGTTTTCTCGAGCATGACATGGTGATCTGTGGCGAAGTCGAGCTACGTATTCACCATCACTTGCTCATCGGCGAGAACACCAAGACCGACAAGATTTCCCGCGTTTATTCCCACGCCCAGTCGCTGGCCCAGTGTCGCAAGTGGCTGGACGCGCATTACCCCAATGTCGAACGAGTCGCTGTCAGCAGCAACGCAGACGCTGCACGGCGGGTGAAGGGCGAATGGAACTCGGCGGCCATCGCAGGCGATATGGCGTGCGAACTCTACGGTCTGAGCAAGATTGCAGAAAAGATCGAGGACCGCCCCGACAATTCCACCCGCTTTCTCATCATCGGCAGCCAGTCGGTGCCGCCGACGGGGGATGACAAGACCTCGATCATCGTGTCGATGCGCAACAAGCCGGGCGCCTTGCACTCATTGTTGCAGCCATTTCATACCAATGGCATCGACCTGTCGCGAATCGAGACCCGTCCTTCACGCAGCGGCAAGTGGACGTATGTGTTCTTCATCGATTTCTTCGGCCATCACGCCGATCCGTTGATCAAGGATGTGCTGGAAAAGATCAACGACGAATCCGTAGCGCTGAAGGTTCTCGGTTCTTACCCGAAAGCAGTACTCTGAAACGCAGCTTCAGGCGAGAGGCGATTCGCTGCCATGCGCAGCCCGGGTCGCTTTGCGCTTGAAGCTTCAAGCTCGAGGCTCGTGTCATGAGTTGTGATTTCCTCGCCCTGGCCCAGCCGGGCGTGCAGAAGCTGTCACCCTATGTGCCTGGCAAGCCGGTTGAAGAACTGGCGCGCGAACTTGGCCTTGATCCGGCCGATATCGTCAAACTTGCCAGCAATGAGAATCCCCTGGGTCCGAGTCCTCTGGCCATCCAGGCTATTCAGTCTGCGTTGCCGGAGCTAACCCGCTATCCGGACGGCAACGGCTTCACGCTCAAACAGGCACTGGCTGAACGGTTCGACGTGTCGCCTGCGATGATTACCCTTGGCAACGGCTCCAATGACATCCTCGAGCTGATCACGCGTGCCTTCGTTGGGCCGCAGCACGAGGTGGTTTTCAGCGAGCATGCGTTTGCCGTTTATCCGATCGTCACCCAGGCTGTGGGCGCCAGGGCGGTGGTCGTGCCTGCCAGAAACTGGGGACATGATCTCGAAGCGATGGCCGAGGCGATTACCCCCGCGACGCGGCTGGTCTTCATTGCCAATCCGAATAACCCGACCGGCACATGGATCGGCCGCGGTGAACTGGAAGCCTTCCTCGAGCGCGTTCCGGAGGAGGTCATCGTCGTACTGGACGAGGCCTATACCGAGTATGTAGAAGACAGCGACATGCCCAATGGGCTGGACTATCTGTCCGGTCGGCCGAATCTGCTGGTCTCGCGCACATTCTCAAAGGCTTATGGGCTGGCTGCGCTGCGGGTCGGATATGCCATGTCCAATCCCGCTATCGCTGACGCCATGAACCGGGTCCGGCAGCCATTCAACGTCAACAGCCTGGCGCTTGCCGCTGCGGTCGCAACGCTCGGCGACGTGAACTATCTTGCCGAGAGTCGTCTGACCAATCGGCAGGGCATGTTGCAGCTCGAAGAAGGCCTCCAGCTCATGGGACTCAGCTGGATCCTGTCCCGCGGAAACTTCGTTGCGGTGGACCTGGGCCGGGAAGCTGCTCCGGTATTCCAGGCTCTGTTGCGTGAAGGCGTGATCGTGCGTCCCGTCGCCAACTACGGAATGCCCAACCACCTGCGCGTCACGATCGGTTTGAAGCGAGAGAATCAGCGCTTTCTCGAGGCACTGACCAAGGTCCTCGCCAGTGACTGACGTAAATAACCTGTCACCTCACCAGAGCATAATCGGTCGCCTTGCTGTCGTCGGACTTGGCCTGATCGGTGGCTCCTTCGCCAAGGGGCTGCGGGCGAGCGGGCTATGCGGTGAGGTAGTCGGTTGCGATCCTGATCCGCTGACGCGGCGACTGGCTGTGCCGTTGGGTGTGGTCGACCGTGTCACCGATAGCCTCGCTGAGGCGGTGCGCGACGCCGATGTGATCATGCTCGCCGTGCCGGTGCTGGCGATGGAGCCGGTGCTTGCGGAACTGGCGTCGCTCGACCTCGGTCAGGCCGTGGTATCGGATGTGGGCAGCACCAAGGGTGCCGTGGTCAGGGCAGTCGAGGAAGCGTTCGGCGACGTACCGGCCCTCTTCGTGCCCGGTCACCCGATCGCTGGCTCAGAGAAAAGTGGCGTCGAGGCCGCGCGGGGCGATCTGTTCGCCCGACACAAAGTGATTCTTACGCCGTTGGAACACACCAGCGAACAGGCTGTCGCACTCATCACTCGCTTGTGGCGGGCGCTCGACGCCGACGTCGAGGCGATGACCGTTGCGGACCATGACGAAGTCCTGGCAGCGACAAGTCATTTACCGCATCTGTTGGCGTTCTCGCTGGTCGACACCTTGGCGGCGCGCAGCGAAAACATGGAAATATTCCGCTACGCGGCAGGCGGATTTCGCGACTTCACACGTATTGCTGCCAGCGATCCGGTGATGTGGCGGGACGTGTTTCTCGCCAACCGCGACGCCGTATTGCGCAGCCTGGATGCGTTCACCCGCGATCTGGACAGGTTGCGTGAGGCAGTAGCCGAACGAGACGCCAATACCTTGCTCGGCGTGTTTACCCGAGCCAAGTCGGCGCGTGAACATTTCAGTACGATACTGGCCAGAAGGGCCTATATGGAACCTATGCAGACTCAATCGATCAGCTTCATCGCTAGTCCCGGTGGCCGAGTGCAGGGCACCGCCAGAGTACCCGGGGACAAATCCATCTCCCACCGATCGATCATGCTCGGCTCGCTGGCCGATGGCGTCACCGAGGTAGAGGGGTTCTTGGAGGGTGAAGACAGCCTGGCAACGCTGCAGGCATTCCGTGACATGGGCGTGGTAATCGAAGGGCCGCACCATGGCCGAGTGACCATCAGCGGTGTCGGTCTGCATGGTCTCCAGGCGCCGCCCGGCCCACTGTATGTAGGGAACTCGGGTACTTCCATGCGCCTGTTGTCGGGATTGCTGGCAGCGCAGTCGTTCGATACGACCCTGTCCGGCGATACGTCGCTCTCGAAGCGTCCGATGGCGCGCGTAGCAAAGCCGCTACGCGAGATGGGCGCGGAAATCGACACCGCGGCGGAGGGTCGTCCGCCCTTGCGTATAAAGGGCGGCCATAAATTGATGGGCATGGACTACGTCATGCCGATGGCCAGCGCGCAGGTCAAGTCATGCCTGCTGTTGGCCGGCCTGTATGCCGCCGGCAGCACGTCGGTTACCGAGCCTGCACCGACCCGCGACCATACCGAACGGATGCTTCGCGGTTTTGGTTACCCGGTTCGCGTTGATGGCTCGACGGTCACCATAGAGCCGGGACACAAGCTCACCGCGTGCAAGATCGACGTACCTGCCGATATTTCCTCTGCAGCGTTTTTCATGGTCGCGGCGAGCATCGCCGAAGGTTCGGACCTGGTCCTGGAACATGTGGGAATCAACCCCACACGGATCGGTGTGATCAATATTCTGCGCGCGATGGGCGCTGACCTTACCCTGCAGAACGAACGGGAAGTGGGTGGGGAGCCGGTAGCCGATGTGCGGATCCGGTACGCACCGCTCAAGGGCATCGACATCCCGGTAGATCAGGTTCCCCTGGCCATCGACGAATTCCCAGTGCTGTTCGTTGCCGCAGCCTGTGCCGAAGGGCGCACTGTATTGCGGGGCGCGGAAGAGCTGCGGGTCAAGGAATCGGACCGCATTCAGGTCATGGCTGACGGTTTGCAGGCGCTGGGCGTGCGCGCCGAGCCGACCGCCGACGGCATCGTCATCGACGGTGGGGCTATTCACGGCGGGAAAGTCGACAGCCATGGAGATCATCGTATCGCCATGTCATTCAGCGTGGCTTCGCTGCGCGCCAAGGGTGACATCATCATCACCGACTGTGCCAATGTCGCAACATCGTTCCCTGATTTCGTGGGGCTTGCCCAGTCGGTCGGCATCAAGGTGCGGATGGAGGAGGGCGCATGAACGATCAGCCAATACCAGTCATCACCATTGACGGACCTGGCGGCTCGGGGAAGGGCACCATTGCCGGCCTGCTGGCCAGGCGCCTGGGCTGGAATCTGCTCGACTCCGGTGCGCTGTATCGGCTGCTGGCCTTTGCTGCGCGCAATCATGGCGTCGACTACACCAACGAAGAAACTCTGAAGCGGCTGGCCGCTCATCTGGATGTCCAGTTCGTTGCTGGCGACGACAATGAGCAGCACATCGTGCTCGAGGGAGAAGATGTAACCCGGGCCATCCGCGGGGAAGAGATGGGTGCCGGCGCGTCGCAGGTTGCCGCTCTCCCGGCCGTACGTGACGCGCTGCTCGAACGGCAGCGTGCGTTTCGTGAAGCGCCGGGTCTGGTCGCCGACGGGCGCGACATGGGAACCGTGGTCTTTGCCGATGCTGGATTGAAGGTATTCCTGACCGCAAGCTCCCAGGAACGCGCCGAACGGCGCCACAAGCAGTTGCTGCAAAAAGGGCAACCTGCTAGTCTGGCGAGTCTTCTTGATGAGATTGTTGCTCGAGACGAGCGGGACATGAACCGCAGCGTGGCTCCATTGAAGCCTGCTGCCGATGCCATCCTGATCGATTCGACAAGCATGAGCATTGAAGAAGTCCTAGAACGTGTCCATGCAGAAGCGCTTAAGCGCGATCTGCTGGGCTAAGTAGTCCCCCACCGGGTAACCAGCGCACCGGCGGGGGTGTTTTGCATAATCAACCCACGCAAGCTGGTAGCGTGGCGGGCGAGTTGGCTGCAGGGCGCGCGATTTAGCGGCCAGGCGGTGGCTGCCTCTTTACTTTTTTACAGGAATCCAAATGAGCGAAAGCTTTGCCGAACTTTTTGAAGAAAGCCTGAAAACCCTTGATATGGAGCCGGGCTCCATCATCACCGGTATCGTTGTGGACATCGACTCTGACTGGGTCACTGTCCACGCCGGCCTGAAATCCGAGGGTGTCATTCCACGCGAGCAGTTCCTGAACGATCAGGGCGAACTGACCATCAACGTGGGTGATGAGGTACATGTTGCACTGGACGCCGTCGAAGACGGTTTTGGTGAAACCAAGCTCTCCCGTGAGAAGGCCAAGCGCGCCGAATCCTGGAAGGTCCTCGAAGCAGCTTTCGCCGCAGAAGAAATCGTCAAGGGTGTCATCAACGGGAAGGTCAAAGGTGGCTTTACCGTCGACGTCAACACCATTCGCGCGTTCCTGCCGGGTTCGCTGGTCGATGTCCGCCCTGTGCGCGACACCACCCACCTGGAAGGCAAGGAACTCGAATTCAAGGTCATCAAGCTCGACCAGAAGCGCAACAACGTTGTCGTTTCCCGTCGCGCCGTGCTCGAAGCCGAGAACAGCGCCGAGCGTGAAGCTCTGCTCGAAACTCTGCAGGAAGGTCAGGTCGTCAAAGGTATCGTCAAGAACCTCACCGATTACGGTGCGTTCGTCGACCTGGGCGGCGTAGACGGCCTGCTGCACATCACCGACATGGCCTGGAAGCGCATCAAGCATCCTTCCGAGATCGTCAACGTTGGTGACGAGATCGACGTCAAGGTCCTGAAGTTCGATCGCGAGCGTAACCGCGTATCGCTGGGTCTGAAGCAGCTGGGCGAAGATCCATGGGTCGCTATCACCGGTCGTTACCCGGAAGGCACCCGTGTCAATGCCAAGGTCACCAACCTCACCGACTACGGCTGCTTCGCCGAGCTGGAAGAGGGTGTCGAAGGCCTGGTACACGTGTCCGAAATGGATTGGACCAACAAGAACATCCACCCGTCCAAGGTCGTTCAGGTCGGCGACGAAGTGGAAGTCATGGTTCTGGACATCGACGAAGATCGTCGTCGTATCTCCCTGGGCATCAAGCAGTGCAAGATGAACCCGTGGGAAGAGTTCTCCAGCAAGTTCAACAAGGGCGACAAGATCTCCGGCTCGATCAAGTCGATCACCGACTTCGGTATCTTCATTGGCCTGGACGGCGGCATCGACGGTCTGGTTCACCTGTCCGATATCTCCTGGAACGAAACTGGCGAAGAAGCTGTACGTCGTTTCAAGAAGGGCGACGAGATCGAAACCGTCATCCTGTCTGTCGATCCGGAGCGTGAGCGCATCTCCCTGGGCGTCAAGCAGCTGGAAGACGATCCGTTCTCCAACTTCGTGTCGCTGAACGAGAAAGGCACCATCGTTACCGGTACCGTCAAAGAAGTCGATGCCAAGGGCGCTGTGATCACCCTGGGTGACGACATCGAAGGCACCCTGAAGGCCTCCGAAATCAGCCGTGACCGTGTCGAAGACGCGCGTAACGCTCTGAACGTCGGTGACGAAGTCGAAGCCAAGATCATCAGCGTTGACCGCAAGAGCCGTGTCATCAGCCTGTCGATCAAGGCCAAGGACGTCGAAGACGAGAAGGAAGCTATCCAGGGCCTGCGTCAGCAGGAAATGGCAGCCGCTGGTCCGACCACCATTGGTGATCTGATCAAGCAGCAGATGGAGAACAAGGGCAACTGATTCCTGCCTTTGTGAACCAGAAAAAAGGGCGACTTCGGTCGCCCTTTTTTGTGCCCGGCGAAAATGCACAAGCGCCTCTCTCAAGCGAACCCGCTGGTGCCGAGGCAGCGGTTGAGTGGATATCCTCCGGGTGTTCTCGGTTGAACCTGGTTGCTTGCGACTGTCAAGCATGGTAAAACCAAACAAAACGGATCTAGCCGCTTGAAAAAAAAGGAAAAACCATGACCAAGTCGGAATTGATCGAGCGCATTGTGGAACAACAGGGACAGTTGTCGGCCAAGGATGTCGAACTGGCCATCAAGACCATGCTCGAGCATATGTCGCAGGCGCTGGCGACCGGCGAACGGATCGAAATTCGCGGGTTCGGCAGCTTTTCGCTGCATTATCGCGCCCCGCGTGTCGGAAGGAATCCCAAGACCGGGGACGCTGTGGAACTCGAAGGCAAGTATGTCCCGCATTTCAAGCCGGGCAAGGAACTGCGCGATCGGGTCAACGAGTCGCTGGAAAACGCCTGACTCGGTAACACGCTGCGGTACGGCTGCGCTATACTCCAGATCAATTGACGGATTGGAGTGTGTGCATGCATTGGTTCAAGCGCGCTGCGCTGATCATCGTTCTTCTGATCGTGGCTTTGGCGACTCTGGATTTCATGCTTGAGAACCAGAACGACGTCACTCTGCAATTCCTCGAAGCCCAATCTCCGGCTCTCCCTCTTTCGCTGTTCATCATCGTTGCCTTCATCCTCGGTAGTTTGCTGGGTATTTTCGTCGGCTGGCTGGTCACTACGCGTTTGCGGCTTCGATTGATGGCGCAGAACAACGAGCTGAACCGCTACCGTAAAGAAATCGACAAGCTGCGGACTCAGGCAATACAAGGCTGATCCATGCAGGAACTGCTGTTCTTCGGCCTGTTCTTGGCTGCGCTGGCGATCGGCTGGTTCCTGGGGCGTCGTGAAGCGATCAAGGTTGGCTTTATGCTTCAACCTCACGGGAGCGCACTGGATCGTCAGTATTTTATCGGACTCAACCATCTGCTTAATGAGCAGCCGGACGAGGCGATCGAGACGTTCATCCGTGCGCTTGAAGTCAATCCCGAGACCGTGGAAACGCACATTGCGATCGGCAAGTTGTTTTGCCAGCGAGGCGATGTCGAGCGCGCTATCAAGGTCCATCAAAACCTTCTCGCAAGGCCCAATCTTACCCGGGAGCAAGGGGACCGGGTTCAGTTCGAGTTAGCGCGCGATTATCTTGCGGTGGGTTTGCACAACCGGGCGCAGCGCCTCTTGGAAGAATTGATTGATGCCAAGTCGCCTTTGCGCGCCGAAGCACTGGCTGATCTGGTGAGAATCTATGAGCGAGAGCGCGACTGGGCGAACGCGGTCGAGGTGGGACGTCGCCTGGTCAAAGAGCGACCGGGATTTTCGGTCACGCTGGCTCATTATCATTGCGAGTTGGCTGAGAGCGCGCTGCGGCGGGCCGAGACTCAGCAGGCTCGACGTCATCTCCAGGAAGCGCTGTCGGCGCACCGGTCGAGCCCCAGGGCCATGATCATGCTCGCTGAGTTGGAGCAAGGGCAGGGCAATGCTGCCGAAGTCGCTCGATGGCTGCGCCAGCTGGCGCAGCATGACGGTGATCTCGTTCCGCAGGTCTTGCCGCTTGCCAGACGCTGCGCTGATAATGGTGAGCTTGATCTGAATGCGTACCTGGATGACGTTATTCGTAACACTCAACCAGCTCAGGTAGAAACCGTCCTGGCACGAGCGGACCAGTACCAACGGGAGAATGGCGTCAGCGACGCGAGCCGCTACGTGGTAGCGAGTCTCCAGCAGCAGCCCTCCCTGCGCGGCCTGCTTTACCTGATCGATCTACACAGCGGGCTGGTTGGATCGCGAGGGAAAGACAATCTGCTTATCCTGCGTCAGGTTGTCGAAGGTTTATTGCAGGACAAGCATTACTTTCGTTGCCAGGCGTGCGGCTTTTCCGGCCGGCGTTTGCACTGGCAATGCCCGACCTGCCATGGGTGGTCCACGATCCGGCCGTTGAAGCCGGGCCCGGTTCCGGCAGGCAAGCCGGAGCACATTTAGACAGGAAAGAAGTATGCCGTTTGAAAGTCCCGTTATCGTCGCGCTGGATTACCCCGATGCCGAGTCGGCTCTCGCACTAGCTGACCGTTTGAATCCGCAACGCTGTCGGGTGAAGGTCGGCAAGGAACTGTTCACTGCCTGCGGCCCATCCGTGGTCGAGAGCCTGCAGTACAAGGGCTTCGAGGTCTTCCTGGATCTCAAGTTTCATGACATACCGAACACCACTGCCAATGCGGTGAAAGCCGCCGCTGAACTAGGGGTTTGGATGGTCAACGTGCATGCCAGTGGCGGTCGCAGCATGATGGGTGCCTGCCGGGAGATGCTCGAGCGTTATCCGGGCAATCGACCGCTGCTCACTGCTGTGACGATATTGACCAGCCTGGAGCAGAGCGACTTGCAGGAGATCGGATTGGATATCGAGCCGATGGTCCAGGTACAACGGCTGGCACGCCTCGCTCAGGAAAGTGGTCTGGACGGCGTGGTCTGCTCGGCACGCGAGGCGCGCGCGTTGCGTGGGGCGTTGGGGGATGATTTTTTGCTGGTGACCCCGGGCATCCGACCGGCGGAATCCAACACAGACGACCAGAAGCGCATCGTGACGCCCGCCCAGGCTATCGAGAACGGTAGCTCCTACCTCGTTATTGGTCGTCCGATTACCCGCTCCGACAATCCGGCCAACGCGCTCGAAGCTATCCTGGCAACGTGCTGAGGCGCGCAGTTCTGCAAGCGACACCGCTGACGCGAATCACGGGTTTCAATTGAGAGAGAAAAGCCTTCCCGCGCAAAGCGGGAAGGCGCGCTGGACGGATCAGCTCATCTGGGATTGCTGGTAGTTTTCCAGACCGATCTTGTCGATCAGGCTTAGCTGTGTTTCCAGCCAGTCGACGTGCTCTTCTTCGGACTCGAGGATCTTCTCCAGCAATTCGCGACTGCCATAGTCACCGACGCTTTCACAGTAAGCGATCGCCACCTTCAGGTCGGGAATACCCTTCATCTCGAGCTTAAGGTCACATTCGAGGATTTCTCGCGTGTTTTCACCAATGAGCAGCTTGCCCAGATCCTGAAGGTTGGGCAGACCTTCGAGAAAGAGGATGCGCTTGGTAAGCAGATCCGCATGCTTCATCTCGTCGATCGACTCGTGGTACTCGTGGTCGCCTAGCTTGTCGAGACCCCAGTCCTGCAGCATGCGTGCGTGGAGAAAGTATTGATTGATGGCAACCAGCTCATTGCCGAGGATGGTATTCAGGTGCTGGATGACCGTTCTGTCGCCTTTCATGACTGCAATCCTCAAGGTCCGCTTTTCAATCGGTCAGTTTGGTCCCGAGGTGGGCGACTGTCAAATACGGTCGGGCAGGTAAGTGTCTGATGAGAAAGGAGTAATAACGATTATCAGTAAGAAATGGGTGGCTTACGCAGCCACCCATTGCTGGGCCATGCCAGTTGCCTGATTATTCATCAGACCCTCGTTGAGTAGTGACTTGCACTCGCGCCCACATTTGCCGCACTGGTTGGCGACGTCGAGGGCAGCGCGGAGGTCGCGCATGCTGCAGGCGCCTTCGGCGATAGCTTCGCGAATCTGATGGTCGGTCACGCCTTTGCAAAGACAGATATACATGCAGCCTCCCGCAGGAAAACGTCGTTATGGCTGCATCGTAGTAGGAATGAGAATGGTTGTCAAAGCGTTTCAGCTTAAAAAACTTCGCCCAGAATCGCTTCGATGATACCGGTCGTGACCGCCACCAGGATCAGATCGCGGCCTGCCTGGCGCCATTCGTAGCCCGGATAGTCCGGCAATCTGTCGGCTAGCTGTGGGTCCAGCTTTTTAGCGATGCCCGGAGGCAATGGCTTGCCCCGCTGGAGCTTTTTCTGGATGCCAGGGGGCAACTTGTCAGTCGAAGCATCGTGCACGCCGTAATCGCGGAGCACATCGCGGATAACAGCCTCGCTGATTGATGGCGATCGGTCGTGATCCGCATCACGATGCTCTGCGGCGCCGTGCCCGTGTTCTTTGCCCGGCTTGTCACGGGGAGGTTGAGCATGGACGGTGGCCCCTGCAAACGCGGTGAGCAGGATCAGGGACAAGGTTGCATAGCGATGCCGGTTCATGGTCGTTCTCCTTCGGGCGGCCGCAGCGCGACAGGCGCGGTTGGCGCGATGATAACCGAAGCTCAGCGAACCCACATCCAGGCTGAAGGTTTTGATTGTGATCGGCTGCACAGAAGCCACCAGCATGAATCATGGTCCTGAATGGTGTACATGCGTTGCTTTGATAATTGCTGGAGGCCGCGTGGCTTCTGGCTTACGCATTCGTCGTCGAGGAGATGCGACGCACGTCTGTAACACGGTGTGTGAATGGCTCGATACGGCGCTTGTAAAGCCTTGCCCCTGGAATAGAATCGACTGGCACCTCGCCGACATCAGTGCGGTGCCAGCTTGAAAAGAGACGTGATAAATACAACAAGGCAGGCCCTACGGGAGCTTGCACGGTTCTCAGCGGGAGAGAAGCATGAGTCAGTCCGGCGTTCTTAAGCGCTCCACCATTCTTGTTCACGGTTCAGTGGGCATGCCTCTGGCTATCATCGGTTACCCGCTGGTCGTCTATCTGCCGCCGTTCTACGCCCAGGAAGTCGGCTTGAATATGGCGTTGATGGCGATGGTGCTGGTCATCGCCCGGTTCTCGGATGTCATTACCGATCCGCTGATCGGTACGCTCAGTGATCGCTGGCAGACTCGAATCGGCCGCCGCAAGCCCTGGTTGTTGATGGGCGTGCCTTTGATGCTGGCGGGCACGGTGATGATTTTCATGCCGCCGGCCGGGGTAGGCGTCGGGCACTTGTTGCTGTGGACCATGATCATGTATCTGGGCTGGACGATGGTGACGTTGCCCTATGGAGCCTGGGGCGCCGAGTTGTCACCGGAGTACCACCAACGTAGCCGTGTTACCGCATCGCGTGAGGGTTTCGTGTTGGTCGGGCTGTTTCTGGCCGCGCTGGCTCCCGCTCTGGTGCAGGCGCTTGGCAAGCGTTATCAGGCCGGCGATACCGACGGCGCAGTCATGAATTTCGCTGTCTGGCTACTTGGACGTGACGGTGAACTGGGGATCGGCTACGGTCCGATTCTCGCCGCCATGGCCTGGCTGCTGTTGATTCTGCTGCCCTTGACCGTGTTCATGGTCGTAACCATGGTCAAGGAAGCGCCGCCGAAGTCGGTTCAGCGCACCGAGTGGAAGAAGGGCCTGCGCGTGCTGAAGAACAACGGTCCGTTCAAGCGCATGATGCTCATGCTGCTGATCATCGTCACCGGGGAATCCTTCCGCAATGCGCTGTCGGTCTTCTTCATGCAACACGTTCTGCAGATCCAGGCGCATATCGGCATGATGTATTTGGTGTATTTCGGCGTGGGCATTCTCGGCATACCGTTCTGGCTGATCCTCGGGCGCAAGATCGGCAAGCATAAGGCTTTCTGCGTGGCGGTCGGCGTGTCCAGCGCGAGCATTCTTGGCATGTTCTTCCTGCAGGCCGGCCAGCTCGTGCCCTTTGCGATCATGTTCGCGATCAAGGGCTTCTGCTTCGCCGCATTCCAGTTCCTGCCGCTGTCCATGCTCGCCGACATCGTCGATCTCGATACGGCTCGCAGCAAGGAACACAGGACAGGCCTGTTCTTCGCCATGTCAGGTATGGCCCAGAAGCTCGCAATGGCGATTGGACTCGGGCTCTCGCTGGGCTTGCTTTCCATGGTGGGCTTCGATGCGAAGGCAGCAGTACACACGGATCAGCAACTCCTGGCGTTGCGCGTGCTGTACATTCTGGGACCTGTTGCGTTGTACATGACCGCCTTTGCCATCGCCTGGAAGTATCCACTCACCTCGGAGCGCCAGGAACGAATCCATCAATGGGTCTTGCGACGCAACGCTCGTCTGGAATTAGCTGGCGAGCACGCTTGACCCCCTCGGGGCTGGTAACTACCAGTCCCGCTCGTGGTCGTAGCCGCATCGAGGCAGCTTTCTGGCGCGGATGACAAGGGGAAAGGCGTATGGGCGATAACATTGCAGGCAAGGTAGTGGTAATCACCGGAGCCAGTAGCGGCATTGGCGAAGCGACTGCGCGTCATCTGGCGGCTCTGGGTGCGAAGGTGGTGCTCGGTGCGCGGCGGGTAGAGCGGCTCGAGGCAATCGTCGCCGAGCTGACCGCAGCAGGAAGCGAGGCAAATGGCGGGGCGGCGAGCATGCTCGCCACCGACGTGACGCGGCTGAGCGATGTCGAAGCGCTGGTGGCTCATGCAGTCGAGCGTTATGGACGGGTGGACGTGATTATCAACAATGCCGGCCTGATGGCCGTCGGTTCGATATTGAAAGGGCGCACCGATGAGTGGGAGCGCATGATCGATATCAACATCAAGGGCGTTCTTAACGGCATCGCCGCGGTTCTGCCTGTTTTCCAGAAACAGCAGAGCGGCCATGTAATAAACGTCGGCTCGGTTGCTTCGCATAAAGTGGCTCCCGGCGGAGCGGTGTACAGCGGCACCAAGTTCGCGGTGAAGGCGATTACCGAAGGACTGCGCCAGGAATCCGGAGCGATCCGCTGTACGCTGATATCTCCCGGCGCTATCGATACCGAACTGCCCGCCGGAACATCCGACGAGGCAACGCTCAAGCGGCTGGAAGAGGCGTACAAGACGGCACTGCCCGCCGAAACCATCGCTCGTGCCATGGCCTACGTCATTGCCCAGCCTGCGGAAGTGGATGTAAACGAAATCGTGGTGCGACCAACCGTACAGCCGTTCTGACCCGCTACGCCGGCCCCATTCCTCGCGGTGGGTTCGGCGGCTCGGGAGCTTGACCGTTAGTGGTGGTGGCCACCGGCGCCGTGGGCGTGACCATGGGCGAGTTCTTCTTCGGTGGCTTCGCGTACGTCGAGAATCTCGACGTCGAAGGTCAGGTCGCGGCCAGCCAGAGGATGGTTGGCGTCCACTTCTGCCTGTGACAGACCGACCTTGATCACGGTCACCTGGCGTGGGCCTTCCTCGGTCTGGATCACGGCGATCATTCCCGGCTTCCATTTCTTCGCACCTTGCAGATGCTTGACCTGGACTTTCTGAATGGCATTTTCCTGCTTCGGGCCGTACGCCTCATCGGCGCTGAGGCTGACGCTGAATACATCGCCGGCTTCGTGACCTTCCATGGCGGAGACCAGGCCGTCGAGTAATCCCGGTTGGCCGTGAAGATACAGAACGGGCTCGTACTGGCGGGAATTTTCGATCTCGCCGTTGGCGTCTGAAACGGCATAGTGAAACTGAACGACGGTATTGCTGGCAATCTTCATTGTGATGGTCCGCTGAGGCAACAAATCGAGGCGGGCATTATCCAGCCTTGCTGCGCAGATTTCCATGGCTCGCTAGCGGTCTTCGCCCCACAGCTCAGCCAGACGCGCGTCCCTGCCGCAACGGCTTCGATAGAAGTTGTAGCGTATCGGATTCTTTTGGTAGTAGTCCTGATGGTAGTCCTCGGCAGGAAAGAACGCTGTCCGCGGCAACAATTCGGTCACGATCGGCTGATCGAATTGCCCAGAGGATCCGAGTGCGCTCACGGAAGCCTGAAGCGTTCGCTGCTGCGCCTCGTTCGCGTAGAACAATGCACTTCGATATTGACGACCGCGATCACAGAACTGTGCGTTAGGCGTCAGTGGGTCGATGGTCGGCCAGAAGGCTTCTACCAGTGTGTCGTAACTGGTCTCATCCGGGTCATAGAAGACGGCCACCGCTTCGATGTGTTCGGTACCGCCCGCTGAAACCTGCTCATAGGTAGCCGTCGTGGCTTCGCCACCGATGTAGCCGGATACGGTATCGACCACGCCGGGTACCTTGTCAAAGTCTGCCTCGGTACACCAGAAGCAACCGCCAGCGAACACCGCCATTTCGGTTCCTTCCGGTCCTTTGCCCAGGGGATCATTGGCGGAGGCGAACGTAGCGATGGCGGCGAGTGCTGCGCTGGCCGTCCAGCGAAACAGAGTCATCCGCGTAGCTCCGGCAGGGCGTCAGTTGTGGGGACGAAGCGCAGGGCTACCCCGTTGTTGCACCAGCGCTCGCCGCGCGGTGGCGGTCCGTCGTTGAATACGTGTCCCTGGTGTCCGCCGCAACGCGCGCAGTGGTATTCGGTGCGCGGCCAGATCATCCGGTAGTCCTGTTTCTGTTCCATGGCACCTTCGATGGGCTGGGTAAAGCTGGGCCAGCCGGTGCCGCTATCGAACTTCGCCTCGCTGGTGAACAGCGGCAGGTGACAGGCGGCGCAGACGTAGGTGCCGTCCTGGTAGATTTTATCCAGGGGGCTGCTGCCGGCGCGCTCGGTGCCTTCTTCGAAGAGCACTTCGTAAGCCTCGCTACTGACTTTGTCGCGCCAATAGCTATGCGGGACATCCAGCGGTCGCACGTTCACTGACGTCTCCTCGGGCTGATGCTGAGCCAGGCTGATGCGGCTGATCATGGGCGCTGCAGGTATTGCCAGTAGCCCAGTGAGAAATATTCGACGATTCATCCGGGGGGTCCCCAAAGCGTGAGATGTCCAGAATAGGCTTGTGGTGTGGAATTACTACAAGCGGATCATTTCAAGCCTTTTCTGCCAGGCCTCCCGTTGACTGGCGCGAAGGCGTATCAGCCAGTATCGTAGCGACTCCCAACAATAACAGAGAACAAACATGCTCCGTTCACGATTCCCGGCCGTTCACCGGCTGCATCTGGGCTGCCTGCTGATCGCCGGTGCGCTCGTCAGTCATATTGCCATGGCGGAGACCGCCACCCACATCGACGCGAAGCGCTTCGCGCAACTGGACCAGGCCATGCAGAAACAGGTTGCCGATGGCAAGCTGGCCGGCGTCGACACACTGATCTTCCATGACGACGAAGTGGTACACCGCCAGCTTACCGGTTACAAAAACCTGGCTGACGAGGCATCACTGACCGAAGACACGCTGTACAAGATCTTCTCGCTGACCAAGCCGATTACCGGTACCGCTTTGCTCATGTTGTACGAGGAGGGCAAGTTCCAGCTGGACGATCCGGTCGAACAATACATTCCCGAATTCAAGGGCATGCAGGTAGCCAAGGACGACGGTCCTGACGGGCGGCCCGTGACCGAAGCCGCCGACCACCCGGTAACCATCCGCGAGTTGATGACCCATACCGGTGGCTTCACCTACGGTCGGTTTTCCCAGTCCCAGGTTGACAGTCTTTACGTTGAAGCCGAGGTGCTCGATCCGAACTCGACATTGGCGGACATGATTCAGAAACTCAAAGATATCCCGCTGCGTCAGCAACCCGGTACGCAATGGCACTACAGCGTATCGGTGGATATCCAGGCTCGCCTGGTCGAGATTCTGTCCGGCAAGCCATTCGATGTGTTCCTCAAGGAACGCATTTTTCAGCCCCTGGCCATGAACGACACTGACTTCTACGTCCCAGAAGACAAGGTCGATCGTCTCGCAACGAGCTATCGGCCCAGCGAGAACGGGTTGCAGCCGATGCCGAACGAGCCTTTCCTGACCAAGCCGCAATTTCTCAACGGTGGCGGCGGACTGGTTTCGAGCATGACCGACTATCTGCGTTTCGCGCGGATGCTGCTAGGTGAAGGCGAAGTCGATGGCGTTCGTCTGCTGAAACCTGAAACGGTGCGGATGATGCGAAGCGATCAACTCCCAGAGGGCGTCGACGGCCCGAACTGGGCGCCGGGCAACCGCTTCGGTCTGAACGTCGCGGTTGTTACCGACAGCGAGAAGGCCGGTTACCTGCCGGAGGGCACGTACTGGTGGTGGGGTATTCAGGGAACCTGGATGTGGATCGACCCGGAGAATCGGATCATCACCCTGGGCATGATGCAGAACACCGATTATCAGCACTCAAGGGTGGTGCATAACACGGTAAGCCGGATTCTTTTCGCGCCTGCCGAATAAGACCGCCAGCCCCGAGCCGTGCGGCCCGGCCTGTGCGAGCCGACCTGGGCGGCCCGACCTACGCGGCTCGACCGACCCATCAATCAGATGGAGTCGGTCGAGCCGGGATCGAGAACCTGCTCCAGCGGTAGCTGAGCATGCACGTTGACGCTGCCCTGGGCGGCGAAGATCACCAAATGGTCTGCCGCCACGCGAATGCCGACTGCGTCGCCCAACGCGTGGTCAGCGTGACTCGGAAAGATCGCCTCCAGCACGCTTCCGGTGGGCAACTGAAGCCGGTATAGCGTGGCGGCGCCAAGGAACGTCTTGGCGACCACAGTCCCGCGCAGGGTGCTGTCCTCATCACCGACGATATCGTCTGGCCGCAACAGGACGTCAACTGCGCTGCCAGCAGGCAGTTGGTAGGCGCGGTTGCCACGGATGATGCCCAGTTCGGTCTGAACGGTATCCGGTGTCAGCAGCTGCCCGCGAATGAAATAGCCCTGTCCGATGAAACTGGCCACGAATGGTGTGATCGGTTCATGGTAAAGATTGTATGGTGTATCCCATTGCTGCAGGCGACCGTCCTTGAGCACGCCAACGTGATCGGAAACGGAAAACGCCTCGTTCTGGTCATGGGTGACGAGCAGGGCGCTGGTGCCGCGTTGCTTGAGTATGTCCCGTACTTCGCTGGACAGCCGTCTGCGTAGCTCACCATCGAGGTTGGAAAAGGGTTCGTCGAGCAGCAGCAGTTTGGGGTCGGGTGCCAGAGCGCGGGCGAGCGCGACGCGCTGCTGCTGACCGCCTGACAGTTCGTGCGGATAACGCTTGCCGAAGTGCGAGAGTTTGACCATCTCGAGGAGTTCCTGCACCACCCGCTTGCGAGCTGGATCGCGATGGATTCCGAATGCGATATTGTCCTGAACCGAAAGGTGCGGGAACAGCGCGTAATCCTGGAACACCATGCCGATGCGGCGCTGCTCCGGGGGGAGCCGACGGGCGGGGGACGAAATGACCTCGCCATCCAGACGGATCTCGCCGTCGCTGATCGGCTCGAAGCCGGCGATTGCACGCAATGTCGTGGTCTTGCCGCAGCCCGAGGGACCGAGCAGGCAGCCGATGTCGCCGGCGCGCAAGTGAATGTTCAGATCGGAAACGACCTTGTGCCCGTCGTACCCGCACCCCAGGCGATTGAGCTCGAGGATGATGCCGTTATCGGCCATGCACGCTTCCGTTAATCGACGAGGAGGAATTCCACCAGAGCCTTCTGCGCATGCAGCCGGTTTTCCGCCTGGTCCCAGACAACGCAGCGGGGATCGTTCATCACGTCAGCGTCGACTTCCTCGCCCCGGTGTGCAGGCAGGCAGTGCATGAACAGTACCGATTCGTCTGCGGCGTCGAGCAGTTCAGGTGTGACCTGGTAGGGCTTGAAGCGCTTGAGGCGTGCTTCGGCTTCGTCTTCCTGGCCCATCGATGCCCACACGTCGGTATTGACCAGATGCGCACCAGCCACCGCTTCGCGCGGGTCCCGTGTGATAGTCACGCGATCGCCGGCCTGATCGAGAAACTTATGGTCCGGCTCGTAACCCTCGGGGCAGGCTACACGCAGCTGGAAGTCGAACTGGACCGCAGCCTGGACGAAGGTATTGCACATGTTGTTGCCATCACCGACCCATGCCACTGTCTTGCCCTGGATCGAACCACGCTGTTCGAGGAACGTCTGCATGTCGGCCAGCAGCTGGCAGGGATGCAGGTCATCGCTCAGGCCATTGATTACCGGGACCTGGGAGTAGCTGGCGAAGGTTTCCAAGGTCTCATGGGCGAAGGTGCGGATCATCATCGCATCGCACATGCTCGAGAGCACCCGTGCGCAATCATCGACCGGTTCGCCACGACCAAGTTGGGTATCGCGCGGCGACAGGAAGATCGCCTGCCCGCCAAGCTGAATCATGCCGGCTTCGAAGGAAACGCGGGTACGGGTCGAGGCCTTTTCGAAGATCATCCCGAGCACGCGGTTTTTCAGCGGCTCGTAAACGACGCCCTGGCGATGCAGAGATTTGAGCTCGATGCCCCGCTTGAGCAGGCTGGTCAGCTCCGTAGGGGAGCAGTCCATCAACGAAAGGAAATGCCGTACAGTCATGATGCTACCTGGTTACTTCGGTCGGCTGACGACCGGAAACAGTGAGCCGTACCGTGGCCTGACGGCCCGGTGAGGCTTGTCCGAAAAAAGAGAAGGCCCGATCTTATCGGTAAAATCCGGCAAAAGGCAAATGCTTGCCAAGTATTGTCGGAAGCTAGTCCGAGCGGGCCTCAGGCGAGGGGTGGCGACCGACCATCGGTTTTCCGCTCCAGCGACGCAAAAGCAGCAGCGCCATGGGGTCACAGTAGAGCGGGTGGCAGCATAGCCCCGACCTTTGTTGTACACTATCGGCTTTTTGCAGGCTCCGTTCCGGGCCTGCCGGACCGCGTCTTTACGAGGAGTGTCATGGATATCATCGATACCATCAAAGAACAGATCGCCAACAACCCGGTGCTGATCTACATGAAAGGCGCCCCGAATGCTCCGCAGTGCGGTTTTTCTGCGCGTGCTGTTCAGGCGTTGATGGCAAGCGGCGAAAAGTTCGCCTATGTGGACATTCTGCAAAACCCGGACATCCGCACCAATCTGCCCAAGTACGCGAACTGGCCGACCTTTCCGCAGCTGTGGATCAACGGCGAACTGGTAGGCGGCAGCGACATCATCCTCGAACTCCACGAGTCGGGTGAGCTGCAGACCATGATCAAGTCGGCGACTGCCACCGAACAGTAATCCGGCTTGAATAAAACCGCGCCAGAGTGATCCGGCGCGGTTTTTTATTGCCTGCCTGATGGCTCCTGTCCGTTCGAACTGGTCAGTCGAACAGCCCTTCGAACGGATAGAAGTCGAGCAGTTGACCGGCCTCGACAATCGAGCCAGCCGGGATCAGCGCCAAGCCGTCGGCCTGGCTGGCAGTGCTCAGCATGCCGGAGCTCTGGCTACCGCACAGCTGCAAACGCCCTTCGCCAACTCGTACGCGGGCATATTCATCGCGTCCGCCCGGTTTGTCCCAAGTGAAATCCGCAGCGATCGGCAACGCCAGCGGCGTGGTGCGTTTGACCCCCATTCTGCTTAACAGATACGGCTTGACCAGTAGTACGAAGGTCACCAGTGAGGCGGCCGGATTACCCGGCAGGCCGAGCACCGGTTTGTCAGCGATCTGCCCCAGGGTAAAGGGCTTGCCCGGCTTGATCGCCAGCTTCCACAAATCGACCTGTCCCTCGTCCCGCAACACCTGGCCGAGGTAGTCCGCTTCGCCGACCGACACACCGCCGGACGTAATGATCACGTCGACATCGCTAGCCAGCTGCTCCAGGCACTCACGGGTTTGCTGCGCGTCGTCCGGAAGAATCCCCGCATCGATGACATCCTGGCCGAGCCGCTGCAGAGCCGCGCGGATGGTAAAACGGTTGCTGTTATATATTTGTCCCGGACCCAGAGGTTGGTCCGGCTCGACCAGTTCGTTACCGGTCGACAGCACAGCCACCCGCAAGGGGCGACAAACCTTCACCCGGGCCATGCCGACCGATGCGATTAGGCCGAGATCCTGAGGTCGCAGGACGTGTCCAGCGCCGAGTACTACCGAGCCCGCGGTCAGATCCTGCCCGCGCGGTCGAACGTTCTGGCCCGGGCGCAGGGCCTGGGCGAACCTCGCTGTGCCGTCTTCTTCGCGGATATTCTCTTGCATCTCGACACAGTCGGCGCCGGCCGGAAGCGGGGCACCGGTGAAGATGCGTGCGCATGTGCCTGGTTGCAGCGGCTCTGGCGCCATGCCGGCAGTGATCCGTTGGCTGATAGGCAGCCCGCTGTCGATGGCTCGCGGGAGGTCGCGCGTGTGCAGTGCGTAACCGTCCATGGCGCTGTTGTCCCAGGGCGGCACATCGGCACTGGCAATAACCGGGTCGGCGAGTACGCGTCCCAGTGCAGCGGCCAACTCGACAGTCTCGCAAGGGCGTGGCGGTTCGCCAGCGGCGCTATGCAGCAGCTTGCGCAATGCTTCGGATACCGGCATCAGGCTCATGAGCGGGTCTCGCAGGCAGGTGCCGGGGCGATGTGCTGCACGAAGTTGCATGGGCGGGTGCGGCTATCGAGCTGCTCCTTGAGGATGCGATTCCAGGCGGTGCGGCAGGCACCGGTCGAGCCTGGCATGCAGACCACCAGCGTGCGGTTGGCCAGGCCTGCGAGCGCTCGCGACTGCAACGTGGACGTGCCGATCTCCTCCCAGGAGACATGGCGGAACAACTCGCCGAAACCATCGACGGTCTTGTCCAGTAGCGGGGCTATCGCTTCGGGCGTGCTATCGCGACCGGTGAAGCCAGTGCCGCCGGTGATCAGTATCACCTGTACGTCGGAATCGGCGATCCAGGCCGATACCACGGCGCGGATTCGATAGATGTCGTCAGGTTCCAGTTGCCTGTCCACGACTCGATGCTCGGCCTCGCTGATGCTGTCGACCAGCAGTTGACCGGAGGTATCGGTGTCTCGAGTGCGCGTATCGCTGACCGTAAGAACGGCGATGTTGAGAGGCGAAAAGTCGCCGGTATTGTGGGCCATCGAGTGGATCCTTTGGCTGCAGAAAGCAGGCAGTGTTATAACACAATGGCCAGCGCGAACCGGAGGACGCAATGACCGAGATAGACAGCTTCACGCTCAGTGCCGTGCTGCTTGCTGGCGGCCAGGGCAGTCGGCTCGGCGGGCGCGACAAGGGACTCATGAACTGGCAGGGCCGGCCCGTAGCGGAACAACTTGTTCTGCGCTTGCGGCATGTGGCTTATCCGGTAGTGATCAGCTGCAATCGTAACGAACATCAGTATAGACAGTGGGGGGACGCCCTGGTGAACGATGCCGATCCCGGGTTCCCCGGTCCCCTCGCAGGCATCGTCAGTGCATTGGCGACCTGCCAGACGAGTCATCTGCTGGTGATTCCCTGTGACGTCCCACAACTACCAGTCGAGCTGCTGAAAGAACTGGTGGCCCGGGCGCGCTCCCAGCCCGAGCGGGTCTGGTTGATAAGGGCGGGGGAGAGCTGGCAACCTTTGATCAGCGTCATTCCCATCGCGTCGCAAGCGTCGCTGGCCGCAGCCTGGGCGAATGGTCAGCGTAGTCCTTTGCGCTGGATGTTGAGCGAGGCGCACGGCGTACTCCAGCTTCCTCCGGACGACCCCCGACTTCATAACGCCAATACACCAGGCGACTGGCCTGCCGAGACGCATACCGGGTCGTGAAGCCGCAGGGTTGCGCAAGGTCCCTGGACCGGCCTCGTTTAACTCCGCGGAAACCCGAAGATTTTTGAAGCAGACCCTTGTGCTGATCGGTCTTTTCGGTAAAATGCCGCCTCACCACGGAGCGTAGCGCAGCCTGGTAGCGCGTCTCGTTCGGGACGAGAAGGTCGCTGGTTCGATTCCAGTCGCTCCGACCACATTCCCGGGTGCTGTCCTTTCAGCAAGCCGAAAAAAAGCCCGCCAAATGCGGGCTTTTTCGTTTCTGCATTCTGCATTTCTGGTGCTACTGGCTACGCCGAAGTGCAGTGCTCAGTCTGACCATGTCCAGCACCGCGTCGGCCAGTGAACCGGCCTGGGCCGCCAGGTCCACGTGGCCCGGGCACATCAGCCACTGGTCGATGGTGCCCACGATGAAGCTGTGTACGCAGCGCGCCGCCAACGGCACATCGAGATCGGCCGGCAACTGCTGCCTGCTGATGGCATTGGTCAACCCTGCGGCGATGTTGTCGTCGCAGCTCCGACGAAACAACACCATGCGTTTGCGCAGGTCGCACATCTCGTCGGTGTACTCGCACTTGTGCAAAAGAATCTCGTTGATCCGGCGGATATCCGAGTCGGTGGCCACGCCGCGAAAGATCTCGATGATCAGGTCGCGCATGCGCGCCAGCGGGTCCACCTCGTTCCTGTTCAGACTGGCTTCTTCCAGTGGCTGCAACGGCATTGTGGCGCGCTCGAGCAAGGCCTCGAGCAGTTCGGATTTGTCCTGGAAGTGCCAGTAGATGGCGCCACGGGTGACGCCGGCGGCGCTGGCTATATCAGCCAGTGAAGTGCGGGACAGCCCCTTGTTGTGAAAGCACTTCTCCGCTGCGTCGATGATCTGGCTGCGAGTCGCCAGTGCCTCTTCTTTGGTACGTCTAACCATGGGTGTGCTCTTTACGTTTTTATGACGCAAGCGTACGAGCCATAGCGTCCGGTGGGAAGTCCGGATCATACCCTGACACTTTGTCATTTACAAACATGCATGAACGTAAGTATATTTGGCGCATCGTCGGCCGCTGATGGCCGGGACCGTTCAAATGCATGAGGTGTTTATGTCGCCGATCTTCGCTCGGACTGCGCTCGTTCCGCTTTTCGTTTCCGCTGCCCTGGGGCTGGGCGGCTGCCGGAGTGAGGCGAGTCCTCCGGCGGCAGAGCAAGGCCCGCCAGTGGTGGGCGTGGTGACCCTGCAAGCCGAACCTTTCACCATGACCAGCGAGCTCCCGGGCCGCACCGCGGCGTACCGCGTCGCCGAGGTCCGCCCACAGGTGAACGGCATCATCCAGAAGCGACTTTTCCGTGAAGGCAGCGACGTAGCCGCCGGGCAACAGCTGTATCAGGTCGATGACGCCGTCTATCAATCAGCGCTGAAAAGTGCCCAGGCACAGCAGCTGTCGAGCAAGTCGCTGGCCGATCGCTATGAGCTGTTGATCAAGGAACAGGCAGTCAGCCGCCAGGCCTATGACGAAGCCCGGGCTGCGAAACTGCAGGCCGAGGCAAGTCTTGAGCGGGCACAGATCGACCTGCGCTACACCAGAGTACTTGCTCCGATTTCCGGCCGGATTGGCCGGTCTGCCGCGAGCGAAGGATCGCTAGCCAGCATCGGTCAGGCGACCGCCATGGCAACCATCCAGCAAATTGACCCGATCTACGTTGACGTGACACAGCCGGCTCGTGACCTGCTCGCCCTGCGTCGTGACCTCAATGAAGGACGGCTGCAACGCGCGGGCGACAACGCCGCTCGGGTTACGCTGGAGCTGGAAGACGGGAGTGCCTACGGTCATGCCGGGGAGCTTGAGTTTTCTGAAGTATCGGTCGATGCCGGTACGGGGTCAGTGGTGCTACGCGCGGTATTCCCCAATCCCGACCGCGTGCTGATGCCGGGCATGTTCGTCCGTGCGCAGCTGGTGGCCGGCACGCGAGACGAGGCCATTCTGGCGCCGCAGCAGGGGATTACGCGCACGCCTCGTGGCACCGCGACGGCGCTGGTGGTGAATCAGGACGATGTGGTCGAACTGCGGCAGGTGACCGTTGACCGCACCGTGGGTAGTCGCTGGCTGGTCAGCGAAGGCCTGCAGGCTGGTGATCGGCTGGTCACCGAGGGTCTGCAGTTCGTTCAGCCAGGCACCCAGGTGAAAGCGGTACCCGCACAGAACGTAACCGCCGCGGCGCCCACTGCCGCGAAGGAAGGTTGATTCCATGTCACGATTCTTCATTGACCGACCGGTATTCGCCTGGGTTATCGCCCTGGTGATCATGCTCGTAGGCGGCCTTTCGCTGCTCAAGCTTCCGGTCAACCAGTATCCCAGCATCGCGCCCCCGGCTATCGGCATTTCGGTCAATTACCCTGGCGCTTCGGCGCAGACGGTGCAGGACACGGTCGTGCAGGTGATCGAGCAGCAACTCAACGGTATCGACGGCTTGCGCTACGTCACCTCGGAGAGCAACGCTGACGGCAGCATGAGCATCACCGTGACCTTCAACCAGGGGGTCGATCCGGATATCGCCCAAGTTCAGGTGCAGAACAAGTTGCAGCTGGCTACGCCGTTGTTACCGCAGGAGGTCCAGCAGCAGGGTATCCGGGTGACCAAGGCCGTGCGCAACTTCCTGATGGTGATCGGTGTGGTATCGACCGACGGCAGTATGAACCGGGACGACCTCGCCGACTACATCGTATCCAACATCCAAGACCCGCTCTCGCGAACCAGTGGGGTGGGCGATTTCCAGGTATTCGGCGCTCCCTATGCGATGCGTGTCTGGCTGGACCCAGCTAAGCTGAACGACTTTCAGCTCACCCCGGTTGATGTCAGTGATGCTATCCGGGCGCAGAACGTGCAGATTTCGTCCGGCCAGCTTGGGGGGCTGCCGGCGCTGCCGGGCCAGCAGCTCAGCGCGACGATCAATGGGAAGACACGGCTGCAGACCCCGGAGCAGTTCAGCGCCATCCTGCTGAAAGTCAATCCTGATGGCTCGCAGGTGCGTCTCGGGGACGTCGCGCAGGTCGAGCTGGGCGCTCAGTCGGCGAGTATCTCCGCGCAGTACAACGGCATGCCGGCTTCCGGTATCGCAGTGAAGCTGGCCACAGGAGCCAATGCGCTGAAGACCGCCGAGGCCGTCAAGGAGACCATTTCCCGTCTCGAGCCCTTCTTTCCGGCGGGCATGGAGGTGGTTTATCCCTACGAGACAGCCCCGGTGGTCTCGGCCTCGATCGAGGGTGTAGTGCACACACTGCTGGAGGCAGTGGTGCTGGTGTTCCTGGTGATGTATCTGTTCCTGCAGAACTTCCGCGCTACGCTTATCCCGACCTTGGCGGTGCCGGTCGTGCTGCTCGGCACCTTTGGTGTGCTGGCCGCCTTTGGCTTCACCATCAATATCCTGACCATGTTCGCCATGGTGCTGGCGATCGGCTTGCTGGTCGACGACGCCATCGTCGTGGTGGAGAACGTCGAGCGGGTAATGGTCGAAGAAGGCCTGTCACCACTCGAGGCGACCCGCAAGTCGATGGGACAGATCCAGGGAGCGCTCGTCGGGATCGGCTTGGTCCTCTCCGCCGTGTTCGTTCCGATGGCCTTCTTTGGCGGCTCGACCGGGGTCATCTACAAGCAGTTTGCGATCACCATCGCCTCGGCCATGGCCCTGTCGGTGCTCGTTGCTCTGGTGTTCACGCCCGCGCTGTGCGCGACCATTCTCAAGCCGATCGCCAAGGGTGATCATCACGAAAAGCGTGGTTTTTTCGGCTGGTTCAACCGTACGTTCAATCGTGGTGTGTCGCGTTACGAAAGCGGCGTGGCAGGCATGCTCAAGCGCAAGACGCCGTTCGTGTTGCTGTATCTGGTTATCGTCGCGGTCATGGTCGTGCTGTTCACGCGCATTCCTTCGGCGTTCCTGCCGGGCGAGGACCAGGGCGTGCTGTTCGCGCAGGTGCAGACACCGGCTGGTTCGACTGCGGAGCGCACGCAGCGAGTGGTCGATGCGATGCGCGTCTATCTGCTTGAAGAAGAAGGGGACGTGGTCAATTCGGTATTTACCGTTACCGGCTTCAACTTCGCCGGTCGGGGACAGAATTCCGGTATGGCCTTCATCGGCCTCAAGCCGTGGGACGAGCGTCCGGACCCGGAGCAGAGCGTGTTTGCGCTCGCTGAGCGTGCGCAAGGCTACTTCGATACCTTACGCGACGCCCGCGTCATGGCTTTCGCGCCGCCTGCGGTGATGGAACTGGGTAATGCGTCCGGCTTCAACCTGTATCTGCAGGACAATGCCGGCATCGGGCACGATGCGCTGATGGCCGCGCGGAACCAGTTCCTCGGCATGGCTGCGCAGCACCCGGCGCTGACCGCGGTGCGGCCCAACGGATTGGACGACGAGCCGCAGTATCAGCTGTTGATCGACGACGAGCGTGCGCGCGTTCTCGGTGTTTCGTTGAGCGACGTGAACCAGACTCAATCGATTGCCTGGGGCTCGGCGTACGTGAACGATTTCATCGATCGAGGCCGCGTCAAGCGGGTGTATCTGCAAGGCGCAGCCAGCGCGAGGATGAACCCTGAAGATCTGGACAAGTGGTTCGTACGTAACGACCAGGGCGAGATGGTGCCGATGACGGCGTTTGCTTCCGGCGAATGGGTATATGGCTCGCCAAAGCTGTCCCGTTTCAACGGTCTGCCATCGATGGAGATCATGGGTGAGCCGGCGCCAGGTTTCAGCACCGGTGATGCCATGGCTGCTGTGGAGGAACTAGCTGCGCAACTGCCCCCAGGCGTAGGGGTCGCCTGGACGGGGTTGTCCTTCGAAGAGCGTCTCTCGGGCGACCAGGCGCCGATGCTCTATGCGTTGTCGCTGCTGGTGGTCTTCCTCTGCCTTGCGGCGCTGTACGAGAGTTGGTCGATTCCGCTGGTGGTCATGCTGGTCGTGCCGCTTGGGGTGATCGGCGCGCTGCTCGCTACGCTGGGGCGCGGGTTGTCCAACGACGTGTTCTTCCAGGTGGGTCTGCTGACCACGGTTGGCCTGACGGCGAAGAATGCGATTCTGATCGTCGAGTTCGCCAAGGATCTGCACGAGCAAGGCATGAGTCTGTTTGATGCCGCGGTGCAAGCCTGCCGCATGCGGCTGCGCCCGATCGTGATGACTTCACTGGCGTTCACATTGGGGGTAGTGCCGCTTGCCCTGGCCAGTGGTGCAGGCGCCGGCAGCTCGCACGCCATCGGTACAGGCGTGATTGGCGGCATGATCACCGCAACCGTGCTCGCCATCTTCTGGGTGCCGTTGTTCTTCGTGATGGTCTCATCGGTGTTCGGCAGCAAGAAAAAGAAGGCCGCCGCGATTCTGCCTGCCGAACCGATGGAGGGCGCGCTATGAAACACAGCATGTTGGCGCTGACTGTGCTGGCGCTGGTCAGCGGCTGTTCGCTGGCTCCGCAATACCAGCAACCAGCTGCACCGGTAGCAGTTGCCTGGCCGGGACCTGCCGGTTCGGTTGACGCGAACCGATTGCCGATCGAACTGCAATGGCAGACCTTTTTTGCCGATCCGGTTCTGCGCGAGCTGATCGAAGTTGCCTTGCAAAACAACCGAGACCTGCGTGTCGCTGCATTGAATGCCGAGGCCACTCGCGCGCTGTATCGCGTTCAGCGCAGCGCCGCGGCGCCGCAGCTGAGTGCAGACGCTGCAGGCAGCCGCAGCCGGACGCCGGCCGCGCTTAACCCGGCAGGCGGGGCAGCGGAATCCAGCCAATACAGCGCAACTCTTGGAATAAGCTGGGAAGTGGATCTGTTTGGCCGGTTGGCGAGTCTTAGCGAGCAGGCTTTGCAGGAATATCTTGCCAGCGATGCCGCCCGGCGCAGCGTGCAGATCAGCTTGATTGCCGGTGTTGCCAACAGCTGGCTGACGCTGCAGGCGGACCAGGCACTGCTGTACGTCACGCGGGAGACCCTGGAGACCTATGAGAAGAGCCTCGGTATTACGCAGCGCAGCTTCGATGCCGGAGTCGCCTCGACTCTGGAGCTGACCCAGGCCCGCATTGCTGTGGAGACGGCGCGCAGCAGTCTGGCGTATTACACGCGTCTGGTCTCGCAGGACCGCAATGCCCTGGTGCGCCTGTTGGGCGAGGATCTGCCAGCGCGAGCCATGGTGTCACGAGTGCTGAACGAGCCATTGCTGGCCAATCTGCCGGTTGGTCTGCCTTCCGAACTGCTGGCCAATCGTCCGGACGTGCTCGAGGCCGAACACCAATTGCGCGCGGCGAACGCCAGCATTGGCGCAGCAAGGGCAGCATTCTTTCCGAGCATCGGCTTGACGGGTGCTGCCGGAAGCGCGAGCACCGATCTGTCAGGCTTGTTCGATGGCGGCTCCGGTTACTGGAGTTTTTCTCCCAGCATCAGCCTGCCAGTGTTTTCGGCCGGTCGGTTGTCCGCCAGCCTGGACGCGGCTGAGATCCGCAAGGACATGCGCATCGCGGCCTACGAAGGAGCCATTCAGACCGCGTTTCAGGAAGTCGCCGACGGTCTGGCCGCGCGCGAGACATACGTGCAGCAGGTCCAGGCGCAGGGCGACCTGCTGGCCACCAGTGAAAACTACTACCGCATCGCCGAGCGACGCTATCGCGCGGGCGTCGACAGCTATCTGGTGTTGCTCGACGCGCAGCGGCAATTGTTCGGCGCCCAGCAGCAGCTCATTGTCGACCGGCTCAGCCAGCTGACCAGCGAAGTCACCCTGTTCAAGGCTCTGGGCGGCGGATGGCAGGGTAGTGAGACAGTGCAGGCCAAGCGCTGATCAGGCTCGCCGTTGCGTTGCAGGCTGGTCGGCGGGTACGCTCAGGTGAATGACGACGGGCGCAAACGGGGTACAGCGTGAAAGGCATGATCGATCTGAGCCGTCCTGGCACGCGCTGGTTGTTGGTGGCGGTAATCGCGCTATGCGTTGCCCTGTCCTGGCTCGGCGTGCTCGATAGCGAGTCTTCGGAATACGTCGATGGCTCATTGCTCCAGGCCGGTTTGGCCTTTGCCACCGCGCGCGGTCTGAATGCGCTGATATCCGTCATGCAGTCGACCACGTTGAGCTTCAGTCTGTTTGCCGGCGTGCAGGTGACGCTGGGCGAGCTGCTCGATCCGTTCAACGATCTGATCGAGCAGTATTCCACGGTGATGAAGCTGGCCGTCGGATCGCTGGTGATTCAGAAGGTCCTTCTGGATATCGTCTCCGACGCGCTGTTCAAGATTCTGCTGAGCGTGTCCGCAGGATTGCTGGTCGTCAGCATTCTGCTGCGCTTGGCAGGCTGGACCAACTGGCTGATGAAGGCGTTCGCGTTGCTGATGTTTCTGCGCTTCGCCCTGGTTCTGGCGGTCGCACTCAACGGTCTGGTCGACCGGGTCTACATAGCCGAACAGACTCGTGCCGAACTGGCGGTGCTGGGCTCGGTCTCCACCGAGATAGAGTTGATCGACCAGCCAGGCGTCGGCGCAGCGGATACCGGACTGCGGGCGAAAATGGCCCGGCTCGGCGATCCGCAGGCCTACAGGGAAATGCAGCAGACCCTCGAAGAGCTATCGATGAACGTCGTCACCGTCATGGCGCTGTTCGTGCTTCGAACCATGGTTCTGCCGCTGCTGTTTCTGTATCTCCTGAGCCGCGCAGCCAAGTGGATCTGGCGGCTCGAAGCAGTCGCTTCTGATGCGCCACCGAGCTCTTTTTCAACCGGAATCGAACCGCGGCACGATTAGTCCCGTACTCGTCTGACTGCGTCGACCCAGCCCTGATACAAGGCTTCACGCTTGGGTTCCGGCATGACCGGATCGAAGCTACGCTCGCGCTCCCAGCGCTGAGTAATGGCTTCCAGGGAATCGAAGATTCCCACTTGCAGCCCGGCAAGGTAGGCGACGCCCAAAGCAGTGGTTTCGGTGATCCGGGGCCGGTCCACCTGCACACCGAGAATATTAGCCAAAGACTGCACCACCCAGTTGTTCACCACCATGCCGCCGTCCACCCGCAGGGCGGCGGTGCTATTGCCCCCGTCGCTGGTCATGGCATCAAGCAGATCGCGGGTCTGGAAACATACCGACTGCAGCCCGGCAGTAACGATTTCACCGATTCCGGTGTCGCGCGTCAGACCAAAAATGGCGCCGCGCGCCTTTGGGTCCCAGTAAGGTGCCCCGAGCCCGGTGAACGCGGGCACCAGATAGACGCCGCATTGTTCGCCTGTCTGCTCGGCCAGTGCCTCGGTCTCGCCGGCATGCTGGATCAGCTTGAGACCGTCACGCAGCCACTGTATCGCCGCGCCGGCCACGAAGATGCTGCCTTCCAGTGCGTAGGTCGGCTTGCCATTCAGCCGGTAGCCGACAGTGGTCAGCAGCCGATTGCTTGAACTCACTGGAGCATCGCCGGTATTCATGATCATGAAACAACCGGTGCCGTAGGTGCTTTTGACCATGCCCGGCTTGAAGCAGACCTGCCCCACCAGTGCTGCCTGCTGATCACCGGCCATGGCGGCTACCGGAATCGGGCCGCCGAGCAGTTCCGGATCGGTGGTGCCGAAGTCAGCGGCACAATCCATGATCTCCGGGAGCACGCCGCGTGGGATGTCCAGCAGGGCGAGCATGTCATCGTCCCAGTCCTGGGTATGAATATTGAAGAGCAACGTGCGTGAAGCATTGGTCGCGTCGGTGCGATGCACCTTGCCACCAGTCAGGCGCCACAGCAGGAAGGTATCCACGGTGCCGAAGCGCAGTTCGCCACGCTCGGCCCGTTCCCGCGCGCCTTCGACATTGTCCAGCAGCCAGCGCAGTTTGGTGCCGGAGAAATAGGGATCGATCAGCAGCCCGGTGCGTTCGGTTACCCTGGACTCGTGACCGGCTTCCCTGAGCTCCTTGCAGAACTCCGCGGTGCGCCGGTCCTGCCAGACGATGGCGCGGTGGACCAGTTCGCCGCTGCTCGCGTCCCAGAGCAGCGTTGTCTCGCGCTGGTTGGTTATGCCGATAGCAGTAATATCTGACGCGTTCAGTCTGGCTTGCTCGAGCGCCTGTCGACACACTGCAAGCGTGCTATTCCAGATTTCTTCACCGTCGTGCTCGACCCAGCCATCGTGCGGAAAGTATTGCGGGAATTCCGCCTGGGCACTGGCCATCGGCTGCGCCTGGTCGTCGAAAACGATCGCCCGGCTACTCGTAGTACCCTGATCGATGGCAAGGATGTGGCGTTTCATTGCGATGACGTCCTCTTATTATTGTGCTGCGCTTACTCACTTCGACCAATATCGGCCAACTTGCCCTGTGTCTG